>JBBSMQ010000001.1:0-181986 GCA_038233075.1 Acidimicrobiales bacterium
TCACCGCCCTCCAGCACCTCCCGCCCAAGCAGCGGTCCGTGCTCATCCTCCGTGAGGTCCTGCGCTGGCAGGCCAGCGA
The DNA here is from genome assembly GCA_038233075.1 of Acidimicrobiales bacterium. Classification (GTDB taxonomy): domain Bacteria; phylum Actinomycetota; class Acidimicrobiia; order Acidimicrobiales; family Iamiaceae; genus Iamia. The sequence continues at coordinate 80 of JBBSMQ010000001.1, forward strand.
GGTGGCCGAGCTGCTCGACACGTCGGTGGCGTCGGTCAACAGCGCACTCCAGCGGGCGCGGGCCACGCTGGAGTCGATGCCCTCGACCGGAGCCGGCCCGACGCCGGTCGACGCCGATCACGAGGAGCTGCTGGGCCGCTACGTCGACGCCTTCGAGCGCTACGACATCTCCGCCCTCGTCGCCCTCCTCCACCACGACGCCACCATGTCCATGCCGCCCTGGGAGCTGTGGCTCCAGGGCCCCGAGGAGATCGGCAAGTGGCACCTGGGCAAGGGGGCCGGCTGCGAGGGGTCGCGGGTGCTGCCCATCTCCGCCAACGGGGTGCCAGGGGTCGCGTCCTACAAGCCGGCCGAGGACGGCACCCTGCGCCCCTGGTCCATCCAGGTCATCGAGTCGCGCGACGGACGCATCACGGCCCTGAACCACTTCATCGACGAGGAGCTCTTCGCCGAGTTCGGCCTCCCCCCGGTGTTCCCCTCGACGTCGTAGGTCGTCCGGGCTGGCCGCCACCGGGCTGGGGGGCCGGCTCGATGCTCACCGCATCGTGGTGCACACCCGCGGACCGGGTCCCTCGATGCCGATGGAAGCGGTGCAGGGCATCTCGTCCCGCCAGCAAGGTTGAGCCGGTGTCACGACGGGGGATCTCGTCCCGCCAGGAAGGTGGAGGCCTCGGCCACCACATCCTCGACCTGCAGGGTCAAGCCCACCAGGTCCAGCAGGTCGGCCAGGGGGCAGGCCTGCCCCGGCGGGTGCACCACCCTGAGGCGCCAGCCCCGCCGCCGGGCCCCCAGCTGCATCCGGGCCAGGCCTCGACGGTGACCAGGTCGACGCGCGAGGCCACCGGGACGCGGCCGAGGGCGCGTCGTCGGCCAGCACGAGGTGAACAGCGGTCGATGCCCCGCCCCCCAGGGGTGGCCCGTCGTCCTCCATGCAGGGCAGACGTGACTACGCCTCCGAACTCATCGGTGAATGAGCGCGCACCCGTGGGCCGAGCACCCTGGGCGGAGGGGCAGACCGGGCCCGCAGACGTCTTCGGCTCGCGCCCGCGTCCCGGGGCCTCGCACCAAGGACGGTACGATTCCGACGAGCGGCGTTCTGGCACAGGTTCGCGTGGCCCGGGGCCTCGTCCCAAGAGCGTGCAGGTCCCGAGGGGCGGGTATCACTCGTGGTCAGGCGGTGGGTGGGGCGCGGGATGCGTCGGGGGTTCCGGTGTGGGGGCGGCCGGTGGTGCGGCAACGACCTCGGCGACGGCCCGCGGGGGAGGAGTCGTCGGGGTCAGACTCGTCGGCCCCGGCCGGATCGTCGGGGTTCGGGTCGGGGGTGCGGCTGAAGTGGACGGCGGTGCGGTCGAGGCGTTCGCCGGTGGGTCCGGTGTAGGGGTCGACGTCGGGCATGTCGGTGGTCTTGGGGGGCCGGGCTCGGGTGGCGCCGTGGAGGTGGTTGCCGTAGCGGTCGGTGAAGACCACCCCGTCGGGGTCGTCGGCCTTGCCGACGATGCCGAGCAGGCCTTGGTGGTGGAGGCGGTGATGGGTCGAGCACAGGCAGATCAAGTTGGTCGTGACCGTCTCACCATGGTCTTCCCAATCGGTGATGTGGTGGATCTGGAGCCAGTAGCTCTGATCGCAGCCCGGCACCCGACAGCCGCGGTCGCGGTGCTCGATGAGGCGGCGGATGCGGCGGGGCACGATGCGCTGGGTGCCCCAGGTTCACCGGTGTGCCCTCGCGTTCCCACACCGGTTCGATGTCGCCGTCGCAGGTCAGGTACCGGCGCAGCTCATCGGGCAGCACCCCACCCAGGTGCGTCGAGCCCATCCACCGGTCATCGCCGCCGGGACCGGCCGGCATCTCCAGGTGCAACAGGATCCGGCTGCGCACCGCCATCTCCGCCCCGCCGGCGCCACCGGCGAGGATCGAGTGCGCCACCCCCACCACCGCGTCGGCCCACGACGGTGCGGGCACCTTGAGGTCCTTGACCGAACGCCCCTCGGCCTGGGCCTGGGCCCGGGCGTGCTGGCTGGCCTCGGAGTGCAGCCGCTCCCGGGCCGCCTTCAGGGCGCCCTCGACGGCCAGGCCCTCGTCGATGGGGAGGCGCATCCGGGCCCACCACGACCCGTCGTCCTCGGTGCCGAGGGCCACGGTCCGATCCACTTCGGGGTCGGGGTCGGGCAGCACCGGCTCCTCAGGGGTCGGCTCCGGCGCATCGGACGGGCGGGCCTCGGTGTCGAAGCCGTACCCCCTCGTCGCCGCCGCGATCTGGGCCACGGTGGCTGACAGGCCAGAGCACACACCGACGACTCGTACTCCGCCGGGGTGTAACGGGCCACCGTCGCCGCCTGATCGAACGACAACCGCCCCTCCGCGAACGCGGCCATCGTCACCGGCAACACCCGGGCCCGACGGGCCAAGGCCACCACCCGCCGGGCCCGCGTCCGAGACAGCCCCGCCTTCCACATCAACCACTGCACCGGCGTGTGGATCCGATGCCCCGCCCAGAACCCCTCCGCCAAGGCGCGCACCGTCAGATCGACCAGGCGGGCCTCCGCCGCGTTCTGGACGCCCGCGACACCCGCCACCTCGTCCTCGAACGCCCACCGCGCCGCCTGCGCCTCAGCGGCTCGCTCCAGGGTCGGACACATCTCCATACCCCGACTGTACGCAGGGGGTGTGACAGCGAAAGTTGGGCCGGGGAGCGGGACGGCCCAGGATTCCATCAGCCGATCGACTGCGACACTGGTGGCCGCGGGTTCCGGGCCGTGTGTGGCGACGTGCGTGCGCTCCGTTCGGTAGCGACTCGTTCACTGCGGCGGTGGCGTTCTACTCGCTGCAGCACATCCCTCGTCCACAGCTGGTGTCGGTCCTCGGTGAGATTCAGCGCGTGCTGGCCCCACAGGGCGCGTTCGCGCTTGCGACCCACCTCGGCGAGGGCGAGGTCTTCGCCACCGAGCTCCTCGGGCACCACTTCTCCGCCGTGGGTGGGACCCTGTTCAGCCAGGACGAGATCGAGTGCGCCCTCGAGGTCGCCGACTTCACCGTCGAGGAGGTCCAGCGGCGGGCGCCTCGTCCTCACGAGCACCAGTCACAGCGGCTCTACGTGATCGCTCGCGCCCCGCGATGACGCTGCCTGTCTGTCGGGCTCCCACCCGGCGCCATTGTGGGACCAGCAAGGGCTACCGGAGGAAGCTGAACAGTCGGTCGGGCAGGTCGGTCCTGTCGGGAGCGGCCTCGTCGAGACGGCGGGCGAGACCGACCCCGTAGGACTCGGCTTCGCCGTCGTAGGCCACCTCCTCGAAGCCGGCGGCGCGGAACGCCTTCCGGACCCGCGGCCGCAGGTCGGGGTCGGTCCTCCCTCTCGTCCAGATGACACAGCCGCCCGGCTCCACCAGCGTCGGAGCCAGGGCGATCACCCCGTCCACCTCGGCGGTCGAGATGTTGCCGAAGATCCCGCACAGCAAGAGCACGTCGACCGGCACCACGTCGGCGAACGTCGTCGGCTCACCAGCATCGCCCCGTCGGACATCCAGCGCGTCGAGCCCCGCCGCGGCGGCGGCGTCCAAGGCTGCACCGGCCAGCACCTCGTCGTGCTCCACGAGCACCGCCGATGTCCACCCCGAGCCACCTCGGCGGGCCAGCACCGGGATCACGTCGCGGCCGTCGCCGGCACAGAGGCTGAGCAGGCGCGGCCGGGCCGCGGGCACCAGGTCGAGCGCGTCGGAGACGCGGCGTCGGACCACCTCCAGGCGTCGGGGGAGCGAGCTGGCGGGATCGTCGTAGGAATGGTGCCACGCCACCCAGTCGGTCGATGGCGCCACCGGTCAGCCTCTCAGTGGGAGTCCATCCAGGAGGCGATGGCCTCGCCGATCTCGTGAGGGCTGTCCTCCTGGAGGAAGTGGTTGCCGGCCACGGTGACCTCGGTCTGGTTCGACCAGGTCCGGCAGAACTCTCGCTGGGGACCAGTGAGGATGGCCCCCGGGTCTCCGTTGATGAACAGCTTGGGCACCTCCGACGTGGGGAGCCAGTCGGCGTAGGACTGAACGATCTCGGCCACGTCTGCGGGCTCGCCCTCGATGGGGATCTCACGGGGCCAGGTGAGGGTGGGGCGGCGGTGCTCGGACTGGACGAACGGCCGCCGGTACTCGTCGTGCTCCTCGGCGGTCAGGTCGCGCAGGATCGCAGCCGGCAGCACCGCTTCGACGAAGAGGTTGTTCTCGATGACCATCTCCTCGCCGGTCTCGGACCGGAAGCCCTGGAAGATGTCACGGGCCGCGTCGGGCCAGTCGTCCCAGGTGACGGGGCGGACGATGGCCTCCATGTAGGCCAGTCCGGCGACGCGGTCGCGGTGACGGTTGGCCCAGTCGAAGCCGAGCGCCGAGCCCCAGTCGTGGATGACGAAGGTGATCCGCTCACCCAGGTCGAGCTGGTCGAGGAGGGCGTCCAGGTAGCGACGGTGCTCGACGAAGCGGTACGAGCCCGGGCCGGTGTCATCGAGCTTGTCGGAGTCGCCCTGGCCGATGAGGTCGGGGGCGATGCAGCGAGCCCGGTCCGACAGGTGGGGGATCACGTTGCGCCACAGGTAGGACGACGTGGGGTTGCCGTGGAGGAACACCACCGGGTCGCCCTCGCCCGTCTCGTGGTACGCCATCTGCTTCCCGTCGACCATCTCGTAGGACTTGGCCAGCGGTGTGGTGTCAAGTGAGGAAGAGCTCATGGGGCTCACCATGGCATCCGAGCGAGGATGCTGCCGACGGAGAACGCACCCCGTCACGACATCCCCCGGCCGGGAGACGTCACATGGGGCGTTCAGACACCCACGGTTCGAAAAGTGGTGAACGACGGCACAGGGAGAGCGCTGGCATGGGGTGGTGGCGGTCCCGCGGATGCACGACGACGAGGTCGAGGTCGACGACGAGCTCGTGCAGCGGCTCCTCTCGACGCAGCTCCCGGACCTCGCCGAGCTCCCGCTGACCCGCATCGAGGCGTGGGGTTCGCTCGTGGCGGGTGGTCCGCGAGGTGCTGGCCGACCCCGAAGCCGACTGAACCACGGGCGACGCCATCGGACGGCTCGCGACGCCGCCGGCGTCGGATGGCGTGTGCTCGGCGGCCGGTCTGTTGGTGCACGTCATCGCATCGCAATCAGCCGCGCCGCGCACCAGCTCTCCGCCGTCGTGGCTGACACGGGTGGGACGATCGAGCGCCAGCTGATCTCTGGCACCGAGCACGGCCCGCGGCGGTCGGACGGCCGGGCGAGCGCGCCAGCAACCAACGACACGCCATGATCCCCACGTGCGTGCGGCGATCGAGGCCCCCGACGGCCGAACCTGGATGGTGCGCCGTCGCTGGGTGTTGCGCCTCGGGAGCGAGACGGTGTGGGGCAGGTTCCGGCGCCGGATCCGTCAGACCCTGCGTCGGCTGGGGAAGGCGGTGGACGCCGAGCCAGGGTGGGTCGACGTCGTCGGCGAGGGGATCGTGACCGGCATCCTGTTCATCGTCGCGACGCTGCTCATCATCTTCGTCGGTCTCCCGCTGTTGATCGCCGTGGTCGACCTGGCGATCGTCCTGGTCGTGGCCGTGGTCGGTCTGCTGGCGCGGGTCGTGCTCCGGCGTCCCTGGACCATCGAGGCACGCGTCAGCGATGGGACGACGCTGCGGTGGCGGGTGACGGGGTGGCGAGCGAGGGGCCAGCGCCACTCGACGAGCTCCGGCGGGTAGGTGGGCCGGGTCCGGTCGTAGCGCTCGGCGACGCTCCCGAAGCTCTCGGCCCGCCGTCGGTCGCGAAAGATCTCAGCCACGAACGGCACGGTAGACCGCGCTGACGGATCGACCCCGGAAGATGCACGGAGCTGCCGGGGTGTCTTGCCGAGGCGCATCCGACACTGCGCCGCGAAGGCGACGGGCCCCGCCCATCGCCCCGAGGCCCGCTGCCCGGCTCTCTGGGTATACGTTCCACCGGGCCATGGGGTTCTCCGAGGTCGGCCGGCTGCCCGAGGTGGGCCAGAAGTTCGACCGCTGGCTCGAGCTCGTCCTCGTGCAACGGATCCTCTCATGATCGTCTGGGACCTGAGCGTGCAATGCCGGAGGGACGCTGCTAGCGAAGGCGGATGATGTTCCCCGTGACGATCCGGCCCGCGTCGGCGCAGAGCCAGGCGATCACCTGCGCGACCTCGGCGGGCGAGGCGACGTGGTGGTGCTCGAGGTCGTTGGCCACGAACTCCCGAACCTCCTCGTCTACCCACCCCGTATCGGTCACGGGTGGGTAGACGACGTTGGCGGCGACCCCGTCGCCAGCCATCTCCATCGCCGCCGACAACGTGTAGCTGATCAGCGCCGCCTTCCCGGCTCCGTAGGACACCTCACCCGGGAACTGACGTCCCTCGCCGGAGGTGAGGGTCACGATGCGACCCCAGGTAGCCCCTCGTCGACGGTGCCGGTCGATGAGCTCCGCCATCAGCAGCGCCCCGGCCCGGGCATCGACGTGGAGCTGGCTGTCGATGGACTCTCGGTCGACCGGACCGCCAGGTCGGCCGAGCGCATCGGGATCTGCGGGCGAGTAGCTGTCCTTGCGCCAACCGCTGGCGTTGTGGACCAGGACCGAGATGGGTCCGAGGGCAGCCTCGGTCTCCTCGAACAGCGCAGCGGGCACCGCAGGGTCGGCCAAGTCGGCCTCGATCGCGTGGCAGCGACGGCCGTGGGCTTCGACGGCGGCCCGCACGTCGGACGCGTCGGCCGCTCGGGGCCGGTTGTAGGCGTCGGTGCCGGCCGGATCTCGAGTACGGAGGTAGCTCACGGCGACATCGGCTCCCCGCTCCGCGAGGGTGATCGCCGTCGCGGCGCCGATGCCCTGGTTCGCGCCGGTGACTAGCGCGGTCTCGCCCTCGAGGGGGAGGCGGTGGGCAGACATGAGACTGGCACTCCTTCGTCGTCGGGGCGGGCCGACGGCCCGGGGGGTGGTCCGCACTCCCAGAGGAGCTACCGGAGCACTTCGATCTCACACCGCGGTCCCGGTGAGTCCGCAAGCCGGCTGTCCGCCGTGAGGAGGATGGCCCGTGTGCGCTCGGCGAGGGCCACGTACACGGCGTCGTAGGCGGTCAGGTTGTGGCGAAGCTCCCAGCACCGACCGGTGAACGGGCCGTGCGGAACACGGTCGAGCCGCAGGGCTCTGAGGTCGTCGATGGCCAGGCCACCCGTCGATCGTCAACCGAACCGGCGGCTGCCAATCGTCGCCAGGCCGAGACCACCTCGACGTCGATCAGGTGAGGGGCGACGAGCCGCTCTCCTCGCAGCCGGTCCCGCGCGTCGTCGCCGTCGGGGCCATCATCGGCCAAGGCAGTGACGAGGACGCTGGCGTCGACGACGATCACCTGCCATCGCGAGCGGACCGCACCGACTGGGCCGCGGAGGCGAAGCTCGCCCGACCGCCGGCCCGGCCCCCCGCACGGTCGAGGAGCTCGTCCAGCGTCTCGGAGTGAGCCTCGTCGGTGAGCCGCTCGAGGAGGTACTCCTGAAGTGACTTCCCGGCGAGCGCGGCGCGACGCCGAAGGGTGGCATGCACCTCATCGGGCACGTCTTTGACCTGGATGCTCGGCATGTCGATCGACCTTAGCGCCACTCTGGCGCCGACACCCTCGATGTGGAGCCGTCACACCCCTCCCGATCTCGGAGGCGCGGCCAGGCGGTCGAGGCAGACCGCTGCGGCTCGCCGGGCAGCAGGGTCCGCGGCTCGTCGGCGCCGCGAACGTACCGTTGACGTCGGTGTCAGACGCGCGTCAGCGGGTGTCCCGGTTGTGGGTCGATTGCCACCGCGCACTGCACCAGCTGCGTCAGACGGTCACGGGCGCGGAGCTCGAGCCATCCGTGCTCGAGCTGGTGCACCTCTGTGCCTCGGAGCTCAACGGGAGCGGGGCCAGGCCCGACGGCCGCGACCGCGGTGCTCTCACCTCGGGCGCGTCGGCGCCACGGCTCGTGGCGGACCGCGCCTGGAAGACGACCGACGTCCTCAGCGCGCGAGAACGCGCTGCGATGGCTCTTACCGAAGCGGTGATCGGCCCCGCCGATGCCGCTGTGCCGCTCTCGGTGTTCCAAGCCGCAGCGACGCACTTCACCGCCGACGAGCTCGGCCGTCTCGTGTACGAGATCACCGAGATCGCCACTCGGCACCGGTTCGCGATCGAGGTCGGTGACCCGACAGCATGCCGCCATCGAACGTCGCCCCGGGCCGAGCCCGGCGTGTTGCCAGATCCTGCGGCCGCCAGCGTCGAGCAAGGCACGGCGCACAGCCTGGGGGCTCCGATGGCTCCGACCGGCGACGCGTCGACCTGACCGAGTGGTGATCGATCGGCGCCCGCGAGCGACCGAAGCTGAGCGCCGGTCCGGATCAGCCCTCTGGTGCCGAGCTCGGGACGGGGACGTCGTCGAAGGCGTGGGCCGTCTGACGTGCCGAGGGGTGGATCACCTTCGAGACCTTCGGGTGGGCGATCAGGCGGGCGTGGGCCGCGTCCCAGCCGGGCAGCTCGGGATCGTCGGGCGTCCCAGTGGGTCACCATGGCTTCGTCGCACCAGCTTCGCAGCTTGGACATGGCGTCGACGTGGGGCGGGGCCACCATGAAGTCGCGCATGGCGGCGGCGTCGGCCCACACGGTCTTGGTCCAGGCGCCACCCTCGGTGTCGGCGCCGAAGTCACTGGCGAGGTGGCCTTCCGCCTGTTGGGCCTGCTCCACCGAGGCGAAGGTCGCGCTCCAGAACTCGTCGGAGAACTCATCGGAGCGGAGGTGAAGACGGGTGACGGCGACGACAGGCATCGAGGGCCCTCCTGGGAGCCGGGTCGACGGGCAGAGTCCCAAGGTACTGGCATCCGCGCGACGCCGCCGGGTGTTCAGCGCTGCTCGTAGCGATAGACGTTGGTGTCGCGGGCGACGAAGCCGAGGCGCTGGTAGAGGCGGTTGGCGGCCTCCCGGCTGGGCCGGCTGGTCAGGTCGACGGTGCGGCAGCCGAGCTCGGCCGCCAGGTCCAGGGCCGCGCGGTTGAGCACCTCGCCCACCCCGCGGCCCCGGGCCTCATCGTCGACCACCACGTCCTCGACCCAGGCCCGATGTCCGGTCGGGATGCGGAACACCACCAGCGTCAGCGAACCCAGCACCTCCCCGTCGGCCTCGGCCAGGAGCAGGTGCGTGGCCGGTGAGGCGATGATCTCGGCCAGGGCCACAGCGTCGGGGGGCGGAGACGAACGCGACAGCTGGGGGATGAGACCGGCGAAGGGAACGACCAGGTCAGGGGCCTCGTCATCGTCGACCACCTGGCGCACCGTCACCGACGATGATCGGCCATCGGGCGCGGAGGAGTCCGGGGAGAGCACGGCGTCGAACGCTACCGGTCGTCGAGGTCGTTGCTGCGACACGCATCGTGTCCGACATCACACAACCTTCAGACAACGGACCCCGAGTGGCAACCCGGCCGACGACACCCGGCAACAGTGCAGGCGTACGTTGCGCCCATGGCCCACATGACCCTCCCCCACGTCCTGGCTGGCCTGTCCTACCGGATCGGACACGACGACGCCGTGCACAATGCGCGCCTCGAGCTCGATCTGGCCGCGCGTCGCCGCGACGACGCCGAGGACCTGATCCGTCGCGTCGAGGCCCACACCCGCGTCTCGACCGCCACGGCCCGGACCGCACCCCGCACCCGGCAACGGGTCTGACCCCCACCCCCTCGTCCGCCAGGGGGTGGCCCGGCGTGCGGTTCGTGGCGCCCGCGGTGTTCCACGAGATCGCCGGGACCCGGTGAGACCTGCTCGGACCCGGCCCGACGGAACGGCAGCCGAGATCTGCGGGTCACGGACAGGGCCCTGCTCCCGGCCGAAGGCGACTCGACGGTCAGGCGTCGGCCGTCGTGCGAGGCCAGGGGGCGGCCTGCTCCAGCAGGCGGGCCAGGCGAAGGCACACGTCGTCGCGGTGCAGACGGCAGGTGACCATCAACCCGACGGGGAGGGCCGCCTCGGTGCGCCCCGCCGGCACCGAGGTCGACGGGTTCCAGCACAGGTTGGCCAGCATGGTGAACGGAGTGGCCATGGGGGCGGACACCGACTGACCTGCGATCTCGGCCGGGGGCGGGCCCTCGGCGGCGAACGCCGGCACCGCCGTCGTCGGCGTGAGGAGCACGTCGACCTCTCCGAAGAGCTCGCCCACCTCGCGCTCGAGCACGTGGCGGCGCCGAGCCGGTGCGACCAGCCGAGGCAGGGTCATCTGCTCGGTCTGCTCCAGCACCCGCCGGCTGTAGAGGGTGAGGTCGTCGGCCACGCCCGGCCACATGTCATCCTCCAGGTCCATCCACAGGTCGACGGCCCCCGACGAGAGCCAGGTGCGGACCGGGTCGGTGAGGTGGATCGGGTCCTCGTCGAGGGTCAACGCCCCGGCCTCGGCCAGCACCCCCGCGGCGGCGCGGGCGACGGAGACCACCTCGGGGTCGACGGCGGCGAAGCCGAGGTCGTCGGACCACCGCGCCCGGAGACCAGCCGTGGGCAGGGCGTCGATGACCTCCTCGTAGGAGAGCCCCGGAGGGGGCAGCGAGGTGCGGTCGCGGGCGTCGGGCCCGCTGACCACGTCGAGGTGGCGGGCGGCGTCGGCCACGGTGGTCACCAGCGCGCCGAGCACTGCGGTCATCGACCCCGCCGCCTTCGGGTCCGGCACCCGGCCGTAGCTGGCCTTGTGGCCGACCAGGCCGCAGAACCCGGCCGGGATGCGCGTGGATCCGCCGCCGTCGCTGGCGGTGGCCAGGGGCACGATGCCGGCGGCCACCGCGGCGCCCGAGCCCCCCGACGAACCGCCGGGGGTGCACGAGGTGTCCCACGGGTTGCGGGCGGTGCCCCAGGCCTTGGTCCGGGTCCAGCTCAGCGTGCCGAACTCGGGGGCTGCGGTCTTGCCCACCGGGATGGCGCCGGCGGCCCGCATGCGGCCCACCTGCACCGAGTCGGCCGCGACCGGGGCCCGACCCTTGTAGAGCAGCGACCCGTGGCTGGTGGGCAACCCGGCGCAGTCCTCCAGGTCCTTCACGCCGAAGGGGACGCCGGCCAGGGGCCCCGGATCCTCGCCGCGGGCCACCGCGGCGTCGACGTCGGCCGCGGCGGTGCGGGCGCCCTCGGCGTCGACCGCGACGAACGCCCCCAGGGTGTCGTCGGCGGCGATGGCGGCCAGCGCCTCCTCGACGCCATCGGCGGCCGAGCGCTGCCCGGCGCGCACCGCATCGGCCAGCTCGTGGGCGGGCGGCCAGCCCGGCGCCGTCACTCGCCCTGACCTCGGCGGCCGGTGGAGGCGGCGCTCTTCTTCTTCCCTGTGGTCGAGCCCGGCCGTCCCGCACCCGTCTGCTCAGACGCCCCGTCGGGCGGGCCGACGCCGAGGGCCCGTTCCAGGTCGGCGAACGCATCGGGGACCGCATCCGCCAACACCGCCAGGTCAGGGACGGCACTGCGGTCGCCGGAGAGGCCGAAGGCAAGCATGCCGTCGTAGGAGATGACGGCGATGATCATGGCCATGCCGTCGACCACGCATACGTAGGGGAAGGCCTCCAGCATCCTGGATCCCAGGCAGTAGAGCGGCACCTGGGGACCCGGGATGTTGGTGATGACGGTGTTCATGGGCATGGCCCGCACCGCCAGGCGCGACCCGAGGGCCAGGAGGGTGGGCGGGGCGTAGCCCGAGACCTCCATGATCGTGTGGGCGCCGACGGCCGTGCCCATCTCCTTGCGGCTGGCCATGTGGGTGTGGACGAAGCGGAGACGTTCGACGGCGTCGGGCTCGCCCACGGGCAGGTCGGCGGTGATCATCGACACCCGGTTGCCGAGGGCCATCTTCTCGCTCGCGTCGCGCACCGACACCGGCACCATGGCCCGGTAGACCAGCCCGTCGGGGATGTCGTCTCCCCGCTCCCAGAGGTAGGTGCGCATGGCTCCGGCACAGGCGGCGAGGATCACGTCGTTGAGCGTGGCTCCCTCCAGGTCCTCACCTCGCTCGGCGGCGGCCCGGCGCAGGGCCTTGACCCGCTCGAGGTCGACCCGGGCCGGCTCGAAGCGCCGATGCGGGGTCACGGGCACGTTCCACGGTGCCGGCGGGGTGCTCTGGGTCAGATCCAGCACGGTGCGCGCCACCTGACCGACCCGCTCAGCCACGTTCTGGGGGACGCGCAGCGCGGCCCGGACCGAGCGGAGGGTCTCGGCCGGCTCGACGGCCCGCTCGACGAGGCTGTCGACCAGCAGGCTGGAGGTGTCGGGTGGCGGTTCCGGGTCCCACGGCGGCACCTCCTCCAGCGCCACGTCGGGCTCCAGGTCGAGCAGTACGGTGGCCACGTCCACCCCGGACACGCCGTCGACCAGGGCGTGGTGGGTCTTCTGGATGAGGGCGACCCGGTCCTGGTCGACCCCCTCGACGAACCACAGCTCCCACAGGGGCCGCCGCCGGTCGAGCATCTGGGCCTGGACCCTGTCCATCAGCAGCTTGAGCTGGTCCTCCGAGCCCGGTGGCGGGATGGCGGTGAGACGGACGTGGTAGGCGAGGTCGAAGTCGGTGTCATCGACCCAGACGGGACGTCCCTGGTCGAAGGGCACCGCCATGATCCGCTTGCGGAAGCGGGGCACGAGGTGCAGGCGGGCGGCGATGCGTTGCTGCAACCGTGCGAGGTCGAAGCGGCCGTCGGCGCCCCGGAGGGGCCCGGCCTCGAAGTAGGCGAGGGATCCGACGTGCAGCGGCTGGTGCTCGTCCTCGACGTGGAGGAAGACGGAGTCCTGGGGGGAGAGCCGGTCGTAGACCATCGAGCGGCAACCTACCGGAGCCCTCCGGCCCCGTGCCGAGGTTCGCGTGCAGCCGCGACGGGACGGGACTGAGAGGCCGAGCGGATCGGCGCCAACGGCGCAAAGTCGCACGAGACGCTCGCGAGGCCTCTCAGCGACAGCACGGTGCCGAGGCGCCAGCCGAGGCTGGGAGAGGCGGCGCTCCGACGCTCTGTGGACACCCACCTATCGGCGCCGCCTCTGAGGTGTCGTCGCGGTCAGGTGTCGCCTTGCCAGGGCGGGTCGCGGGGGTCGTCGAACCAGGGCCTGACGTCCTCACCGCGGATGGCGGCGAAGGCCATGTCGGCCCAGCGGTCGGCGCCGGCGGTGGGCTCGGGCAGCTCGTCGGGACCGAACCAGCCCACGTCGCGGCACTCCAGCGGGTGCGCCGACAGCTCTCCGCCGGTCGCTCGGCAGTGGAACACCAGGGAGTACAGGGGCACCCGGCTGAACCCCTGACGCAGGCCGTCGAAGCAGGCGATGAGACGGGTGACCTCGCACTCGATGCCGGTCTCCTCGTGCACCTCCTTGCGGGCCACCTCGGACGGCGAGTAGCCGATGTCGGCCCACCCCGTCGGGTACAGCCACACGCCGGAGTCGGCCCGCTGGATGAGCAGCATCCGACCGTCGTCGTCACCCACCACTGCGCCCACCGCCACCTTGGGGGTGACGTAGCCGGGGACACCGGAGCCGACGTGCTTCATCCATTCCACCACCAGCTGGCTGGGGTCGAGAGGGTTGCCGGCGGCGTGGCGGATGTCGGCCGCCACGGCCAGGACCTCCTCGAACCGCTCCCGCTCGTAGGTGCTCTCGGTGAAGCCGAGCCCGGTGCGGGCGATGCCGGCGAGGGCCTCGCTCCACCGCAGGAGGTCGACCTCGGTCGGCGGCTCACGGTCCATCGGCCGAACCTACCCGCGGAACTGTCGGCGACGAGCGAGCCCCCACGACGGCCGAGCCCGTCGAGTGCCCCCGGGGACCTCCACCACGGCGGGCGCGGGTCAGGCCTCGCCGATGGTGTGGAGGATGGCCCGGCGCACCTCGGCCAGGTGGTCCTCGTCGGTGATCTTGGCCCCATCGGCTCGGCGGACGTAGAACGCGTCGACCACCCGGTCGCCGAGGGTCTGCACCTTGGCCGAGCGGACATCGAGGTCCATCTCGGCCATGGCCCGACAGATCCGCTCCAGCAGGCCGATGGCGTCGGGAGCGTGGACCTCGAGAACGGTGGCGTCGCGGGAGGCGGAGTTGTCGACCCGGACCTCGGGTGGGTCGACCCGGGCGCTGCGCAGGCGGTTGCGGGGCCGGTGGGACCGCATCCGGTCGGCCAGGCGGGCCCGGATGGCGAGACGTCCCGCCAGACCCGCCTCCAGGTCGGTCACGACCCGGGGCCAGGCCACCGGCTCCTCGCCCGGCGGCTGCACCGTGATCCGGTCCAGGGCCCATCCGTCGTCGGAGGAGACGGCCTCGACCGAGAGAACGCCCAGGCCGTGGAGCGCCATCACCCCGGCGACGCGGTGCAGCAGGCCGGGCCGGTCCGGCGTGACGACGGTGAGGACCTCGCCCTCCGCCTGGATCACCGGCTCGGCGGCGGCGAGGAGAGCGCGGTGCTCGACACTGGGGAAGGGGGGCGCGGCGTCGGGGCCGGGTTCGGCGCCGAGGGCGACGGCGGAGCGCTCCACGAGGGTCGCCACCAGACCCGCCTTCCAGCTGCCCCATGCGGCCGGGCCCGTCGCCTGCGAGTCGGCCACGGTCAGGCCGTGGAGCAGGCGGAGGGTGCGCAGCGACCCGACCCGTTCTGCGACGCCCCGGGCGGTGGCGGGGTCGTCGAGGTCGCGCCGGGTGGCCACGTCGGGGAGCAGCAGGTGGTGGCGGACCATGGCGACGAGGGTGTCGGTGTCGGTGTCGTCGAAGCCCATGCGGGGCGCGATGTCGCGGACGAGGTCCATGCCCACGTCGGTGTGGTCGCCGGGCCGCCCCTTGCCGATGTCGTGGAGCAGGGCACCCAGCACGAGCAGGTCGGGCCGGTCGACGGTGTCGAGCAGCTCGGCCGTACCGGCCGACGCCTCCAGCAGGTGCCGGTCGACGGTGAAGCGGTGGTAGGCGTTGCGCTGCGGGCGGTTCCGCACCGGACTCCACTCCGGCAGCACCCGCAGCCAGACGCCCAGCTGGTCCAGGGCCTCGATCTGCTCGATGGCGGGCGGACCGACCGACAGCAGCTCGACCAGCGCCTCGCAACCCCCGTCGGGCCACGGGTCACCGAACGGAGCCGTCTCGCGGGCCAGACGCTCGAGGGACCCGCGATCGATGCGCGTCCCCAGGCGGGCCGCGGCGGCGGCGGCGCGCAGCGCGATCGGCGGGTCGGCCTCAGGATCCGCCGCCGCGGTGAGGTGCACCTCGCGGTCGCGTAGCTCCAGACCCGGCTCGATCGCCCGGGGGCGGCCACCCATCGACCACCCGGGACCGGCGAGCATGGCCCGCACCCGGTGCCACGTCTCATCCGAGCGCCAGGCGATGGTGCGGCCCCTGTCGGCGACCCGCGCCATGAGACCATCGGCGCCCCCCTCGACGGCGAGGGCCTCGGCCACCGCGTCCTGCTGGTCGAGGGTCAGCACGTCGCCGGACCGGCCCGTCGCCCGGTGCAGCTCGGCCCGCACCGCCAGCAGGTCCAGCTCGGCGGCGTCGATGGCGGCGTGGTCGTCGTCGAGCAGCACCTGGCGGGCCTGCTCGGCCCAGCGCACGGCGTGGATGTCGCGCAGCCCGCCCCGGCCCAGCTTGAGGTCCGGTTCGAGCAGGAACGCCACCTCATCGGCGCGGGCATGGCGGTCGTCGACGCTGTCGGCCAGGCGGGCCAACCACCGCTTGCCCCTCTTCTCCCACTGGCCTGCAGCCTCACGGGCCAGCCCTCCGGCCAGGGTCGCGTCGCCGGCCAGCAGTCGGACATCGAGCAGCGCGGTGGCGGTGTCGAGGTCGTCGCCGGCCAACGACAGCGCCTCGCGGGGCGTGCGCACGGAGTGGCCCAGCTTCACCCCCGCGTCCCAGATGGGATACCAGAGCGCCTCGGCGATGGGCTTGGCCTCGATGGCCTTGGAGTGGAGCAGCAGGAGGTCCAGGTCGCTCCCCGGGCAGAGCTGGCCGCGGCCGTAGCCGCCGATGGCCACCAGCGCCACCCCCGAGGGGGCGGGGGCCACCGCCGAGGTCGCCGGATCGAGGCCGACGGCCCGCGCGAACAGGGCGGCCACCCACCGGTCGACAGCACGGGTCCAGACGTCGACGAGGGCCAGCCCCGGTCCGGCCGCCGCCAGCACCGTGCTGGCGTCGAACGCGGTCGCATCGGCCGGCGTGCCGCCGTGGTCGGGACCCACCAGGGCCGTGGACGTCGTCGAGGTCTTCACCGTGGACAGGTTGGCGTCATCATGTTTCGTGCCGGTTTCGCGGCCGTGATCGCTCCGGGACGTCGGCGAGTCGTTCCCCTCGGCCTCACCCACGGGGTGGTCAGACCTGCTTGGCCACCACGCGAGCGGCCACCTGCACCGGGTCCCACGTGGAGGAGAACGGAGGGGCGTAGGAGAGGTCGAGCTCGATCACGTCGAACACCGTCATCTCCGCGGTGAGGGCGGTGGCGGCGGTGTCGATCCGCTTGGCCGACCCCGTCCCGCCCACGATCTGCATGCCGAGCAGCCGGCCGGTGCCTCGCTCGGCGATGGCCTTGATCGCCATGGGCTCGGCCTCGGGGAGGTAGCCGGCGATGGTGGTGGCCTCGACGGTGGCGGACACAACCGAGAACCCGGCCCGCTCGGCCTCGGCTGTCGACAGGCCGCTCCGGGCCACCTCGCTGCCACAGATCTTGGTGATGGCCGTGCCCACGACGCCGGGGAAGGTGGCGTAGCCACCGGCCAGGTTGATGCCGGCGACGCGGGCGGTCTTGTTGGCCACCGTGCCGAGGGCGATGTGGATGCGACGCTGGGAGACCCGGTGGTAGGTCTCGGCGCAGTCTCCGGCCGACCACACCCCGTCGACGCTGGTCGCCTGGCGGCGGCTGACGCGGATGGCCCCCCGGGTGCCGAGCTCCAGCCCGGCGTCGGCTGCGAGGTCGGAGCTGGGAGCCACCCCGAGACCGAGCACGACCAGGTCGGCTCGCACCGGCCCCGACGGGGTGAGGACCCGACCCTCCTCGAAGCCCTCGACGGCCTCGCCGAAGCGAGCCTCGATGCCGAGGTCCTTGATCGCCCTGATCAGGCGGTCGCCCACGTCGGGGTCGAGCTGGCGGGACATGGGACTGTCGGCCGCCTCGAGGATGGTGACCTTGGCTCCCCACCGGTGGAAGGCCTCGGCCATCTCCAGTCCGATGAACCCCGAGCCCACGACCACCACGTCGCGGCACTCGAGCTCCTTGGCCTCGGCCAGGAGCTGACACCCGTCGTCGAGGGTCTGTACGCCGCGGATGTGGTCCGAGTCGATGCCGGGCAGGTCGGGACGGATGGGGTGGGCACCGGTCCCGATCATGAGCTGGTCGAACCCGAGCCGGAACGTGCGCTCGTGGACCAGGTCGCGGACCTCGACGGTGCGGGCGTCGAGGTCAATGGCCTTGGCCTCGTGGCGCATGCGCACGTCGATCCGGTGTTCCTGGCGGAACTCGGAAGGGGTCCGGGCCACCAGGTCGTCGGGAGTGTCGACGTCGCCGGCCACCAGGTAGGGGATGCCGCAGGCCGAGTAGCTGGTGTAGCTGCCGCGCTCGAGGGCGACGATGTCGAGGCTGGGGTCGAGTCGCCGCGCCTGTGACGCCGCCGCCATCCCTGCCGCGTCCCCACCCACCACCACCAGCCTGTTGGTCATGGGCCGAGGCTACCGACCCCCGTCGATGACCCTGCCCCCGGCGCACGGGCGGGTGGGGCTGCCATGATCGGCCCGTGTCGCTCGTCCCTCCCACTCACGCCTGACCGGTGCGCACCACGGCCAAGGTCGACTACGCGGTGCGAGCCGGCGTGGCGTTGGCTCGAGCGCAGGGCGAGGCCGGCGAGGCGACCCCGGAGCCGCTGAAGGCCCACGTCCTGGCCGACGAGGAGGGCATCCCCCCCAAGTTCCTCGAGTCGATCCTGGCCGACCTGAAACGGGCCGGCCTCGTGGCCAGCCGGCGGGGCGCGCTCGGCGGCTACCGCCTGGCCCGCCCGGCGTCACAGGTGACGGTGGCCGACGTGATCCGAGCCGTGGAGGGTCCCCTGGCCGACGTCCGGGGCGAGCGGCCCGAGACCCTCGCCTACCCCGAGGAGCTGGAGACCCTGCAGCGCATGTGGATCGCGGTGCGGGCCAACCTGCGGGCCGTGCTGGAGGCCACCACGCTGGCCGCGCTGGCCGACGGCGCTCTGGTCCCCGACGTCGACCGGCTGGCGGAGGACCCGGCGGCGTGGGACCCCCACTGAGGACGGCGGCCGCCACCACCGCTAGCACCGCGGTCGGGACGCTCGGGAGCCGCAACGCCGTGCGGGGTGGACCCTGGGAGGAGCGCGGTTCCAGGGGCGGGTCTCCGACCGCCTAGCATGGTTGGGAGGTCACCGTCCGGTGGCCACAAGTGCAAAGAGATACAGAGGTCACCCGTGCCCACCGGTACTGTCAAGTTCTTCAACGCTGAGAAGGGGTACGGGTTCATCTCGCGTTCCGACGGCGACGACGTCTTCGTCCACTTCTCCAACATCCAGGGCGAGGGCTACCGCACCCTCGAGCAGGGTCAGACCTGCGAGTTCGAGGTCGGCCCCGGCCGCAAGGGCGACGAGGCCCTCAACGTCCGGGTCGTCTGACCCCCAGCGCCTGAACGGGGGCGGGTCCGCAGCGACGGGCCCGCCCCCGTTGCGCGTCCGGACGCGAGCGAGGTGCCCTCACGCCTGAGCCGCGCCGGGGCCGACGGCGGGCCAGCGCCGGAAGAACACCGACCGGGCTAGGGCGTCCACCCCTGCGGCTCGGGCTCGCTCGAACAGGGCGTCGTCGACGTGCGGGGCGAAGCCGACCACGGCGACGTCGAGACCCACCGCCGCATCCAGGGCACCGGGGCGTGACAGGTCGATCACCACGAGGTCGACGGGCCGCTCGGCGGTGGCCAGCGCGTCGGCCAGGTCGTCTGGAGCCACGTGCGTGACCTGGCACCCCGGTGAGGCCAACCGGGAGCGGTCCATCAAATCGGGCACGGCCGCCACCACCAGCATGGGACGGCGACTCATCGCCGCCCCTCTCGCCGACGACGGGCCATGACCACGTGGGCCTTGGCCGCGCCCCACGTGATGCCGGGCTCGTGGAGCGTCGGGGAGACCTCGGCGAAGCTGGCGGGGGCGAGGTCGTAGGAATCACCGGGGTGCAGCCGCCGGGCCACCTCGTCCCGGGCCACCGGGGCCACCCCCGCCGCCTCCAGCACCGCGGTCGGGTAGCGGACCGCGTCGCGGACCAGGGCGAGGGGCCCGGTGGGCTGGTCGTCGACGTCGCGGGCCAGCAGGGCCCACACCCGGGCACCGACGTCACGGGCGGCCTCGACGCCGGCGACCCGGGCCGCCTCCTCGACCGGTGGTGGCGCCGGTCGGCCGGTGACGGCAAGGTGGCGCTCGACCACCGAGGCCAGCACCCATCCCGGCAGGGCCGCCTCGACGCCGTCGGCCAGCGCCTCGGCGTAGGCGACCAGCGCGGCGCGGTCGTCGGGATCGTCGGCGTGGGGACCCCGCTCCGGGTGAGATGCGCGCACCACCGTGCCAGGATGCCCCGGTGGAGAGCCCCGTGCCCATCGCGCCCGGACCCGGCCAGGAGTCGGTGTGGGACTACCCCCGGCCGCCCCGCCTGGAGGCTACGTCGGCCCGGCTCATCGTGGAGCACGGCGGGCGGGTGGTGGCCGACACCACACGGGGGCTCCGCGTGCTGGAGACATCGCAGGCCCCCGCCTTCTACCTGCCCGAGGACGACATCGACCTCGGGCTGCTCCGATCGGCCCCGACCCGCTCGTTCTGCGAGTGGAAGGGGGTGGCCGCCTACGCCGACGTCATCGTCGGCCCGACGGTGGCGCCCGCGGCGGCGTGGACCTACCCCGACCCGGTCGACGCCTACGCCGCGCTGGTGGGCCACTGGTCGTTCTTCCCCCAGGCCGTGGACCGCTGCCTCGTCGACGACGAGGTGGTGCGGCCCATGGACGGCGGGGTCTACGGCGGGTGGGTGACCAGCTCGGTCATCGGGCCCATCAAGGGCGGACCAGGGACCGCGCACTGGTGAGCGTCCTCCCGCTCTCCCCCGTCCGCCGGTGAGGATCCGGGCCCTGTCGGTCTTCGAGGGCATCGTCTACCACTGCTCGCTCATCGACGCGACCCACCCCTGCCGCCCCACCCTCGAGGTCGACGCCGTGCTGCGCCGGGGCGACGCCGACACCGGCCCCCTGCTGCTGCCGGTGGCCGAGTACGTCGTGCTCGCCGGTGGCCTCGACGTGGCCCGCCCCTGCCTCGATGTCCTCGCGGGCCGGGGCCGGATCGTCGAGCACCTCGACGTGACCCACCTGAGCTTCCCCACGTGGACGCCGGTCGACATCGCCCCACCGGGCGGGTGAGCCTCCCTGCGCCCGAGGCCCTCGGGACCCCGGACCCGGCGTCGACCGACCTCCTACACTCCCGCCACCGCTTCACCGCCGGGGCGACACACCACCGACGACCGGACCCACGATGCCGCACCCGTCCACGAGCCGCACCCCTCGGGTCCTGCTCCTGGTCGCGTCGATCCTCGGGCTGGCCCTCCTGGCCGCCAGCGGGCCGGTGGGGGCCCAGGACCCGATCGAGCCCGATCCGGGTGCGCCGACCGCGCCGGCGGCACCCACCACGGCCCCGGCCGACCCGACCGACCCGACCGACCCGGCCGACCCGGCTCCGACCACCGGGGCGCCCGCCGACGGCACCGGCGTGCGGGGCGTGCTCAAGGCCGGGGGCGACCCGGTGGAGGGCGTCCGCATCACCGTCACCGACCCCTCCGGGGGCCAGGCGGGCGAGGTCACCTCCGATGCCGAGGGCATGTGGTTCGTCCCCCTGCCGATCCCGGGCGAGTACCAGATCACCCTGGACGAGACCACCCTGCCCGGCGGGGTGAACCTGCGCGACCCCGACCGGAAGGTGCTGACCATCACCGTGCAGGGCGGGCGGGCCCGCGCCGCGCTGTTCGGCCTGGTCGTCGGCGATCCCGGGCAGACGCCGGGAAGCGACTCCGACGGCGGCTTCACGCCGTCGGATCCCCGGCAGACGGCCACGACAGGTGAACGGGTCGCCTCCCGCCTCGTCGACGGCACCGTGTTCGGGCTCATCCTGGCGGTGGCCTCGATCGGCCTGTCGCTGATCTTCGGCACCACCAAGCTGGTGAACTTCGCCCACGGCGAGATGGTCACCTTCGGGGCCATCGCGGCCTGGTTCCTGTCCTCCGACGGCGAGCGCCTGCCGGTCATCATCGCCGGCGTGATCACCCTGGGTCTGGGGGTGGCAGTGGGCGCGGCCCAGGAGCTCGGGCTGTGGCGGCCGCTGCGGAAGCGTCGCACCGGCCAGTTCCAGATCCTGGTCATCTCCATCGGGCTGTCGATCGCGGCCCGCCAGGTGCTGCTGATCTGGTTCGGCACCGGCGACCGTCGGTACCGGCAGTACGCCATCCAGCGCGACTCGTGGTCGCTCGGGCCCTTCGACATCCTCGCCCGCGACGCCGCCCTCGTCCTCGTGTGCATCGTCGTGTTGGTCGCCGTCGCCCTCATGCTCCAGTACACCCGGGTGGGCAAGGCCCTGCGGGCGGTCTCGGACAACCCGGACCTGGCCGCCTCGTCGGGCATCAACGTGGCGCGCATCATCCTGTTCGTGTGGATGCTGGGGGGAGCCCTCGCGGCCGGGGGCGGCGTGCTCCAGGGGGTGGCTGCCCGCATCGACTACCTGATGGGCTTCCAGCTCCTGTTGCTCATGTTCGCAGCAGTGATCCTCGGTGGCTTGGGGACCGCCTACGGCGCCATGGTCGGTGGCCTCATCGTGGGCCTCACCACCGAGATCAGCACGCTCTGGATCTCCCCTGAGCTCAAGACGGTGGCCGCCCTGGCGGTGCTGATCCTGGTCCTGCTGGTGCGGCCGCAAGGCCTGCTCGGCTCCCGAGAGAGGGTGGGCTAGTGGACCTCGCGGACATCCTCGAGAACGCCACCCGCTCAGCACTGGGTCCCTTCGCCGCGGTGCTGGCCCTGGCCGCCATCGGGCTCAACGTGCAGTACGGCTACACCGGCCTGCGCAACTTCGGCCAGGTCGGGTTCCTCCTGTGCGGGGCCTACGGCACGGCCATCGCGGTGCAGACGTGGGGCTGGTCGCTGTGGCTGGCGCTGCCGTTCTCCCTGGTCTGCGCGATGGTGTTCGCCTTGCTGCTGGGCGCGCCCACGCTGCGGCTGCGGGGCGACTACTTCGCCATCGTCACCATCGCCGCGGCCGAGATCCTGCGCATCGTCGTGCGCTCGACGTCGGCCGCCGACGTCACCGGCGGGCCCTTCGGCCTGCAACCGGACCTGCAGTCGTTCTACGACCTCTCACCGTTCGACGGCGGCGTGCGCTACGGGTGGGGCCAGCTCTCGTTCCCGGGCAACCAGCTCTTCTCCCTCCTCGTGGGGTGGGCCCTCGTCCTCATCATCACCGGGCTGGTGACCCTGCTCATGCGCAGTCCCTGGGGCCGCATCCTCAAGGCCATCCGGGAGGACGAGGACGTGGTCCGCGCCCTGGGCAAGAACGCCATCTCGTACAAGATGCAGGCGCTCATCCTGGGCGGCGTCATCGGCGCCGTGGGCGGGATCGTGTCGGTGCTGAGCTCCTCCAGCGCCGGCGCCAACAGCTTCCAGCCCCAGATCACCTTCTTCGCCTACACGGTGCTCATCCTGGGCGGCGCCGCGACCCGCCTCGGGCCCATCATCGGGGCCCTGCTGTTCCAGTTCCTCTTCGCCGGCTCCCAGTCGCTGCTGGCCCAGCTCGGTGCCGAGGAGCTGCTCCCCGGCTTCCTCTCCGGACAGGCCGCGCAGGGCGCGCTGGCCCTCGGCGCGGTGGGGGTGGGCCTGATGGCGCTGCTGGTGTTCCGACCCGAGGGCATCTTCGGCTCGAGGGAGGAGATGGTCCTTGAGTGACGCGACCTCCATCCAGGGCGAGTGGGCGCCGTCGACCGACGCCGACGACCCGACCGGCGGGTCCAAGCCCGACCCGATCCTGGTCGTCGACGGCATGAGCCGGGTCTTCGGCGGGCTCACCGCGGTGGACGTCGACCACCTCGAGGTCGAGCGGGGGAAGATCACCGCCCTCATCGGGCCCAACGGGGCGGGCAAGAGCACGCTGTTCAACCTGATCACCGGCTTCGACCGCCCCACCACCGGCTCCACCTGGTTCGACGGCAAGGTGCTGGGCCGGACCAGCACCCACCGCATCGCCCGGCTGGGCCTGGTCCGCTCCTTCCAGCTCACCCGGGCGCTGTCCAAGCTCACCGTGCTCCAGAACATGCTGCTCGCGGGGCAGCACCAGCGCGGGGAGAACATCCTCCTCGGTCTGCTCACCTTCCCGTGGACCGACCAGGAGGCAGCCCTGACCGAGAGGGCCGATGCGCTGCTGGAGCGCTTCAAGCTCGACCAGATGCGCGACCAGCGGGCCGGCACCCTCTCGGGTGGGCAGCGCAAGCTGCTCGACATGGCCCGCGCCCTCATGTCGGATCCCAAGCTGGTCTGTCTCGACGAGCCCATGGCGGGCGTGAACCCGGCCCTCACCCAGTCCCTGCTCGGCCACGTGCAGGCGCTGCGCGACGAGGGCAAGACGGTCGTCTTCGTCGAGCACGACATCGACGTGGTGATGGAGATCAGCGACTGGGTGGTGGTGATGGCCTCGGGTCGGATCGTCGCCGAGGGCAGGCCCCAGGCCATCGCCCGCGACCAGAGGGTCATCGAGGCCTACCTGGGCGAGGCCCTCCCCTCCGACGGCGAGCACGAGGCCGACGAGGGGCCGACGCCGTGACCGACGACGATCGCCCCGGCGCCGACGGTCCCGACCCCGCCCCCGCAGAGGACCGCGGCACCGACCCCCTCGCCGAGGGGGAGGCTCGGGATGAGGACACCCCGGCCCACGCGGAGGACGTGGCCCACGACGTGGCCCCTCGCGACGCCCTGTTGGTGGGCGACGACCTGACCGCCGGCTACCTCCCCGGGGTCGACATCCTCACCGGGTGCCACGTCGAGCTCGGCCAGGGTGAGCTGGTCGGCATCATCGGACCCAACGGGGCAGGGAAGTCGACCCTCGTCAAGGCGATGTTCGGCCTGGTCCCGGTGCGCAAGGGGCGGGTGCTGCTCCGCGACCAGGACATCACCGGCCGCCGGGCCGACCAGCTCGTGGCCGACGGCGTGGGCTACGTGCCCCAGAACAACAACGTCTTCCCCAGCCTCACCGTCAACGAGAACCTGGAGATGGGGGTCTACCTGCGCCCCAAGTCGCTGCGCGAGCGTCGCACCGCGGTGACCGATCTGTTCCCCCTCCTCGCCCAGCGAGGCAGCCAGAAGACGGGCTCGCTGTCGGGCGGCGAGCGCCAGATGGTGGCCATGGCCCGGGCCATGATGATGGACCCGCAGGTCCTCCTGCTCGACGAGCCCTCGGCCGGTCTGGCCCCCAAGCTCCAGGTCGAGGTCTTCGAGCGGGTGGCCGAGGTGAACCGGGCCGGGGTCTCGGTGCTCATGGTCGAGCAGAACGCTCGCCGCTGCCTACAGATCTGCCACCGCGCCTACGTGCTCGACCAGGGTCACAACGCCTACACCGACACCGGTCACAACCTGCTCCACGACCCCAAGGTCATCGAGCTCTACCTGGGCACCCTGGCCGCCGCCGACTGACGACGAGACCCCTGCCCGACCGGCGGTGGGGTCAGGGCGCACGAGCCGCCTCCACTCGACGCCGCGCGCGGAGAGGGGCCCGGCGCACGCCGAGCCCCTCTCGCGCTTCGCTCAGGACGTGATCAGACCTCGACGTCGACGGTGTCGACGATCTCGATCGACCCGTCGGAGAACTCGCCCACGGCGTAGCGACCCTGGGCGGGGTCGCCGGCGTCATCGAGGTCCAGATCGCCCGAGGCGCCGTTGTAGTCAATGTCGGTGCCGTCGTCGAGGAGCGCCTTGCAGGCCTCGAAGGAGTCGCACGCCTCGCCGTCCTTGGTGACGCCGGGGACCTCGTCGATGATGGCCTGGCCGTCGGTCGAGTCCGCGGCCTGAGCGGCCAGGGCCATGACGATGGCGCAGTCGTAGGCCTGACCGCCATAGATGAAGTTGCTGTCGGTCGCCTCCGCGATGCGGTCGTTGAACTCCTCGTCGCCGGCCGCTCCGATCACGGTCATGCCGTCGATCACGGTGGAGTTGCCCTCCTCGACCTGGTCGATGAAGGTGGGTCCGAAGACGCCGTCGCCGCCGTAGAACTGATCCGGCGTGAGGCCCTCCTCCAGCAGTCCGGCGATGATCTGGCCGCCCTCGTCGAAGGAGATGAGGACCACCGCGTCGGGCGATTCGCCGGCGATGGTGGTCACCTCGGTCGAGAAGTTCGACGCCTCGGGGTCGTAGCTGATCAGCGGGGGCACGTCGGCCCCGGCGTCGGTCAGGCCGTCGACCACCAGCTCACCCAGGGCGTTGCCGTAGTCGTCGGCCCGGGCCACGACCACGACCTTGGCGGCGCCGTCGGCGATGACCTGGTCGGCGATGATCGGCGCGACGGCCTCGTCGGGCGGCACGGTGCGGAAGTAGAAGTCGGCGTTGGCCTGGTCGGTGAAGGCGGGTGAGGTGTTCGACGCCGAGCACTGCGGGATCCCCTGGTCCGACAGCTGCTGGATGAACTCCTGGGACGAGCCCGAGGCGGCGGCGCCGATGATGGCGTTGGCACCCTCGCCCACCAGGCGGGTGGCGCTCTCGGCTGCGGTCTGGGGCGTCTCGCCTTCATCGGCGATGTCGAGGGTCACATCCGAGCCGAGCACACCCCCGGCGGCGTTGATGTCCTCGACGGCCAGGTTGACACCCTCGATCTGGGGCGGGCCGAGGAAGCCCAGCGGGCCGGTCTGGGGCAGCACGGCGCCGAGGGAGAGGCCACCCCCGCCGCCATCACCACCGCCCCCGGCTTCGGTGGTAGTGCTGTCGCCGTCGCTGCTGCTGTCGTCGTCGCCGCAAGCGGCGAGGACGAGGACCAGCGCGCACGCGATCGCTCCGAACTGGGTGAACGCACTACGTCGCATTGCTTCCTCCGATGATCACGGCGACCCCCGGGGAACCGAAGGTCGGCCGGGCGTGGTGTGCCGGCAGCCGCGAGGCTACCGAATGTTCACCCGCGGCGCCGGGAGACCGGCCGGCGCGGGTCGGCCTCTCACGTGACGCCGATGCGCTCCAGCACCTCGTCGAGGTCGGCCACCATGCCGGTGTAGAAGGTGCCGAAGTCGCCGTAGAGGGCTGAGGCGGTGTCGTAGCGCATGGTGTAGACGACCTCCTTCAGGTCGTCGGGGTGCACGCCGAAGAGGGTGACGCCCCACTCGTGGTCGTCGACGCCGGTGCTGCCGGTGACGACCTGCAGGATGCGCCCGGCGAACTTTCGTCCCGAGGCGCCGTGCTCGTACATCAGCTCCTTGCGCCCGTCGTAGGGCAAGGTGAACCAGTTGGCCCCGACCCAGCGGCGCTTCGACATGGGGTAGAAGCACCAGGCCGGCTTGCCCTCCGGGGGGAGCTGCGGCCACAGCCGGGCCTGGGCCATGTCCTCGGGCAGGCCCTTGGCGTACTCGGACAGCTCGGTGAGGCTCACGTACGAGTCGGCCAGGACCAGTCCGGCCCGGGTCAGGTCCGTCTGCAGCCGGCGCAGGCGCCAGAGGTCCGATCCCAGGGCCATGGTGGCCATGTCGGCCTTGTGGCCGAGGAGCGCCACCGGCACCACCTGGAGGCCGTCGGCCTCGGCCTCCTTGACCGCGGCCGCCACCGCCGCAGCATCGACCGGGGCGAGGTCCGGGGGCGGCACCCGCCAGAACAGGTGCAGCACCCCCTGGCCGGTGGCGGGGACGACGGGCTCGATCACGGCCCCCAACCTACCGGCGCGCTCCCCACAACTTCGTACGGACCTGTGCCGGTGAGGGCAACTTCCGTACGAAGTTCGGGGGGCCACCCGGTGCAGGCGTGGAGCGGCGGCCCTCCGGGGTAGGTAGGCCCTGACATGCAGATCGTCCTCACCGACGGCGGGCGGAGCCACGAGCTCAACGTGCTCGTCCACGACCCGGATGCCACCGTGGCCGACCTGGTGGCCGCCTTCTCCGGGGGCCGGACCGACCTGACCCTCGAGGTCCAGGGCGTGCTGGTCCCCGGTGACCGCAAGCTCGACCGGGCCGGCATCCGCAGCGGCGCCCCCGTCCGCCTGCTCCCCACGGTCCGGCCCCTCGACCCCGCCCCTCCCATGACCACGGCCGGGAACGACGACGGGGCCCGACGGGACGGACTCACGGAGGTGGCGGTGGTGGGCGGTCTCGATGCCGGGGCTCGCACCGTCCTCGCCGCCGGGACCTGGCCGCTCGGTCGGGAGACCGAGACCCTGACCCTCGACCACGACACCGTGTCGGGCCACCACGCCACCCTGGTGGTCGAGCCCGACGGCGTCGCCACCCTTCGCGACGAGGCGTCCCTGAACGGCACCTGGGTGGCTGGGACCGCGGCGGCTGATGCCGTCACCCTGGACCCGGGGCAGGTGGCTCGGGTCGGCGCCGTGCAGATCGTGGCCCGCCGACCGGTCGAGGACGACCGACCCGTGGGCCTGGCCATCGGACCGGGGCGGGGCGGGGCGACGGTTCCGTTCAACCGACCCCCCCGGCCGGCCCCGGCCGAGCCCCCCGAGCCGCTCGAGACACCGAATGCGCCCTCGGAGGCGTCGGGGCCGACCGCCATCGGCATCATGTCCATCCTGGGGCCGCTCGTGTTCGGGGCCGCCATGGTCGCCATCACCCGGCGCCTCTACTTCGCCCTGTTCATCCTGCTCAGCCCGATCATGATCATCGGCGGGGCCATCGACTCCCGTCGCCGGGAGAAGAAGACCCGACGAAGGGACGCGGCCCGCTTCGCGTCCGAGGTGGAGGAGCTGGCCGTGACCCTGAACGGGCTGGGGGCGCAGGAGCGGTCCCGCCGGGCCGACGAGATCCCCGACCCGGCCGAGCTGCTCCGGCGCATCGAGGCACCCAGCACCCGGCTGTGGGAGCGTCGACCCGGCCACCGCGACTGGCTGCACCTGCGCGTCGGCGTGGGCTCGGACGCGTGGACACCCCCCATCCACGGTGACCGGCGGTCCCAGCCCGAGGAGGTGCGACAGGTCATCGCCGACGCCAGCCGCATCACCGATGCCCCGGTGCTCGTCGACCTCGACCGGGGCGGGGTGGTGGGCGTGGTCGGTCCGCGCCACGCGGCCCTGGCGGTGGCCCGCTCGCTGGTCGTCCAGGCCGCCACCCTCCACGGCCCCGCCGACCTCCCCGCCCTGGTGATGGCGGCGCCGGACCATGCCGGCCACTGGGACTGGGCCAAGTGGCTGCCCCACGTCCTCGACCCCGGCGGGTCGGGGGTGCGGCTCGTCACGACCGACCACGACGCCGCCGAGGCTCGCTGTCGGGCCCTGCTCGAGGCCGCCGAGGCCCGACGGGCGGAGCGGGGCGAGCGGATCCGGGCCGACGAGCACCGCGGGTCGGCGACGCTGGTGGTGGTCGACGACGAGGCCCTGACCGAGGGTCGCCGGGCCCCGGCCCGCTCGCTCCTGCGAGGCGCGGCGGGCCCGGTCGCGGGCATCGTGGTCGCCGCCACCGAGGACCGCCTGCCCGCCCTGTGCACCACCGTGGTCGAGGTGACCGATGGCGACGGCCGGGCCCAGGTCCACCACGTGCGTGACGGCATCTTCCTCGACGACGTCCTGGGGTGCGGTGTCTCCGACGCCACCGCGCGTCGGGCCGCCCGCGGCCTGGCCCGGTTCGACGACCCCGAGCTCGACGTCGCCGGGGCCGGGCTGCCTCCCATCGTGGCCCTGCTCCCGCTGCTGGGCCTCGACGATCCCACCCCTGACGCGGTGGCCCAACGCTGGGCTGGGGCAGGAGCGGACCCCGACCTGGTCGGTCCGGTCGGCGTCTCCGAGGACGGCGTCCTCGTCCTCGACCTGGTCCGCGACGGCCCCCACGGCCTCGTCGCGGGCACGACCGGCTCGGGCAAGTCCGAGCTGCTGCGCTCCCTCGTGGCGGGCCTGGCCGCCGGGTCCTCCCCCGACCACTGCACCTTCGTGCTCGTCGACTTCAAGGGCGGCAGCGCCTTCGACCGCTGCGCCCGCCTGCCCCACACGGTGGGCCTGGTCACCGACCTCGATGCCCACCTGGCCGAGCGGGCCCTGCGCTGCCTGGAGGCCGAGCTGCGCCACCGGGAGCGGGTGCTGCGCGAGGCGGGCGCGCCCGACCTCCCCGCCTACCGGCGCCTCGACGGCGAGCACCCCGTGCTCCCGCGGCTGGTCGTGGTCATCGACGAGTTCGCCACCCTGAAGGCGGAGCTCCCGGACTTCGTGGAGTCGCTGGTCGGAGTGGCCCAACGTGGCCGAAGCCTCGGGGTCCACATGGTCCTGGCCACCCAACGACCGAGCGGCGCCGTCAACGAGAACATCAAGGCCAACACCAACCTGCGCATCGCCCTCCGGGTCCAGGACGCGGGCGACTCCAACGACGTGATCGACGTGCCCGACGCGGCCCGCATCGGTCGCTCCCAGCCCGGTCGGGCCCTGGCCCGCTTCGGGCCCGGGGAGGTGGTGCCGCTGCAGTCCGCCCTCAGCACCGGGGTCTCTCGAGGTGGCACGGGTCCGGTGGAGGTCCGACCCTTCCGGCTGGGCGGGAGCGGGGCGGGACCCGCCGCGGGGGTGGAGCGGACCGAGGGCCCGTCGGACCTGTCCCGCCTGGTCGACGCCTGCCGGGCGGCCCACCAGGCGTCGAAGCGGTCCGACCCCCGCCGCCCCTGGCCCGACCCGTTGCCGGGCGAGGTCGACCTCGCAGCGGTGCGGGACCGGGTCGGCGCGCCAGCCCCCTTCGGCGAGGTCGGGGCCGAGGTGCCCTTCACCCTGGCCGACGTCCCCGACAACCAGACGCAGGTCGCGGCCGGGTGGATGCCAGCCGACGGCAACCTGGTGCTGGCCGGGCTCCCGGGCACCGGCACCACCACGGGGCTGATCAGCGTCGCCCTCGCCGCGGCCCGGACCCGTCCCCCCGACGATCTGCACGTCTACGCCCTCGACCTCGGCACCGGCGAGCTCGATGCTCTGGCCGAGCTCCCCCACGTGGGTGCGGTGGTGCCGGCCCACGACCGGGAGCGCCAGGCCCGGCTCATCGCCTGGCTGCGCGCCGAGCTGGACCGACGGCGGAGCCTGCGGGACCCGCGGTCGACCGAGCCTCGGGTCCTGGTGGTGCTCGACGGCCTGGGGCCGTTCCGCGCCGAGTGGGACGAGACCGTGAGCCCTGTCCTCGACGGGTTCGCCCGGGTGTTCGCCGAGGGTCCCGAGCTGGGCGTGCACCTGGCGGTGTCGGTGGACCGCACCGTCACCCTGCCCGCCTCCCTCCGGGGCCTGGTCCGCCAGGTCCTGCTGTTCCGCCTGGGCGACGACCTCGACTACGCCCAGGCCGGCTTCCGCACCACCGACCTCCCGGAGTTCGTGCCCGGACGGGCAGTGGACTCCGAGCGCCACCTGGAGGTGCAGGTGGCCCGTCCTGCCGGGGGTGTGGCCGCCGAGGTCGCCGCGGTGGCGGCCCTGCACCCGGCCCCGCAGCGCGTCCCGATGCCGATCGGCTCGCTGCCGCGGGACGTGGCTCTGGCCGAGGTGTCCTCGGCCGTCGACCTCTCCGGCGTGCCCCGGCGCGTGCCCATCGGGGTGAGCGAGACGACACTGGCGCCGGCCGGCTTCACCCTCTACCCGGGCGAGCACGCACTGGTGGCGGGTCCGGCCCGGTCGGGCAAGACCACCACCCTCGCCGTGGCCGGCGCCGTGGCCCGGGATGCGGGGTGGACCACGGCGGTGGTGGCCGCCCGCCGCTCGACCCTCGGCGCCGACGGTGACCTGGGCCCGGTGCTGCGCCCGGCGGACCTGGCCGGCGACCTGGTGGCGCTGCTCGACGGCGGCGGTCGGGCCGAGGGCACTCCCCTCCTGCTGTTGGTCGATGACATCGAGCAGGTCGACCCCGACGGCGCGGTGATGCCCAGCGTGCTCGGCCGCGACGACGTGGTCGTCGTCGGCGCGGGGCGGGCCGACACCCTGCGCGGCCTCTACTCCCACTGGGCCCGCACCCTGCGCCACAGCCGGGCCGGACTGCTGCTCCAGCCCGACGTCGACCTCGACGGCGACCTGCTCTCGGTGCGCCTCCCCCGTCGCACGACCACCTCGATCAGCGCCGGCCGGGGCTACCTCTGCGCCGGCGGCGAGGTCGAGCTGGTGCAGATCGCCCAACCGTGAGCCTGCGGACACCCTCGACGGCGCACCGGGGAGGTGTCCCCGGAACGCCGGGAGCATGCGAGGTTTATCGAGATGCACCGAAGGTAACGACTGGGATGCCTCCGGCGGATGGTCGGAGCCCAACCAGCGCACAGGAGATGTCACCCATGAGCACCGATCGCGTCCTCGCCACCGAGACCGCCCGCACCACCATCGCCAACATGAAGCGCACCATCACCGGTGGGCTCACCGAACAGGTCCAGTCCATCGTCAACGACGGCACGACCCTCTCCCAGCCCGACGTCTGGGACGGCTCCCTCGCCCGCCAGTTCCGCGACGGCTGGCCCACCACGTCGAAGCAGCTGCGGGAGGCGGTGGACGAGCTCACCCGCCTCAACGAGACCATCGACCGCATCTCGGCCGACATCATGCGGGCCGGTGGCAACGCAGGCTGAGCCGGTGGGGACCGCGCCGCCGTCCGACACGACGAAGGGCCGCCCTCGCGGGCGGCCCTTCGTTCCCTGCGCGAGCCGGGGTGACCCGAGACCAGGTCAGAAGTCGTCCATGCCCCCCATGCCCCCCATGCCCCCGTCGCCACTGTCGTCGGGCTTGTCGACGATGACGGCCTCGGTGGTGAGGAACAGGGCCGCGATCGATGCCGCGTTCTGCAGCGCCGAGCGGGTGACCTTGGCGGCGTCGGGAACCTTGCTGGTGAGGTCCTCGTACTCGTCGGTGGCGGCGTTGTACCCGTTGCCCCCCTTGAGCCCCTTGACCTTCTCGACCACCACGCCGCCTTCCAGACCGGCGTTCTCGGCGATCTGCTTGACGGGCTCCTCCAGGGCCTTGCTCACGATGCGGGCCCCGGTGGCCTCGTCGCCCTCGAGCTTCTCGGCCACGTCGAGCACCGCGGGCTGGGTCCGGAGCAGGGCGACGCCGCCGCCGGTGACGACTCCCTCCTCGACCGCGGCCTTGGCGGTGGAGACGGCGTCCTCGATGCGGTGCTTCTTCTCCTTGAGCTCGGTCTCGGTGGCGGCCCCGACCTTCAGGACGGCGACACCCCCGGACAGCTTGGCCAGGCGCTCCTGGAGCTTCTCCCGGTCGTAGTCGGAGTCGGTGTTGTCGATCTCGGCCCGGATCTGGGCGATCCGGCCCTTGATGTCGCCGTGGTCGCCGGCACCCTCGACGATGGTGGTCTCGTCCTTGGTGACGATGACCTTCTTGGCCGAACCCAGCAGGTCGAGCGTGGCGTTCTCCAGCTTGAGGCCGATCTCCTCGGAGATGACCTGGCCGCCGGTGAGGATGGCCATGTCAGCCATCATCGCCTTGCGGCGCTCGCCGAAGCCGGGGGCCTTCACCGCGACGCTCTTGAACGTGCCGCGGATCTTGTTGACCACCAGCGTCGCGAGGGCCTCGCCCTCGAGGTCCTCGGCGATGATGACGAGCGGACGGCCGCCCTGCATGACCTTCTCCAGCACGGGCACGAGGTCGCGCACTGCGGTGATCTTCGACGAGACGTACATGATCACGGGGTCGTCGAGGACGGCCTCCATGCGATCGGTGTCGGTGACGAAGTAGGGCGAGATGTAGCCCTTGTCGAAGCGCATGCCCTCGACCAGATCGATCTCGAGGCCGAAGGTGTTGGACTCCTCGACGGTGATGACGCCGTCCTTGCCCACCTTGTCGAGCGCCTCGGCGATGAAGCCGCCGATCTCAGGATCGTTGTTGGCCGAGATCGACGCCACCGAGGCGATGTCGTCCTTGGAGTCGATGTCGCGGGCCGAGGTGGCGAGCGACGCCACCGCGGCCTCGACCGCCGTCTCGATGCCCCGCTTCAGGAGCATGGGGTTGGCTCCGGCGGCCACGTTCCGCAGGCCCTCGCGGACGAGCGCCCGGGCCAGCACGGTGGCGGTGGTGGTGCCGTCGCCGGCGACGTCGTCAGTCTTCTTGGCGACCTCCTTGACCAGCTCGGCGCCGATGCGCTCGTAGGGGTCCTCGAGGTCGATCTCCTTGGCGACGCTCACCCCGTCCTTGGTGATGGTGGGCGCGCCCCACTTCTTCTCCAGGACGACGTTGCGGCCCTTGGGTCCGAGGGTCACGCTCACCGCCTCGGCGAGCTGGTTCATCCCGGACTCGAGCGAGCGGCGAGCCGTCTCCTCGAAGGCGATGATCTTGGCCATCCCCTGTCTCCTCTGACTACGTAGCGGTCGTTGGCACTCTCACATCGAGAGTGCCAACAGCCAACCACTTCCCACGCCCCTTAGCAACCGCACCGCCCGACTGCCAGCACGAAAGGCGCCGACGACCCGGACCGCCGATCATGCGAGCCTTGAGGACGCGCGTGGAGGCCGGCGCAGCCGCTGGGGTCTGGGGCGCAGCCCCAGGGGAAGCGAGCCGATCCAGCTTGCTGGTCGGCGAGCATGGGCGTCGCCGAAGGCGACCCGACCAGCTCGAGCGAGAAGCTCCGCTTCGAGCTCGAAACCCTTACCCGCCTGCCACCGCGGGGATGATGGCGACGGTCTCGCCGTCGGGCACGGGGGTGTCGAGGCCCTGGAGGAAGCGGACGTCGTCATCGGTGACGAAGACGTTGACGAACCGGCGCAGCTGGCCGCCGTCGTCGAGCAGGCGCTCCTTGAAGCCCGGGTGGGCACCTTCCAGGCCCTCGAACACCTGGGCGACGGTGTCGCCCTCGACCGACACCTCGGCCGACCCCGCGGTGAGGGTCCGGAGCGTGGTCGGGACGCGGACAGTGACGCTCATCGTGGGGGACTGCTCCTGAGTGGGGATCGCCGCGGTCACGGCGAGCATCCGGGGTCCGGGTGCGGAGAGGATGGTAGCGGTGCGCTCGCCCGACCGGTCAGGACGGCGTCGCCGGGGTCGACCCTCGGGGCGCGACGTCCCCGGCCAGGGTCGCCCGCGAGGAACCGGCGGCGGCCGGCACCGGGTCGAGGGCGTCGGCGGGAGGCGACGTCGAGGTCGCTCCCTGCTCGGCCTCGATCTCCTCCTCGGCCTCGGCCTCGGCGTCGGCGTCGGGGAGCTCGTCGTCGGGAAGGTCGTCCTGGGCCGGGACCCCTCGTTCGGGGTAGGGCTCGTCGAGCCCCGGGACGGTGACGCCGACCACCCACTTCCGCCATAGGTGCCCACCCACGATCTTGACCGTGGCGGTGAGGGGCACGGCCAGCAGGAGCCCGAAGAAGCCGCCGACGGTGCCCCAGGCCAGCAGGGCCATCATCACCGCCGCCGGGTGGAGCTGGACGGCTCGACGCATCACCGTCGGGGTGATGAGGTGGTTGTCGATCTGCTGGACGACGATCATCACCACCGCGACCAGCACCGCGGTCTTGATGTCGCGGGTGGCGAGGGCCACGACGATGCCGGGCACGGCGCCGACCCAGGGGCCGATGAGCGGCACCATGTTGAACAGTCCGGCGATCATGCCGACCACGAGCCACAGCGGCAGCTGGATGATCCACAGACCGATCGAGGCCATGACCCCGACGATGAGCGCGACGGCCAGCTGACCGCGGAAGAAGCCGCCGATGGCGCCGTGCAGCCGGTGGCTGAGAAACATGACCTCTCGCTTGTTGCGCGCCGGGATCAGCTCCTCCACACGGGTGCGGACGTCAGGGAGGTCGACCAACAGGTAGAAGGCCAGGATGGGCCCGAGCAGGAAGATGATGCCGACCTCGAAGACCCGAGCCCCGTACTCGCGGAGCGTCGCCACCTGATCGCCGACGTCCTGCTGCTGCTGACCCGACGTCTGGTCCTCGATCTCGCTGACCGACGGGACGTGGACGGGCCAGTCGTCGCGCTCGGAGCGTCGCGACAGGTCGTTGATCCAGTCCTCGGCGTCAGCCCGGAGCTCGGGCCAGCGGTCCGACACCTCACCGGCCTGGTTGGAGACCAAGGGGTAGAGCACCGCACCCAGCAGCGCGAACAGGACGAGGACGGCCCCGAAGGCCATGAAGGTGCCGAGGAGCCGGGGGATGTTCCGACGCTCAAGCCGGGACACGATGGGGTTGAGCAGGAACACCAGGGCGCCGGCCAGCACCAGCGGTGGGAACACGACCCGGAACTGCCACGCCACCACGCCGATGAGGAGCACCACGACGGCGATGCCCGCCAGCCACCAGGCCGTGCGGCCGATGCGCGCCAGGCGTTCCTCCATGGACAAAGGGTACTGGCCCGTCGCGCCGGAGTCGTGACCAGAGAGGGCCGTGACGCAACGGCGTCAGGACACCCAGGACCGTAGGCGCTCGGTCACGGCGGCCTCGACCGAGGCCACGGTGTCGGTCCGGGCCGCGTCGGGGCCGACCCGGTCGACCAGCGCCTCGGCGTCGATGCGCGACTCCAGACCGTCGAAGACCTGGCCGGCCACGACGAGGACCGGCACGTCGAGGGCGGCGGCCAGCTCGACGACGCCGCCGACGACCTTGCCATCGAAGGACTGCTGGTCGACGAAGCCCTCGCCGGTGATGACCAGGTCCGCCCCCTCGATGCACTCGTCGAGGTCGAGCTCCTCCGCGACCAGGTCGAACCCGGACACGACGTCGGCGCCGACCGCGGCCAGTCCTCCGGCCAACCCACCGGCCGCACCGGCCCCGTCGAGGTCCGTCACGTCGATACCGTGGTCCTCGAGGTAGATCTGGGCCAGGCGCTCGAGGCGGCGACGGAGCAGCTCGACCTGGGCGGCGGAGGCGCCCTTCTGGGGACCGAACACCTCGGCCGCATCGGTGAACCGGGTGCGCACGTCCGACGCCATCACCAGCTCGATCCCCCGCAACCGCTGCACGGGGTGCAGGGCGCGCAGGGCACCGAGGCCCCCGTCGGTCGTCGCCGAGCCGCCCAGGGCCACGATCACCCGCCGGGCACCGAGCTCGACGGCGGCGCCGATCAGCTCACCGGTGCCGTAGGTGGTGGCCGACACCGCATCGTTGCCCTCGGGCCCGCCGACCAGGTCGAGCCCTGAGGCCCGGGCCGACTCGATCACCGCCGTGCCCCGTCGCAACCGCCAGGCCGCCTCGACCGGGTCGCCCAGCGGACCGGTCACCAGGGTGGTCCGGTTGGGGCCGCCCAGCACCTCGAGGGTGCCCTCACCGCCGTCGGCCAGCGGCACCTCGTCACAGTCCCAGCCGACCGCGGCGGCGGCCCGGCCCATCGCCGCCGCCACCTCGGCCGCGGTCGCCGTGCCTCGGAACTTGTCGGGTGCGGCCACGACGCGCATCGGGCCCATCCTCGCGGACGGCGCGCGTGCCCCCTCGCCCGGGGTCGGGAGAAACCGCCAACGTGAGCGCGATGCTCCGCATCGAACTCGAAGAACCCCGGTGGGGAGCGGGAGGGGGCAGAGGCTCCGCATCGAGAACGAAGACCTAGCGCTACGGTCGGACCGTGGCCGACCGTGCGACCGTGATCGTCTCCAACCGGGGGCCCGTCAGCTTCCACCGCGGACCCGACGGTGCCCTCGAGGGCCGACGAGGCGCCGGCGGCCTGGTGTCGGGGCTGGCCCCGCTGGTGGCCGACACGCCGACGACCTGGGTGGCCGCGGCCCTGTCCGACGAGGATCGCGAGGCCGCGGCCGACGGGGTGGTCGAGACCGACGGCCTGCGGGTGCGCACCGTCGCCCCTGACCCCGACGACCTGCGTCAGGCCTACGACGTGGTCAGCAACCAGACGTTGTGGTTCGCCCACCACGGCATGCTCGACCGCTACCGCAACCCGACCTTCGACGCCACCTGGTTCGCGGCCTGGGATGCCTACCGGCGCGTCAACCACGCCTTCGCCGACACCGTGGCCGAGCTGGCCCCCGAGCGGGCGGTGGTGCTGGTGCAGGACTACCACCTGATGCTCGTGGCCCCGGCCCTGGCCGACCACAGACCGGACCTGGACTGCGTCCACTTCAGCCACACGCCCTTCGCCCGACCGACCGAGCTGGCGGTGCTGCCGACGGCCGTGCGCGCCGAGATGATGGGGGGGCTCGCCGCCCACCGGGCCTGCGGGTTCCACTCCGAGCGCTGGGCCGCCGCGGCCCGGGGGTGCGCCCGCGCCGTCGATCACGACCTCCGGACCTTCGTGGCCCCCCTGGGCCCCGACCCCGACGACCTGGCTGCGAGCAGAGCGACCCCGGCGTGCGAGGAGGCCTTCGAGCGCCTCGACGGCCTCGTCGGTGACCGGTCCTTCCTCGTTCGGGTCGATCGCATCGAGCTGTCCAAGAACATCCTGCGGGGGTTCCTGGCCTACGACCACCTGCTGGCCAGCCGGCCCGAGTGGCAAGGTCGGGTGGTCTTCGGCGCCTTCGTGTACCCGTCGCGCGAAGGCGTCGCCGCCTACCGGCACTACCGGGAGGACGTCGACCGCACGATCGAGGAGGTCAACCAGCGCTGGGGCACCGACGACTGGGTGCCGATCATCTACGAACCCGACGACGACTACCTGCGGTCGGTCGCCGCCCTCCGCCGGGCCGATGCGGTGGTCGTCAACCCGATCCGCGACGGGCTCAACCTGGTGGGCAAGGAGAGCGTGCTGCTCAACGAGCGCGACGCCGTCCTGCTGCTCAGCGAGGGCGCGGGCGCCTGGGACGAGCTGTCCGACGGCGTCGTGCCCATCGACGCGTGGGATGTGGTGGCGGCGGCCGACGCCCTCCACCAGGCCCTCACCATGGGGGCCGAGGAGCGTTCCACCCGCGCCGCCCGCCTCCGCCGCACCATCGCCGACCGGACCCCGGCCCGCTGGCTGGCCGACCAGCAGGCTCAGGTCTGACCCCGGCGGCAGGATTGCGAGCCAGACCTGGCCACCGGCCCCAGGCACCCATCGCCCCGCCCGCGGCCAACGTGTCCCCACCGCATCCGTCCCCCTCCCCGACAGACGCTCCCCGGATCGCAGGCCCGGTCCTCACCGGCGCTCGGGCCCGACGACGAGCTCAGGTCACGGGGAGCAGGGAGCGCAGCCAGGCGACGGCATCGCTCGGGCCGTCGACGACCAGGTCGGCCCGGTCGACCAGCGCGGCGACGGACTCCTCGGTGCGGACCGCCACCCGCACGGTGGTCAGACCGGCGCCGGCGAGGCGGTCGAGGGCGTCGAAGGCGGTGAGATCGCCGAGGTCGTCGCCCAGGAAGCACGCCGCCGTGCACCCGGCGGCCAGCTCCTCGACCACCGTGCCCTTGTCGGGAGCGCCCTGGGGGTGGACCTCGAAGGAGAGGCGGGCGGGCCGGGCCGCGAGGCCGTGGGCGGCGGCGACCTCCTGGGCCAGGGACCGCACCGCAGGGCCCGCCTCCGGCTCCCGGCGGAAGTGCACGGTGAGCGAGAGGCGCTTGCGCTCCACCGTCGTCCCCGGCGGCAGCCGGGACTCCAGCTCGACCGCGGCGGCGGCCACGTCGTGCGCCCAACGGGCGGCGCCGGGGGCATCGACCACGGCCCCACCGTCGCGGCGTTCGGCACCGTAGAGCCCGGCCAGGTGGAGACGGGCGTCCGGGAGGTGGCGGGCCAGCACCTCGACCGGCCGTCCCGACACCACACCGACCCGACGGGCCACCCCGGCCAGGGCGGCCAGGGCATCGACCGCGCCGGGCACGGGCACCGCGGCGGCGGGGTCGGCGACGAGCGCCGACAGCGTCCCGTCGAAGTCGGTGAGGATCGCGGCGGTGGCGACCTGGTCGCGCAGCTCGTGCCGCCTGGTTCGCTCCCTGCGCTCGCTCATCGATGCGCGACCACGTCGCCGAACACCTCAGGGACCTCGATCCTCGCCCAGCACCGATGAGGACCGGTGTGGTCGGCGCGAGCGCTCCGGGTCAACCCGCGGCGTCGTCGCCGATGACCACCACGATGCTGGCCTCGTCGCTGCCGGGGCCAGGCGACTCCGATGGCTTCGGCTCGATCACCGCGTCGGGGATGCCGAGCACGCTGCGCACCGCCTCGGCATCGGCCTGGAGCTCGGGGTCGGCGTAGATGGTGGTGGTCGTCAGATCGACGACCGCTCCGGTGGCGTCGAGGGCTGCGTAGCCCGCGGCCGCGACCTTGGCCTCGTTGTCAGCGGCGATGCCCTCGACGTTCGCCGACGTGCCGTTGAGGACGAGCACGCTGACGTCGGCGGGCGGCCGCGTGTCGGGGCCCTCGGGGGGGGTGGTGGGGGTGGTGGGGGTGGTGGTGGACGAGGAGGCGATGGGCCCCGCCGTGGTCGGGGGCAGGCTGGTCGAGCCGGCGAAGGTGGTGGAGGACGACGACGCCCCGGTGGTCGCGGCCTCGGCCGCGCCGGAATCGTCGCCTCCGCTGCGGGCCAGGAGGGCCAGACCGATCACGATGGCGACGACCAGCACCACGGCCCCCCGCAGGGTGGCGCCGTCGCGTCCGGTGGTGGGGGCGGTCACCGGCGGACCCGTGCCGACTCGGCCGCCGGGGCTGTGCCGATGGTGGGTTCCTCCAGCGCAACGCGGGACCACCCCGGGCGCGCCAGGGCCGGGGTGGCGCGGTGTCGAACGGTCGGCAGCGACATGGCGTCCAGGTTGGTCACAGCGCGACAGCCTACGCAAGCACCCGCCCCGGAACCGCCACCCACCTGAGCCCGTCCACGTGCCGTTGGCGCCCCGTGGACCGCGTCCGGGGATGCTCGTCGCGAAGGGTGGGCCGGCGCCCAGCCACCCGAGCGGGGGTGCCCTCTCCCGAGGATCACTTCCGCGATGGACGGCGGATCGGCTCCTGCCCGGTGACCGATGTCCCGGTTTCCGACGGACCCGGCCGGGGCAGAGACCATCGGTCCCCTTTGCGGCGCCCCTGGGGTGGCCGCGCAACACCCGGAGAGTGCACCATGGCTGACAAGGACACCGGACCCGAGGCTGGCGCCAAGGGATTCCTCGAGGATGCCAAGGGAAAGCTGAAGGCGGCCGCCGGCTCCCTCACGGGTCGCAACGACCTCAAGAAGGAGGGCGAGGCCCAGCAGGACAAGGCCGAGGCCGAGCGCGACGTCGCCGCCAAGGAAGCCGAGGCCGAGCGGGCCCGGGCCGAGGCGGAGGCCCACGAGGCCGAGCGGGCCCGGGCCGAGGCGGAGGCCCACGAGGCCGAGCAGCGGGCGCACGAGTAGCGCGCTCCCGAGAGCGGCACCCCCACTCTGGTCGCCATGGGTGAGCGACGCGGCGTCGACCATCACCGCCGGCGTGCTGGCCCACCCCTGCGGCGACGACCAGCCCTGCGACCGTCTGGTGGTCAGGTCGATCAAGGAGGCGGCCGGGGTCCTGGGCAACAGCCCCACCGTGTGTCGCACCTCGTACGTCCACCCGGTGGTTCCCGAGTCCTACCGGGACGGCAGCCTGAGCGAGGCGTGGGACGGCTCCCGGTCGACGGCCACCATGGCCCGCTCCGAGCGAGCCGTCCGTCGGCTGTTCCTGGGCTGAGCGCACCCCGACCGCTCGACGGCGAGGGACGACGCCAACCACGGCGCTGCCGGGAGGCGCCCACGCTTGCGCCTACGATCGACACCCACGCCGAAGGCAGTGGGCGCCTTGCCCTCGACGTTGTGCCCGTGTAGCTCAGATGGCCAGAGCAACCGCCTTGTAAGCGGTAGGTCGTGGGTTCGAGTCCCACCTCGGGCTCTCGCACGGGGCCCCAGCGGCCATCTCCCTCTTCGCTGCGCCCGACGGGATGGAGGTCGCGACCTTCGCCGCTGGTTCCTCTCACCAGAGATCGGGACCGTGTTCCGACGTCGAGCAGCGACGCGCCACCCAACCCGCCGATTTTTGCGGGCGAGACACCTCGCTAGTGTCACGGCATGAGGGTTCGCCAGCGATGGGGCTCGCGGGACGCGGCCGAGCTCGGGCCACTTCTGGTACTCAGCATGGTCGTGGTGGGGGCGGCCTTCACCGTCCGACGATGGCTGGTGCCACTGGGCACGGGGAACGCGGATGAGGGCGCCTACCTGAACCTCGCGACCCTG
The DNA here is from genome assembly GCA_038233075.1 of Acidimicrobiales bacterium. GTDB lineage: Bacteria > Actinomycetota > Acidimicrobiia > Acidimicrobiales > Iamiaceae > Iamia. The sequence continues at coordinate 41,281 of JBBSMQ010000001.1, forward strand.
CTGCGCCACGGTCGAGTGACCGTCCCCGGCTCGAACGCACCGTTCTTTCGGCCGTGGTTGACCGGCGCCCACGGCGACCACTTCTTCTTCCAGTACGAGCCCGGCTGGCCCGCCCTGCTCGCCCTGGGCGACACCCTCGGCTCGACCACCCTGGCGTCGGCGCTGGCCGCGGTCGGCGTCGTGGCGTCGATCCACTACCTCGCCCTGGAGGTCACCGGTGATCGGCGCACGGCCATGGTCGCCTCGATCTTGGCCGCGTGCACGCCCTTGTTCCTGCTGCACTCGGCGCTGGCCCTGGCCTACCTCTTCTCCACCTTCCTGTTCACCGCCACCTTGGCGGTGGGCATCCGCGCGGCCCGACTCCGAAGCCGTGGGCATGCCCTCGCCGTCGGGCTCTTGCTCGGTGTCTTCCTCGTGACCCGGCCCTTCGACGCGGTCCTCACCACCCTCGCCCTCATCGCCGGGGTCTACCTCCTGGGGCTGGCGCGCGAGTCGCGCACGCTGATGGGCCTCGCCGGTGCCGCGACGGTCGGAGTCATCCCCTTCGTGGCGGTGGCCGGGTGGTTCAACTACCGGACGACGGGGTCGTGGACCACCTTCCCGCTCACCGCGAGCGACCCCCGCAACACCTTCGGGTTCGGCAAGCGCGGCCTCCAGATCGGCGTGCCCGCCACCCGCTACTTCAAGGAAGACGCTACACAGGCCCTCGGGACCAACCTCCGCGCCGCCGTGGGCTGGCTCCCTGGTGGACTGGTCGGGCTCGCCGTGGCTCTGGCGGCCTTCTCCCAGCGACCACCCCGGCCTCGGATCTGGCTCGCCGCCATGACCGCCCTGTTCCCCGCGGCCTACTTCTTCTGGTGGGCCACTGCCCTCTCGGAGCGGTCCGCGACCAACGGCCTCGGCCCCCACTACTACATGCCGTCGTTCGTCCCGCTGCTCGTGCTCATCGCCGACGGGCTGGTCGGCCTGTGCCGACGCCACCTCGCTCTTGGTGTCGCCGTCGTGCTCGCCGGAACGGTGGCCACCGCCTGGAACGTCCCCGACAAGCTCGACAGCGCCCGGTCCGTGACATCGTCGTTCCGCCGCCTCGACGGGGCCATACCCGACGACCTCGACCGGAGCATCGTGATCGTGGCCTCAGAGGACATGGAGAGCTTCACCAGCGTCGACTATCCGTTCCTGCGCAACTCGCCCGACCTCGACGACCCCGTGCTGTTCCCTGCCGACCGCCACGGCGAGGTCGCTCTCCTCCTACGCCAGCGCCCGGCCCGCGACGCCTACCTGGCGCACCGCGAGGTCATCCCTGGGAAGGACATATTCGACCAGCAGTGGGTCCTGACCCCGCTCACCGTCGACCACGGATCAACGGTGCGACTCCGCCTCGGCCTGGCGCCGCCGCCCCGAGTCACAGGAGAGGTATCTCCATTCGTCACGGTGGACGGCCGACGAGCACCCGTGGATCTGCCCGATGCCCTGTCCTGGACCCTCTCGCTGACCTCGCGCACCGCAAAGGTCGGTGACGGTACCGAGCCTCTCGTTCGGTTGGAGCCAGGCGTCCACGACCTTCGAGTCGGCATCGAAGACGCCCGCACGGGTGAACGCTGGCTTCGCCTCTACCGCGTCTTCGTCGACCGCCAGGGCACCGTCTACGTGCTGCGTCCAGGTATCGGAGAGCACGTCACCGATCTCGGCCGCGGCCCCATCGCCTTTCCCGAGAACGTCGATGCCATCGTCACGGAAAGGCCCTGACGAGGTCCCCCGGGGACGCCCATCGGTCGCCAGAGCGGCCCGCATCGATGTGTCAGCGGTCCGGTCCTGGGTTCGAGGGCCACCTCGGGCGCCACCCCGTCACCGAGGCCCGTCGTCCGACGGGACCCGACCACGACCCGGTTCAGGGGCGGGGCGACGGGTAGGGAGGACTCGTCGCACGGGGAGGTGCGGCACACCTGTCCCCCGCCCTACCCTGCCTGGCACCTGGCCCCCGCGGCCTGGGACGCCGGAGGAGGCAGCCCGATGCCACTGCGACACCAGCCCACCACCCCCACCAGCGCCCCGGAGGGTTCGCTGACGGAGCGCTACCAGGCCGTTCGCGGCCTCACCGAGGCGCTGGCGGCGCCGCTCGGCCCCGAGGACCAGACGGTCCAGACCATGGCCGACGTCAGCCCCACCAAGTGGCACCGGGCCCACGTCACCTGGTTCTTCGAGACCTTCCTGCTCCAGGCCCACCAGCCCGGGTACCAGGTCCACGACGAGCACTACTGCTACCTGTTCAACTCCTACTACGAGGCCGTCGGCAGCCGGCACCCCCGCCCCGAGCGGGGACTGCTGACCCGCCCTACGACCGCCGATGTCGGCGACTACCGACAGGCCGTGGACCAGGCCATGGGCGAGCTGCTGTCGGGCGAGGTGACGCCCGAGGTAGCCGCCCTGGTCACCCTCGGCCTGCACCACGAGCAGCAGCACCAGGAGCTGCTGCTGATGGACATCAAGCACGTGCTGGGCTCCAACCCCCTTCGTCCGGCCTATGCGCTGGCCATGCCTGCGCCAGCCCCCGAGCCCGAGGCCCTGAGCTGGATCGACGGTGACACCGGCATCGCCGAGATCGGCCACGAGGGCCCCGGCTTCGCCTACGACAACGAGCATCCCCGCCACGAGGTCCTGCTGCGCCCGCACCGTCTGGCCGATCGGCTGGTGACCAACCGCGAGTGGCAGGCCTTCATCGACGACGGCGGCTACTCGCGCAGTGAGCTGTGGATGTCCGACGGGTGGGCCACCGTCCAGGCCGAGGGCTGGGACTCGCCCCTCTACTGGGAGCGCGTCGACGGGCAGTGGCACGAGTACACCCTCGCCGGCCGCTACCCGCTCGACCCGGGTCGACCGGTCGTGCACGTGAGCCACCACGAGGCTGACGCCTACGCCCGGTGGGCCGGTGCCCGCCTGCCCCGCGAGGATGAGTGGGACGTCGCCGTCGCCCGCCAGGACATGGTGGTGCCTCGCTTCGAGCTCGACGGCCCCCATCCGCGGCCTCCGGCCGGTGACGATGCCGGCCCTCTCCGCCAGGCCTTCGGCGAGGTGTGGCAGTGGAGCTCCAGCGCCTACCTCGGCTACCCCGGCTTCGTCCCCGCCGCCGGCGCGGTGGGCGAGTACAACGGCAAGTTCATGAGCGGCCAGATGGTCCTGCGGGGCTCGTCGTGCGCCACCCCTCCCGGTCACGCCCGGCCCAGCTACCGCAACTTCTTCCCCCCCACGGCCCGCTGGGCCTTCTCCGGCGTGCGCCTAGCGGCCGACGTCTAGCACCCGCACCCGGAGGCCCTGTGACCCCACCCCCGCCCGACGCGCCCGACATCCCCGCGTCGGAGACCATGGCCGAGAACGTGGGCCGCACCCTGCAGTCCTCACCGCAGCGGTGGCTGTCGCCGAAGTGGCTCTACGACGACCTGGGCAGCGTCCTCTTCGACGCCATCACCCGGGTGCCGCACTACTACCCGACGTCACGGGAGAGGTCCATCCTCGCCGCCCGCTCGGCCGAGGTGGCCGCCCGGTCCGGCGCCGACACCCTGGTGGAGCTGGGCTCGGGCACCTCGGAGAAGACCCGCCTGCTGCTCGACGCCTTCACCACCACGGGCCAGCTCCGGCGGTTCTGTCCTCTCGACGTGAGCGCCACCACCCTGGCCGTGGCGGCCGAGGCCATCGGGGCCGAGCACCCCGGCCTCGAAGTCGTGCCGGTCGTGGGTGACTTCCTGCACGATCTGGACCGCATCCCCACCGGCGGCACCCGGCTGGTCGCCTTCCTCGGCGGCACCATCGGCAACCTCACGCCTGCTGAGCAGGGGCGGTTCCTCCGGGCCGTGGCCGCCACCCTCTCCCCCGGGGACGGCCTTCTGCTGGGCACCGACCTGGTCAAGGACGTCGACCGGTTGCTGACCGCCTACGACGACCCCATCGGCGTGACCGCGGCGTTCAACCGCAACGTGCTGGCCGTGCTCAACCGCGACCTGGACGCCGACTTCGACCTGCGGCGATGGCGCCACCAGGCCCGGTGGGACGACGACGAGGAGCGCATCGAGATGCACCTCGTCTCCACCGAGGCCCAGGTGGTGCGGGTCCCGGGGGCGGGCCTGGACATCAAGGTGGACGAGGGCGAGAGCATACAGACCGAGATCTCCTCCAAGTTCCGGGTCGAGCGCCTGCCCGCCCTGCTCGAACCGGCCGGCTTCACCGTGGCCGAGGTCTGGACCGACCCCGACGACGACCTGGCCCTCACCCTCGCCCTCGTCCCCACCTGACCCCGCGCCAGCTTTGGACGCCTGAACGCCCCATAGGACATCACCCGTCCAAAGCTCGGGCGGACGCTGGGGAGTAGAGGTTGATGCCGCCGGGGCGGAGGAAGGCGGCCAGGGTGATGCCGGCCATGCGGGCCACCTCGATGGCGAGGGAGGTGGGCGCACCGACGGCGACGACGGAGCCGAACCCTGCAGCCCACGCCTTCTGGACGATCTCGAAGCCGGCCCGTCCCGACACGTAGAGACCCAGGTCACCGGCCGGGAGGGCGCCGTCGAGGTGGAGCCGGCCCACCACCTTGTCGACCGCGTTGTGGCGACCGATGTCCTCTCGGACGACCACGGGCTCGCCGTCGGGCCGGAAGGCGCAGGCGGCGTGGACCCCTCCGGTGGCGGAGAAGAGGTCCTGCGCGGGACGGACCCGATCGGCCATGCCGACCAGCACGGGTTCGGGGATCGGGGTCGTGCCCTGGAGGGGTCGCAGCCGGCCCAGCAGCTCATCGACCGACGCCGAGCCGCACACGCCGCAGGCCGAGGTGGTGGGGCTGAGGCGCGGGGTGGGGGGTGCCGCCTGACCGCCCGTGTCGAGATCGACGATGTTGAACGCGGCCCGTTCGTCGAGCCCCAGGCCACAGGAGCGCACCCGGCGCAGCCGCACGCCGTCGATGAGGCCCTCGGCCCATGCGAACCCGACGCTCAGCTCGTGGTCGTCGCCCGGCGTGCGCATGGTGGTGGTCACGATGTGGCCGTCGAGGCGGATCTCCAGCGGCTCCTCCACCGCGACCTCATCAGGTGCCCGGCGGGTCGACCCGTCGTCGTGGCGGCGGACCAGGATCCGCCGTGAGCGAGAGCGGGCCACGGGGTCACCGTAGCGAGGGGCCGGCACGGCTCCACGGGGGCGGTCGCACCAGCGCCAGCCTGCGGCGACGGCCCTTCTTCTTCGCGTGACGCCGCGCGGCGACTCTCGGCGCGGTCACCGACATGTCGGTGGCCGCATCTCGGCTCACCGGGATGCTCCACGGGCGCAGCGGTAGGTTCGCGGCGGTGTCTGCCACCGTCCTGCACTGCGAGCGCTGCGGCGCGCCCAGCCCTGATCGGGAGGGGGTGCCCACCTGTCCGGCCCACGGGGCCCGGTGGCGGATGGTGCGCAACGCACCGTGTGCGGCGGTCGTGATCAGCGATGACGACGGGCGGGTGCTCCTCTCTCAACGGGCCCGCGCGCCGTTCGCCGGGATGTGGGAGGTGGCCGGAGGCTTCGTCGAGCTGGGCGAGCACCCGGCTGACGCCGCCCGACGGGAGGTCCGGGAGGAGCTGGGCCTCGACGTGGTGCTCATCGGGCTGATCGGGGAGTACGTCGCCGCCGCCGACCACGGCGGCTGGCTGCAGATCACCGTCTACGCCGGCACCGCTCGCGGGGAGCCGGTGGCCGACCCGGACGAGGTCCTCGCGTGGCGCTGGTACCGGCGCGACGAGGTCCCCGAGGTGATGGCGGCCGACCACCGCCGCCGTCTCGAGGACTGGTGGGCGGGCCGGACCGTCCCCCTACCCGGTGGCACCCCGATGCCGTGAGACGGGACCTCGTCGACCCAACGACCTGATCATCACGACCAGGGGCGGTCAGCGACGGCGACCGACCTCGAAGCAGGCCAGGGCGGCGGCCGTTGCCGCGTTCAGGCTGTCGAGGGGGCCTCGCATGGGGATGGCCACCACCTCGTCGCAGCGCTGACGGACCAGCCGCGACAGGCCCGAGCCCTCCGCCCCCACGACCAGCACCACGGGCTGGTCGGCCCAGTCGAGGTCCCAGAGCCCGCGATCGCCCTCGGCGTCGAGGCCGACAGCCCACACACCCTGGTCCCGGAGCCGGGCCAGCGCCGCGGGCAGCCCGCCGACCACAGCCACAGGCACGTGCTCGATGGCGCCAGCGGCCGCCTTGGCCACGGTGGGGGTGACGTGCACGGCCCGGTGGCGAGGCAGCACCACCCCCGTGACCCCGGCGACCGACGCCGACCGCAGCACGGCGCCGAGGTTACCGGGGTCGGTGAGGCCGTCGAGGGCGAGCAGGAAGGGGGGGCCATCACCTGAGGCGGTAGCCCGCGCCGCGCCGGTCGCCAGGTCGTCGAGGTCGTGCTCCTCCAGGGGCGCAGCGAAGGCGACCACGCCCTGGGGAGCCTCGGTCCGAGCCGTGGCCTCCAGCCGAGCTCGGCTGAGGCGGCGGACGGGGACACCGTCGTCCTCGGCCAGGGCCACGATCTCGTCCACCACGGGCGCAGGGTCGAGGTCACCGGCGATCAGCACCTCGGTGACCCGACGCCGACCGGCCAGGAGCAGCTCGCGCACGGCGTGGCGGCCCTCGACCTGGGTGCCGTCGAGCCCCCGGGGCCGACCGGACCGCCCCCGGGGGCCGGGGTCGCTCCCCTTCCTGGTCCCGCCCGGCGAGGAGCCCGCGGACCGGGACGGGCCCGATCGGACCCGCTCGGGCCCACCCCGCCGGGTGCCGCCCCCTCCCGCGTCGCGACCGCCAGAGGGGGGCCGGCTGGTGGCGCCGCCCTTGCCCGCGCCGCGACCGCCGGGACGGGCTCCGCCGGCGCCGCCCCGGCCCGCCGGCCCCGGCCCCCTGTCGCTCGAACCCCTGCGACCCGACCCTTGGCGCGGCGCCATCAGTCGGTTCCGCCCCGACGCGGAGGCGGGACGTCGAGGACCCGCTGGCGCGCCGGGGCCGAGTCCCATGACCCGGACGTGACGCGCTCCGGGCCGGACGGTGCATCGGAGCCGGGCCGGCGCCGGACGCCGCGAGGGCCGGGCGCGGCCGACACCCGCGGCGCGAGCGACACCGGGGTCACGGGAGGGTCGGCCCCGCGGCGCGCGCCGCCAGGGACAGGCGCGAGCCGACACCACGGGGAGGACGAGGCCGAGCTCACGAGGAAGTCTCCCTCGTCACCACGGCCACGGCGAAGGCGGCCACGCCCTCGCCCCGGCCCAAAGCGCCGAGCCCCTCGGTGCGCCGGCCGGTGACCATGACGGGTGCGCCGACGGCCGCGGTGAGGCGGGCGGCCATCTCGTCGCGCACGGGGGCCAGGCGGGGCGCATCGAGGATCACCGAGCAGTCGATGTTGCCCGGGTCCCAGCCCTCGGCCCGCACCCGTCGCGCCACCTCGGCCAGGAGCTCGACGCTGTCGGCGCCGGCCCACTGCGGGTCGATGTCGGGGAAGTGCTGGCCGATGTCGCCGAGGCCGGCTGCACCCAGGAGGGCGTCGGCGCAGGCGTGGGCCACCACGTCGGCGTCGCTGTGGCCCGCCAGGCCGGGTCCGTCGGCGAAGCGCACCCCGCCCAGGACCAGGGGCCGGTCGGCCTCGGTGCTCCACGGGTGGAGGTCGACGCCCAGCCCCACGCGGACCTGCATCAGCCCACGGTCTCCGCCGGCGGAGACGGCGCCGCGGCCAGGTGGCCGGCCACCACATCGAGGTCGGCCGCGTGGGTGAGCTTGAGGTTGGCCCGGTCACCGGGCACCACCACCACCCGCCCCCCGACCCGTTCGACGAGGGTGGCGTCGTCACTGGCATCGGCCCCCGTGGCGTGGGCTCGCCGCAGCGTCGCGGCCCGGAAGGCCTGGGGCGTCTGCACCGCCACCAGCTCGTCGCGGTCGATGGCGCTGCCGTCGCGATGCCGCACGCTGTCGACGAGCGGGACCCCCGGCACGGCGGCATCGGCGCCGGCGACCACCGCGGCCACCACCGCGTCGACCAGAGCCGGGCCCGCGGCCGGTCGGGCCGCGTCGTGGATCACCACCACCGGCACCTCTGGGGGGACGGCGGCCAGGCCCGACCGCACCGACGCGGACCGGGTCGTCCCGCCGGCCACCACCGCGTCGACCTCCGACTCGGGCTCGCCGAGACGCTCGGGGGGCACCACCAGGACCAGGCCCGCACTCGCCGCCCGCACCGCGGCCACGCTCCAGTCCAGCACCCGGCGTCCGCCCAGGGCGGCATACTGCTTGGTCCCGCCGAAGCGGGTCCCGCCACCGGCGGCGACGACGATGGCCCACACCTCCTCGGGTGCGCCGGCGGTGCGGTCCTTCACGGCGCGCCACGCTACCGTCGCCCTCGTCGCGGCCAGGACCTCGACCAGGACGAAGTTGCCACCCTGAGCCCCCTCGGCGGTGGGCGAGGGTGGCCGTTCCACGACTCTTTGCGGTGTGACATGTGTCAGGCCGTTACCATGCCGCGGTGGCCGAGATCTCCCTGCTCCAAGACGTGCCCCTGCTGGCTGACCTCAACGAGGAGGAGATGTCCCGGATCATGGAGGCGACCACCACCCTCGACCTCAACCGGGGGGACCTGCTCTTCGCCGAGGACGCGGAGCCGATCGACCTGCACGTGGTCGCGAGCGGCCGCATCGCCATCTCCAAGCGGTCCGTCGACGGCCGCGAGTCGATGGTGGCCCTCATGGAGCGGGGCGACCTGATCGGCGAGATGACGCTCTTCGACGGTCTGGGTCGCTCGGCGGAGGCACGGGCCCTGGAGGTCTCCCAGGTGCTCACCATCCCCTTCGCCCCCCTCCGGGCGATCTACGAGGCCCGCCCGATCCTGCTGTGGGGGGTCGTCAAGCTCCTGGTGGAGCGGCTGCGCAGCACCAACGTGGCCCTGGCCGACTCAGTGTTCCTCGATGTCACCGGGCGCACGGCCAAGCGCCTGCTCGAGCTGGCCGGCGACGACGACGAGTTCGTCCTGCCCATCACCCAGGAGGAGCTGGCCGGCATGGTCGGCGCCTCCCGGGAGCGGGTCAACAAGGCCATCGCCAGCTTCGTCCGCCTGGGCTGGATCGACCAGCGGGAGCGTCGCTACCGCATCCTCAACCGCGTCGAGCTCGACCGCCGCGCCCTGTAGCGCACCCACCCGTCGTCCGGAACTCGTCCGGAACTCGTTCGGAACGCGCCCGGAACCCGTCGCCTCCGGGCCCCGCGTCGCGCCGCCGGGGCCCTGCGGGCAACCAGCGGCCAGGCATGCGGTCATGGCCACGAGTTTGGTCACAGCGACGGGTACGCGCCGCCCGAGGATGGAGCCTCTGACCGGGCTCTGGGGACCCGGGCCGTGCGACCGGGGGTGGCTCAGCCAGGGAACGCATCAGGGGGCGAGACGTCATCCACGGTCAGGAACTCGACCGCCCGGCGCCAGGCGTCGGCCGCGTCGTCGGGTCGGTGGGCGGGGCGGTCCGGGTCGTGGACGAAGCCGTGGTCGGCTCCCGGGTAGCGCACCACCTCGGCGCCGGTGGTGGCCAGCGCCTCGGCGTCGGCCTCGGACACCCAGGGGTCGTCGGTGCCGACGAGGCAGAGGATCAGCGCCGCTCCTCGGGCCAGCGCGTCGAGGGGCTCGCCCATGGTGGCCGTCCGCCAGTGCTCGGGGAGCCGGACCATGCCGTAGAACGACACGACGCGATCGACCCGACCGGAGGCAGCAGCCTTGAGGGCGATCATGCCGCCCATGCAGAAGCCCATGACGGCGACGGGCTCGACCTCCAGGGCGTCGGCCGCAGCGCGGATGTCGGCCCGCAGGGCGCCATCGTCGAGCGTGCCGACCGCGGCCAGTCGCTCCTCCAGGGTGAGCGACTCCCGCCCCGGCCAGGGCTCGACGACAGCCACCGACCAGCCGTGCTCGGCGGCGAGACCATCGGCCATCTCCGTGAACAGCGGCCGCAGCCCGCCGATGTCGGGGACGATCACCAGCCCGCGCCCGGCTGAGGGCGTGCAGGCCAGGTGGACGGGGGTGCCAGAGGGGAGCGTGGTGGCCATCGGGCCAGCATGACCGATGACACGGCCGTCGGGGGCCAAGGACCTGCGCAGATAGGACCGGCTCGCGCCGGAGGTCTCTCCTCGGCTGCGCCGAGGTGTGGGCCCGTGCTTGCTGGGTCGCCTCGCCCATCGGCTCGTCTCCCAAGGGCAGGCGCGCCAGACCCCACCCCTAGAGTGCCGGGGTGGCCTCCACCGACGATGTCCGGGACACCGGCGCCCGAGCCGTGGCCTCCCTCCAGCAGTCGATCACCGAGCGGCTGGCCCGTCTCATCCGCTCCGACGAGGAGTGGGCGGCCCAGGCCGTCGATGTCGGCCTGGTCGACCGCGATTGGCTGGCTGACCCGACCGCCAACCAGGCGCGCATCGCACCGCCGGCGCAGGTCGTGCAACGGTTCCTCGAGCGCACGGCCGAGCAGCGCCCGTCGGTCCTGGCCAACCTGGGGCTCTCCGCCCTGCAAGCGATGTCGCTGGCCCGTACCGACGCTGGGCCCGGACCATCGACGGTCACACCGATCACGGTGGTCTTCACCGACCTGGAGGGCTTCTCCGGGTTCACCGCCAACGAGGGTGACGATGCCGCCGCCGCTCTCGTCAGCGCCCACAACCGATGGGTGGGACCGGTGGTGCGCAGCCGTGGTGGGCACATCGTGAAGCGCCTGGGCGATGGGCTCATGCTCAGCTTCCCGGTGCCCGACGCGGCCGTCCTGGCCGCGGTCGAGCTCGTCACCGAGGACCCGAGCCTCCTGCGGGTGCGAGCCGGGCTCCACCACGGCGACGCGGTGGTGACCCACGACGACGTGATGGGCCACGTCGTGAACGTGGCCGCTCGCCTCACCGAGCTGGCCAAGGGCGGCGAGGCACTGGCCTCAGTCGACGTCCGGGCCGCGGTCACCGACCTCAAGGGCGTCGAGTTCACCCGGTCCCGTCGCTACCGCCTGAAGGGCCTCGACCCCATCTCCGCCTCCAAGATCCGCGCAACGTAGGTTTCGAGCTCGAAGCGGAGCTTCTCACTCGAGCTGGTCGTGTCGGCTGCGCCGACGCTGCCTTCGCGAGGGGGCTCCGGCGGAGCCTCTGCCCCCTCCCTCTCCCCCGCCGGATCTGGTGCGCCGAACGGACCTGGCCCGGCGCAGCCGCTGGGGGTCTGGGGGCGAAGCCCCCAGGGAAAGCGAGCCGATCCAGCTTGCTGGTCGGCGAGCATGAGCGCGAGTGCAGCGAGCACGACCAGCTCGTCGGAGTGGAGCGAGCGCCAGCGGGCGAACGACGACGAAGACTTCAGTTGTAGCGGTCGAGGATGCTGGCCTCGGCCATGCGGCTGAGACCGTCCTTCACGGCCCGGGCCCGCAGCTTGCCCACGCCGGTCACCCGGTCGAGGTCGTCGAGCGAGGCCCGCAGGATCTTCTGCAGGTCACCGAACTGGGCCACGATGGCCTCGATGACGCTCTCGGGGAGCCGGGGGATGCGGGCCAGGAGCCGGTAGCCCCGCGGCGACATGGACTGGTCGAGGTCCGGGGGACCGTCGCCCAGGTGCACGGCCGAGGCGACCCGGCGCAGGTCCACCAGGTCGTCGTCGGTCAGCCCGCCCAGGGCCTGGAGGGCCTGGGCCAGGTGCCAGGAGTCCTCCTCGTGGAAGTAGTCGCGCACGACGAGGCGACGATCGTCGCCCATGCTGGCCATGAGCTCCTCCAGCTGGAGGCGGACGAGGCGCCCGTCGTCGCCCAGCTCGACGATGTAGCCCTCGATCTCCGACGCGATGCGGGCCACCATCTCGGTGCGCTGCAGGACCGTCACCACATCTCGCAGGGTGACGAGATCCTCGACCTCCAGGGCGGAGAGAGCCACCGACACCTCGTCGAGGCGGATCTTGTAACGCTCGAGGGTCTGGACGGCCTGGTTGGCGCGGGCGATGACCCGTGGGACGGGGTCGATCTGATGCTTCTCGTCGCCCACGTACACGCTGATCACGTTCATGCGCTGGGACACAGAGAGGACCGGGACGTTGATCGAGCGGCCCACCCGCTCGGCGGTGCGGTGCCGGGTGCCGGTCTCGGTGGTGGCCACGCTGGGGTTGGGGACCAGGTGGACGTTGGCCCGGGCGATGCGGCTGGCATCGGACGCCAGCACGATGGCACCGTCCATCTTGGACAGCTCCGACAGGCGCTGGGGGCTGTACGCGGCGTCGAGCAGGAACCCGCCGGAGCAGATGTTGAGGACGGGGGGGCCGTCGCCCACGACGATCAACGCGCCCATGCCCGCCTGGAGGACGCGGTCGAGCCCGTCGCGCAGCGGGGTGCCCGGCGACAGGAGCGCGAGCGCGGCGAGCATGGCCTGGCGATCCTCGGCGGACATGGGGGAAGTGTAGGTGTCGCCCCGGCTCGGGACCGCCGGGCCCAGGCCCGGTCTGGGTGGCGGGTCGTCGGCGCGTCAGGACCTGAGGTGCAGCGCCTCGATGCCCATGGGGCTGGCCCGCGCCGCCCGGGTCGGCCTCGGCATCGGTGGCACCAGCGCTCAGGACCGCAGGTGCAGCACCTCGATGGCCTCGAGCAGGGACCGGACCCGGATGGCCTCGATGCCGGGGGGAGGCTCGGGGGCGGAGGCCGGGACCAGCGCCCGGGTGAAGCCGAGGCGGGCGGCCTCGGACAGTCGCCGCTCCACCCCGGCCACCGTGCGGACCTCACCGCCGAGGCCGACCTCGCCGCAGGCGACCAGCTCCGCGGGCACCGCCACGTCGGCTCGGGCCGACGCCACGGCCAGGGCCAGGGCCAGGTCGGCTCCGGGCTCGGTCACCCGGACACCGCCAGCAGCCAGGGTGAAGACGTCGAAGCTCCCCACGTCGACCTCGGCCCGCTGGGCCAGGACGGCCAGCAGGAGAGACACCCGGCCCCGGTCGAGCCCGCTGCTCGACCGCCGCGGCTCGGTCAGGGTGCTGCCGGCCACCAGGGCCTGGAGCTCGACCAGGAGAGGCCGATGGCCCTCGATGGTGGGCACGACGGTGGACCCGGCCACGCCCGGCAGCCGGTCGGCGAGGAAGAGCCCGGAAGGGTCGGACACCCCTTCCAGGCCACGGGGCCCGAGCTCGAACAGACCCAGCTCGCTGGTCGAGCCGAACCGGTGCTTCACCGCTCGCAGCAGTCGCAGGGCGTGGTGGCGGTCGCCGTCGAGCTCGAGCACGGTGTCGACCACGTGCTCCAGGACCCGCGGCCCGGCCAGGGCCCCGTCCTTGGTCACGTGACCGATGAGCACCGTGGCCAGGTCGCGGGCCTTGGCCTCGCGCACCAGGCGCTGGGCCACCTCGCGGACCTGGGTGGCACTGCCGGGGGTGGAGGACACCTCGGGGTCGGCCACGCTCTGGGCCGAGTCGACCACGAGGACGTCGGGCCGCACCTGGTCGATGACGTCCATGACCTTCGGCATGAGCGACTCGCCGACGAGCCACAGGCGATCGTGGAGGGCATCGAGGCGGCGGGCCCGGTCGCGGACCTGGGCCGGGCTCTCCTCGGCGCAGACGTAGAGGACCGTCGCCCCGGCCCGGGCCAGACCGGCCGAGGCGGCCAGCACGAGGGTGGACTTCCCGGTGCCCGGGGCCCCGCCGAGGAGGGTGACCGAGCCCGGCACCAGCCCGCCGGAGAGCACCCGGTCCAGCTCGGCGACACCGGTGGCCAACGGCGGGGCGGCGGCGATGGCGCCATCGGTGCTCTGCCGGGCGGGCGCGACCGTGCCGTTCGTCCCCCATCCCGCCCACGCCGGCGCTTCGCCGCCGGTGGGCGCAACGGCCTCCTCGACGAGCGTGCTCCACGCGCTGCAGGTGGGACACCGCCCGACCCACTGGGGGGTGGTGGCGCCGCACTCGGTGCAGCGGTGGAGGGTGCGGGCCCGGGCCATGGGCCCACCCTACGGACCCCCTGTGACGGCCCGATCGGGCGGCGGCGGATCTAGGGACGGGTGGAGGCCAGCGCCGGGGGGTAGTCGCCGCGCTTCTTGGCCCAGGCTCCCGCCGCCGCCCGCTGGGCGATCAACCGGATCACTCCCACGAGAGCGCCGGTGAACAACGCCCACATCAGCGCCTCGCTCCAGTCGACGTCGCGCGACGCGGGGTTGCCCGGCGCCTCCTTGCGGAACGTCATGCGGTAGGCCCGCTCGATCATGGGCTTGGTGGCGACCACGGCGCCGATGGCTGCCGCGCTGGCCAGCCCGTTCCAGATCTGGTCCTCATCGATGTCCACAGCTCTCCTCGGGTCTCGGCGATCGGCCCGACGGTACCCCGTCCGGCTCCGTTCGCTTCCCGCCTCGCACGGCCGGGAAACCGGGTCGGCGCTCGCGTGCATCGGTGACCGGTGCGCGTCGAGAGCCGTGCGCCGACGCCGTGGCCCCTGCGCCCGGCGCCTTCGACACCACCCACCTAGGCTCGTGGCGCGACAGAGCCCCCGGCGGGGGGACCGGGGGCTCCGTCGGGGTCGGGCTCAGTCGGCGGGGCCGGCCTCGGCCATCTCGACCGGTGGGGGCTCGAAGCCCTCGACGGCCCGGAAGACGATGTCGGGCTGGCCGTCGTTCTCGGGGTCGGGCTCCACGTCGACGATGATGATCTCGCCGGCGCGGTACTCCTTGTAGAGCAACTTCTCCGACAGCGGGTCCTCGACGTAGCGCTGGATGGCCCGGCGCAGTGGTCGAGCACCAAGGGTGGGGTCGTAGCCCCGGTCCACCAGCAGCAGCTTGGAGGCGTCGGTGAGCTCGAGGCCGATGCCCTGGCCCTCGAGCTGGTCCCGGGTGCGCTTGATCATGAGGTCGACGATGGTGGTGACCTCGTCCCTGGACAGCTCGTGGAAGACGATCGTCTCGTCGATGCGGTTCAGGAACTCGGGCTTGAAGTGCTCCTTCAGCGCCTCGTTGACCTTCTCCTTCATCTTCTCGTAGGTCACCGCCTCGTCGGACTTGCCGAAGCCCACGTTGGCCTTGCGCAGGTCGCGGGTGCCGAGGTTCGACGTCATGATCAGCACGGTGTTGCGGAAGTCGACCGAGCGGCCCTGGCTGTCGGTGAGCCGGCCCTCCTCGAGGATCTGCAACAGGGTGTTGAACACGTCGGGGTGGGCCTTCTCGATCTCGTCGAAGAGGACCACGCTGAAGGGCTTGCGGCGCACCGCCTCGGTGAGCTGGCCGCCCTCCTCGTAGCCCACGTAGCCGGGAGGCGAGCCCACCAGGCGGCTGACGGTGTGCTTCTCCATGTACTCGGACATGTCGAGGGTGATGAGCGACTGCTCGTCGCCGAACAGGAACTCGGCGAGGGTGCGGGCCGTCTCGGTCTTGCCCACCCCGGACGGGCCGAGGAAGATGAAGCTGCCCGACGGGCGCTTGGGGTCCTTGAGCCCGGCCCGGGTACGACGGATGGCCCGGCTGACGGCCTTGATGGCCTGCTCCTGGCCGATGACCCGCTTGTGCAGCTCCTCCTCCATGTTGAGAAGCTTCTTGGTCTCCTCCTCGGTGAGCTTGTAGACGGGGATGCCGGTCCAGAGGGAGAGGACCTCGGCCACCGCCTCCTCGTCGACCTCATCGAACAGGTCGACGCCGGAGGCCTTGATCTCGGCCTCCTTGGCCTCCCTTTGCGTGAGCAGCTCCTTCTCCTCGTCGCGGAGCTTGCCGGCCTCCTCGAAGCGCTGGGCCTCGACGGCCTCCTTCTTGCGCTTGACGACGTCGGCGACCTTGTTCTCGATCTCCTTGTAGTCCGGCGGGGTCTGCATGCGCTTGATGCGCAGGCGGCTGCCGGCCTCGTCGACGAGGTCGATGGCCTTGTCGGGGAGGTGGCGATCGGAGATGTAGCGGTCGGCCAGGTTGGCCGCCGCCACCAGCGCCTGGTCGGTGATGGTGACCCGGTGGTGCTCCTCGTAGCGGTCGCGGAGTCCCTTCAGGATCTCGATGGTGTGGGCGACGCCCGGCTCCTCGACCTTGATGGGCTGGAACCGGCGCTCCAGGGCGGCGTCCTTCTCGAGGTGCTTGCGGTACTCGTCGGTGGTGGTTGCGCCGATGGTCTGGAGCTCACCGCGGGCGAGCATGGGCTTGAGGATGCTGGCCGCGTCGATGGCGCCCTCGGCCGCACCGGCACCGACGAGGGTGTGGATCTCGTCGATGAACAGGATGATGTCGCCCCGGGTGCGGATCTCCTTTAGCACCTTCTTGAGGCGCTCCTCGAAGTCGCCCCGGTAGCGGCTGCCGGCGACCAGGGCGCCGAGGTCGAGGGTGTAGAGCTGCTTGTCCTCGATGGTCTCGGGCACGTCGCCGGCGGCGATGGACTGGGCCAGGCCCTCGACGATGGCGGTCTTGCCCACACCGGGCTCACCGATGAGCACGGGGTTGTTCTTGGTGCGGCGGCTGAGGACCTGCATGACCCGCTCGGCCTCGCGGGTGCGGCCGATGACGGGGTCGAGCTTCTTCTCACGGGCCAGCTGGGTGAGGTTGCGCCCGAACTGGTCGAGCACGAGCGAGCCCGACGAGGACGCCTCGCCGCTGCCACCGGCGGTGGCGCCGGCCTTCTCGCCCGAGCCGCTGCTGGTGCTGCCGCCGGGACCGGAGTAGCCCGAGAGCAGCTGGATGACCTGCTGGCGGACCCGGGACAGGTCGGCGCCCAGCTTCACCAGAACCTGGGCGGCCACGCCCTCACCCTCGCGGATGAGACCGAGCAGGATGTGCTCGGTGCCGATGTAGTTGTGACCCAGCTGCAGGGCCTCACGAAGGCTGAGCTCCAGGACCTTCTTGGCCCTGGGGGTGAAGGGGATGTGGCCGCTGGGCGACTGGGTGCCCTGGCCGATGATCTCCTCCACCTGCTTGCGCACCGCCTCCAGCGAGATGCCGAGCGACTCGAGGGCCTTGGCCGCGACGCCCTCCCCCTCGTGGATCAGCCCCAGCAGGATGTGCTCGGTGCCGATGTAGTTGTGGTTGAGGAGGCGAGCCTCCTCCTGGGCAAGGACGACGACACGTCGAGCCCTGTCGGTGAAGCGTTCGAACACTGGTTCCTCCCTCGTCGAGGACCGGACCGGCCCGTCGCAGGATCCGTGAGGGAGAGCCTACCGCCCACCTCCACCGTCCCGGCCCCCGGGGAGGTGGAGGGGGCGGCGGACCCCGCCTCCCTGGGTTCCCCCAGGCTCCATCGGCCCTGGTCGTCGACCTGACATGGGCCGTTCGGCCCCCCTCCGACGCCGACGGTGACGTTCGCCACAGCAGTGAGGTCACGGATGTCATGGATCCCGGTCAGAGCTCGACGGTGTGCTCGGTCCACTTGCCGAGCGCAGGACGGCGCCACGAGGCGAAGGCGTCGAGCACGGCGGCGGCGGTGGGGGCCACGACGACCGACGCCCGGACCTCGGGGCTGAGGAAGCCGTCCGTCACGGCCCGGTCGAGGAGCTGCGCGGCGGGGGCCCAGAAGTCGGCCACGTCGATCAGCCCCACGGGCTTGTCGTGGACGCCCAGCTGGGTCCAGGTCATCGTCTCGAACACCTCCTCGAAGGTGCCGAGCCCGCCGGGAAGGGCGAGGAAGGCGTCCGCCAGCTCGGCCATGCGGGCCTTGCGCTCGTGCATCGACCCCGCCACCTCCAGCGAGGTGATGTCGCGCTTGGCGATCTCGACCCGGTCGAGGAAGTCCGGGATCACGCCGATGACCTCACCCTCGGCGGCCATGGCGGCCGACGCCAGCCGACCCATGAGCCCGACCGAGCCCCCGCCGTAGACCAGGCCGAGGCCCCGCTCGGCGAGCAGGCGGCCCGTTGTCTCGGCCGCCTCGACGTAGACCGGGTCGGTGCCCGGGTTGGACCCGCAGAACACGCACACCCGCCGCAGCTCCACGGCGCCATCCTGCCAGTCCCCCGCCGTCGACGACGCCCTCGCCCCGGGTCCTGCCGCCCTCCCCGTCCTGGTCGTGATCGCCGTCGCCGGATCGACCGAGACGCCGACCGCGCCGGAGCGGGACTCGAGCTGGTCGCGGTCCCCGCGCCGGGACGACCGCGGCGCCGACCGCGTCGGGGAGGTCGGGTGAGGTGGAGGGGCGGGATCGGGCCCGGGCGCGATGCTGGCGCGGTGCAACGGTCGGCATCTCCCCTCGAGCGGGGCCTCCTGGGCATCACCGTGGCGCTGACGACGGTGGACGAACCCGGGGCCGTGGACCCCACCACGGTGACGGCGGTGACGGGGGCGGTGGGAGAGGTGCTGACCAACGCGGCCAAGCACGGAGACGCACGACGGGTCGTGGTGTTCGTCGACCCCGACGACCAGGGGTCGATGATGGTGTCGATCAACGACCCCTGGTGCGGGTTCGACCCCGCCCGCACCCGCGACGGCGTCGGCCTCTCCGGATCGGTGCGGAGCCGCATGGCCGACGTGGGGGGCGGGTCGAGATCGACTCTGCTCCCGGCCGCGGCACCGAGGTCCGCCTCCGAGTCCCGACCTGAGGCGGCTGGCGCCTCGGCACCGTGCTGTCGCGGAGAGGCCTCGGGAGCGTCTCGTGCGACTCTGCCCCGGTGGGCGCCGATCCGCTCGGCCTCTCAGACGCCGGTGGCGCCGAAGCCGGCACAGACCTCGGCGGCGAGCGCCAGGTAGGCGTCCTGGGTCGCCCGGTCGAGCTGATCGAGGCCGTCGATGCCCCCCGCCGCCAGCACCGGGTCGTAGGGCACTCGCACCACGGCGCGGGTGATGCCCTCGAAGTGGGCCGCCATGCCGTCGACGTCGACCGCCAGGTCGTTGCGGGCGGCGTTGACCACGGTGACCACCCCGCCCACCGAGTGCTCGGCGCCGTGACGGTGGAGCCAGCGCAGCAGGTGATCGGCGTGGCGGGCCTGGTCGACCGCCGGTCCGGTGACGACGACGAGCTGGGTGGCCATGTGCAGCACTGCCCGCATGGCGTCGTGGAGCACGCCGGTGCCGCAGTCGGTGAGGATCACGTTGTAGTGCTGGCCCAGGATGGCCAGGGAGTCGGCGTAGTCCTGGGCGGTGTAGGCGTCGGACACCGCCGGGTCCGCATCACCGGCGAGGACCTCCAACCGGGACGGGGCCTGGGTGGTGTAGGCGCGGACGTCGGGGTAGGAGCTGATCCCGTTGCGGGCGTCGAGCAGGTCGCGCACGGTGCGCTGCGTGTCAGGGCTGACTCGGCAGCCGAGGGTGCCGTAGTCGGGGTTGGCGTCGAGGGCCACGATGCGATCGCCCCGCTCGGTGGCGAGGGTGTGGCCCAGCATCAGCGTGGTGGTGGTCTTGCCCACGCCTCCCTTGGTGGAGAGCACCGCGATGCGCTCACCCCGACGGCCCGCCACCGTGGCTGTGGGCGTACCGCTTGCGCTGGCAAACCTCCCCCTGCCGTCGAGACCGCGAACCTCGCTCTCAGGCCTCCTCGGTCTCGGCGCCGGACTCGGAGGCGGGCGACGCGACCGAGGCCATCGAGGTGATCGGCACCGCCTCCCCCGACCTGGTGGTCTGCGACCTGAACATGCCCGACGGCGGCGGCATCAAGGTGGCCCGGACCTGCGGCGAGACCGTCCCCATCGTGATGCTGACCGTGAGCGAGGCCGAACGCGACCTGCTGGACGCAGTGGCGGCGGGTGCGGGGGGGTGGGGGGTGAGGCCCAGGCCCTCTCCGAACGCGAGCGGGAGGTCCTCCAGCCCGTGGCCAAAGGCCACACCTACCGCCAGATCGGCGAGGACCTGTTCATCGCCGAGAAGACGGTCGAGAACCAGGTCCGCAACATTCTCGGCAAGCTCCACCTCTCCCGCAAGAGCTCATCCGCTACGCCCTCGAACACGGCATCGAGTAGCGGGTTTCGCACTCAGAGCAAGCTCCTCGTGCGAGCTGATCGTGCTCGCTGCGCTCGCGCTCACGCTCGCCGACCAGCAAGCTGGACCGGTTCGCTTCCCCTGGGGCTCCGCCCCAGACCCCCGCGGCTGGGCCGGGCCGACCTCCTCGCGATCTCGGCGGGGAGTCTGAGGGGGCGGAGGCTCCGCCGGAGCCCCTTCAGCCACGGGACGATCCGGCTTGCCGGTCGTCCCGTGCGAGGACAGCGTCGGCGCAGCCGACCCGACCAGCTCGTCGGAGTGGAGCGAGCGCAGCGAACGACGACGAAACCGCTAGGCGGCGAGGTCGGCGGCGGTGGTGGTCTCGCTGTGGGCGTCGAGGTGCTGGCGGACCACCCGGTTGAAGGCACCGGCGTGCTCGGCCTGGACCAGGTGGGCACCGCCACTGATGACCGCGAGCTCGGCGGTGGGGATGCGCTCGGCCAGCTCCAGCGAGTCCCCCCGGGGCGTGAGGATGTCCTGGCTGCCCACGGTCACCAACGTCGGAGCCTGAACGGCACCCAGCTCGTCGGCGAGAGCATCGTCCATGGCCAGGATGGCCCGGGCCTGGGCCGCGAAGCCGTGGGGGGGCACGTTGACGACCAGCGGCGCCAGCACCGCGGCCAGGGGCCAGATGCGACGCAGCGAGCGTTGGCCGAGCAGCCATCGCATGTTGTCGCGCACGAACACGCCCATGCCCCGGGTCTCGGCCGTCTCGACCCACTCCTCCAGCAGCTCGCGCCGCCAGGGCAGGTGACGACAGGCCGTGCAGGCAAGGATCAGGCTGCGCACCCGCTCGGGGCTGCGCACGGCGAGGACCTGGGAGATGATGCCGCCCATGGACACGCCCAGGACGTGGGCGCGCTCGTGGCCGACGGCGTCGAGCACCCGCAGGGCGTCGTTCGCCATGACCTCCATGTCGTAGGGCCCGATCGGCTTGTCCGAGCTGCCCACGCCCCGGTTGTCGAAGGCGATGCAGCGGTACCGGGAGCCCAGGGCGCGTCGCTGCATGATCCAGCCCCGATGGTCGGCCCCCAGGCCGTGGACGAGGAGCAGTGGCTCACCATGCCGCGGTCCCCACACCTGGTAGTGGAGCCGGGTGCCATCCTCGCCGCGCACGTAGGCCATCGTCGGAGGCTACGGGTCCCACCCCGCCACCCCCGAACCCGCGACCAGACACGCCCTCCCCACGGCACGAACGGTCACCGGTACGAGAGGAGATCCCTGCGTCAGGGGCGAGGGCGGTGGGGGGCGGCCTCGTCGAGGAGGGCCTGCACCTGGTCCCGGGCCGCATCGGCCACCTGGGCCACGGCGAGGGGGCCGCGGCCTGCGGGATGGGCGACGGGCCGACCCACGAGCAGCCGCCAGCGCCGACCCAGCTCATGGCCCACCAGGGCCACGGGGACCACCGGGGCGCCGGTGTCGAGCGCGGGGGCCAGCGCGGCGGTCGGCAGGTCGCCGGCGTGATCGCGACGACGGGTGCGAGCCAGCGGCAGGCCGACCAGGGCCCCGCTGCGCAGCAGGCCGGTCAGCTCGTCCCGGCGGTCGACCACCCCGCCCAGCATGCGACCGAGGGTCGCAACGGGGGCGACGTCGATCAGACCGGCGGTGCGCACGAGACGGCCGGTCGCCTCCCGCACGCCCCGGGCCAGCACCACCGGCTCGGAGATGCCCACCATCCGGTTGTGGACGAGGACGGCGGGGCCCTCGGTCGGAAGCCGATCGGTCCACTGGCACTCGACGCTCCACCGCACCCCGGTGAGGGGGGCGATGAGGTCGACCAGGTCGGAGTCGAGACCCCACTCGTCGACGTGGTGGGTGCCGTCGAGGCGGCGACGCAGGATGGCGGCGACGCCCCGGGGCGCAGCCTCGGCCCCGACGAGGGTGGGCCGGCGCCCGCGGCGCGCGCTCACTGGTGCCCCACCCCGTCACCAACCACACCAAGGACCTCGATCGCCGCCGAGCACCAATGAGCGCCGCCGGCTCCGCAAGCTCCGCCGCCGGAGAGACCGCGCCGTCTGGTTCGCTCGCTTCGCTCCCTCCTCGGCGCGCCATGGCTCACGCCGCCCTCCGGTGGGTCACGTCGAGGTGGACGACCTCGGCCCACTCGTAGAGGTCGCGCACGACTTCCTCGGTGGCGCGGACCGGCTCCAGGCCCAGAGCCTCCTGGCCGAGGGCTCCGTCGGCACCCCGGCCGCGGAGGAGCAGCTCGACGACGTGGCGTGGCACCGGCGCCCCGACCGCACCGCACGCCAGACGCGCCCCCACCCAGCCCGGGCCCAGGGTCGGGACCGGGATGCGGTTGCCGAGGCGGACGGCCTGGAAGGGGGTCACCGCGCCGGGGCCGACCACGTTGGCGGTGATGTCCAGGCCCGCATCGAGGGCCCGGATCGCGGCCGCGGCGGCGTCGTCCTGGTGCAGCAGCGAGAAGGGCGGGTCGGCCACCGCCGACACCGGCACCGCAGGCAGGCGCAGGATGCGGCCGAGTGGGCTGGGGATGTGGGGGCCGACCACAGGAGCGAAGCGCAGGATGGTGAGAGGGACGTCAGCCGCCTGGGCCGCATCCATGGCGGCGCGCTCGACCTGGGCCAGGGCCCGGCCCCACGGCGTGGTGGGGTCCGGCACGACCGTCTCGTCGGGCGTGTGCGGCCCCCCGCGGGGACGGCCGTAGACCTCGATCCCACTGCGGATCACCATGCGGTCGAGGCTGGGGCTCTGGGCCGCAGCTCCGAGGGCGGCGAGCGCGGCCAGCTCGGTGACCAGCGGGGCCCGGCGGGCGGAGATGCGGGCGCCGGGCTCGTAGACGCCCAGGTGCAGCACGCCGGTCGGCTCCAGGTCGCGCACGACGGCGACGGTGCGGGCCCGGTCCTGGGGGTCGACCCGGTGGAACTCAGCGCGGGGGATGCGGCCACGGGGCGGGTCGAGGTCGACGCCCACGATCGCCTCGATGGTGTCGTCGCCCTCGAGCAGGCCGGTGACCCGGGTGCCGAGCTCGCCACCCATGCCCGTCAGCAGGATCCGTCGACCCACGGTCAGCCCTCCGGTCCGGGGTTGCATCCCAGCTTCGTACGGATGTTGCCCTCACCGGCACACTTCCGTACGAACTTGGCGACGCGTCGTGGACCCTGGACTGATGTTGCCCTCACCGGCACACCTCCGTACGAAGTTGGGGACATGGCTCAGTCCTTCGGCGGGTCGGAGCCGTCGGTGACGATGCCATCGGTAGGGGCCTCGGGGCGCATGGTCGGGAACAGCACCACGTCGCGGATCGACGCGGCATCGGCCAGCAGCATCACCAACCGGTCGATGCCGATGCCCAGACCTCCCGTCGGGGGCAGCCCGAACTCCAACGCCCGCAGGTAGTCGTCGTCGATGGCCATGGCCTCGGCGTCGCCGGCGGCGCGCTGGCGGGCCTGGTCCTCGAACCGGGCCCGCTGGTCGTCGGGGTCGGTGAGCTCGCTGAACGCGTTGCCGAGCTCCCGCCCGGCGACGATGGGCTCGAAGCGCTCGACCTCGCCGGGCCGGTCCCGGTGGGGGCGGGCCAGCGGCGACACCTCCTGCGGGTAGTCCATGACGAACACCGGGCCCCACAGGGCCGACTCGGTCGTCTTCTCGTAGATCTCGAGGATGACCTTCCCCGGGCCGGCGTCGTCGGGCACGACCACATCGTGGTCGGTCGCCACCGCGCGCAAGTGGTCGAGGGAATGGTCGATCGAGAGGGCGACACCGATCTGCTCCTCGATGAGGTCGGTCATGCGGGCCCGTCGCCACGGGGGGGCGAGGTCGAGCGGGCGACCGCCGTAGGAGAGCGACGTCGAGCCGCACAGCTCCGTGGCCAGGTGGGCCACGAGCGACTCGGTCAGCTCCATCATGTCGTGGTAGTCGGCATGGGCCTGGTAGAGCTCGAGCATCGTGAACTCGGGGTTGTGCCGGGTCGACATGCCCTCGTTGCGGAAGGTCCGGCCGATCTCGAACACCCGCTCGATGCCGCCCACCACCAGCCGCTTCAGGTACAGCTCGGGGGCGATGCGGAGGTAGAGCTCCTGGTCGAGGGCGTTGTGGTGGGTGGTGAAGGGCTCGGCCAGGGCCCCGCCCGGGACGGGGTGCAGCAGCGGCGTCTCCACCTCCACGAAGCCCCGGTCCTCCAGCCACCTCCGAGTGAGCGAGATCAGCCGACTGCGCACCATGAAGGTGCGTTGGGCGGACTCGTTGACCCATAGGTCGACGTAGCGCTGGCGAGCGCGGAACTCGGCGTCGTCCAGGGCCCTCCACTTGTCGGGGAAGACCCGGCGGGGCTCGGCGAGGATCACCCAGTCGAGCACCTTGACCGACAGCTCGCCCTTCCGGGTCCACATCACCGCGCCCTCGGTGATGCCAAGCCAGGTGCCGAGGGGCACCGCCGCCAGGGCGTCGAAGTCCGGGGTGGCGTCGCGGGTGGCGAACACCTGGATCCGCCCCTCGCGCTGGGAGTCGCTGCCCGTCGGTTCACCGTCGACGCGACGGTGGTCGATGCCGGTGAGGTTCACCAGGGTGGCGAAGAGGACCTTCTTGGCGTCGCGCCGCAGGGCCAGGCGTCCGGCCAGGGAGACGCGGAACTCCGGCCCGTCGGGCTCGTCGCCGGCCTGGCCCCGGCCCTCGAACTCGGCCTTGACGGTGGTCGGCGTGTGGGTGGCGTCGAACCGGTAGGGCAGCACGGCCCGGACCCCGGTGCGCGCCGCGCCGTCGTCGGCCACGGGGGGTTGGGGCGCATCGGTGAGGTCGGACACAGGGTTCCGGGGTTCGGGAGCGGGCGGGGGCAGTCTGGCCGTCGGAGACGGTGACGACTACACGTTCTTGGCGAACACCAGGCGGAGGCCGTGCAGGGTGAGCCAGGGCTCGATGATCTCCACCGACTTGGTGTAGGGCGCGATCAGGGCTGCCAGGCCACCGGTGGCGAGGATGGTGGCGTTGCGCCCCACCTCGTCGACCATGAGGTCCACGATGCCGTCGACCTGGCCCGCGAACCCGTAGACCGCGCCGGCCTGGAGGGCGTCGACGGTGGTGCGGCCGATCACGCTGCGGGGCTCGACCAGCTCGATGCGCCGTAGGGCGTCGGCTCGCTGGTACAGGGCGTCGAGGCTGATGTCGATGCCGGGGGCGATGGCGCAGCCCAGCAGCTCGCCGCCGGCGGAGATGGCGTCGTAGGTGGTGGCGGTGCCGAAGTCGATGACGACCGCGGGCCCGCCGTAGACGTCGATGGCAGCCACCGCGTTGGCGATGCGATCGGCGCCGACCTCGCGGGGGTTGTCGGTGAGCACCGGCATGCCGGTGCGGACCCCAGGCTCGATGACGACGGGCCGGAAACCGAAGTAGCGCACGGTCATCTCCCGGAAGGCAGCCGTGGCGCGGGGCACGACCGAGGAGATGACGATGCCGTCGATGTCGTCGTCGAAGGAGAAGCCGTGGAAGCCGAGGAACTCCTGCACGACCAGGGCGTGCTCGTCGGCGGTCCGGGCCGCGTTGGTGGCGATGCGCCAGTGGTCCAACAGACCCTGCTCGCACCGGGAGGTGCCCTCGGTGTCGGGGCCGCTGGCGTCAGGCCCATCGTAGAGGCCGATGACGGTCTGGGTGTTGCCGACGTCGATGGCGAGCAGCACCGGGTCCTCCTCGTCGTCTTCGCGGACCGCGTCCGCCGGGTGGCGGCCCGTCCAGCATGCTCCGCCCTGCGTGGGCCCCGAAATCTGCCGCCGGATCAGGCCGGGGCCGCCTCGCCCCTTGGCCCGCCGATGGCCATGTCCGGGTCGAGGCCGGTTTCGTCATTGGCGGCAATCCAGTCCATCTCGACGTGGCAGACCATCGAGGTCTATGCGGGTGCCTCGTCGGCAGGTGGCCGCCAGGTCTTGGGGACGCGCCGGCCGTCGCGGTCCTCACCCGGTGCCAGGTGCGAGCTCCATGCCCACCTGTTCGCCCGGGATCCAGTGGCCGCCGATGGAGCAGCTGGCCAGCGACCCCACCCCGCAGCGGGAACGTCGCGTGGGGCCGACGCTCACCCTCCAGGCGCTGGGCCGAGAGGGCGATGCGGATCGTCCTCGGGAGATGCGGGACCGAGCGCTTCACGGGGAGACGATGACGCCTTCGTCGGCCTCGTCGGCAGCGACGTTGATGCCGACCGCGCACTCAACGATCGTCGCCCAGAGCTCGTCGAGGTCGAGGTCCCGGACCCTGACGCTCCTGGATCCCACCCGATGATCCAGACCCAACAGCTCGGCCAGCGGAGCGTGCGCGTCGTGATGAGCGATCTCGGGGAAGGCGTTCCACGTGGCGCCGACCATCAGGAACCGGTCCTTGTTGATGCTGAGCCAGACAGGCGGGTAGACGAGACCGTGGAGGTGGATGTTGATCCCGCCACGAGGTGGTTGGCCGTACCACAGCGCCGGCTTTGGTCCTCGCCGCTCAAGCCGTTCTGTCCGCGCAAAGATCTCAGCGGCGATGGCCCGATCATCGTCACTGCCGAGGGCGGCGAGGAAGGTCTCGGTGGTCCAGCGGTCGCTGCGACTCGACGCCCGGACCTTGGCCTCGGCGATCTCGCCACCGAAGGTGGAGGGGATCAGGATCTCCACCTCGCCGTCTCGTGCGTAGGCGAGCTGCACCGCGGTGACGCGCACCTCGGCGAGGGTCACCCGGTTCAGGAACTCGATCAGGCGCCGCAGGTCTGCACCGATGGCACCGACAGCGAGACAAAGATCGATGCGGGCGTCGTTGATGTTGTTCCGCAGGGCTTCGAGCGCACCATCGTCGAGCTCCCGGGCGAGCGAATCATCGGCTGAGACCCAGCACTCTTGATCGCCGAGCTGAGTGCCCTCCGAAACGATCTCCTTCTCAGTTCTGGACTGAGTTCCATGGGGGCGGATTGCTCGACAGCGGGCTCGGGACGCCTCTCAGTCCGCCCCGGAGTCGAGGCCGCCCACCATCATGTCCGGATCAAGCTCGGGCCCCGTCGGACGGCCGCCCCGCTGGCGCCGCTCGAGCCAGGTCGCGACCCGGCTGAGGGTCAGGTTGATGGAGATGTAGATCGCGGCGAGCACGATGGCCGTGGGGATGACGTTGCCGATGTTGGTGTAGATGAGCCGGCCGCTGCGGAGCAGCTCGGGGTAGGCCACGATGAAGCCCAGCGCGGAGTCCTTCACCAGCACGACCATCTGGCTGATCAGCGTGGGCAGCATCGTGCGCAGGGCCTGGGGCAGGAGCACCAGGCGCATCACCGCGGTCTTGCGCAGCCCGATGCTGTAGGCGGCCTCGGTCTGACCCCGGGGGACGGCGTTGACGCCGGCCCGGACGATCTCGGCGATGACAGCGCCGTTGTAGAGGGTGAGACCGATCACCAGTGAGGAGAAGGGGCCGGTGTCGATGCCCAGGCGGGGAAGGCCGATGAACGCGAAGAAGATGAGGAACACCAACGGCAGGGCCCGGAACAGCTCCACCATGGCGCTGGCGAGGACGCGCACGACCAGCCGGTCCGAGAGACGACCCACGCCCAGCAGCACTCCGAGCGCCAGGGCCAGGACCAGGGCCAGGCCAGCCGCCTTGAGCGTGGCCAGCAGGCCCTCCCAGAGGATGCGCTGCACCCCCGACCGGGTGAAGGGCTCCCAGAACACCGAGCGCAGCTGGCCGGTGTCCTCCAAGCGTTGGAGGACGAAGAGCACGAGGGCCAGCAGGACCAGCCCCCCGACGATGCTGCCGATGAGGATCCGGCGCCGACCCCTGGGACCGGGCTCGTCGTAGAGGGAGACCGCGGCCATCAGCGACCCCCGCCTCGGGAGGGCGCGGGGCTCATCGGGTGACCGCCACGCGCCGCTCCAGCACGCGCGAGCCGCCGAGCAGGATGGCGGCCAGGAACACGTAGCCCAGCGCGGTGATCATGAGCAGCGGGAAGGTGGCACTGGCGTCGGCGTTCTGGAGACGACGGAACACCTGGGTGGCCTCGGCCACGTTGAAGGCAACCGCCACCGAGGTGTTCTTGAGCAGGGCGTTGAGCACGCTGGTGAGCGGCGGCAGCACGGCGCGGAAGGCCTGGGGCAGCACGACCAGCCGCAGCACCTTCCGGAACGGCAGGCCGAGGGCGCGCGCCGCCTCGATCTCCCCCCTAGCCACCGAGCTGATGCCCGAGCGGACCGCCTCGCACACGAAGGCGGTGGTGTAGATGGTGAGGGCCACGATCGCGAACGCCGTGAAGGACAGCCGCACGTCCATCCGGGGCAACCCGAAGGTCGAGAACACGAACAGCAGGGTGAGCGGGGTGTTCCGCACGAGGGTCACGTAGAGGGTGCCCGCCGCCCGCAGCGGTGGGATCGGCCCCACCCTCATGACCGCCAGCAGTGTGCCGAAGGTCATCGAGAGCAGGGCCGAGACCACGAACAGGAACACCGTCGTCCCGAACCCGTCGAGGATCAGATCGCGGCTCTCCCAGACGGTGTCCATCAGTCAGTGCGGCGCCGCGACGCCCTCAGTACCGGTCGACCTCCGGCGGGTCGGGGGCCTCGACGCCGCTGGCCCCGAGGGTGGCGTCGAACGCCTCTTTCCATGTGCCGTCCTCGTAGGACTGCTCCAGGGTGTCGTTCAGGAAGGTACGGAACTCGTCGTCGCCCTTCATGAGACCGATGCCGTAGGGCTCCTCGCTGAAGGTCTCCCCCACGACCCGGAACTCGCCCTCGAACTTCGGGTCCGAGGCGTAGCCGGCGAGGATGATGTCATCGGTGCTCACCGCGTCGATCTGGCCGCTCTGGAGCTGGTCGACGCACTCGGTGTAGGTGTCGAACTCGACGGGTTCGGCGTCGGGGTAGTCCTCGCGGATGCGTTCGATGGGGGTCGAGCCGCTGGCCGCGCAGACCCGCTTGCCGGCCAGGTCGTCGGGGCCGTTGATGCTGTCGTCGTCGGCCGCCACCAGCAGATCCTGACCAGCCTCGTAGTAGGGCCCGGCGAAGTCGACGACCTGCTTGCGCTCGTCGTTGACGGTGTAGGTCGCGATCACGATGTCGACGGTGCCGTTCTCGATGAAGGTCTCCCGGTTGGCCGACACCGTCTCCACGAACTCGATGCCATCGGGCTCGATGCCGAGGTTGGCGGCGATGATCTTGGCGATCTCGATGTCGAAGCCCTCGGGGTCGCCGGACTCGAGCCCGACGCTGCCCAGACCGGGCTGGTCGAACTTGGTGCCGACCTTGATGGCACCGGCCTCCTGGAGCCGGGCCATGGTCGAGCCGGCGGGGAACTCGGACTCGACCACCTCCGGGTCGGTGGTCTCAGGGGTGTCACCGCCACCGCTCAGCGCGTCGCCATCGTCATCGCCGCACGCGGCGAGGACGAACACGAGCGGGAGCAGCAGGCAGAGCAGGACGCGCAGTCGGTGCTTCATGGATTGGGGTTCCTTCCGGGATGTGGTGTTTGGGTGTCAGTGACTGAGGATCTTGGAGAGGAAGTCCTGGGCCCGGTCGGTGCGCGGGCTGTCGAAGAAGGCGGCCGGCTCCTGGGTCTCGACGATCTCGCCCTCGTCCATGAACACGACGCGGTGCGCCGCCCGGCGGGCGAAGCCCATCTCGTGGGTGACCACGATCATCGTCATACCGCTGGTGGCCAGCTCGACCATGGTCTCGAGAACCTCGCTGATCATCTCCGGGTCGAGGGCGGAGGTGGGCTCGTCGAACAGGATGAGCTTCGGGTCCATGGCCAGAGCGCGGGCGATGGCGACGCGCTGCTGCTGACCGCCGGAGAGCTCGCCGGGCATGGCGTCGGCCTTGTCGGCCAGGCCGACGTGATCGAGCAGCTCACGGCCGCGACGCGTGGCCTCGTCCTTCGACCGGCCCCGAGCCTTGATCGGGCCGAGGGTCACGTTCTCGAGCGCCGACATGTGGGAGAAGAGGTTGAAGCCCTGGAAGACCATGCCGACGTCGGAGCGCAGCTTGGCGAGCGCGGCGCCCTCCTGGGGCAGTGGGTCCCCGTCGATGGTGATGGCCCCGGAGTCGATGGGCTCGAGGCGGTTGATGGTGCGACACAGGGTGGACTTGCCCGACCCCGAGGGCCCGATGACGACGACCACCTCGCCCCGGTCCACCCGCATGTCGATGTCCTTCAGGACGTGCAGGGGCCCGAAGTGCTTCTGCACGTCGACCATCTCGACCAGCGCGTCGGCCATGGGTCCTTCCTGGACGGGGCGACAGCGGGAGGGTCCGCCCCGCTGGCCCCACGTGTGTGGTGTGGCGCTCATGGTGGCACACCCCTCTCGTCCACGCTCTCGTCGGCGTCGCGACGTCCGGTGGTCGTCAGAGGCCAGGACCAGCGCCGCGCCCGAGATCAGAGCCGGCGGAGCTCCGGCGGGTGGCGGTGACGTCGAGGCCGATGTCGAGACTGGGGGCCGAGATGGTGAGTGAGCCCGACGACACCAGGTCGGCACCCACCTCCGCGTAGGACCCCAGGTTCTCCAGGGTGATGCCCCCCGAGACCTCGATCAGCGGACGTCGACGACCCGTGGCCGCGGCGTGCTCCTCGACGGTGGCGGCGCAGGCGCGAACGTCGTCGGGGGCCATGTTGTCGAGCAGCAGGGCGTCGGCGTCAGCGTCGAGGGCCTCGACCACCTTCTCGTGGGTGTCGCACTCGACGTGCACGGTGCGGCCCGGGAACAGGGTCCGGGCCCGGGTCACGGCCTCGGCCATGCCGACGAGCGCGAGGTGGTTGTCCTTGAGCATCACCCACTCCGAGAGGTTTCCTCGGTGGCTCGCCCCCCCGCCGGCGCGCACCGCCGCCTTCTCCAAGGCCCGGAGGCCGGGGGTCGTCTTGCGGGTGTCCCACACGCGCAGCCCCGGCCCGGCGACGTCCACGTAGCGACGGGTCAGGGTGGCCACGCCGGAGAGGTGGCACAGCAGGTTGAGCGCGGTCCGCTCGGCGGTGAGCATGCTGGCCAGGGGCCCGGTGAGCCGGCCGAGGACGTCGCCGGCCGCGACCACGTCACCATCGGCGACGGACCACCTCACCGCCAGACCGGGGTCGACCTGGGCCAGGACCTCCTCGACGCAGGTCGTCCCGGCCACCACCCCGTCGGCCCGGGTCGCCAGGTCGGCCTCGGCGGTGGCGGCGGGGGGCAGCAGGGCGGCGCTGATGTCGCCCAGGGGGGTCAGATCCTCGGCCAGGGCCCGGGCCACGACCTCGCGGACCGCGGTGACAGGGGGGGTGAAGGCGGACACGGCCCTCTCTCTAGCGCCTGGCGGATGCGTTCTGTCGCCTGGGCCTCCTGCGGACGATGTCTGCGGTGACCTAGCCCATCCGAACCCGATGAGGGTGTCGGTCGCCACCGGTCCGAGTGCGGACGGGCGAGGCGGTGGTCACCCCTGGTCCGCGTCGGCGGGGGCCGCCGGGGGCAGCACGAGGAGGGGGGCGAGGAGGGCGCCCAGCAGCAGTCCGCCGCGCTCGGGCGCGACGCGCCGACCCTCCGCGGTGTAGCGCCGGTCGACCAGGACGACCCCGGGCGGGAGGTGGTGGCGGGAGCCGGGGATGTCCCAGACGGGCGTGAGGCGGGCGCAGACCTCGTCGTCGGGACCGACGATGCGCAGGCTCTCGGTGTCGGGTCCGACCTGCTCGAGTCGTCCGACGTCGCTCCCGGTCGCGTCGACGAGGCGGGCCCGGAGCCCCTGGCGGACCGACTCGGCGGTGATGGCGCCGAGCGGGCCGTCCGGGCCGGTGATGTCCACGACCGGGGCCGTGCGACGGCCGGGGCGTCCCAGGTGGAGGCGCTCGGTGCCGAGGCGATCGGTGACGACCAGTCGGCTGGGGGTGACGCCGGGCGCGGAGACGAGGCGGCGGCCGAGGCGGGTCAGCGGCGAGGGCGGGGGCGCCGCGACTCGGCCGACGGTGACCTCGGCCGGGGTGCGCAGGTGGCGGATCCCGTCGTCGTCGGCCTCCAGGTCGACCAGGAGCAGGGCATGGTCCAGGCCCGGGTCATCGCGGCCAGGGCCCTCCCCCAGGACTCGGGGACCCTCCCCCTCGGGTGGGGCCTGCCGGGGGGGCATCGGCCGGGAGCGGGCCATCTCGGCCACCGGAGCGGAGTCGATGCTGGACACGCCGCCGTCGGCCACGTGCTCGGTCCAGAGGCGTCCGTCGAAGAAGCGGGCGTGGTGTCGCCGCCACGGGTCCGGGTGCCAGCCCGACGGCCCCGTCGGCGCGCCGAGCCCGCCGCGGTCCCCCCGCTCCCGCACCTCCGACGACGCACTCACGGACCAGACGTTACCGACCCCCGAACCGAGGTCCCCGGCGCGGGAGCCAGCTCGTCCGAGAGGCGCGCGTCGAGGACGACGCCGCCCGGCGGGGGAGCCCGAGGGGACAGAGGCTCTGCCGGAGCCCCTCGGCCACGGACCGATCCAGCTTGCTGGTCGACCCGTGCGACGACAGCGCGGCCGCCGGCCGCACCCCCAGCTCGAGCGAAGGGCTCCGCCCTGAGCTCGACTAGAGCTGCGTCATCACCTCCTCGGCCACCAGGCGGATGTGGTCGAGGTCGGCGAGGTCGAGGACCTGGAGGTAGGCGCGGGTGGCGCCGAGCGCCTCGTAGTCCTTCAGCCGGGCCACGACCTCGTCCGGTGTGCCGGCCACGCCGTTCTGGCGCACCTCGTCGGGCGCGCGTCCGATGGCCTCCGCTCGGCGGGCGACCTCGGCCTCGTCGGCTCCGCAGCACAGCACCTGGGCCGCGGAGAAGGTCATGGTGGCCGGGTCGCGGTCAGCCTCGTCGCAGGCGCGCCGCACCCGGTTGAAGGCGGCGCCGGTGTCGTCGACCGAGCCGAACGGCAGGTTGAACTCGGCGGCGAAGCGGGCCGCCAGTCGCGGGGTCCGCTTCCGGCCCCCGCCTCCGATGATGATGGGCACACCGCCGTCCTGCACGGTCTTGGGCAGCGCCGGTGAGTCGGTCACCGGGTAGTGCTCGCCGTCGTGGGAGAAGGTGTCGCCGGGGGGCGTGCCCCACAGGCCGGCGATCACCTCGAGCTGCTCGGTGAGGCGGTCGAAGCGCTCGCCCAGGCCCGGGAAGGCGATGCCGTAGGCGTGGTGCTCGTCGTCGTACCACCCCGAGCCCAGGCCCAGCTCCACGCGCCCCTCGCTCATGGCGTCGACGGTGGCGACCGAGATGGCCAGCGGGCCCGGGAGCCGGAAGGTCGCCGCGGTCACGAGGGTGCCGAGGCGGATGGTCGAGGTGTCGCGGGCCAGGCCGGCCAGGGTGATCCAGGCGTCGGTGGGGCCGGGGTCGCCCGGGACATCGCCCATCTTCAGGTAGTGGTCGGAGCGGAAGAAGGCATCGAAGCCGGCCTCCTCGGCGGTGCGGGCCACGGCCAGCAGGTCGTCGTAGGACGCGCCCTGCTGGGGTTCGGTGAAGATGCGAAGGTCCATGGCCCGACCGTACCGGTGGCGGATGCCCCCTTCGTCGAGCGCCCCGCCCGACATCGGGCGCGACCGCTAGGACCGACGGCGCACGGCCATGCGGTCGAGGACGACCTGAGCCGAGAGCACGAGCTCGTCACGACCGGGGAGCACGACGGTGTCGGTGCCGTCCACCGTCAGCTCCCGCCTCGGACCCGCCATCAGACGACCTCGAGGGCCCGTCGGTCGAGCCAGATCCCTCGGATGGAGAGATCGACGGGCGTGCGGGCCATGGTGCGAGCGGCCAGGACCGGGTCGAACACGGGCCACCACCAGCTCGGCAGCGGCGGTGCGCTGGTCCACGTCGGAGGCTCGACGGCGAGGGACCGACACTCCCGGCCCACCACTGCGGCCAGGAGGGTGTCCCACCGACGGTCTCCGGTACTGGGCGGCTCGGCCAGGGCGGCCGCGACGGATCATGGCCCCCACCTCGCTCGCCGTCCGTGTCGTCGAGCGCCGACACCTTGACGCGCACCGGCGCCAGGTCGCGCCCCGTCAGGAGGTGAGGGTGGCCCGGAGGTAGTCGGCCAGCACGGCGGGATCGGCGGCGAGGGCGTCGGAGCGCTCCGGGCGGTCGTAGAGGTCGGCCAAGTGGTCGGGCAGCGGTGGGCGGATGCCGGTCGCCTCCTCCACCGCGTCGGGGAACTTGGCCGGGTGGGCGGTGGCCAGCACGACGCAGGGGACGTCGGTGTCGGAGGGTACGGCCCGCGCCGCGGCCACGCCCACGGCGGTGTGAGGGTCGACGAGCCGTCCCGTCTCGGCGTGGACCCGGCGGATCTCGGCCAGGGTGGCGGCGTCGTCGACGCGGGCGGCGGCGAAGGTGCGACGCACGCGATCGAGGCGCGCGGGTCCGATGTCGATGCGACCGTGGGCCCGGAGCTCGGCCATGGCCTCGCCCACCACTGCCCCGTTGCGGCCGTAGAGCTCCCACAGGTAGCGCTCGACGTTGCTGGAGAACTGGATGTCCATGCTGGGGCTGAGGGTGGGTTCCACACCCTGTGTCTCCATGACGCCGGTGTCGATCCAGCGGGCGATGATGTCGTTGCGGTTGGTGCCGACGATGAGGCGGTCGACGTCGATGCCGCCACCGGCGGCGACCCACCCGGCCAGGACGTTGCCGAAGTTGCCGGTGGGCACGGCGAAGGACACCGGCCCGTCGGGCGCCACCGCGGCGGCGGCGGTGACGTAGTACACGACCTGGCTCATCACCCGGGCCCAGTTGATGGAGTTCATGGCCGACAGCCGCAGGTCGTCGCGCAGCGACGGGTCGGCGAAGGCGGCCTTGACCAGATCCTGGCAGGCATCGAAGTCGCCGTCGACGGCCACGTTGTGGACGTTGGGCTCGTCCACCGTGGTCATCTGCCGGCGCTGGACCTCGCTGACGCGACCCGCGGGGTGCAAGACGACGATGTCGACGCGGTCGCGGCCCCGGCACGCCTCGATGGCCGCCGATCCGGTGTCACCGGAGGTGGCGACCAGGATGGTGGCCCGCTCGTCGCGCTGGGCCAGCTCCCGGTCGAACAGGCGCCCCACCAGCTGGAGGGCCACGTCCTTGAAGGCAAGGGTGGGGCCCCAGTAGAGCTCGAGCAGCCACACCCCCTCCTCCAGCGGGTGGACGGGGCAGACCTCGTCGTGGTCGAAGGTGGCGTAGGCCTCCTCCACCATCACCCGGAGCTCGTCACGCTCGAGATCCGGCGCCACGTACGGGATCAGCACGTCGACGGCCACATCCGTGTAGCGCTCGACCGACGGGTGGACCTCCACCGTCGGCCACTCCTCGGGCACGTACAGCCCGCCGTCGGGGGCCAGCCCCCCCAGCAGGGCTCCACCGAAGTCCACCGCCGGGCACGACCCCCGCGTGCTGACGTAGCGCACGGCGGTCAGCTCTCGTCGTCCACGACGCGCACGACGCTGCCGACGAGGTGCACCGCGGGCAGCTCCCGCAGGTCGCCGACGGTGGCCTGGAGGTCGGCCTCGCGTGCGGTGTGGGTAATGAGCACGATCCGGGCGTCGGGTCCGCTGCCGTCCTGCTCGAGGCTGCGGATCGACACCTGGTGGCGCTCGAAGACCTCGGCGATGGCGCGCAGCACGCCGGGGCGGTCCTCGACGTCGATCGACACGTAGAACGGGCTGCGCTGCTCGTCGATGGCCCGGATCCGGGCCCGCCCGGTGATGCCAAGGGTGGCGTAGGTGCCCTTGCGGAGGTTGACGGCGGCGTCGACCACGTCGCCCAGGACGGCCGATGCGGTGGGGTCGCCGCCCGCGCCCCGCCCGTAGAACATGAGGTCGCCCACCGCGGAGCCCTCCACGAACACCGCGTTGAAGCTGTCGCGCACCCCGGCGAGGGGGTGCTGGTTCGGGACCATGGCGGGATGGACCCGGACGGCCACGTCCGGCCCCTCTGGACCCTCTCCTCGCTCGCAGACGGCCAGCGGCTTGATGACGTAGCCGAGCCGCGTGGCCGAGTCGATGTCGGCCGCGGAGACCCCGGAGATGCCCTCGTGGTAGACGTCGCCGGCCACCACGCGCTGGCCGAAGGCCAGGCTGGCGATGATCGCGGCCTTGGCCCCGGCGTCGAAGCCCTCGACGTCGGCGGTGGGGTCACGCTCGGCGTAGCCGAGGCTCTGGGCCTCGGCCAGGGCGTCGGCGTAGGCACTGCCTTCCTCGGTCATCCGGGTGAGGATGAAGTTGGTGGTGCCGTTCACGATCCCCATCACCCGACGCACGTCCTCGCCGGCCAGCGACTCGCGCAGGGGGCGGACGATGGGGATGCCCCCCGCCACCGCCGCCTCGAACAGGAGGTCGACCCCCGACGCCTCCGCCGCCGCGGTCAGCTCGGCCCCGTGGTTGGCGAGGAGCTCCTTGTTGGCGCTGACCACCGGCTTGCCTGCCGCGAGGGCAGCGAGGGTGAGCTCGCGCGCGGGCTCGATGCCGCCGATCACCTCGACCACCAGATCGACGTCGGGGTCGACGACCACCGCGGCAGCGTCGCGGGTGAGCGTGCCCTCGGCCAGGGAGACGCCGCGGTCGCGGGTCAGGCTGCGGACCGCGATGCGGGTGACCTCGAGGCGCACCTCGCTGCGCTGGGCGATGGCGTCGGCCCGATGAGCGAGGAGAGCGACCAGGGCGGCGCCGACGTTGCCGCAGCCGAGGAGGCCGACCCGCACCACGGGCACGGAGGCGGCGGCGGCATCGGGGGCGTCGGGCTCGGCCACGGCGGAAGGGTAGTCAGGCCCAGACCCCGCCCCGGACCGGCCCGGGGGGCGCCGCGACCGAACTTTGGACGGGAGACGCCCCCTAGGGCGTCCAAGCGTCCAAAGCTTGCCGCGGTGACCGGGGGTCAGGGGCCGGAGGGGCTGGCGAACAGGTACTCGCCCATGGTGGCGGCACGGAAGGTCGACAGGTCGAGGAAGGCGGTGACGTTGGCCAGCATCCGATCCACGTGGGCCTGCACCCGTCCCGGGTCACCGTCGCCCCGGTAGAAGAGGTCCGGGTCCGCCACGTGCTCGTTCGACGGCCACGCCTCGAGGAGATCCCCTCCAGGGGCGGGCCGTCGTCGAGGGCGAGGACGACCAGGTTGCGCACGTAGCGGGTGCGGGGCTGGAGCTCGGCCGACTCCGGCGACTGGACATCGTGCCAGTGCCGGATCCAAGCCTGGCGGTCGTGATCGGGGGGGCGCTGGAGCAGCCCGACGGTGAGGACACCGGGCGAGCGCACACCGTCGGGCCAGTCGCGAGGGCCGCTCCAGGGGGACTCGCCGTAGTCGGTGTAGAGCGACTCGCTCACCAGGTAGCCGTGGCTGCGCAGACCCTGCTCCGATGCGAGGGCCGCCACGTGCTCCTCGACCAGGCCCCGGTGGTCGTAGGCCGGCAACCAGACCGACACCAGCGCCAGGAGGGGCTGGTTGCCCTCCGGCCAGGGCACCGGCGGGGCGACGTCGGCCTCGGGGTCGTCGATTGCCATCGCCAGGCCGGCGACGGCCGGCTCGTCGAGCAGGATCGGCGCCAGGTGCGCGACCAGCCGATCCCTCAGGGCGGCGCGATCGGTGTCGGGCGGGCCCCACACGGCCCAGATCACCTTCTCCACGGATCCTCCTCGACGCCATCCTCACGCGTCCCTGCGGCCGATGTCGACGGCGGTGCGCCGCACGCGCCGCCGGGGATCCACCGGCGCCGGCGGCCCGGGCGGACGGTCAGCCGACATCGGTGGCCAGGAGGTCGCCGGTGGTCTCGCGGCGCACCACCAGGCGCGTCTCCCCCCCGGAGGCGAACACCACGGCAGGACGCAGCACCTTGTTGTAGTTGGAGCCCATGGAGTGACCGTAGGCCCCGGTCACGGGGGTGACGAGCAGGTCGTCCACGGCCAGGTCGTCGGGGACACCGGCGGCCCGCACCAGCAGGTCGCCGGACTCGCAGTGCTTGCCCACGATGGTGACCTGGTCGGGTCGTCGCGCGCGCGGCGCGCGGGCCAGGATCGTCTCGTAGCCCGAGCCGTAGAGGACAGGACGGGGGTTGTCGCTCATGCCTCCGTCGACGGCGACGTAGGTGCGGATGCCGGGGAGGCGCTTGATCGTGCCCACGGTGTAGACGGTGACCGCCGCCGCGGCCACGATCGCGCGACCGGGCTCGGCGGTGACCCGGGCGGTGACGCCGGCCTCGGTGCACGCGGTGCGCACCGCCGCACCCCAGGCGGTGATGCTGGGGGCCTCCTCGCCGGCCACGTAGGCGACCCCGGCCCCCCCGCCGACGGACAGCTCCGGGAGGTCGAGGGCGTTGAACCACGGAGCCACGACCTCGACCGCCTGGCGGAAGAAGTCGGCCACGAACACCTGGCTCCCGATGTGGAAGTGGATCCCGACCAGGTCCACAGCGGACGAGGTCCGGCACCGCTCCACGGCAGCCCCGGCCGCTCCGGTCGACAGGGTGAAGCCGAACTTGGAGTCGTCCTGGCCGGTGCGGACGAACTCGTGGGTGTGGGCCTCGACGCCGGGGGTGACCCGCAGGAGCACCTGAGGGCGCCGGTGGTCGGCCTCGTGGAGCCGCTCCAGGCGGTCGAGCTCGTCGTCGGAGTCGACCACCGTGCGGCCCACCCCCGCGTCGCGGGCAGTGGTCAGCTCGGCCAGGGACTTGTTGTTGCCGTGGAGCACGAGGCGCTCGGGCGGGACCCCGGCGGCCAGGGCCACGTGCATCTCTCCGAGGGTCGCCACATCGAGGTGGAGGCCCTCCTCGTGGGCCAGCCGGGCCATGGCCCGACAGAGGAAGGCCTTGGTGGCATAGGCCACGCCCTCGCCGAAGGCGGCCACCGCCTCACGGCAGCGGGCTCGCAGGTGGTCCTCGTC
This sequence comes from Acidimicrobiales bacterium, assembly GCA_038233075.1. Classification (GTDB taxonomy): domain Bacteria; phylum Actinomycetota; class Acidimicrobiia; order Acidimicrobiales; family Iamiaceae; genus Iamia. Next base: position 79,907 of record JBBSMQ010000001.1, read on the forward strand.
GTAAACGAAGAGGGGCGTGCCGTGGGTCGCGGCCAGCGCCGCCACCGAGCAGCCTCCGATCTGCAGCTCACCGTCGGGACCGACCTCCGCCGAGTCGGGTAGGAGGTCCCAGGGCAGCGCGGTCATCGATCGGCACCGGTCGCCGGCGGCGCGACCGGTGCCGGGGGTCGGACGATCGGGACCACGGCGGCGCATCCTAGGGCGAGGCCCCGTGCGGTGAGCTCCCGTTCGCTCGCTGCGGCCGCTCGCGGCCGGGGGCCGCGGCCCTGGTCGTCCCGCGCCGCCGGCGGGACGGCCTTGGGGGCGGGGGCGGGTGCCGTTGCTACGCTGCGGATCCCTGCCCCCGTAGCTCAGCGGATAGAGCATCGGCCTCCGGAGCCGTGTGCACAGGTTCGAGTCCTGTCGGGGGCGCTCCCACGCCGAGGGTCAGGTGTCGGTCCCTCACGGCTCGCTCGCAGCCTTCGTCAGATCAGGGCCTGGGCGATGGCGACCACGGCGGACGAGGCCGACAGCACCAGGACTGCGACGCGGAGCTGCTCGGGCTGGACCCTGGTTGCGACCTGACGTCCGGCCAGCACGCCGAGCACGCCACCCGGCATCAGCGCCACGCCCGTCGCCACCTCGGACAGGCCGAGCCGACCGGTGAGGGACAAGGCACCGAGGACCAGGACCCAGTTGACGAGGAACACCCGACACAGGGTGGCCCGCACCGTGTCGCCCGGAGCCCGGCTGTAGAGCAGCGCGAGGGGCGGGCCGCCGACGCCGGCCGTGGTTCCCATGAAGCCCGAGAGGATCCCCCCGCCGACGAGGGACTGGCGGCGGATGGCCACCCTGCGGTCCACCGCGACCCCCACCACCGCGGCCAGCACGATCGATCCGGCCAGGACGGCCAACAGGTCCTCGGGGACCAGGGCCAGGGCGAGCACCGCCAGCAGGGTGCCGGGCAGCAGGCCCAGCGCCATCCAGCGCACGCCCCGCCGGTCGGCGTGGCCTCCGGTTCCGATCGCCATCATCCCGATGAGGGCCAGGTTGGCCACCACCACCGGCCCCGGCACCAGGTCGGGGTCGATGAGCAGCAGCAACGGCACCGACACCAGCGCGGCCCCGAAGCCGACCGTGCGCTGTACCGTCGCGCCCAGGGCGACCACCGCGATGGCCAGCCCCAGCTCGATCCCACTCACCCTTGCCTCATCGTCCCAACATGGCGCCCCGAAGAACGGCTCACCCCATCGCGGGTGGACCACCGGGCTCCGCCGCCGGCCGCCGCCGACGGCACCGGTTCGCGGTCATCGCCGCGCCGCCATGGGTGCGGGTCATGGACGCGGACGGCACCCGCGACCGGGCCGAGCGCGACCACCACAACCGTGACTTCAAGGGGGTGCAGGACTTCAACGGGTCCTGGGCCTTCTCCGGTGGCTGCGGCTCCCTCGACGGCGCCGAGGCCAACAGCATCTTCCGGGCGTTCCTCCGGGCCGAGACCGAGGCCGGCTGGGCGAAGGGCCGCGCCGAGCACGGCGACGCCGCCGCCACCGCCACCGCCGATCTGGCCCGCACCGACGGGCAGCGGCGCTTCGATGCCTTCTTGGCCATGTGCCGCCAAGCGGCGGATGGGCATGCCGCCACCGGCCGGCCCCAGATCGTCACCGACATCGTCATCGACCACGAGACCTTCGGACGCACGGTGGTCCGCATGGCCGGCACCGAGCCCCCCGACATCGACCCGGCCTTCTGGACTCGAGATCGAGGTGCTTGGCCCAGTCCGGCGTGATGGTGATGGGCACGATCCGGTCGTCGAGGGCCCTCCGACGGGCACCCAACCCTCGAACGAACCCCCGGATCAGGGGCGGGGTCCGCGGGGCAGGCCGAGCACGCGCTCGCCCAGGATGTTGCGCAGGATGTTCGTGGTGCCGCCCATGATCGTGTAGGCGGGGGCGTAGGCCAGGTTGCGCTGGAGTCGGGCCGACAGGCCCGTGTCACCGGCCATGGCCAGGGGCCCGACGACCCGGGCGCAGAAGTCGGCCACGCGCTGCTCGTGCTCGGTGCAGAAGGTCTTGGTCGCGGCGGAGAAGCCCTTGGGGGCCTGGCCCAGCACCTCGCGGATCACCAGCAGGCGGCCGAGACGGTAGTCGATCTCCAGGGCCGCTGCCTCCTGGCGGAGGAAGGGGTCGGTCAGGTCGGCCACCGCGAGGACGTCCTCGTACAGGCGGCGGTTGGACACCAGGCGGTCGATCCCGCCGCGCTCGTGCTCCATCTGGCGCATGATCTGCTTGAACGAGCCGTTCTCGGCTCCGACCAGGTTGGCCGCCGGCACCCGCACGCCGTCGAAGTAGACCTCGCAGAAGTGGTCGTCGCCGGTCATGTCGACGATGGGCACCACGGTCACACCCGGCGAGCGCAGGTCGACGATGAGCTCGGACAGCCCCTGGTGGGGCTTGGCATCGGGGTCGGTGCGGGCCACCAGGTAGATGAAGTCGGAGTGGGCCGCGCCGCTGGTCCAGATCTTCTGGCCGTCCACCGCGTATTCATCGCCATCGCGCACGGCCCGGGTGCGGATGGAGGCCACGTCGGAGCCGGCGTCGGGCTCGCTCATGCCGATGCCCCACATGGACTCGCCCGAGAGGATCCCGGGCAGGAACTCGGCCTGCTGCTCAGGGGTGCCGAACTCGAGGAGGGTCGGGCCGATCTGGCGGTCGGCGAACCAGGCCGCGGCGATGGGGGCCCCGGCCGCGATCAGCTCCTCGAACACCACGAAACGCTCCATCGCGGTGCGACCGCCACCACCCGCCTCGGTGGGCCAGGTCATGCCGATCCAGCCCCGAGCGGCGAGGTCCTTGGCCACGGCCTCGTCGTGACCGGCGATCCAGGAGTCCTCGCGGATGTCGCACCGGTCGGCCAGGGCACGGCCCACCTCCCGGGCCTCGGCGGCCAGCGCCTCCAGCTCGGGCGGCAGGGCGAAGTCGAGCGTCACGTCAGCCACCCTCCCCCCGCCCCCCGCCCCCCGTCAACTCCGTACGGAAGTATGCCGGTGAGGGCAACATCCGTACAAGGTTGACGGCCCGGCCTCCAGAGGTGGCGAACTTCGTACGGAATTGTGCCGGTGGGGGCAACATCCGTACGAGGTTCGAGGGGGACGCGTCAGCCGTCCTTCTTGGGGGTGGCGGGCTTGGGCTCACGGGGGAGGCCGAGGACCTTCTCGCCCACGATGTTGCGCTGGATCTGGCTGGTGCCGCCCCAGATGGTCTCCGAGCGGGAGAAGAAGAAGGCCGACATCATTTGGCTGACCGGGTAGCCCTCGCGGCCCTCGGACCGGGCGGTGGCCGGCCAGGACCCGGCCTCCGGGCCGGCGGTGGAGAGCAGCGCGTCGGCGCCGTGGATGTCGAGGGCCAGCTCCATGGCCGCCTTGTGCATCTCGGACCAGAACATCTTGTTGGTGGCGCCCAGGGCGGTCACGCCCTTGTCGCGCTGACCGGTGAGGCTGGCGGTCAGGTTGCGCAGGCCGTTGATGCGCAGGATCTGGATGCGGGTGTAGAAGTGCATGAGCCGCTGGCGGACCAGCGGGTCCTCGATGGTGGCCTTGGCGCGGGCGGCGTCGCGCAGGAGCCCGTACTCCTCCTCGAAGCGGCGGTGGCCGGTGGTGGCCGACATGCCCCGCTCGAAGCCGAGGGTGCTGTTGGCGACGGTCCAGCCATTGTCGACCCCGCCGAGGACGTTGTCCTTGGGGCACCGGACGTCGTCGAAGAACACCTCGTTGAACTCGTCGGTGCCGTCGGGCTGGACGATGCCCCGCACCTCGACGCCGTCCTGCTGCATGGGCACGAGCAGGTAGGTGATGCCGGCCTGCTTCTTCACGTCCGGGTCGGTGCGGGCCAGGAGGAAGCAGTAGTCGGCGAACTGGGCCTGGGTGGTCCACACCTTCTGGCCGTTGATGACCCACTCGTCGCCGTCGAGCACGGCGGTGGTCTTCAACGAGGCCAGGTCCGAGCCGGAGTTGGGCTCGGAGAACCCCTGGCACCAGCGGGTCTCGCCGTTCAGGATCTGGGGGAGGAGCTGCTGCTTCTGCTCCTCGGTGCCGTACTGGAGGATGGTGGGCCCGACGAGGGTGTCACCGAAGAAGTCGGCCCGCATCGGCGCCTTTGCCCGGGAGAACTCCTCGGAGAGCACCACGCCCTGGATGAGGGTGAGGCCCTTGCCGCCGTACTCCTCGGGCCAGGTGGCGCAGATCCAGCCGCCGTCGAAGAGCTTCTTTGTCCACTCCTCGTTGAAGGCCTTGCGCTCCTCGGCGCTCATCTCGAAGTCCGCGTCAAACCAGCCGTCGGGCAGGTTGTCCTCCAACCAGGAGCGGATCTCCTTGCGGAAATGCTCGGCCTCGGGCGGGTAGGTCAGGTCCATGGTGCCATCGTGGCCGACCGTCCCGGGTCCTGCCAACGGGTGGCCATCGGCGCCGACCCGGCGCGGGCGCTCCCACTCGCGCGCCCGAACCGGGGTCCGCCCTACGATGTGGCCATGACCGACACCGCCGCGCCGCCCACCCGCACCCGGTGGACCGCCCAGTGGAAGGAGCTCTACGAGGAGGTCGTCACCTCCGGGCTCTGCACCGGATGTGCGGGCTGTGTGATCGCGTGTCCCCACGAGGTCATCGGCTACGACCACGTCCAGGGCGGCTACACCCCGTTCCACCTCGAGGACGAGCTGGGCCCGACCGACTGCACCCACGGCCAGAAGGGCTGCACCAGCTGCACCCGCGCCTGTCCCCGCTACCAGCACTGGGAGACCCAGGCCGACGAGCACCTCTTCGGTCGGACCCGGGAGACCGACGAGATCTCGGGCATCTACTCCGACGTCCTGCTCACCCGCGCCTCCGACGACGGCGTGCACGAGGCCGGCCAGGACGGCGGTCTGGTGTCGGCCATGCTCCTCTGGCTGCTCGAGGAGAGCTACATCGACGGCGCCCTGGTGTCCTACCTGGAGGGCGACGGGTCGACCTGGATGGCCAAGCCCGGCGTGGCCACCACGCCCGAGGAGATCATGGCCTCGGCCGGCAGCCGCTACACCTACTCGGCCAACACCCTGGCCCTGAGCGAGGCCACGGAGCGGGGCCTGGAGAACCTCGCGCTGGTGGGGATGAGCTGCCAGTCGTCGGTGCCGCCGGTGATGTGGAGCCGCAAGGCGGGCAAGGTGGGCAAGCCCATCAAGTTCAACATCGGCCTGCTGTGCTCCAAGACCTTCGACGACGCCATCTTCGAGGAGCTCTTCGAGGCCAAGTACGGCCTGACGCGGGCCATGATCAAGAAGGTCAACATCAAGGGCAAGTTCCAGATCTGGACCCACGACGGCGAGTACCACGAGGTACCGCTCAAGGAGTGCCACGCCTGGACCCGGGAGGGCTGCAAGCAGTGCCCCGACTTCGCGGCCGAGCACGCCGACATCTCCACCGGCGGCATCGGCAAGTACAACGACTGGACCCTCACCGTGGTGCGCACCGATCTGGGGCGCGAGGTGATCGAGCGCATGGCCAAGGCGGGGCGCATCGAGACCAGGCCCGGCGACGACGACCCCGGGGCCATCGCCCTGATGCACAAGCTGGCGGCCAAGAGCCGCAAGCGCTGGCCGGCCGAGGGCGTGGCCGTCGACGACCCCCGCCGCCTACCGCCCCCCGAACCCAAGCCCGAGGCGAAGGACGACGCCGCGCCGAGGACCGAGGGGGGCGCCGACGGCGGAGCAGGGACCGGCGACGGTGCCGGAGCGACAGCGGGGGCGACTCCAGACGCAGGCCCCGCGCCCTCCGACGGGCAGACGACCACCGGCTGAGTGCGCCGCCGAGCACGGCCAGCCGGCGACACCAGGCGCGGGATGCTCGAGCGGTGCGACGCCCGCAACCACGCGGCCATGGACCGGGCGCAGATCCGGTCCGACGAGCAGCTCGAGCCGTGCCGGACCATCACCTCGCCTGCGGGAGAGGTGACCGTCGAGGTCATGCCGGCCGGCATCCCCGCCAACCTTGGCCACCTCGACGAGCTCACCCTGGTCCTTGCGCCGCTGTTCGGCTTGCACCACCTGCTGTTCCACGGCAACGAGCACTCGGCCGTCGTGCACCGGCCTCGACGCGGCTGGCCCTGGTCGAGGTCCTCCAGCGGGAGTCGGGTATGACCCGCGAGGAGGCCAAGGCCCGGGTGCGGGAGCTGGTCCCGCAGCCCGAGGAGCTGGCTGGCCGGCCGGCGACGACCGGAGGCTGAGGGTCAGCTGGCGGGGACCTGATCGACGCAGCCGTCGACGATGGATGCGATCGACTCGGGCAGCGGACCGGGGTCGTCCTCGAAGTCGTCGTTGATCTGCTTAAACTCCTCGAAGGGGATGCCGTCGGGCCCGGAGATGCCCTCGTAGGAGCACGAGCAGACGTTGGAGGCCCGGTCGGCGCTGAAGGGCTGGCCCTCGCCCAGGTCGTCGGGCACGAAGCCGTCGGCGTCCTGGTCCGGGTCGCCGACGACGCTGCGGTCGACCGTCAGGGCCTCGACGCACCCCTCCTGGAAGTTGTCGCGGGTCGTGTCGCCGTACTGGTCAGGGATGGTCCGCCGCCCGGCGCAGGCCCCAAGCACGAGGATGCAGGTCACGACCAGCAGCAGGAGCCGGAGGCGGCGGGGCGGTCGGACGGGGCGGGACATCGGGCCGCGACGCTACCGGGAGGACCAGAACCTCCCCAATCAGCGGCCGCACCGCTCGACCACTCAGACCCCCATGGCCGGGGGGTCTCCACGATGGATGAGGATGGGAGCTCCTTCGTCCAGTGCCGTCACCAGGGCCTTCGTGGCCCTTCACCACTCAACCCGACGCGAGCGCCCGGGCTCGGGCCAGGACGTCGTCGAGCATGGCCGGCGTCAGCCGCCCGGTGAAGGTGTTCTGCTGGCTCACGTGGTACGAGCAGAGCAGGGTGCGCCCCCCGTCCAGGGGCACCTCGACCCCGTGGCCGAAGCGGGGCCGAGGGCGGACACCGAGCAGGCCGCACACCACCTGGTACCCGAAGCCGCCCAGCACCAGCAGCACCCGTACGTCGGTGAGCAGGGCCAGCTCCCGCTCCAGGAAGGGGCGGCAGGTGTCGCGCTCGGCCGGGGTGGCCTTGTTGGCCGGGGGTGCGCAGCGCACGGGGCAGGTGATCCAGGCTCCGGACAGCTCCAGGCCGTCGCCCCGGTGGGTGCTGGTGGGCTGGTTGGCGTAGCCGGCCCGGTGCAGGGCGGCGTAGAGCACATCACCTGAGCGGTCGCCGGTGAAGATGCGGCCGGTGCGGTTGGCCCCGTGGGCAGCTGGCGCGAGGCCGATGATCGCCAGGTGGGCGTCGGGATCACCGAAGCCGGGCACCGGCCGGGCCCAGTAGTCCTCATCTCGGTAGGCGGCCCGCTTCTCTCGCCCGACCTGTTCACGCCACTCGACCAGCCGAGGACAGGCCCGACACCCGGTGATCTCAGCCTCGAGGGCGGTGAGGCTGTCGGTGCGCCTGCCCATGCGGCGACCCTACGGCCACCACCGGTTCCGGGACCACCAGCGGTTCCGACGCAGACCACCACCGCTTCTGACGCGCCAGTGCGCCAGAACTGGCCGCCCTGCGCGTCAGAACGGGGCGGGCGGGATGGCACGCACTCGGAGGGACGGCTGCATCGGCCCGCTATGTTGCCGATCGCATGGCCCGCCGTTCCTCCGCCAAGCCGACGCGCGTGCTGTTCGTGCGCCACGGCAAGACGCCCACCACCGGCGCGGTGCTGCCCGGCCGGGCGCCGGGCCTGCACCTGGCCGAGGAGGGGGTGGCCCAGGCTGAGGCCGCCGCTGACCGCCTCCGCGCCCTGAGGAAGGTCGACGCGGTCTACGCCTCACCCATGGAGCGCACCCGGGAGACAGCCAAGCCCATCGGCAAGGCCCTCGGGGTGCGGGTCAAGGTCGACAAGGGGCTGCTGGAGGCCGACTTCGGCGAGTGGACCGGCGAGGAGCTGTCGCGCCTCCGCAAGCTGCGGGAGTGGAAGGCGGTGCAGAGCCACCCCAGCGGGTTCCGCTTCCCCGGCGGCGAGTCCTTCGCCGAGATGCAGGGCCGGATAGTCGGCGCCACCCGTCGACTGTGCGCAGCCCACCCCGGTGGCACCATCGTACTGGTGAGCCACGCCGACCCCATCAAGGCCGCGCTCAACGAGGCGCTGGGTTCCCACCTGGACACCTTCCAGCGCATCGTGGTGTCTCCCTGCTCCATCTCGGCGGTGGTCTACGGCGACACCGGCACCGTCGTGCTGGCCACCAACTCGACCGGCGGCGATCTCGGCGCCCTCGTGCCGTCATGAGCGCCAGCCACGACTTCGAGGCCGTGGACCGCTTCACGGTGGGCGCGGTGGGCGAGCCGGGTCAGCGCACGTTCCTCTTCCAGGCCCAGGCCGGCGAGGTCCAGGTGTCGGTGAAGTGCGAGAAGCAGCAGGTCGCCGCCCTGTCGGAGTACCTGCAGGGCGTCCTGGCCGACCTGCCGCCGGTCGAGGACCCCGCGACGGTCGACCTGGAGCTGTCCGGCCTCGTGGAGCCGGAGTGGGTCGCCGGCACGCTGTCGGTCGCCTACGACGACGTGAGCGATCGCATCGTCATCCTCATCGAGGAGGTCGGTGAGGTCGAGGACGAGGACGACGACCCTCTGGGACCGGACCGCACCAGCCTCCGGGTCCGCCTGACCCGGACCCAGGTCACGGCCCTCGTCCGCCACACGGTGGCGCTGGTGCAGGCGGGGCGGCCGCCGTGCCCGGTGTGCGGCAACCCTCAGGGACCCGACCACGCCTGCCCGCGCACCAACGGCCACGGCCCGCCCACCTGACCCACCGTGGCGACTGCCCCGGAGCCGCTGGAGCGACTGCGGCGCGCCCCGATCGAGCTGCTGGGCCGCATCGTCGAGAGCAGCAACGCCACCTTCCTGGTGACGGTAGGCGAGTCCGCCGATGATGCTCCCGACCCCGTCGACGGTGACGAGGGGCCCCTGGCCGGGCTGGGTGCAGAGGTGCGCGTCGGTCGCCCCGACGACGAGGAGCTCGACGACCTCTGGGATGACGAGCCGTGGGACGAGGACGAGGAGGACGGGGCGGAGGACGACGGAGCGGAGGACGACGGAGCGACCGAACAGGGAGGCGACCGCGACGAGGACGACCACGGCCTGCCCCCTGGCCTCAAGGCGGTGTACAAGCCGCTGCAGGGCGAACGGCCGCTCTGGGACTTCCCCCAGGGCCTCTACCGCCGCGAGGTGGCGGCCTACGAGCTGAGCCGCGCCCTCGGCTGGGATCTCATCCCGGGCACGGTGGCGCGGAACGATGTCCTGGGGGTGGGCTCGCTGCAACGCTTCGTCGAGGCCGACTTCGCCCGCCACTACTTCGTGCTGCGCGACGAGGGCCGCCACGACGAGCAGCTCCTGCGCATGGCCGTCTTCGACGTCCTCGTCAACAACACCGATCGCAAGGGCGGCCACGTGCTCGTCGACGCCGAGGACCACATCTGGGGCATCGACAACGCCTTGTGCTTCTCGACCGAGGCCCGACTCCGCACCGTCATCTGGGACTTCGGCGGTGAGCCCATCCCCGACGACCTGCTCGACGCGGTGGCCTCGCTCATCGACGGTGGGGTCCCCGACGCGGTGACCGACCACCTCCTGCCCGAGGAGGTGGGACGTCTGGAACGGCGAGCCCGGGTGCTGCGCTCGGCCGGTCAGCTCCCCCACGACCCGACCGGCCGCCAGATCCCCTGGCCGCTCCTGTAGGCGGCCGGCCGACGGGTCCTGCGCCCGGTCCCACCCTCGCCCTCGATCCGCGGACCCAACCAGGGGCGGCCTCGCACCGCACTGATCGTTGACGCCGCAACAGGACCCATCCACTCGAGGGCAAGGACGATGGCACGAGCCGCTCATGTGCGCCTCCGCACGTCGTACTTGCCGTCGGCGCGGCGTCGCCCGAGCGTTGATGTCGTCGACGGGTCGGCCGGGGCACCATGAGCGCACACGCACGCGAGCCGGGAGCAGCGACGGGACCGACCCACCGGGCCGCCCTGTCGTCGGCGCACTCCGTCGCGGCCGACGACACCGCGCTCGACCAGGTGGCTCCAGGCCCGGCCGAGCCACCGTCCGCCCTGGCCGTCGACATCCGCTCCGACGGTGTCGACGAACCCGTCGGCGCCCACATCCCGCTCATCGTGGCCGATCTCACCCTGGCCACCCGCCTCGCCTACCGCTTCGACCAGAGGGGGAACACGGTCAAGGTGGCGCCGACGGCTCGGGCCGCCGAGTCGCTCCTCGACAGGTCCCCCTTCGATGCCGTGGTGATCGATCTCGACACCGACGGGTTCTCCGCCCACCGACTCGTCCGACAGCTGCCCGCGCCGTCCGGCCCGGCCGCCGTGCTCCTCCGCAGCGGCGCCGAGCCGACCGAGCGCGTCCGTTGGCTCAAGGCGGGCGCCTCGGACTTCGTGCCCTCGCCGATCGCCGCCGACGAGGTGGTCGCGAGGGTCGAGGTCGTGCTGCGCCGTCGCCCGCCGGTCGAGGACGCGCCCTGGACGACCATGGTGGGGACGGTGCGCGTCAACGACACGACCGGAGAGGTGGAGGTGGACGGTCGTCGGCACCGCCTCTCACCGATGGAGCACAAGCTCCTCCGGCACCTGGCCAGCGCGCCCGGCACGGTCTTCACGCGCCAGGAGCTCCTGCGCGACGTCTGGGGGTACACGACGGGCAGCGACGCGACCGTCGCCGTCCACATCCGGAAGCTGCGGGAGAAGATCGAGCGCAACGGCGATCGTCCGAGGCTGGTCCGGACCCGTCGGGGCATTGGCTACTACCTCTCGCTGCCGCCCACCGGTTGAGACCCTCCGTCGGCGGGCCGAGCGGCGCGCCCGGTCGTCCTCGCGGACCAGGGAGCCTGCCGCCCTGCGGCTGGTGTCTGCCGTCCCGGCTGACCAGTCAGTCCAGGTCGGCCAGGCGACGGGCGGTGGGCTCGACCTCCTCGAGGGCCAGGGCCACCTCCATCGTGCGCCGGGCAGAGCTGACCACGATGATCTCGGCGCTCTCACCGTAGAACGACTCCGCCTTGTAGCGGACGGCCCGGACCGCGACCTCCAGCGGCGGATCGAGGCTGATCGGAGCCTCCCCCTGGCGGGTCACCAGCGCGACCTCGCTCGGATCATCGACGACGAAGGCCACTCCACCTCCGTCGGGTCCAGGCAGGTGCAGCGTGCCGTCCACCCACGCTCCCCATCCCCGGGAGGTCGTCCGCCGGGCTCGACAGGGCACACCGACCGCGGCGCCGACCTCGAGGGCGAGGATCCGCGCCACCCGCGGCCGACGGGCACGCCGAGACCGCGTGCGGGGAGAGCGGGGCATCAGGTGGGACGCTGTGGTTCGGCAAACCTCGCTCGCGAGGCGCCCAATCGGACCGACGAACGCAACGGGAACGTCAGCGAGCCTGCAGCGCCTCGATGAGCTTGGGCAGCACCTTGTGGACGTCGCCCACGATGCCCAGGTCGGCGACGCCGAAGATGGGCGCCTCCGGGTCCTTGTTGATGGCCACGATGTTCTTCGAGCCCTTCATGCCCACCATGTGCTGGGTGGCCCCGGAGATGCCGGCGGCGATGTAGACGGTCGGCTTGACCACCTTGCCGGTCTGGCCCACCTGGTACGAGTAGGGCACCCAGCCGGCGTCGACGATGGCCCGCGAGGCGCCCGGGGCGCCCTTCAGGAGCTTGGCCAGGTCCTCGATCATGTCGAACTTGCCGGCCTCGCCCAGGCCGCGCCCGCCGGAGACGACGACCGCCGCCTCGTCCAGCTTCGGACCCGAGGTCTCCTCGATGTGGCGGTCGAGGATCTTGGCCGCACCGGCGGCGCCGACATCGGGGACAGCCAGCTCGGCCACCTCGGCCGCACCGCCGCCGGACTCCTCGGCCTCGAAGGACTTGGGGCGGAAGGCGGCCAGGGCGGGGGCACCCGCGGCGAACTTCGTCTTGACGATCTCGGTGCCGCCGAAGACGGGCTCGGAGACGACGATGCTGTCGCCGTCCTCCTCGACGTCGTTGTTGTTGGTGATGACCGGCTTGTCGAGCTTCACCGAGAGGCGGGCGGCGATGTCGCGCCCGTCGTAGGTGGAGCCGAACATGATGAGGTCGGGGGCGTCGCCGCCCTCGATGGCGGCGGCCAGGGCGGCCGCGACGTGCACGCCCTGCATGCCGCCCTGGAGGTCGCCGGTGGCGTGGACCTTCGTGGCGCCGTGGGCCCCGAGGGTCTCGGCCACGGCATCGGCGGGACCGCCGACGAAGGCCTCGACCTGGTCGCTGAGGGTGCGGGCCTTGGCCAGGATCTCGAGGGTGATCGATGCGATCTCGTCCTCGGTGACCTCGCAGTGGACCCAGATCTTGGAGAGAGCCATGTGTCTGCCTTTCGTCTTCAGAGGACCTTGAGGCCGTCGAGGAACTCGACGATCTTCGCGTGGCCCTCGCCATCGTCCTCGATGACCTCGCCGGCCTCGCGCTCGGGGGCGGGGGACACGTCGACGATCTCCTGACCGGCACCGGCCCAGCCGACCACGTCACCGTCGACCCCGAGGTCGGAGACGGTCAGGGTGTCGAGGGGCTTGGACTTGGCCGCCATGATCCCCTTGAAGGAGGGGTAGCGGGGCTCGACCACACCGGCGGTCACCGAGACCACGGCGGGGAGCGGCGACTCACACTGGTCGTAACCGGCCTCGGTCTGACGGCGCACCTTGACGGTGCTGTCGGAGATGTCGACCTCCTTGGCGAAGGTGATCGATGGCAGGTCGAGAAGGGCGGCGACCTGTTCGGGGACGGTGCCCGTGTAGCCGTCGGACGACTCGGTGCCGGCGAGGACGAGGTCGTAGCCCTCGGCCTTGCCGATGGCCGCGGCCAGGACCTTGGCGCTGTCCAGGGCGCCGGCACCGGCCAGGGTGTCGTCGCTCACGAGGATGGCCTTGGCCGCCCCCATGGCGAGGGCCTGGCGGAGACCGCTGACCTCTTCGTTCGGGGCCATGGACACGAGGGTGACCTCGCCCTCCCCGGCCTTGTCGACGAGCTGCAGCGCCATCTCCACGCCGTAGGTATCAGACTCGTCGAGGATGAGCTTCCCGTCCCGCTTGAGAGTGTGATCCGGGTTGAGAGCACCGGGATCAGCAGGGTCCGGGATCTGCTTGACACAGACGACCACGTTCATGGTGGGAGTCTGGCGGCTGATGGACGACGGGCCAAATCCAGCGGGAACGCGCGTCGCGCCCTGGCCGCGGCCCGGTTGGGCCTGGGTCGGCAGCGGGGCGGCCGTGCTGGCAGCGACCACCCTCTTGGCTCTGAGGCCGGGGGTACGGGCCGGTGAGGAGCCGGTCTTCATCGCGTTCAACGACCTGCCCAGGGGGGTGGGACTCCCCCTGGTGGTGCTGATGCCCCTGGGTGCCGGTGTCGGGGCCCTCGTGCTGGTGGGGGCGGCGCTGCTGCTCCGTCGGGTGCGCCTCGGCGTGGCGGCGTTCGCGGCCTGGGGCCTGGGCCGGGCGTCGAGCGCGGTCCTGAAGGCATGGGTCGACCGGCCTCGGCCCAGTCTGCTGATCAACGGTGTCACCCTCCGCCAGTCCCCGCCCCGGGACCTGGCGTTCCCGTCGGCCCACACCACCGGTGCGGTGGCCCTGGCGGTGGTGGCGGCATGGGCGTTGCCCCGGGCGCGGTCGCCGGCGGTCGGTGTCGCCGTGCTCGTGGCCGCGGCCCGGATGTACGTCGGGGTGCACCTCCCGCTGGACCTGCTGGGCGGCGCCGCGCTGGGTCTCCTGGCGGGGACGACGGCGACGGCTGCGATCGACCGCTGGTGGCCCGTCGCGCCGAGCCGTGGGAGTGGTCATCGATCACGACCTGGCGCTCACCGCTGAAGCTCTAGTTTCGGTGCGATGGGCGGACGTCGCTCGCACCGTGGCACCGCCGTGATCGCGCATCGCACCTGTCCGCTCGACGCCCCCGAGAACAGCCGCGAAGGGGTGGCCACCGCGTCGGCGCAGGGAGCCGACGCGGTCGAGATCGACCTGCGTCTGAGTCGCGACGGCATCCCGGTGCTGTCTCACGACCCCCTCACCCTTCGCACCACTGGCTGGCCCTGGGTCGTGGCCTGGACCCGCGCCGCGCGCCTCACCTCCCTCGGTCTACGGGGCTCGACCGAGACCCTCCCCTCGTTCGCCGACATCCTGGCGGTGCTCCCCGGGGGCCTCGACCTCGCCGTCGACGTCAAGGACGGCGCCGCCATGACCGCCGCCATCGTGGCCCTGGACGAGACCGGCCTGCTTCCCCGGGCGAGGCTCTGGTCCTCCGATGCCGACGCGGTGGCCGTGGCCGGGCGTCGGGCGCCGGCCAACGAGCGGGCCTGGCTCCACGACACCCGGGAGGAGCGCGCCAGCCTCGGCTACGTCCGGAGAGCGTCGGAGGTGGGGGCCAACGCCATCAGCGTGACCGACGTCGGGCTCACGCCGGAGGTGGTGCAGGCGGGCCACGACCTGGGCCTGACCGTCAACGCCTGGGCCCGCACCCGGGCGGCGCAGGCGCGGGTGCTCGACTGCGGCCCCGACAGCGTGGTCACCGACTGGGTGAGCGACGCCCTGTCCCAGCTCGGCGGTCGCTGACCGCGGCCAGGGTCAGGTCGGCACGGGCTGTCGGGGACCCTCGGGAGCCCGCTCCCAGAGGCGCCGACCCAGGAAGCGCCAGATGAGCCACACGGCGATGACGAACAGGGCTGCCCCCCGCAGGGTGTTGAGCAGGAAGGTGCCCCACCCCGGCCAGTCCGCCGGCGCCTTGTCCACGAAGGAGGGACCTCCCCAGCTCAGGTCGTTGGGGGCACGGTCACCGGAGCGGAAGCGGGCGATGAAGGTCCAGGCGAAGATCCGGGTCGCGCCGTAGCAGAAGTAGGCACGGTGTAGGGCCAACAGGGCCCGGTTCGAGAGGCGGAACCGGCGTCGCAGCCACCCCCACGCGGCGTCGTCTCCGACGATGCGAGTGAAGAAGAACTCGCGGGTCAACGCCTTCCAGCCGAAGAGGACCAGCACCAGCCAGAACGCGTCCCAGACGCAGCCCAGACTGGAGTAGTAGGCGTCGGCATCGCCGAACTTCCCCTCCTGCGAGGCGTAGGCCCACGATGACGTAGCTCTCGAGCTCGTGGGCGGCCCAGCTCACCGGCGCTCCGTCCACGCGCTCACGAATCGGTGCCGGGCGGGCAGCACAGTCATCGCCGATCGCCCTCGTCGCCGTCGGCGGGGGCGGGAGCCGGCAAGGGCACGCCCGGGCCATCCGGGTCCTCGACGCCGAGCACGCGCAGCACCAGTGGCGTCACCAGCGTCACCCAGGCCACAAACCAGGCCGGGCCCACGATCCAGTTGAGCACCAGGCTGCGGACGAAGAACCCGGCGATCACGAAGCTGATCGCCGCCACCGCGTACACCCCCAGCTCGATGCGCCGGGTTCGCTCATCGTCTTGCCTCCGCCCGTGCTTGCTGGGTCGCCTCGCCTTTCGGCTCGTCTCCGGAGGTGGGACGATCGGGGTCGGCGGCCCCTCGCCGCTCCCCGTGGCGGTGCCGGTCGCCTACCGTCGCCGGACCGTGCGCCTCGTCCTGCTCGTCAACCCGTTCTCCTCGTCGGTCACGGCGCGGGCCCGGGTGGTCATCCGCAAGGCCCTCTCGGCCGACCACGAGGTGGAGCTGGTGGAGACCCAGCGTCGGGACCACGCCACCCGGCTGGCGCGCGGCGCCGCCGCCGACGGGGCCGAGGTCGTCGTGGTGCTGGGCGGCGACGGCACGCTCAACGAGGCCGCCAACGGGCTGGTGGGCACGCAGACGGCGCTGGCCACCCTGCCCGGCGGATCGACCAACGTCTTCGCCCGCACCATCGGGCTGGCCAACGACCCCATCGAGGCCACCGGGCAGCTGCTCGACGCCCTCGCGACGCGGTCCATCCGCCGGGTCGGGTTGGGCTCGGTCAACGGCCGCTACTTCCTGTTCCACGTCGGTCTCGGGTTCGACGCGGCGGTGATCGAACAGGTCGAGCGGCGACCGCAGACCAAGCGGTACATGGGTCATCCGTTGTTCGTCTACTCGGCCTTCAGCACCTGGTTCCGCCACTTCGACCGCAGCCGGGCCCGCTTCGAGGTGCGCTTCCCCGACGGCCCCGACCCCGACCGGATCGTCGACGATGCCTCCTTCGCCGTGATCTTGAACACCAACCCCTACACCTACCTCGGCAACCGTCCCCTCGACATCGCCCCGTGGGTCACCCTCGACACCGCCCTGACCGCCATCAGCATCCGCTCCCTGCGCCTCGACTCCATCCTGCGGGTGGCGGGCGCCGCCGTCACCGGAGGCGGACGAGTGGGGCGGGTCGGCTCCGTGGACGAGCGCCGGGAGGTCAGTGCCGTGGAGATCACCGGCTACGGCCCGTTCCCCTACCAGGTCGACGGCGACCACCTCGGCGACGTCGAGTCCCTGACCATCCGCCACCAGGCCGCGGTGCTCGACATGGTGCTCCCCGACCCCACGGGAACACCGAGCCTGCCCTGACCGGGGCGGGATGGGCGGGACCCTGGGCGGGCTCCTCGGTCGGTACGTCACCCTGCTCGGCCGTTCCGGAACCTGGCGGCTACCGGGCACCGAGGGCGGACCGGGCCACATCGGGGACGTTGGTCACGATGCCGTCGACGCCCCATGAGGCGAGGCGCACCATGTCGTCGGGGTCGTCGACGGTCCACGCGTTGACGGCCACGCCGTGGGAGTGGGCCTCGGCCACGAGGTCCGGGGTGATCCACCCGGCCCAGGGGTGCAGCGCCCGGTGACCGTGGGCCACCACATCGGCCAGCGCGGTGGCGCCATCGACGTGGATGTGCAACAGGGCGGTCGCCAGGTCAGGGGCGCGCTGGCGGACCCGATCGATGGTGGGCCGGTGGAAGCACGAGACGAGGGTGCGGGCCGCGCTGCCCCGCGCCTCGACCTCGGCCACCACCGCCTCGGCCACCCGGTCGGCCGGGTCGAAGTCGGCGTCGCCGGGCAGGTTCTTGATCTCGATGTTCACGATCAGGTCACCGCAGGCGTCGAGGGCCTCGGCCAGGGTGGGCACCGAGTCGGGCAGGTCGGGTCGGCGCGTCTCGACCAGGATGCGGCCGTCGGCCAGGATGTCGTCGTGGGAGACGACCACGGCGCCCTCCGCGGTGCGGCGGGCGTCGAGTTCCACCGCGTCCGCGCCCAGGGGCCCGGCCGCGGCGAAGGCGGCGACGGTGTTCTCCGGGTGGGCCGCCGACGCACCGCGGTGGGCGATCACGAGCGGCGGTGGGGTCCGCGTCCTCCGCCCGTCATCGGGGCCTGTGGGTGGGGTCAGCGGATGCATCGGGCAAAAAAGTGCTTGCCGTAGCTAGCACACGACGGTACTGTCGCTCGAAGCCGCCACGGACCATCCGACACCGTGGATGCGGCGCATGTGAAGGGAGTCACGATCCTCCCTCGACGACCTCTGGAGGTCCCCCCGTGGCCCTGAGCCCCAGCCACCTGCTGTCCCTGACCGTCGCCTCGGCCGAGTGGCGCCGCGACGCTGCTTGCCGCGACACCGATCCCGACCTCTTCTTCCCGGTGGGCACCACCGGGCCCGCCATCGAGCAGATCGACACCGCCAAGGCCGTCTGCCGCGCCTGCCACGCCCAGGCCGACTGCCTGGAGTACGCGCTCGACACCAACCAGGACTCCGGCATCTGGGGTGGCACCTCCGAGGACGAGCGGCGCCAGATCCGCAAGCGCCAGCAGGCCCGCACCCGCCAGACCGCCTGAGGGCGCCGGACGGGCACCCCCGCTCACCCGGGCCGCTCGGCGTCGAGGGGGACCCGCAGCTCGACCTCGGTGCCGGGCCCGCCGTCGAGCGGTTCGAACATGTCGATGGTGCCGGCCAGGTCCGAGGTCACGAGGGCCCGGACGATGGACAGCCCCAGCCCGGTGGTGCGCTCCACCGAGAACCCCTCGGGCAAGCCCACGCCGTCGTCGATGACCCGCGACACCAGCTCCTTGCCGTCGTTCTCCATCTGCACCCGCACCCGGCCGGGCGCCCGGCCACCCTCGGTGTCGGCCGGGAAGGCGTGGTCCATGGTGTTCTGGAGCAGCTCGGTGAGCACCACCGCCATGGGCGTGGCCACGCCGGCGGGGAGGGTGCCCGGGTCGCCCGTCACCGTGAACTGCACCTCGCGATCGGGTGAGCTCAGGCTCTCCTCCACCATCCGCACCAGAGGCCGCAGAACCTCGATGAAGGGGATGTCGTCGCCGGCCTCGCGGGCCAGGATGTCGTGGACCAGGGCGATGGAGCTGATGCGGCGCACGGACTCGCCGATGGCGGACTTGGCCTCCGCCGACGAGAGCCGCCGGCCCTGGAGCCGCAGCAGCGAGGAGATGGTCTGCAGGTTGTTCTTCACCCGGTGGTGGATCTCGCGGATGGTGGCGTCCTTGGACAGCAGCAGACGGTCCCGGCGACGGATCTCGCTCACGTCCCGGAGCAGCACGACGGCACCGGTGACCCGGGCCGCCTCGACGAGGGGGATGCAGCGGATCAGCACGCTCACGCCCGGGCGGGGGTCGATCTCCTCGGTCACCGGGGCGGCCACCGCGTAGGCGGTGCGGACGGGTTCGTCCTCCAGGCCGATCTCCCCCAGGCGCAGCCCCTCGGTGTTGACGTGGATCCCGATGCGGTGCAGGGCCGACACCGCGTTGGGCGAGGCGTAGGACACCCGGGCGGCGCCGTCGAGGACGAGGCAGCCATCCCCGACACGGAGGTTCTCCTCGAACTCACCGTCCTCCCGGGCGTACGGGAAGTCGCCGGCGGCGATCATGCGGGCGAAGCGGTTGAAGATCTCCTGGTAGGTCCGTTCCAGCTCCCCGGCAGCCCGACCCACCGACGGGGTGGACTCGCGGCTGAGCACCGCGACCGTGCGGCCCCGGTGGCGCAGCGGGATGCACAGCATGCGGATCCGCTCCCGGATGACGGGGTCGGTGACCTCGCCCTCGATGATCTCGCCCCGCCGCCAGGAGCGGGCGATGAGGGGCCGCTCCTCCCGGTCGGCGATCTCGCCCAGGAGGTCGCGCACGTACAGGGTCTGGTTCGTCGTCGGCCGCACCTGGCCGGCCACCACGAAGTGGCCACCCTCGACATCGGTGGGCACGAACAGCAGCAGGTCCGAGAAGCACAGGTCCGCCACCAGGCCCCACGAGGCGACGAACCGCTGGAGGTAGGCCAGGTCGTCGTCGTCGAGCTCGGTCTGGGTCCGAGCGATCTCGGCGAGGCTGGCCACCGCGGCATCGTAGGGGCGGACCGGTGTCGCGCCGGGTGCGACGGCGCTCCGAGCGCAGCCGGTGCGGCGTGCCCGGGCGCCTTGCCGGCAGTGGTAGCGAGGGGTCATGGCCGAGATGCTGCGCCGAGGTCGGCGCCAGGCCGTGGTCGAGGTCCGCATCCACAGCGGCGACGAGCCCGACCCCGTCGCCACCGCCACGGTCACCTACGCCATCCCCTCCCCGCCCGACTGACGGCGCCGGTCGAGCGGCGGCGCCGATCCCGCGTCGTGTCCATCGGGCCCGGGGTTGTCGGTCACCGCATTAGCGCCAGAGAGCATCGCCGAGGCGGAGCAGGCCGGCGAGGTCGGCGATGTCGTGGTCGAAGTAGGGGACCGAGGCGACCACGTCGGCGGTGCGGGCCAGGGCGGTGCGCTGCTCCTGCTCTCGGTTGGCGATGACCTGGTAGTTGAGGAAGCTCTCGCCCACGTCGCGGAGGACGTCGGCCACCAGGTGGTCGGGAGCATCGAGACCGTCGAGGGCGCCGGCCAGATCGTCGGCCTCGGCGACCATCCGCCGAGCCACGCCGGTGGCGGCCGTGCGCCGCAGGTACGACGGCAGGACCTTGTTCAGCACCACCGCGCCGAGGTGCAGCCCGCGTTCCTCGAGGGCGGCGATGAAGTACTCGGCCTCGCGCACCGGCGCCGCCTCCAACGTCGAGACCACCAGGAACGTGGTGCGCCGATCGGCCAGGGTGGCGGTGACGGCTCGGGAGCGCTCGACGAACCCGGGCGCCATGGTCTGGAACAGGCTGAAGAACTCGGCGACGTCCTCCAGGAACTGGGAGCCGAGGATGCCATCGGCCACCCGGTAGAAGGGCTTGGACGCCACCGACAGCACCCGGTTCTTCGACGGAGCGGTGAGCCAGCGCAGCAGGCGACTGGAGAAGAACTCCGCCATCCGTTCGGGGGCATCGAGGAAGTCGATGGCGTTGCGGGTGGGCGGGGTGTCGACGACGATCAGGTCGTAGCGACCCGAGGTGTGGATCTCGTGCAACCGCTCCATGGCGATGTAGTCGTGGCTCTGCACGAACCGACCAGAGATGTTGGTGTAGATCGAGTTGGACAGGATCGCCTGGCGCACCCGCTCGTCGGGCGCATGGCGACTGACGAGGTCGTCCCAGGACTGCTTGGTGTCGAGCATGGCGGCCCACAGCTCGCCCCGAGGCTCGACTCCCGCGGCGCGGAAGGCGGAGGGCTCGACGCGGGTCTCGGCGTTGCCGAAGCGTTCGAGGCCGAGGGCGTTGGCCAGGCGGCGAGCGGGGTCGACGGTGAGCACGAGCACCTTGCCGCCCAGGTGGGCGGCGGCCATGGCTCCCAACGATGCCGCCGTCGTGGTCTTGCCCACGCCGCCTGACCCGCAGCAGATCACGATCTCCTTGGCCGCCAGCAGTTGCTGGAGGGTACCGATCTCCTCGGCGCCGCTTGTGGCACCACCGCGAGCCACTACGCCAGCTCCTCGTCGAGGGCAGCCGCCACCTGGCGGGTGAAGCGCAGTCCGGCGGAGCGGGCGAAGATCTCGGGCAGATAGAGCATGTCGACGTCGGTGAGCCCGGCCCGCAGGGCCTGGAGGTGCCCGGCGCGCGTCCGCCGGAGGGTCACGGCCAGCTCGGCCGCATCCAGGATCGGCGCCACATCGCCCGCTGCGGCCTCCGCCAGCACCGTGGCGCGCTCCGGGGTGCGCAGCTCCTCGAACAGCTCTTCCTCACTGCGCCCGAACAGCTCGGGCAGGACACGATTGACGATGACGGCGGCCAGGTCCACGTCGGTTTCGGATCGCAGTCGTCCGGCCAGCTCGATGGTCTCGTTCACCGGCATCTCCTCAGGGGCCGCCACCACCACCACGCCGGTGCGGGCCGGGTCCTCGAGCACGTCGAGCATCCAGGCCGTCTGGTTGCGGACCAGCCCGACCGAGACCAGCTCGTTGATGCCCTTGGGCGCAGCCAGCTGACCCACGATGTG
Organism: Acidimicrobiales bacterium; assembly: GCA_038233075.1. Classification (GTDB taxonomy): domain Bacteria; phylum Actinomycetota; class Acidimicrobiia; order Acidimicrobiales; family Iamiaceae; genus Iamia. Next base: position 101,232 of record JBBSMQ010000001.1, read on the forward strand.
GCCGCTGGCGACCGAGTCGACCACGACGATGTCGTAGTGCTCCTCGACCACCTCCCAGGCCAGCTTGCCGACGGTGAGGATCTCCTTCACGCCGGGGGCGGCGTTGGCCACGAAGTCGAAGGTGCGGGCCAGAGGGCCGATCCGGGCCACGAGCGGGAGCTTCAGCTGGAGGCTCAGGTACTCCTTGAGCGACTCCTCGGTGTCCATCGTCATGGCAAAGAGACCAGGGGCGACCTCGCTCGGGGCGAAGCCGGTGCGGCCGGCCTCGAAGAACCCGCCCAGGCCGCCCTTGGCGTCGACCTCGCAGACGAGCGTGCGCTGGCCCCGCTCCGCCGCGAGCAGAGCCAGACCGGCGGTGACGGTGGACTTGCCCACACCACCCTTGCCGGTGACGAACAGCAGTCGCCGGTCGAGCAGGTCGAGGCTCACGGATGCTCGGGGTGGAGATCGGGAGGGCGGTGAGCGGCGGACGACGCCGGTCAGGTGCTCAGCCCGCGAAGCCGATGCGGCGGTCGCTGGCCTGGGCGCCCAGGTCGACGTAGGCGACCTTGTCGGCCGGGATGCCGACGTTGCGGCCCTTGCGGTCGGTGAGCCACAGCACGCTGCCCGTCGTCAGGGCCGACTCGATGTCGGCCTTGACCGCGTCAGCCTCGGCGTCCTCGGGCAGCTCCACCTCGAGCTCCTTGGCGGTGTAGGTGACCCCGATGCGAACGTCCACGTGTCAGATCCTCCGAGCGACTGGCGGCGGGCTCATCGTAGGACCCCCACTCCCCCACCCCTCACCCCCTCACCACGGGGAGAGGATGGCGCGGCCGGCGAAGCTCAGCAGTCGGCCATGGCCCGGAGGGCGATGCAGAGCTCGAAGGATCGGGCACCCAGGGAGCCGAGGCGCCGGACCAGCAACGCCTTGGAGACGCTGCGGAGATCATCGAAGTTAGCCACCGACTCAGCCGGCAGGCCCTCGGACCAGCCGACGGGAAGCTGGCCCGGTGCTCGGCGCAGGGTGCGCGTGATCGGGGCGACCACGACCCTCTGCATCACCTCGTTGGCCTGGTCTCGGCTGACCACCAGCACCGGGCGGCTCTTCGCATCCGGGGTCTCCATCCACCACAGGTCGCCGCGCGCTACCACCAGGGCTCCCAGGGCTCCTCGTTGGTGAGCCTCACTGCGTTGTCGTGGGCTTCGCGCATCTCGTCCTCGGTCTCCGGGTGGGCAAGGTAGGCAGCTCGGTATGCCTCATCGGCTCGCTCCCGCTCGACCTCCTCCAGTCGCCGCCGCACGGCATCACGGACCACATCAGCCCGGGAACGCCCCTCGTCGGCCGCCAGGTCATCGAGGGCGGCAACGGTGGGGGGGTCGAAGCGCAGGTTGATCTGGGTTGACACAGCCCCATGCTACCGCTCTGCTACAGATACGTTAGCACCCGGATGAGCCAGCGAGCCCGACCAGCTCGTCGGAGTGGATCATCACTGCCAGCGAGCGAACGAGGACGAGACCGCTAGTCCTTGGCGGGGACGGACTGCTGGCGGTCCATCATGTCGCCCATCACCATGTGGATGAACTCGTCGGCCTCGTCGTCGCGGCCGCCGGCCACGCCGCCGTAGATCGCCGCGCTCTGGGGCGTCTCGTCAGCGTGCTCCTTGGCGTAGCCCACCGCCTCGGCCAGGTCGGCCTCGAAGGCCTCCACCACGCCGGGCTGGGTCTGGGGCCGGGTGACGGCCATGTGGATGGCGTTGGGGTACTGCTGGCCGTTGAAGCGCCAGCCCTTGGCCCGCATGGCGTCGTTGACGTGGTAGATGTCGAAGGCGTCGCTGGTGAAGCTGAAGCAGAAGGTGGGGCTGCCCATGATCCGCAGCTCCGGGTGGCTGCGCACCGCAGCCTTCATGCGGTCCGCGGTGTCGAAGATCTGGCGGGCGTAGCCGAGGTAACCCTCACGGCCGATGGTGACCATGGCCGCCCACGTGGAGGCCAGGGCACCGCCGGAGCGGGAGCCGTCCATCCCCGGCGAGCAGTACTTGCCGCCGGTCCAGCCGGTGAGGAAGAAGTACTGGCTGTTGCGCAGGGCCTTGTCGCGGAAGGCGACGACCGAGCTGCCCTTGAAGCCGTAGCCGTACTTGTGGGTGTCGGCCGACATGCTCGTCACACCCGGCAGGCGGAAGTCGAAGACGGGGATGTCCCAGCCCAGCTCCTGGCCCCACGGGAGGATGAAACCCCCGAGGCAGCCGTCGACGTGGAGGCCGACGCCCCGATCGAGAGCGAGGTCGGACAGCTCGGCGATGGGGTCGATGGTGCCGTAGCCGTAGTTGCAGGCCGAGCCCATGATGGCGATGGTCTGGTCGTCGATGAGCTCGGCCATGGCGGCCAGGTCGACCAGGGTGGTCTCGGGGTCGATCGGGGCGGTGCGCAGCTCGATGCCGAAGAGGTGGCAGCCCTTGTCGAAGGCGGGGTGGCCGGTCTCGGGCTTGACGAAGTTGGGGCGGGTGATGCCCTTGGTCTGGGCCGCGTGGTCGCGGTAGGCGAGCAGGGCGTGGATGATGCTGCCGGTGCCGCCGCTGGTGACGATGCCCACCGGCTCGCCGTCGGTCACGGCGTCGGCGTGGAGCATGTCGAGGGTCATGGCGATGATCTCGCCCTCGAACCGGGTTGCGCTGGGGCAGATGTCGCGCTGGAGGGCGTTGACGTGGGCGAACAAGCCGTAGGCGTCGTTGAGGAAGTCGTAGTGCTCGTGGTCGCCGCAGTACATGGTGCCCGAGCACTTGCCCGACTCCCAGGCCTTGTCCTCCTCGGCGGCCATGGCCTCGAGCTCGGCCACCACCTCGCCACGGGACCGGCCCTGCTCGGGGATGCTCCGGTTGACCCCGAAGCGGTCGGCGTACGGGTGATCGTTGGCCATGGCGAGGCTCCTCCGTCCCGGCGGCCCGACGTTCGGACCGCCAGATCGATGGTAAGGCCACGGCCAACCCGCCGCCCCGCCGAGCCCCGCCCCGCCCCGCGCCGCCGCGCTGAAGTGGTGCGCCCCCTGGTCGCTCCGGCAACCACTTCCCACACCAGTTCGAGTGCTGCCGTCGGTTGGTCGGGCCCCCGGTCGGCCGAGTCAGGTGACGAGGGGGCGTAGCCATTCCAGGGCGACCTGCGCCTGCGCGGCCTGGAAGGCCCGCAGCGTCGGGAGCCCGGGCGGAGGCGGTCGGCGTGATCGCCCCGGGAACATGCCGGCCACCGCGACCACCAACGGTCGGAGCCGGTCCGGCTCGGCCTGACGCCCGACCGTGGACCGGGCCAGGAGCTCAGCGGGCGGTGGCCCGCCCTGCATGGCCAGCGCAGGCGCGGCCACCACTAGGTCGAGCAGAGGGTGACCGCGGCTGGCCCACGGCCAGTCGACCAGCACCCCGACGCCCTCGTGGACGAGGAGGTTGTCGCCACCCACCACCGCCGCGACGCCCGGAGAGAACCCGCTCGGGCGATCGTCGACGGCGAGCACCTCTCCGCCGCACAGATCGCCCACCACGGCCCGCAGGTCATCCGGAAGAGACGCAAAGGCCACCCGCGTCCCGGCCGTCCGGGGTGCGGTGCCCGCGTCGCCGGCTTCGGGCGAGCTCGTCGGCCTCGCTCGCCCGTTGTCGTCAGTCACGGGTCCACGATGACCCGGGCAGCAGCCGGAGCCAAGTGACTTCGGTGCCGTCGATCTGCGGATCAGAGGCGCAGCAGATAGCGGAGCACCTGGTCGAGGAGGGCCATGGCGTCGGGCGGGATGGCACCGAGGCGAGCGATCAGCCTCTGATCCGACACGGACTTGACGTCCTCACCCTTGGCGTAGCTGAGCTCGTGCAACCCGGTCGTGGCATCGTGCAGCTCGACGTGGGACGGCAGCCCCCGAGGCGTGGTCGTGATCGGCACAACGATCACCAAGCCCGCAGGCCCCTCGTTCACGGCGTCATCAGACACCACCACCGCGGGCCGTCGGCCTCCCTGCTCATGACCGATCGCCTCACCGAGGTCGAGGAGCCAGACGTCGCCACGGCGAGGGGTCACGGCTGTCCGTCGCGCAGGGTTACCTCCCATTGGGCGCGCTCCGCTTCCACCTCGACTGCGGCCTGCTCGTCGGCCCGGATGCGCTCCCAACCCTCGTTGAAGGCGGTGAAGAACTCTCTGCGCTCCAAGGCGTCCAAGGCGTCGTCCAAGACGGCGGTCATGGGACGGTCGGTCGCAGAGGCCAGACGAGCCACCCGGTCGCGGGTGACCTTGCTGATGCGGATGGTCGTGCTCACCGAAGCAGGCTACATATGTGTCGACATCTCAGTGACAATCATCGACGTCATGCGACCAACAGGCGGGCGCAGCACCGAACCCCGCGGCCCGGCGCAGCCGCTGGGGTCTGGGGCGCAGCCCCAGGCGACGCGAGCCGGTCCAGCTCGCGGGTCGGGACCTGGCGGGCGAAGCGTCAGCTCACCTCGGCGGTCCGGCCCGGCGCAGCCGTTGGGGCCTGGGAGCGGAGCCCCCAGATGAAGGGAGCCGATCCAGCTTGCTGGTCGGCGACCTTGGGCGCGAGCGGAGCGAGCCCGACCAGCTCGAGCGAGGAGCTCCGCTTCGAGCTCGAAACCCTCAGACGATCTTGAGTTCGCGGTGGTAGCGGCGGGTGGGGGCCAGGTCGACGTCGATGGTGGCGGCGATGGCGTCGAAGGCGGCCGCGGCCTCGCCGTCGGGCTCGGTGATCGTGATGGGTCGGCCGGTGTCGGAGCCCTCCCGCAGGGCAGGGACCAAGGGGACGTGGCCGAGGAGGCGGGCATCGAGGGTGGAGGCCAGCTCGGCACCGCCCCCAGCCCCGAACAGCTCGTAGCGGGTGCCGTCGTCGCCGGTGAACCAGCTCATGTTCTCGATGACGCCCTTGACCTCGAGGTTGACCTTCTGGGCCATGAAGCCGGCCCGCTGGGCCACCTTCTGGGCCGCGGGCTGGGGGGTGGTGACCACGTAGACCTCGGCCCGGGGTAGGAAGGAGGCCAGGGAGATGGAGATGTCACCCGTGCCGGGGGGCAGGTCGACGAGCAGGAAGTCCGGGTCGTCCCAGAACACGTCGGTGAGGAACTGCTCGAGAGCCTTGTGGAGCATCGGACCCCGCCAGATGACGGGTGTGTCCTCCTCGGCGAAGAAGCCCATGGAGATGCAACGGACACCGTGGGTCTCGGGCGGCACCAGCATCCCATCGATGACCATCGGGGGGTGCTGCACGCCGAGCATCCGGGGGATGGAGAAGCCCCACACGTCGGCGTCGACCACGGCGACGCTCTTGCCTCGCTCGGCGAGGGAGATGGCGAGGTTGGTCGTGACCGAGGACTTGCCCACCCCGCCCTTACCCGAGGCCACCAGCAGCACCCGGGTGGGGCAGTCGGGCTCGGCGAAGCGGATGGCGCGTCCCTCGGCGTGGCCGTGGGCAGCCTGGCTGCCGGCGGTGGATGCGGGATCGCCGTGGATGAGCTCGCGCACCGCGGCGCGCTCATCGTCGGTCATCACGGTGAAGTCGATGTCGGCCCGGTCGATGCCGTCGAGCGCCACGGCGGCGTCGGTCACCCGGTTGGTGATCTCGGCCCGCAGCGGGCAGCCGGCGACGGTGAGCGCGACCTGGACGGCGACGGTGGCCCCGTCGATGGCCACGCCCTTGACCATGCCGAGGTCGACGATGCTCCGGTGCAGCTCGGGATCCTCGACGGGACGCAGCGCCTCGACGACGTCGGCTTCGGTGACGGACACAGGGGCTCTCCTGGGACGGGGACCACGCCGGGACCGGCGTGGCGGACGGTGGCGCCGACTGCCCGAGGCGCGCACCGCGACCCTCTGTAGGCTACCGGCGTGCCCCCCGCTCCCCGCAGCCCGGGCCTGTCACCGACCGACTTCTCCTCCGCGGTCACGGCCATCACCTCGTCCTTCGGCGACCCCACCCGTCGGCGCATCTACCTGCTGGCCCACGAGCACGCCGAGGGCGTCACCGCGGCCGAGGTGGCCGCCGCCTGCGACCTGCACCCCAACGTCGCTCGCCACCACCTCGACAAGCTGGCCGGCGCCGGCCACCTCGACGTGAGCGTCGACCGGTCCGGCGCCGCCGGCGCCGGTCGCCCCTCGAAGCGCTACCGCTGCACCGCCGAGCAGGTCGAGCTCGACGTTCCGGTCCGCCACGACGAGGTGCTCATGGCGCTGCTGGGCGCGGCCCTCACCGAGCTCGGACCCCATCGCGCCGAACAGGTGGCCGAGGAGGTGGGCGAGCACTACGGCCGCACCATGGCGGGTCACATGGACACCGACGGCCCCCGCAGCGTCCGCGCCGCCCTCCACGCCGCCGCTGACGCCCTCAGCGCCCACGGCTTCGCGGCCCACACCGAGGACACCCGGGGCGATCTCCGCATCGTCTCCGAGCACTGCCCGTTCGGTGATGCGGCCATCGAGCACCCGGTGATCTGCGCGGTCGATCGGGGCATGGTCCGCGGCCTGCTCGCCACCCTGGCCGCCGGCGCCGACGCCAGCCCCGAGACGCGGGCCTCGGTGGCCCGGGGCGACGACGCCTGCATCACCGCCCTCTCGGGCTGAGCGATCCTCTCGGGCCGAGGCGATCCTGTCGGGCTCGGCGATCCTCCCGGGGCGAGGCGATCCTGTCGGGCTGAGCCATCCTCGGCCCGCAGGGCGAGCCCACGGGTGAGCCGGCCTCTGAGGCGACCCATCGCGGCCCGAACGGGGGTGGCTGCTGACCACCGGATCCCCCGCACTAGGGTCGACCGCTTCGCGAACCTCGACCCCCTCCAAGGACTTCCATGCTCCGCCGCCTGTCTCCCCTCATCGCCAGCGCCGCCGTGCTCATCCTCCTGCTCGCCGGCTGTGGCGGCGACGACGACTCCGCCGAGGTGTCGGCCACGGAGACCACGGGGTCTGCCGACGGATCGACGACCACCGAGGCCCCGGAGTCCTCCCAGACCACCGAGGCACCCGACACCACAGCGTCCGGCGGGGGTGACGTCGACGAGTTCTGCAGCGCCTACAACGACTTCGACGCCTTTGTCGACGACATCCCCGACGACACCATCGAGCAGGTCCGAGACGGCACGGCCATGCTGGTCGACGCCCTCGACGAGCTGGTCGACCTCGCCCCCGAGGAGATCCGGTCCGACGTCGAGAGCGTCCGTGACGGGGCGGGACAGCTCCAGGAGGTGGTCGACGACGCCGACACCTTGGACGAGGCAGAGCAGGACTTCGATGAGATCGACTCCACCGAGGCCAATGCTGCCGGTGAGGCCGTCAACACCTACGCCGAGGAGAACTGCGCGGCCTGACGCGCCACCCAGCCAGCGCGCGGGCCGCGATCGACCGAACCGATGACCCCGCCCACATCGTGAGATGACCCGCCACTACCTCGATCACGCCTCGACCTCACCGCTGCGACCCGAGGCTCGCGACGCTCTGGTCGAGACCCTAACGGGCCCGACCGGAGACCCGGGGCGCCTCCATGCCGAGGGGCTGGAGGCGCGGGTCCGGGTGGAGACGGCCCGCGAGCAGGTGGCGGGGCTGCTCGGGGCGCGGCCCCGGGAGGTGGTGTTCACCAGCGGGGCCACCGAGTCGATCGCCGCGGTCTGCTGGGGCGCGAGCGCCCGGGGCGGCCACCAGGTGCAGACCGCGGTGGAGCACTCGGCTGTCACCGCGGCCGCGGCACGGCATGGGGAGACGACCATCGTCGGCGTCGACGCCATGGGCCGGGTCGATCCCGACGAGGTCGTCGCCGCCGTGCGCGACGACACCGCGATCGTCCACGTGCAGTGGGGCAACCACGAGGTCGGCACCACCCAGCCGGTGGCCGAGGTGGTGGCCCGAGCCCGCGATCGGGGCGTGCTGGTCCACGTCGACGCCGCCCAGGCCGGTGGACGGGTCCCGGTGGCGTTTCGCGACCTGGGCGCCGACCTGATGTCGATCAGCGGGCACAAGTGGGGCGCCCCGGCCGGCACAGGGGTGCTGCTGGTGCGCCGGGGCCTGCGCCTCGACCCGCTGCTGGTCGGCAGCGACCAGGAACGGGCCCGACGGGCCGGGTTGGAGCCGGTCGCCGCCCTCGCCGGCCTCGGTGCCGCTGCGGCCGCAGTGGCAGACGACGGGCGCTTGGCTGCGGAGGAGGCCGAGGCCCGGCGCCTCACCGACCGGGTGCTCGCCGGTGTGGCTGACGTCGAGGGGGTGGCGGTCCACGGCGATCCGGTCGGCCGGCTCCCCCACCTGGTGTGCCTGGGGGTCGACGACGTCGAGCCGCAGGCCGTGCTCCTGGGCCTGGACCGGGCCGGGGTGGCGTGCCACTCGGGCTCGGCCTGCTCGACCGAGGCCCTGGAGCCGTCGCCGACGCTCGCGGCCATGGGGGTCGACGCCCTGCGGTCGCTGCGGGTCTCGGTCGGGTGGTCGAGCACCGACGCCGACCTCGATGCCTTCCTCGATGCCCTTCCCGACGTGCTGGCCGGTCTGCGCGCCCTGCGCCCCTGACCGCGAACGCTCAGGTCGAGACCCCACGGGGACCTCTGCCGCGACGGAGCCCAGCGAGCTGGTGTGACCCTCGACCGCCGGTGAGGCGTCGACGGGCGCGCCTGGTGACCGCTACGGTCACCGGCCTGTGACGCTGTTCCTCGTCCGCCACGCCCACGCCGGCGGTCGCTCGGACTGGGACGACGCGGACGCCGAGCGACCGCTGAGCGAGAAGGGCCGCCACCAGACCGAAGCCCTCACCCGCCACCTGGTGGACGAGCCCATCACCCGGCTGCTCTCCAGCGCCGCCGTGCGGTGTCGCCAGACCCTCGAGGGCCTGGCGACCGCCTGCCACCTCGACATCGAGACCCACCCCGCCCTCCTCGAGGGGGCCACCGCCCGCTCCACCACCACCCTGCTGTGGGAGCTGGCCACCGCGGGCGTCGATGCCGCCCTGTCGAGCCACGGCGACGTCATCCCGCTGACCATCTCCGCCCTGGCAGCCGACGGGATCGAGGTCGACGATCGGCCGAGCCTGCCCAAGGGCACGATGTACCGCCTCGATGTCGACGCCGAGGGCCGCATCACCTCCGCGACCTTCATCGACCCCCGCCCGTAGCGACGGCCCGGCGCCCACCGTTCTGAACCACCCGCGCGTCCCGGACGGCGCGCTCGTGGCCCGGAACCGTCGGAGGCGGTCGCGGCAAGCGTTCTGGCTAGGGGCCCGCAGTGGTGCTCGGGGGCGGGGCCGCGGGAACGGTCGTCCCGGGCACCGAGCCCTCGGTGGCTGGGCTCTCGCCGGCCAGGCCGTCGGTGATGTCCTGGCGGATGCCGTCGACGAGGGACTGCATGTCGGCGGGGGCGTCGAGGTCGTCGAAGGCCTCCAGCTGGGCGGCCGCCTCGTCGAAGCGCCCCTCGCGGACGGCGAGGACGATCTGGAAGGCCCGGGCGTCGGCGTAGCCGGGATCGGCCTCGACGGCCCGGTCGAGCTGGTCGCGGGCCCCCAGGTAGAGCCCGACGAGCGTGTCCTGAGGCAGACCGTCGCCGGCCTGGCGAGCGGTGAGGAAGAGGGTCCAGCCCAGGTAGGTGTGGGCGACGGCGTTGTCGGGGTCCTCGGCCAGGACCTCCTCGTAGCAGGGCAGAGCGTCGACCAGCTGGGCCGAGGCGGTGAGGTCGATGCACTCCGACGCCGCCTGGGTGGGCGACTGTGTGATCTCACCGGTGATGCCCTGGCCGTCGTCGCGACGCCCGGCCGCCTGGGCCACCAGCACCCCGGCCAGCACGGCGAAGGCCACCACCCCAGCCACGACCAGGATCCGCTGGGAGCGAGGTCGGTCCGACGACGGGGTGTCGGGGGCGCGCTGGCCCCTCTGCTCGGCCCGGAGGGCCGCCGCCGCCCGGGCCGTGTAGTCGTCGCGCAGGGCAACGTAGTCATCGTCGTCGATGTCTCCAGCGGCCCTCTCGTCCTCCAGGTCGCGCAGGCTCTGGAGGAGGAACTCGGTGCTCTCGCCGTGAGCACCTCCCGCCCCCAACGCCGGTCGCGCCGGCGAGGTCATCGTCCGGAACCCTCACCATGGCTGTCGTCGGGGTCCTGCCCGAGGGCGGCAGCGACCAGAGCCCGGTCCCGACGAGACGGCCCGGCCGGTGCCGCCCGCTCCCAGCGGCGGAAGGCCAGGGCCAGGCCGCCGAAGGCGACCACCACGGCGGCCACGGGCACGATCCACACCAGCCCGGCGAAGCCCGAGCGCGGCGGGTTGAGCAGGACGTCGTCGCCGTAGGAGGCCGTGAGGCGGGCCCGGATGGTGTCGTCGCTGCGACCGGCCTCGACGTCGGCCCGGATCTGGCTGCGGATGGCCTTGGCGGCGGGCGCGTCGCTGGTGGACACCGACTGGCCCGCGCAGGTGGGGCACCGGACCCCGCGTCCGATGGCCTGCACCCGCTCGTCGGTCGAGCGGGCCTCTCCGGACCGAGTGCCGAGGACGAGGGCGACCACCACGATGAGCCCGAGCAGGACCCAGAGGGCGCGGCGCGACATCAGCCGCCACCCCCGGTGTCCGGGGCGCCGGCGTCGGGCGCGATCGCGCCCTCGGCCTGGGCCACCAGGCGGTCGAGGCCGGCGGCGGTGACCCCGCCGACGAGCTTGGCCCGGACGATGCCCCCGGGGTCGACGAGGTAGGACTCGGGCACCCCGGCCACGCCCCACTGGGCCACGACGGTGTCATCGGTGAGCACGACCGGCCAATCGCCGCCGTTGCGGGCGAAGAACCGCTCGACCGCGTCGGGCTGATCGTCGAACACCACGCTGACCACGTTCGCCTCCCCGGCCTCGGCCTGACCTCGCTGGAACGCGACCAGCTCGGGATGCTCCTGGACGCAGGGGACGCACCAGGTGGCGAAGAAGTTCACCAGCAGCCACCGACGGTCGAAGGTCGCGGAGTCGAAGGGACGGCCGGTCAGGACGTTGGTCCCCTCGATCCGGGGCGCGAGCTGGCCCAGCAGCGGGCTCTCGACCTCCCGGTCCGACGCCGGGTCGCGGGTGGCCAGGATGACCACGAACACCACCAGCACGAGGGCGATGGGCACGGTGATCAGGGCGGCGACGCGCCCTCTCGGCGCCGGGCGGGGAGCCGAATCGGCGTCGTCACCGGCGTCGACGTCGTCGACGTCGGGCTCCGCCGCGGTCACGGTGCGCCCACCGGCTCGCGCTCGGGCCGGTCGGTCTCGTCGGAGTCGGCATCGGCGTCGGTGCCGGTGACCCGCGCGGACGGCGCCCGGCTCCAGTCGCTGGGCGCCGAGGTGGGCTCGGTGCCCCGACGGCGCCGACCCGGGAACGCCGACAGCGCGGTGCCCACCAGCATCACCAGGCCACCGGCCCACAACCAGGCCACCAGGGGCTGGACGATGATGCGGACCAGGATGGTGCCGTCGGCCCGCGGGCCCTCCAGCAGGGCCAGGTACACCGTGTCACCGACGCCGTAGCGCACCGCCGGCTTGCCCACCTCCTGGCTGCCGTTCGGGAACCTCTGGAGCCGGGGGGCCAGGGTCGTGCCGTCGACGCGCATGTCGGCCTCGCGGATGGTGCGGGTCGGATCGCGGTCGCTCTCGGTGAAGGAGGCGAAGGCGACCTCATGACCGTGGACGGTGCGCGACTCGCCCGGACCCAGACGGGCCTCGGTCTGCTCGGCGAAGGAGCCAGAGGCCGCCAGCCCCACCGCGATGAGCACCACCCCGAGGTGGACGATCATGCCCCCGTTGGTCCGGCCCACCAGGCCTCGCCAGCCGCTGCGGCGGGTGGCCAGCACCACCTGGCGCACCGCGGCGGCGGCGGCGAAGGCCCCCATGCCGAAGGCGACGAGGGGCACCAGACCCCGCACGCCGGCGACGACGCAGGCCACCACCGTGCCGGTGCCGAACCACGCCGGCCACAGCAGCCGCTGCGACAGCGTCTCGGTCGAGGCCTTGCGCCAGGGCAGGGCCGGGGCGACGGCCATGAGGAACAGCAGCATGAGTCCGATCGGGCCCGCCATGCGGTTGAAGTAGGGTACACCCACCGAGACCCGGCGGTCGTTGAGGGCCTCGGCCAGCAACGGGAACACGGTGCCGAAGAGCACGACGAAGGCGAACCCGGCGAAGAGCACGTTGTTGGCGAGGAACGCTCCCTCGCGCGACAGCGGGGAGTCGATGCGGCCCGGGGCGCGCAGCGTGTCGCCCCTCCACCCGATGAGGCCGAGGGTCACCACCACGATGAGGGCGAAGAAGCCGAGGACGATCGGCCCGATGGCCGACTCGGTGAAGGCGTGGACCGAGTCGAGGACGCCCGAGCGGGTGAGGAAGGTGCCCAGGATGGTGAGGGCGAAGGTGGCGCAGAGCAGCGACAGGTTCCAGACCCGGAGCATCCCCCGCCGCTCCTGGATCATGACCGAGTGGAGGTAGGCGGTGCCGGTGAGCCAGGGCAGCAGCGAGGCGTTCTCCACCGGGTCCCACGCCCAGTAGCCACCCCAGCCCAGCACCTCGTAGCTCCACCAGGCGCCGAGCACGATGCCGACGGTGAGGAAGCCCCAGGCGAACAGGGTCCAGCGCCGGGTCTCGACCAGCCAGCCCTCGCCCGCCCGCCCGGTCACGAGGGCGCCGATGGCGAAGGCAAAGGGCACGGTGAAGCCCACGTAGCCCAGGTAGAGCATGGGCGGGTGGAAGGCCATGAGCAGGTTGTCCTGCAGGAGCGGGTTGGGCCCGGGGCCGTCGGCGGGCGGGTCGGCCACGGTGCGGAAGGGGTTGGCCGGCCCGGCCATGAGGCCGAAGAAGAACGCGGTCACCACGAACATGGCGAGCAGGGCCCAGGCCACGAGAGGGTCGGTGAGACGGGAGCGGAACTTCCAGGTCACTGCGGCCAGGTAGCCCACGAGCACCAGGCCCCACAGCAGGATCGAGCCCTCCAGGGCCGACCACATGGTGGAGATGGTGAAGGGCAGCGCGGTGGCCCGGCTGCCGTTGTCGGCCACGAACTCGACCGAGAAGTCCCGGGTGATGAGGGCTCGCTGCATGGCGACGACGGCCATCACCGCACCCAGCACCGCAAGCGCCACGAAAGAGGGGACCTGGCGCAGCAGCAGCGGGCGACGGCGGGACTGGGCCACCACCACCGTGAGGACGCCGCCGATGCTGGCGGCCAGGGCGAGGGCGACCCCGGCCGTGCCCAGCGCCGCGTTCACGGGTCCTCCGGTGCAACCCGGTCGGAGTTGGACTCCTTGTAGTCCTCGGTGTGCTTGATCACGATGCGGTCGGAGCGGAACTGTCCGTCAGGGGCGAAGCTCCCCTCCAGCACCGACGGCGTGCCCGCCCCGAACAGCGGCGGCGGCTCGACGCCGGCGTAGCGCACGTCGACCGACTCGCCGCCGAAGGCGAGGGTGAACGTGAGCACCTCGTCGTCGACCTGGTCGGGCTGGTCCACGACGGTGCCCTGGATGCGGATGCGTCGGTCTCCGAGGTCGGGCCGCTCGGCCACCGCCTCGTCGACGTTGTAGTAGTACAGCGAGGCGCCGTCGAGCTGGCGGATCAGCACGAAGCCGATGGCGCCCAACAGACCGACGATCACCAGGCCGCCGACCCAGGCGCGGGCCGGGGAACGACGGGGGCGGGCCGGAGCGGCGTCCTCGGGCCCGGTGCGGGGACTGAGGTCGAGGTCGGGGCCTGTTCCGGGGTCGTTCACATCCACCGGCGTCGGTCCTCCGGCACCTGACGGGCCAGACGGCGCCCGCGCTGGGCGCTGCGCACCGCCAGGGCACCGACCGAGCCGAACACCACCACCCAGGCCACGGTGACCGACCCCCAGGCCGACAGGGCGAGCATCACGACGAGACCTCCGTGGGCGCAGGGCCGGCCGGCGGCACCACGGCCTCGGCCCGGCGCTCGGCCAGGGCCACGTCGAGGCCCAGGTCCTCGACCCGGTTCTCCAGCCACAGCACCCGGAAGCGGTGCAGCAGGAGCCAGGCGTAGAGAGCGAGGAAGACGGTCATGCCGAGCATGAGGCTGAAGAGCATGGTGCCCTCGATCTGCGGATCGAGGCGGCTGATGGTCGGACCCTGGTGGAGGGTGCGCCACCAGGTGGTGGCGTAGTGGCAGACGACGGTGGCGGGACCGAGGAGAATGCCGACGACGGCCGCCAGGCGGGACCGACGGTCGCGCTCGAGCGGCAGGCGGCGCACCGCGAGGTAGCCGAGCACCAGGAAGAACAGCACCGCAGTGGTGGTGAGCCGGGCGTCCTGCCACTCCCAGTAGGTGCCCCAGGTCGGCTCGCCCCACAGGGCGCCGGTGACGAGGGTGGCGAAGAGCAGCACCGCGCCCAGCTCGGCCGAGGCGTGGGCCACCAGGTCCCACCACTCGGAGCGCCGGACGAGGTAGCCGATGCTGCCGGCCACGGTGACGAAGAAGGCCAGGAAGGCAACGATGGCGGTGGGCACGTGGACGTACATGATGCGGACCACCTCGCCCTGGCCGGTCGGCGCGCCGTTGGCGTCGACCCCGACCGACGAGCCGTCGGGACCCGAGATCACCAGACCGAACAGCACCAGGAGCGCGAGCCCGACGAGGCTCGCGACACCCAGCACCCGGGTGGCCTTGGAGGCGGTGGTCTCGTCCATGCGCGCTACCAGCGCACCCTACGACCCACCCCCCTGGCAAGTCGCGCCGGCGCGGCGCCGTCGGCGCGCTGGTGGGGACACGTGGCCCCGCCCCTCCGACGAGCAGTCGGGTGCCCATCAGGCGTCGAGGGTGGGGCCGCAGGTGCGGGTGGTCTCGCCCGCGATGGCGGCCACCTCCACGACGACATCCGCGCTGCCGGCGACCGGGGTGCGGGCCTCCGGCGCCAGGGCGGCGTCCGCGAAGGCGTCGACGCAGAGCCGGTAGCCGGTGACCTCCACCGGCGCGCCGGACGGGTCGACCAGCGCCTCCGGCGGGGGCGGGGCATCGGTCGCGTCCAGCTCGAGCCTCTCGCCGGCGGCGACGGGCCGGAAGGTGAAGGCCGGGTCGAGACCTTCGACATCGACGGGAGCCGGCGGGAGGACCCAGCCCAGGTCGACGAGGCCGCCCCCTGCGGCAGCCGGGAGGAGCCGGGCCCGGGTCGCGCCGGCCCGACCGACGGGGACCCAGATCCGCTCGCGGCCGGCGTTGGTCACCGTCACCCGCCCGACCAGGTCGCTCCCGGCCCGCTCGAGGGTGCCCCCCACCCCGATGTTCGGGCGGGCCCCGGGCGGGTCCGACGTGGAGGTGGCGGGCGCGGTCGCGGTCGGGTCCTCCGGGGCCGGGGGCCCACCGCCACACGCTACCAGGACCGCCAGCACCACCAGCCCGAGGGCCCGGACCCCATGGCGGGGCCGAGGGGCGCGGGCCGGAACGGTGGTCTCCACCTCTCCATGGTGACCGACGACCGGTCACCGCCTCGGGTCGGTGGGCCGCGGCGGCATGGGGGCACTCCGGCGCGACAGCCGGTGGCGAGTCGACGGCCGCCCGAGGGGACGCGTCAGGTCCCCGACGGGACTCGGCGGCGGGCCCGGGTCACGAGGACGTTGAAGAGGTTGGGGTCCTCGAGGAACCGCAGCCCCTCGCCGTCGGAGCCCACAGCGAGCGACAGCACCATGACGTCGCGCTCGTCGCCCTGGAAGGAGTGCACCGTCCCGACCCGGAGGCGGACCCGCTCGATCTCCTCGGCCGTCCAGCGCTCACGGATCTGCTCGGTGATGGCCTCGGCCTGGGCCCGGAAGGGCGAGGCCACGCCGATGGTCAGCGATCGGCCTCCCGGCTCGGTCCTCTCGACCTCTTTCGCCAGCAGCGCGAGCACGGCGTCGACCTCGGCCGGGCTGGTGGCCTCGTCTTGCTTGCCATCCACCACCCGGACCTCGATGCAGTCCGCGGTCTCGGTGGCCGGGTGCCGGGTGGCGACGTGCAGCCTCCCGGCCGTAGAAGCGCCGGGCCGAGAACCCGATCAGGTGGGGCGGGCCCCGGAAGTGCTCGTCGAGCAGGGTCACCGGCGACGCGCCCGC
Organism: Acidimicrobiales bacterium; assembly: GCA_038233075.1. Lineage (GTDB taxonomy): Bacteria > Actinomycetota > Acidimicrobiia > Acidimicrobiales > Iamiaceae > Iamia. Next base: position 117,239 of record JBBSMQ010000001.1, read on the forward strand.
GGCCAGGTCGAAGGCGCTGACGCGGCGCACGTCGACCCGGTCGCCCAGGGCGTCGAGGTCGTGGCGCACCACCGCGTCCTGCACCTCCCGGTCGGCGACGAAGGACACGAACCGCAGCTGGTGGGGATCGCCCATGACCACGGCGCGACGGGACCGGAGGAGCGCGACGGCGGCCGCGGGCTGGTCGATCTGGGACGCCTCGTCCAGCACCACGAGATCGAACATCCCGGGCCGGGCCGGGAGGAGCTGTCCGCCACCTGACCCATCGCCGTGCGAGCCTACGGCGGCCCCACGACGCGGTCGCGCCGGGGGCGGGTCGGGGTCTGGGGGCCTACGACCTGCGCGGATAGGACCGGGTCGCGCCGGAGGCTTCTCCTCGGCTGCGCCTCGGAGGGGGCCCGCGCTCGCTGGGTCGCCTCGCCTAGCGGCTCGTCTCCTTACTTGGCGGCGGTGAAGCCGGCCTCGAGATCGGCCAGGATGTCGTCGATCGACTCCAGGCCGACCGACAGGCGCACCAGGCCGGGAGCGACGCCGCTCGCGGTCTGCTCCACCTCGGTGAGCTGGGAGTGGGTCGTCGAGCCCGGGTGGATGGCCAGGCTGCGGACGTCGCCGATGTTGGCCACGTGGCTGTGGAGGGTGAGGCCCTCGACGAAGCGCTGTCCGGCCTCCTTGCCCCCCACGATGTGGAAGGCCGGCACCGAACCGAAGCCACGCCCGCCGCTCAGCTGCTTGCCCCGGTCGTGCCAGCGCGAGTCAGCCCGCGAGGCGTGCTGCACGCCTTCGACCTGGTCGTGGCCGGCCAGGAACTCCACGACCTTGTGGGCGTTCTCGTTGTGGCGTTCCATGCGGAGGCTCAGGGTCTCGAGACCCTGGAGCAGCAGGAAGGAGTTGAACGGGCTGATGGCGGGACCGAGGTCGCGCAGCATCTGGACCCGGGCCTTCAGGATGAAGGCACCGGGGCCGAGGGCGGGCCAGTACTGGAGGCCGTGATAGCTGGGGTCGGGCTCGGTGAACTGCGGGTAGCGATCGGCATGGGCCCCGAAATCGAAGCTGCCGGCGTCGGCGATGATGCCGCCGATGGAGGTGCCGTGACCACCGATGAACTTGGTGGCCGAGTGGACGATGATGTCGGCGCCGTGCTCGAAGGGGCGGATGAGCCAGGGGGTGGCCACGGTGTTGTCGACGATGAGGGGAACGCCGGCCTCGTGGGCGACGTCGGAGACGCCCTTGATGTCGAGGACGTCGTTGCGGGGGTTGCCGATGCTCTCGGCGTAGAACGCCTTGGTGTTGGGCCGCACCGCGGCCCGCCAGGCGTCGAGGTCGTCGGGGTCGTCGACGAAGCTGGCCTCGATGCCCATCTTGGGCATCGTGTGGTGCAGCAGGTTGTAGGTGCCGCCGTACAGGGCGGCCGAGCTGACCACGTGGCTGCCGGCCTCGGCCAGGTTGAGGATGGACAGGGTCGACGCGGCCTGGCCCGAGGCCACGGCCAGGGCACCGGGGATGCCGAGGGCGGTGTCGGGCGCGCCCTCGAGCGAGGCCACCCGGGCCTCCACCACCGCCTGGGTCGGGTTCATGATCCGCGTGTAGATGTTGCCGACCTCGGTGAGGCCGAAGAGGTTGGCGGCGTGGGCCGTGTCGCGGAACTGGTACGAGGTGGTCTGGTAGATCGGCGCGGCACGCGACCCGGTGTCGGTGTCGGGCGCCTGGCCGGCGTGGATCTGACGGGTGTCGAAGCCCCAGCTGTCGTTGCTCATGGGCCCGACCCTAGGCGGCCGAGGGTCGAGTGCTCACCGGAACACCCGGACGGCCGACAGATCTGGGTGTGGCTGGCTCGAAGCTGCAGGGCAGCACGGCTCGCCCGCTCAAGCAGTCCGGCCCCGACAAGGTCGTCCTCCACCTCCTCGCCGCCGAGGGCTGAGAAGGCGAGGCGGTGCGGTCGGCTCGCCCTCAGCTCGCGGAGATGAGGTCGCCGATGGCGAGGGCCGAGTCGGAGTACGGGAGCGAGACCTCGTCGCCGGCTCGCAGCTCGCGTCGGAGGCGGTAGCCATCGGGCGTCGGCTCGGTGTGGACGTAGAGCACGTCCCGGGTGACGACCCAGTAGAGCGGGAACCCGGACGATCCGTACAGGCGAGCCTTGGTGGTGAGATCGAAGGTCACGGTCTCGTCGGAGACCTCGACCACGAGCAGGACGTCGGCCGGAGCCCACTCCGACAGGCGCGGCGCCACCCTGTCCACGGGCTCCGCATCCTTGAGCCGCACCCAGCAGTCCGGGTCGGGCAGAGAGCCTGCGGCGGGGAGGGTCGACTGGGTGACCGTCACGGAGGGAGCAGCCAGGGCCGTGATGACCCTCACCGTGGCCGGACCGTGCCAGTCGCCGATCACCACCGGGATCACCTCGCCTTCGATGAACTCGACCCGGGAGTCGAAGGCACCGGCGTCCCATGCCCGCAGGAAGCCCTCGCGGTTCCAGCGGTGGGCGAGGCCGGCATCGGTCACGACATCCAGGCTACCCACGAGACCGGAGCATCTCAGTCGCCGCCATCCGGGTGGGCTGCGCAGCAGCCACCAACAGCACGGTGTCCCTCCTGTCAGGCGCCAGCCTGACGACCCCAGGGAGACCGGAGCATCTCAGTCGCCCCCACTCGCGTCCTCGACCTTGGTCTTGCCGGCGGAGATCCAGGGCATCATGGCCCGCAGCTCGGAGCCGACCTGCTCGATCTGGTGCTCCTTGCCGGCCTGGCGCATGGCGTCGAACTGGCGACCACCGCTCTTGACCTCGTTCACGAACCGGGTGGCGAACTCGCCCGAGCGGATCTCGCCCAGCACCCGCTTCATCTCCTCCTTCACCGCCGGGGTGATGATGCGGGGCCCCCGGGTGAGGTCGCCGTACTCGGCGGTGGTGGAGATCGAGTAGCGCATGCCGGCGATGCCCTGCTCGTACATGAGGTCGACGATCAGCTTGAGCTCGTGGAGGCACTCGAAGTAGGCCGACTCGGGCTGGTAGCCCGCCTCCACCAGGGTCTCGAACCCGGCCTGGACCAGGGCGGTGAGCCCGCCGCAGAGCACGACCTGCTCGCCGAAGAGGTCGGTCTCGGTCTCCTCCTCGAAGCTGGTGTCGAGCACACCGGCACGCGTGCCGCCGATGGCGTCGGCGTAGGCCAGGGCCACGGCGCGGGCCTTCCCGGTGGCGTCCTGATGCACGGCCACGAGCGCGGGCACCCCGCCGCCCTCGGTGTAGGTGCGCCGGACGAGGTGACCCGGCCCCTTGGGTGCGACCAGGGCCACGTCGACGCCCTCGCGCGGGCTGACGTAGCCGAAGCGGACGCTGAAGCCGTGGGCCACCAGCACCATGTCGCCGTCGGCAAGGTTGGGGGCGACGTGCTCGGTGAACACCGCCTCGTGCTCGGTGTCGGGCAGCAGGATCATGATGACGTCGGCCTCGGCCGAGGCCTCCGAGAGCCCCATCACCTTGAGGCCGGCCTCGGCCGCCTTGGTGGCTGACGACGACCCCTCGCGGAGGCCCACCCGCACATCGATGCCGGAGTCGGCCAGGTTCAGGGCGTGGGCGTGGCCCTGGGAGCCGTACCCGAGGATCGCCACCTTCCGGTCGGCGAGCAGGGAGCGGTCGGCGTCAGCCTCATAGGACACGGTGGCCATCGGTGGGTGCCTTTCGTCGGTGGGAGCGAGCTCCCGGTCAGGGGCGGTCCGCCCCGGGGATCTGGTGGTGGGCTGTCTAGGGGGCCGGGTCGACGGCCCGGTCGCGGTCGAGCCGGGGCAGGGCGACCCGCCCCGTGCGCTGGAGCTCACGGATGCCAAAGGGTCGCAGCATCTCCTCGAAGTCGTCCACCTTGGTCGGGTGGCCCTCGAGCGAGACGGTCAGCTCCTCCTGGGTCACGGCCAGGATGCGGCCCTCGAAGATCTGCACCAGCTCGACGACCTGGCCACGGGTGTCAGGGGGGGCCGAGATGCTGGCCAGCAGCAGCTCACGCTCGACGGAGTGGCGGGGATCGAGCTCGCTGATGTCGACCACGTTGACCAGCTTGTCGAGCTGCTTGACGATCTGCTCGAGGGGGGCGGACTCGACGTCGACGACCACGGTGATGCGGCTGAAGTCCTGGTCCTCGGTGGGTGCCACCGCCAGGGAGACGATGTTGTAGGCCCGACGGGAGAACAGGTTGGCCACCCGGGCCAGCACGCCGGCCCGGTTCTCCACCAGCACCGACAGCACGTGGTTGCGGACCTCCTGGCCCGGCACCACGTCGCGGCGGGTCACGGCCGTCCCCTCTCGCGGAGTGCCGCCGGCACTAGTGCCCACCATCGCCGGTGCCGACCCCGTCGCCGGCCTGGAAGGGAGGCACCTGGATGTCGTCGTTGGTCTTGCCCGACGGGACCATGGGGAAGACCTTCTCCCTGCTGTCGGTGCGGAACTCGACGACCACGGGCCGATCGTCGACCTCGTTGGCCTTGTCGATGGCGGGCTGGATCTCGTCGGGCGACTCGACCCGGAGGGCCACGCAGCCCATGGACTCGGCCCAGCGCACGTAGTCGGGGAGGTCGGGCGACAGGTAGACCTCGGAGTAGCGCTCCTCGTAGAACATCTCCTGCCATTGGCGGACCATGCCCAGGTAGGCGTTGTTGAGGATCGCCACCTTGACGGGGATGCGCTCGGCCGACGCCGTGACCAGCTCCTGGGCCGTCATCTGGAAGCAGCCGTCGCCGTCGACGGCCCAGACCATGCGGTCGGGCCGACCCACCTTGGCGCCGATGGCGGCCGGCACCGAGAAGCCCATCGTCCCCAGGCCCCCGGAGTTGACCCAGGTGTAGGGGTGGCGGAACCGCCAGTACTGGCTGGCCCACATCTGGTGCTGGCCCACACCGCTGGCCAGGATCGTGTCCTCGGGCACGGAGTCACGCAGGTGCTCGAGGACCATCTGGGGCTTGAGGTGATCGCCGTCCTGCGGAGCCTCGTAGGCCAGCGGGTAGCGCTCCTGCCAGCCGCTGATGGTCGAGTCCCACGACGTGCGATCCGGCGCCGCCGCTCCCGCCGCCAGCTTCCGCCGCAGGGTGGCGACCAGCTCGGTGATGATCAGCCGGCAGTCACCGTGAATGGGCACATCCGGACGTCGGACCTTGCCCAGCTCGGCGGCGTCGATGTCGACGTGGATGACCTGGGCGTCGGGGGCGAAGCCATCGACCCGGCCGGTGACGCGGTCGTCGAAGCGGGCGCCCAGGGCGACGAGCAGGTCCGAGCGCTGGATGGCGGTGACGGCGGTGTAGTTGCCGTGCATGCCCGGCATCCCCAGGCACAGCGGGTGGTCGTCGGGGAAGGCGCCCCGGGCCATGAGCGTGGTGACGACCCGGATGTCGGTGAGCTCGGCCAGCTCCCGCAGGGCCTCGGCGGCGCGAGCCTTGAGGATGCCTCCGCCCACGTAGAGCACGGGGCGGTGGGCGGCGAGGAGCAGGTCGGCGGCGGCCTCGACCGCCGCGGGGTCACCGCCGGTGGCGGGCCGGTACCCGGGCAGCGACCGGGCCACCTCCTCGTCGGTGGGCCAGGTCCAGCTGGTGGCCGACCGCGGGCTCATGGGGTCGACGATGTCCTTGGGGATGTCCACCAGCACGGGTCCGGGCCGCCCGCTGGTGGCCAGGTGGAACGCCTGGCGGATCACCAGCGGGATGTCGTCGGCCTCGGTGACCAGGAAGTTGTGCTTGGTGACCGACTGGGTGATGCCGGTGATGTCGCACTCCTGGAAGGCATCGGTGCCGATGGCGGCGGTCGGCACCTGGCCGGTGATGCAGACCATGGGCACCGAGTCCATGTAGGCGTCGGCCAGGGGGGTGACGATGTTGGTCGCCCCCGGGCCCGAGGTCACCATGGCCACGCCCGGTCGGCCGGTGGCGTGGGCGTAGCCCTCGGCCATGTGGCCCGCGCCCTGCTCGTGGCGGACGAGGAGGGGGCGCATCGGCGAGTCCAGCACCGGGTCGTAGACGGGCAGGATGGCGCCGCCCGGCAGGCCGAAGAGCACCTCCACCCCCTCCCCCTCGAGGGCACGGATCAGCGACTGGCCTCCGTTCATGTCCATGGCGTCTCGTACTCCTGGTCTCGGGCGGGTGGGGTGGGTGGCGCATGCGGGGAAAACGACGACGACCTCCCCGAGGGGAGGTCGTGGGAGCGCACGCGGATGTCGCCGGCAGCGTGCGCTCTAGGGCCCGAGTACGAGGTGGGTGCCGAGGGACATCAGCCGCAGTGTCGCGCGGCCGACGGGTGCCCGTCCACCCACGAGCCCCGTCCACCCACGAGCTCGGCCGATCCACCCCCAGGTCAGAGGGTCCCTACCGGGCGCGGGTCCCCTCCCCGCTCCCGCGCCCGGCCGGGCAGGACAGGACTAGGGTCCGGCCCCTCCGAGGTCGTCCCGTCGTCTCCCCGAGGTTCTCAGATGACGCCCGTGTTCCTGGGTCGCATCCAGACCCGCATCTTCGTCGCCTTCACGGTCGGCGCCCTCTGGACGTTCCTCATCACACCTTTCCTCCTGATCAACGCCCCGGACCAGGGGGGGCTACCGCCTCGCCCTGGCCCTCGACGACATCGACGCCACCAACGGCCTCGTCGCCGCCTACAAGCTCTGCTTCGCCGCCCTGATCATCGTCACCGTGTTCGGCGCCCTGGTGTGGGAGCCGATCTACCACGGCCTCATGCAGTTCCGGTGGGAGAAGGACTGGCCCGCGTTCTTCAACTTCTGGCAAGTCGTGCCCGAGGGCCTCACCACCTTCCTGCTGCTGCACGTCAGCTGGCTCAACCCCCTGCCGGACCTCGACGGCGACAAGAGCCAGTTCGTGCCCGTGCTCGCCTACCTGTTCCTGTTCGCCTCCACCTGGATCGTCACCTGGCTCTTCGCCAACGGGCCGATGAAGGTCTTCTTCCTGCGCTGGCGCTTCGACGGCGGCCAGCTCGTCTGACGAGGACCCATGGACCGCATCGCTGACTACGAGCTCATCCGGCCCCTCGGCGACGACGGCTTCGGCAGCTACCACCTGGCCGCCACCCCGGCCCGCCTCGGCATCGCCGCCGACCAGGTGGCGGTGAAGGTGCTCCAGGTGGGTTCGGGCGACGATGCGTTCCACCGCCTCATCCGCGAGCTGCGCACCTTCGCCAAGGTGCGCAGCGCCCACCTGGTCACTCTCTACGACGCGGGCCAGGAGTCGGGACGCTGCTACTACGCCATGGAGTACTGCCCCCTCGGGTCTCTGGCCCACCCGGCCCGGGACCTGAGCCGCCGGGACCAGATCGAAGCCGTGGCCGACGCGGCGCGGGCGGCCCACGACCTGCACGAGGCGGGCATCGCCCACCGCGCCATCAAGCCCTCGAACATCCTCCTCACCGCCGACGGGGCCAAGCTCTCCGACCTCGGCCTGGTCCAGCTGCTGGCCCCGGGCCAGACCATCACCGGGTTGGGCGCGGTCGGCTCCGCGGAGTACCTGGACCCGGCGATCATGCGGGGCGAGAGGGCCTCGCGCTCGACCGACATCTGGGCCCTCGGGGTCACCCTCCACCGGGTGCTCACCGGCACCGGCATCTACGAGCTCCCCGACCGCGATCCGCTGCTCGCGGTCCACCGGGTGCTCTCGTCGCCCCCCACGCTCGACCCGAGCCTGAGCGACCCCGAGGCCGAGCTGGTCCGGCGCTGCTTCGACAAGGACCTCTCGGCCCGCTTCGCCACCGCGACCGAGGTGGCCGACGCCCTCGACGCCCTAGGGAGCCCCTCATGAACCTCGCCGATGCCCGGCTCGCTCCCTCCCCCGGCGCCGACGGGCTGGTGGCCCGCACCAGCGGCGCGGTCCTCTTCGTCGCCGCCCGCACCCCCGTCACCGAGGTCGCCCGACTGGTCGAGGCCGTCACCGCGGCCGATGATCCCGCCCCCGGCCGTCACCTGGCCCGCGCCCTGGCCACCCTCGTCGGCTCGGACACGGGTGCGCTCCCCGGCTTCGCCGTGGTCGCGGCATCGACCGGGGGCATCTACGTCAAGGCCTACGGACCAGTCGAGGTGCGGATCCAGGGCGAGGGGGGCGAGACGCTGGTCAGCGCGGTGGGCTCGTTCACCGGGCTCGACCGGGAGCTGTCGGGCTCGTTCCACACGATCCTGGCCCACCGGGCCGGGGAGGCGGCGCCGGTGCCCGCCTTCGACCTCGACGTGCGGGCCGGGACCAGCCCCGGGAGCGGCTTCGCCCTGACCACCCTCACCGGTCCCACCGACGCACCGGCCCCCGAGCCACCCGCTCCCGCAGCGGAGGCCGCTCCCGCGACCGCCGCCCCTGCCGAGCCGGCGTCCTCCGAGGCCGAGCCCGCCGTCCCCGATGCACCGGCGTCCGACGACGATGACGCCGAGGCACCGCCGCCCACCGCCGCGCCCCTCGACCCGGAGCCGGCCGGGCTCGACGCCACCCAGGCGTGGAGTGCCGACGACGTGGCCGCCGCCACCAGCCCGACGGGACCGGTGGACGCCGCTTCACCGGGGGCCGACCCGGCCCCGGCCCCGCCCGCGGCGGATGAGGGGTCGGCCGTCGGTTCGCCGTGGGCCGAGGAGCCCATCACCGCCCCTGCGGCCGAGCCAACCGGGTTCACCCCCTCACCCGAGGGTGCCTCCGCTATCGGTGCCGCGGAGCAGGAGCCAAGGGACGAGCCCCGCCGGGATGGGGCGCCACCCCAGCACGAGCCCGCCACCCTGCCCCCCACCGCACTGGCGGGCTTCACCTCCCAGCTGCTCGGTGCCCTCGACGAGGAGGAGGTCCCCGAGCGCGAGCCGTTGCCGGTGGACCTGAACCCGGGCGAGGTCCGGGCCCCCGACCAGTCCACCCACGAGATCATGGTCCAGGGGGTGCTGTGCTCCCGGGGCCACTTCAACGACCCGCGGTCGCGCTACTGCTCATCGTGTGGCATCTCCATGGTCCAGAACACCCAGGTCCTCACCCCCGGACCCCGACCGCCGCTGGGCGTGCTCGTCTTCGAGGACGGGGCCACCTTCTCCCTGGCCCAGGACTACGTGGTCGGGCGCCAGCCCGAGGTCAGCGAGGCCGTGCAGCAGGGCCTGGCCCTGCCCCTGCCGGTGGACGACCCGGAACGGTCGATCTCCCGGGCCCACGCCGAGCTGCGCCTGGTCGACTGGGACGTCCACCTCATCAACCTGTCGGCCACCAACGGCTCGTTCGTGTGGGACGAGCACCAGCGCCAGTGGGTTCCCATCCCCACCGGCCAGTCGGTCCTGCTCGCCGCGGGCATGCGGGTGGCCCTGGGCCGACGCTCCGCCGTCTTCGAGTCCAGCCTGGCGCGCTGAGCCCCCAGCCCGATCGGGCTCCAACGCCGCCCGATTCGGTTGGAATCGGGATGGTGGGATTGCTACCCGTGAAGGTGAGCGAGAGGGTGTCGTCGAGGGCGGACCTCGCCGGGCGACACCCTGGGACCCGGCCGGGCCCGGCTGCGCCGCAGGGCTGCTCTAGGGTCCGGCTGTGCCTGTCGTCGCGCCCACACCCGGCCCCGACGGCACCGTCCTCTCCGCCGTCGGGGTGGTGAAGAGCTGGGGCTCGACCCTCGCCCTGGCGGGCGCCGACGTCACCGTCGGCCCAGGGGTGACGGGCCTGCTGGGAGCCAACGGGTCGGGCAAGACCACCCTCTTCGGCCTCCTGCTCGGGCTGCACCCACCCGACGAGGGTCAGATCCAGGTCCTGGGCCTCGACCCCACCACTGCCGGGCCCGAGGTCCGGGCCCGGGTCGGCTACTCCCCCGAGCACCACTCGCTGCCCCCCGACGTCAAGGCCGTCGACCTGGTCCGTCACGTGGCCGAGTGCCACGGCCTGCCCCGCCGGGAGGCGACGGGACGGGCCTCGGACGTGCTGTGGCAGGTGGGCCTGGGCGAGGAGCGGGTGCGTCCGCTCGGCACCCTGTCCACCGGCCAGCGCCAGCGGGTGAAGCTGGCCCAGGCCATCGTCCACGACCCGGTGCTGGTGCTGCTCGACGAACCCACCGAGGGCCTCGACCCCGTCCAGCGCGACGACATGCTCGCCCTCATCCGGCGCGTGGGCCACGACTTCGGCATCCACGTGGTGCTCTCCAGCCACGTGCTCGACGAGGTCGAGCGGGTCGCCGACGCCGCCGTGATCCTCCACGCCGGTCAGGTGGTGAGCAGTGGCGCCCTCGCCGACCTCCAGACGTCGGGCACCGGCGGCGTCGTGGTCGAGGTGGTCGGGGACCCGGCCCCGCTGCTGACCGCTGTGGTCGACCGGGGCCTGACCGCCACCGAGACGGGCGTCCGAGTCGTGGTGGAGGGGGGGCCGGAGGTCTTCGATGTCGTGCGCGACCTGTTGGCCGATTTGATGCTTCCCGTCCGGCGCCTGGAGCCTCGGCGTCGGAGCCTGGAGGAGGTGTTCCTGTCCTCGGGGCTCACCGGCGGCCAGGCCGACCCGATGGGGAGCAGTGGTGGCTGACGCGTCGCCAGCCGGTCGCCCGGCCCGCATCCTGGACCGCGGCTACCGCACCTACAGCGGCCCGCGCCAGGGCGTCCGCGGCGCCATGGCGACCCTGGGCCGCCACAGCGGCCAGCGCGCCCTGGGACTGCGCCGCTCGGCCTGGGCCAAGGTCCTCCCCCTTGCCTCCGTGGCCATCTCCTACGTGCCCGCCATCGTGTTCATCGGCCTCGTCGCCCTCCTCCCCGAAGAGGACGTCGTCACCATCGAGCTGCCGTCCTACGGCGACTACTTCTTCTTCATCCAGGCCGCCCTCACCCTGTTCGTGGCCTTCGTGGGGCCCGAGGTCCTGTGCCCGGACCGCAGGACGGGGATGTTGGGCATCTACCTGGCCTCCCCGCTCACCCGCGACACCTACCTGGTGGCCAAGGCCGCCATCACCTTCGCCATCCTCAGCCTGATCACGGTGGGCCCACCGCTGCTGATGCTCATCGCCTACGTGATCCAGGGCGTGGGCCCCGATGGCCCCGCCGGCGTGGCCGGGACGCTGGCGCGCATCGTCGCCGCCGGGGCAGTGCTGAGCGCGCTCTACACCGCGGTGTCGATGGGCGTGTCCTCCCTCACCGACCGCAAGGCCTTCGCCACCGCCGCCCTGCTCCTGGTGGTCGTGGTGCCCTCGTTGTTCATCACGGTGCTGGTCGAGGCCATCGGAGCCCCCGAGGGCCTCTACTCCCTGAGCCTGCTCGTCGGACCCTTCACCCTGGTGCAGCTGATCCACGGCGAGGCGACCCCGAACGTCGCCCTCACCCTGCCCACCGCCCTCGCCGGCGCCGCCGCCCTGACCGTCCTCGGCACGGTGGTGTGCCGGGTCCGCTACCAGCTCCTCCAGGTCACCCGGTGACCGCGCCGGCCCCCACCACCCCGGCCGATCCGGCCCCGACGGGCCCCGCCTCGACGTCGGCCATGGTCGAGGTGGACGGGTGCACCCGCTGGTTCGGCGACGTCGTGGCCGTGTCGGAGGTGAGCTTCACCCTGCAGGCCGGCGTCACCGCGCTGCTGGGCCCCAACGGCGCCGGGAAGTCCACCCTCCTCCGCCTGCTCTGCGGGCTCGTCGCCCCCGCCCGGGGCACCGTCCGGGTGCTGGGGCGCGACCCCCGTCGCGACATCGGGGTCCACCGCGACCTGGGCCTGGTCCCCCAGCAGGAGACGGTGTTCGACCGCCTGACCGCGCTCGAGCTGGTGGAGACCTGCGCCCTGCTTCGAGGGATCAGCGAGCCCCGCGACGCGGCGGCCGGCGCCCTCGCCGCGGTGGAGCTCGATCCGGCCGACCCCCGGCACCTCCCCACCTACTCCCGCGGCATGCGCCAGCGCGTGAAGGTGGCCCAGGCGATCGTCCACGAGCCTGCGGTCCTCGTCCTCGACGAGCCCCTGACCGGTCTCGACCCCCGCCAGCGCCGCCACATGACCGACCTGTTCCACCGCCTCGGCGACGAGGGCCGCTGCGTGATCGTCTCCAGCCACGTGCTGGAGGAGGTGGAGCGGTTCGGGTCCGACGTGCTCGTCATCGTCCAGGGCCGTCTCGCCGCCGAGGGCGACTACCGCGCCATCCGCGACCTCATGGACGACCGTCCGCACCGCATCCGGTTGCGCACCGACCGGCCCCACGAGGTTGCGGGGCGGCTGCTGGCGGCGGGGACGGTGCTCGGCCTCGAGGTCACCGGCGCCGACACCGTCATCGTCGAGACGGACCGGGTCCACGACCTCCGGGGCACGGTGGCGTCGGTCGCCCGCGTCGTCGACGCCCACCTGTGGGAGGTCGTGCCCCTCGACGACGACCTGGACTCGGTCTTCCGCTACCTGGTGGGCCGATGACGGCGCCGGCCCCTGCGACCGCTCCGCGCGATCGGAGCTCCGGTTCGCCCCCCGGGTCGTTCCGTCGGCTCTACGCCGTGTTCCTGCGCCACCAGCTCACCTGGGGGCGGGCGGCGGTGATCCTCGGCCTCGGCGCCCTCGCCGTGGTGGTGGGCCTGGCCCTGCGCTCCGGCGCCGACGACCAGGTGACGGCGGGGACCGAGTTCATCAACGGCTTCGCCTTCACCACGGTGGTGCCCATCTGCGCCCTGGTGTTCGCCAGCTCGTCGCTGGGCGACACCGTCGACGACCGCACCCTGGTCTACCTGTGGCTCACCCCCGTCGGCCGGTGGCGCGTGGCCGGGGCGGCCACCCTGGCGTCGATCACCGTCGCCCTCCCGCTGGTGTTCGTGCCCCTCGTCCTGGCCGCGGCCGCCACCGGCGCCGGCCCGGCCCTCGTCGGCGCCACCGCCGTGGCCTGCATCGTGGGCACCGTCGGCTACGCCGGGGTGTTCGCCGCCCTCGGGCTCCGCGTCCGTCGAGCCCTGCTGTGGGGCATCGCCTACATCCTCATCTGGGAGGGCTTCGTCGCCACCGCCAGCGACACCGCGGCCAAGCTCTCGCTGCGGGCCTACACCGCCTCCATCCTGTCCCAGTACACCGGCGTGGGGCTCCGGCTCGGATCGCTCACGCTGGTCTCGGGCATCGTGGTCCCCCTCGTGGTCGGGGTGGCCTTCGTCGGGGTCACCACGTGGCTGCTGACCCGGGTCACGGTCGACTGAACGCGCCCACCGGGACGACCGCGTCGCGGCGGGACATCCTCCGATTGGCGGTCCCGGCCCTGGGCGCGCTGGCGGCTGAGCCGCTCTACGTGCTGGCCGACACCGCCATCGTGGGCCACCTGGGGACGGCCCAGCTCGGTGGGCTGGGCATCGCCTCCACCGTCCTGCTGACGGCGGCGACCGCGTTCATCTTCCTCGCCTACGGGACCACCGGGGCGGTCGGTCGCCGCATCGGGGCCGGCGACGACCGGGGGGCCGTCCACGTGGCGGTGCAGGGGCTGTGGCTCGCCCTCGGCCTGGGTGTGGTGTCGGCGCTCGTCCTCGTCGCGCTCGGGCCCGCGCTCATCGGGCTGCTCGGCGGCCAGGGGGCGGTGGCGACCAACGCCCTGGTGTACCTGCGGATCTCCCTGGTGGGGATCCCGGCCCTGCTCGTCACCATGGCCGGCACCGGCTACCTGCGCGGCATCCAGGATGCCCGCACCCCCCTCGTCGTGGCCGCCGCCACCGCGGCAGGCAACCTCGGCCTGCAGGTGGTGCTGATCGAGGGGCTCGGGTTCGGCATCGGAGCCTCGGCCCTCTCGACGGTGGTGGCCCAGGGCGCGGGGGCCGCCGTCTACCTGGTCAAGGTGCTGGGCGCCGCCCGCCGCCTGGGCGCAGCGCGGGGGCCGGACCGGGCGATCCTGGCCCGCCTGGCTCGCATCGGGCGCGACCTCCTCATCCGCACCGCAGCGCTGCGCCTGGCCTTCGGCGGGGCCACCGCGGTGGCGGCGCGCCTCGGGAACGTGCCGCTGGCCGCGCACCAGGTGGCCTTCGAGGTCATGATCTCCCTGGCCCTGGTGCTCGACGCGCTGGCCATCGCCGGACAGTCCCTGGTGTCAACCGCCCTGGGGGCCGGCGACAGCGCTTCCGCGCAGGCCACCGGCCGCCGCATCCTGGGGTGGGGGCTGGCGGCCGGCGTGGCGGTGGGGTTCGCCGTGCTCGTGCTGCGGGTGCCGATGGCCGGGCTGTTCAGCGACGACCCGGCGGTGGAGGCCCTGACCGCGGACCTGCTCGTCTGGGTGGCGGTGCTGCAACCGGTGGCGGGAGTGGTGTTCGCCCTCGACGGGGTCCTCATCGGCGCCGGTGATCTGCGCTACCTGGCCCGGGCCATGGCCGTCGTGGGCATCGGCTTCGTCCTGCTCGCCCTCGGCGTGCTGCGGGCCGACCTCGGTGTGCTCTGGCTCTGGGCCGCGCTCGGCGTCATGCTCCTCGGCCGCCTCGTCCCCCTCCTGGCCCGCTTCCATCGCGGCGCCTGGGCCGTCGCCGGCATCGAACACCCGTGAGGCTCCGGTCCTCGGTCCGTCATCTCACGGCGCTCGTCGATGCGGCGACAGGGAGCCGCGCTCGTCGAGGGTTCGCCGACCTAGGCCACGCCCTGGTACAGGTCGTCGACATCCAGCTCGACGGCCGGGCAGTCCGGGGCCAGCGTGTCGCCGGGGCCCAGGACCGACTGGGCCCAGGTGTCGCCGTGGCAGCGGTGCACCTCGATCCGGGGGATGTCGGGATGAGCGACGAGGTAGGTGCGCAGGCTGGCGATCCGGGTGTAGTCGGCCAGCTTCTCGCGGCGGTCGATGGTCTCCGAGGACGGTGACAGGACCTCGACGATGAGGCAGGGCGCATCCTCGAAGCGGTCGTCGGGCGGGTCACCGCAGGCGACCATGACATCGGGGTAGTAGCCGTCGGCGCCGGCTCTCACCTTCATGTCGCTGACGTAGGCCCGGCACCCCTCGGCGATGGCGGCGCCGCGGACGCCGGCGAGGACGCTGGTGGCGAGGAGGTTGTGGCGGCGCAGGGCGCCGTCATGGCGTAGACGTTGCCGCCCACCAGCTCGTGACGGACCTCCGGGCTCGCCTCCTCGAAGGCCAGCCACGCATTGAAGTCGAGGTGCGCGGTCTCGGGGGTGCTCACCACCCCCAGGCTACCCCCGAGGTCGTGATCCGATCCCTGCTCGGAGTGGTGGCGGGCCCGTACCGGTGAACGTCCCACACGCCCCGACGTGCGTTCCGATCACCTCGTCGGCGCGGGCACCAGCACCAGAGCGACGTGGCACCAGGTATCCTCCGTCGACGCCGATCGGTCCAGGGGGAGTGCGCGGTGAGGGATGCCAGTGCATCGACCGATCGTCGGACGAGACGGATAGATGGGCGCCCACAGAGCGCCGGAGCGCCGCCTCTCCCAGCCTCGGCTGGCGCCTCGGCACCGTGCTGTCGCTGAGAGGCCTCGGGAGCGTCTCGTACGACTTTGCCACGTTGGCGCCTATCCGCTCGGCCTCTCAGAACAGGGTGGCGCAGTGGGGGGCGAGGTCGGTGTGGAAGAGGGCGTCGGCCACGGCCAACGCGCCCGGCCGGTGCTCACACGCCCGACCCACCCGGGCCAGGGCCGACGGGGCCAGGTCTCCGAGGGCGATGGCGCCCAGCTCCTCGGCCCCCAGCGTGAGGTCGGCCTCGTCGCTGGTCGGCGCGACCTGGCCGGCGCCGTCGGCCTCGGCCTCGATGCGGAACCGTCCGCCCGACGCCGGCCGGAAGGCGTCGACGACGTCGACCACGACCGTGCCCGCCCCGCCCCAGCGCCTCGGACCGAGGGCCGCCGGGACGTCGAGGATGCGCAGCCACAGCCAGTCCGACAGGGCCGAGCCCCGCACCCGACGGGTGTCGCGGGCGGCCAGCAGCAGAGGATCATCGAGGGGGGCGTGGAGAACGTCGACCTCGGCGTAGAGGTCGTGGGCCAACAGGCCCCGCCACAGAGCCAGGTGCACGGCGTCGTCGGCCGCCTCTACCCCGTCGACGCGGAGGGTGCTGGCCGGGAGCCGGTCGGGCCACCATGCCTCATGGGCCCGGTAGGTGGCCCAGCCGTCGACCTCGTCGGCGGGGTCGGTGTGGAGCAGCACCATGAGGGCGCTCCCTCCGTGGCGGTGGCTCGGCCGGTCGAGGAAGACATGGGTCTCCCACCAGGCGTCCGAGCGGCCCACGGCCCCGGCCCGCCCGGCCCGGATGCGCTCGTAGGCGGCAGGCAGCACCGTGCGGGCCCGGTCGACGGTGATCTGCTGGAGCCGACCCGGCGGCTCCGGGGCGTCGGCGCGGAGGCGGGCCCACGCCGGGTCGACGCGCAGGCGGAGGCCCCGGGTGGCCACGCCGTAGCCGAAGCGTCCGTAGATCGAGGCCTCCGACGCCGTGAGCACCGCCACCGGCTCGGGTCCGGCGGCCACGTCGTCGAGCTGGCGACGCATGAGCTCGGTGAGCACGCCCTGACGACGGTGGGTGGGGGCCACGCCCACCATGGTGACGCCGGCCGCGGGGACGACGGTGCCGCCGGGGAGGGTGAGGTCCAGGGTGAAGGCGCCGGTGGCACCCACCCACTCGTCGCCGTCGAGGGCCCCGATGCTGCGCGCCGGCTTCCACAGCATGCCCTCGTCCGCGATCGCCTCCGCGGTGGGCGCCGGATCGCCGAAGCCCCGCCACACCGGGAGCATGAACGGCTCGAGCTCGTCGACCCGGGGGACACGGAAGGTGAGGTCCATGGGAAGATCCTGGTCGACCGCGGGCCGACCAGCCCACCGGGTTCGCGGGACCAGCGGGTCAGGCGCAGCCGGTGATGATGCCCATGAGCTCCTGCGGCAGCTCGCCTCCGTCGCGGATCTCCTGGTCGAGGTCGGTGAACTCCTCGAAGGTGAAGCGCGACTCGATCTCCCGTAGGGCGCAGGTACACGACTCGGAGGTGCCACCGGCCTCGGTGCAGGAGTCGGTGAACATCCGGCGGGCCGCCGGCGGGTAGGGGTCGCCTGCCGGCGCGGTGGTAGTGAGGTCGTCGGTGTTGCCCGCCCCCTCCGTGGTGGTGGTGGTGTCGTCCCGAGTGGTGGTGGTCGTCGCCTCCGAGGACGAGGAGTCACCGCTGCTCACGATGGACGCCAGCACCACGATGAGGACCACCGCGACCAGCGCGACGACCGCCACGATGGCCACGAGCCGGCCTCCGCCCGACCCCGGGGGGCCCGGGGCCGGAGCCCCGTAGCCGTACCCCCCACCGGCCGGGTAGGCGCCCGATGGCGGCGCCCCCGACGGTCCCCCGGGCGCGGGCCCGTAGGCGGCCGGGGCCGGGGTGCCGGCGTAGGGCGCCGGCGTGCCATCGACCGCGGACGGGTCCGGCGTCGCCGCTCCGCCGGCTGCCACCGGCTGGCCGGAGGGCGTGGCCGGGCCCCCGGTAGGAGGCGGCGCGCCCGGGGGAGGGGCCACCGGCGGTGCCGGTGTCGGGCTCGGGGACCACGAGGGAGCCGCCGGTGTCGACGGGGCCGGGGCGGCATCCGGCGAGCCGTGGTCGCGCTCCGACGCGAGGTCGGCCGAGGCGGCACCGGCGGCTCTCGCGACCGGGGGCAGCCCCGGCATGAGGTCCGGATCGGTGTGGAGGGGGACCGAGGCGATGCCCCGCTGCTCCTGGAGGTGCTGGGCCCACTGGGCCGTCTCGAGGGCGGAGGCCGGACGCCGGGTCGGGTCCTTCTCCATCAGCCCGTGGATCAGCTGGGCGACGTCGGCGGGGACGCCGACGTCGGTGAGGGCGGGGGGCGCCTCGGTGCTGACGCGGTACATGATGGCGACGACCGACTCGTCGACGTCCTTCACGAACGGCGTCTGGCCCGTGGCCACCGCGCAGAGCATGGCCCCCAAGGCGTAGAGATCACTCGACGCCGAGGCCCGGTCGCCACGCAGCACCTCGGGTGCGGTGTAGGCGACGGTGCCAGTGATGACGCCGGTGGCGGTGCGCTGACTGTCGCCGAAGCGGGCGATGCCGAAGTCCGCCAGCTTGTAGTCGCCGATGCGCGAGGTGAGGACGTTGGCCGGTTTGATGTCGCGGTGGAGGATCCCCGCCTTGTGGGCTGCCCCCAGCGCGTCGCACATCTGCACCGCGATGCGCAGCACCTCCTCGAGCGGTGCCGGGCCGTGGTCGCTCAGCTTGGCCTGGAGCGATCCCGACGGCAGGTGCTCCATGGCCAGGAAGGGCAGACCGTCC
The DNA here is from genome assembly GCA_038233075.1 of Acidimicrobiales bacterium. GTDB lineage: Bacteria > Actinomycetota > Acidimicrobiia > Acidimicrobiales > Iamiaceae > Iamia. The sequence continues at coordinate 135,364 of JBBSMQ010000001.1, forward strand.
TGCGTGGCTCCTGCGTCGTACACGGTGACCACGTGCGGGTGCCACGACAGCGATCCGATGGCCTGGCACTCAGCCTCGAAGCGACGCTTGGCGTCGTCGTCGGTGGGGTCGACGTTGGTGAGCACCTTCAGGGCGACGGTGCGCCGCAGCTTGGGCTGGTGGGACCGGTACACGACGGCGAAGCCGCCCCGGCCCAGCTCGCGCTCGATCTCGTAGCCGGGCACGGCGGTGCCCCCCGATGACCTGTCGCCGGGCTCGCTCACTGGTGCTCCATCGCGTCATCAACCACACCCAGGACCTCGATCGTCGCCGAGCACCAATGAGCGCCGTCGGCTCCCCAAGCTCCGCCGCCGGAGAGCCCGCGCCGTCTGGCTCGCTCGCTACGCTCGCTCACTGGTGCCCCATCGCGCTGGGTGATGACGAACATCGACCCGAACAGGGCGAAGAACACCATGGTGATCGCCATGCTGGCGGCGGTGAAGCGACGGTTCTGGAAGAAGCGCACGTCGAGCATCGGGTGCTCCGAGCGCAGCTGCCACCCCACGAACGCGGAGAGGGCCAGGACGGCGACGGCGAACGCGCCCACCACCTCGGGGTCCGACCATCCGACCGCAGGGGCCTCGATGATGGCGTAGACGAGGGAGCCCAGGCCGACGATCGAGAGCACCGCGCCCAGCGGATCGAGGGGTGAGGGGGTCTCGCTGCGGCTGTTGGGCAGCAGGAAGTAGCCCGCCGGCACCGCGACCAGGGTCACGGGATGTTGACCAGGAACACCGAGTGCCAGCAGAAGTGCTCGAGGAGGTCGCCACCAAGCAGCGGCCCGATGGCGATGCCGAGGCCCGAGACACCGGCCCAGACGCCGATGGCCCGGGCCCGCTCCTCACCGCGGGGGCGTTGCGGGTGCCGTCGTGGGCGGGGGTCAGCCGCCGGAGCGGGCGCGGAGCAGGGCGGTGACGGCCTTGCCGTCGGCCTGGCCCGCAGACGCCCGCATCACCTGGCCCACGAAGAAGCCGGTGAGCTTGCCCCGGGTCTTGTCGTCGCCGGTGGTGAACTGCTCCCACTCGTCGGGGTGGCCGGCGATCACCTCGTCGACCATGGCCTCCAGGGCGCCGGTGTCCATGGCCTCGAAGCCCCGGGCCGCGGCGATGTCGGCCGGCGAGGCGTCGGAGGTCACCATCTCGCCCAGCACCGCCTTGGCCTGGGTCGCGGTCAGCGCCCCTGACGTCTCCAGGGCGACGAGGTCGGCCACCCGATCGGGGGCCACCGTGGCCCCGCCGTCCCCGGAGAGGTTCTGGCTCACGTGGACCAGCGCCCGAGTCGGGTCGGCACCAGCCTCGATGGCCCCGCGCGCCTGGACGTCCTGGCCCCGTTCCACGATGAGGGCCACCGTCTCGTTGGGCAGCCCCACCCCGGCGGCATCGGCCAGGGCGGCGCGTCGGGCCGCGGGCATCGGGGGCAGAGCGGCGCAGATCTGCTCGACCCAGGCTGGGTCGGGGTCGACGGGGAGCAGGTCGGGCTCGGGGAAGTACCGGTAGTCGTCGGCCTCCTCCTTGGAGCGCATCTTGGACGTCCGCCCCGTGCCCTCGTCCCAGTGCCGGGTCTGCTGCTCGACCGCATCGCCGGCGGCGAGCAGGTCGGCCTGGCGCTGGGCCTCGTACTCGATGGCTCGCCCGAGGCTGCGCAGCGAGTTGAGGTTCTTGATCTCGCAGCGGGTGCCGAGGACATCGGACCCCACCGGACGGACCGACACGTTGGCGTCGACCCGCAGTGAGCCCTCCTCCATCTTCCCGTCGCTGACCCCGGCGGCCACCAGGATCGACCGCAGCTCGTCCACGTACTGACGGGCCTGCTCCGGGGTGCGGACGTGCGGGCGGGAGACGATCTCCAGCAGGGGCACGCCCGCCCGGTTGTAGTCGACGAGGGAGTGGTCGGCCCCGGCGATTCGCCCCGCCCCCCCGACGTGCGTGGACTTGCCGGTGTCCTCCTCCAGGTGGGCCCGCTCCAGGCCGACTACGTGGCCGCCGGGGAGCTCGATGCGGCCCTCGCTCACGATGGGGAGGTCGTACTGGGAGATCTGGAAGTCCTTGGGCATGTCCGGGTAGAAGTAGTTCTTGCGGGCGAACACCGATCGGCGGACCTCGCCGCCGACGGCACCGGCGAACCGGACGGCCAGCTCGACGGCCCTCTCGTTGATCACCGGCAGCGAGCCCGGCAGCCCGAGGGTGACGGGGTCGACGTTGGTGTTGGGCTCGTCGCCGAAGCGGTTGGGCGCACCCGAGAACATCTTGGTGACGGTGGCCAGCTCGGCGTGGACCTCGAGGCCGCACACCAGCTCGTAGGTCGTGGTCCCGGAGGTGACGGTGTGGATCTCGTCGGAGTCGACGGTGCTGAACACGATCGTCATCGGGTGCTCACCTCGGGAGGAGGAACGTGGAGGTCGGAGGGGGGTGGGATCGTCACGGGGCGGCCGCCTCCAGCACCTGGGCGGTGCGGAGCAGCTCGACCTCGCCCCGCGCCGGGGCCATCACCTGCACGCCGATGGGCAGACCGTCGGCCCCCACGCCGAAGGGCACGGACACCGCCGGATCGCCCGAGAGGTTCGAGGGGATGGTGCACACGTCGTTGAGGTACATGGTGAGCGGGTCGGCCGTCTTGTCACCCAGGGCGAAGGCGGTGGTGGGCGAGGTGGGCGACAGCAGCACGTCGACCTCCTCGTAGGCGGCGGCGAAGTCCCGGGTGATGAGGGTGCGCACCCGCTGGGCCTGGCCGTAGAAGGCGTCGTAGTAGCCCGCCGACAGGGCGTAGGTGCCGAGCATGATGCGGCGCTTCACCTCGGCGCCGAAGCCCTGGGTGCGGGTGGCGATCATCATCTCGTCGGTGGTAGCGGCATCGACGCGCAGCCCGTAGCGGTCCCCGTCGAAGCGGGCCAGGTTGCTGGAGGCCTCGGCCGGGGCGATGAGGTAGTAGGCCGACAGCCCGTAGGTGACCGCCGGCACCGACACCTCCTCGACCTTGGCCCCGGCGGCGGCCAGGACGTCCGCCGCGGCGCGGGTCTGGGCCGCCACTTCGGGGGCGACACCCTCCATGGCCAGCAGCTCGGACACCACGCCGACCCGGAGACCGTCGACGCCCTCGTGGAGAGCGCCCAGGTAGTCGGGCTGGGCGTCGGGGGCGGAGGTGGCGTCACGGGGATCGGGGCCGCCGACGACCTGGAGGGCGACGGCGGCATCGGCCACCGTCCGGGAGAAGGGACCGATCTGGTCGAGGCTGGAGGCGAAGGCGATCAGCCCGTAGCGGCTCACCCGGCCGTAGGTGGGCTTGAGCCCCACGACCCCGCAGAGAGCGGCAGGCTGGCGGATCGAGCCCCCGGTGTCGGAGCCGAAGGCCAGGGGGACGAAGCCGGCCGCCACCGCGGCGGCGCTGCCGCCCGACGAGCCGCCCGGCACCCGGGTGGTGTCGTGGGGGTTGCGAGTGGGGCCGAAGGCGGAGTTCTCGGTGGAGCTGCCCATCGCGAACTCGTCGAGGTTGGTCTTCCCGACAGCCACCGCGCCGGCGGCGGTGAGACGCTCGACGACGGTGGCGTCGTAGGGCGGCACCCAGCCCTCGAGGATGCGGGAGGAGCAGGTGGTGGGCACCCCCCGGGTGCAGAGGTTGTCCTTGAGCGCCACCGGCACCCCGGCCAGCGGACCCGGGTCCTCGCCGGCGGCGACCCGAGCGTCGACGGCATCGGCTGCGGCCCGGGCGCCATCGGCGTCGACGTGGAGGAAGGCGTGGATCTCGCCGTCCCCCATCTCGATGGCGCTGAGGTGCTCGTCGACCAGCTGGCGGGCGGTCCACTCGCCGGCCCGGACGCCGGCCGCGATCTCTCGGGCGGAGATGTACGAGGAGTCCGAGGGCCCGGTCACCGGTGCACCATCACGGGGCCTCGCCCAGGATGGTGGGGACCCGGAAGCGATCGTCCTCGGCGCGGGGAGCCGAGGCCAGCACCTCGGCCCGATCGAGGGTGGGCCCCTCGACGTCGGGGCGCAGCACAGTGCCCAGGGCCAGGGGGTGCGCGGTCGGGGCCACGTCGGCCAGGTCCAGGGCCTCGACGTCGGCGGCGTGGTCGAGCACCGCCTGGAGCTGGGTGGTGAAGGTGTCCAGCTCCTCATCGCCGAGCGCCAGCCGGGCCAGGCGGGCCACGTGGGCCACATCGTCTCGGGTGATCCTCTCGGCCATGGCCGCATCGTAGGCGGGCTCCCAACAACCCCCGACGAGGTTCAGCCCACTGCGGGCTCTGGACGGGTGATGTCACATGGGTCGTCCAGGCGTCCAAGGCGCAGGTCGGTCACGCGTCCTCGCCCCGCGACTCGCAGACGCGGGTGCAGAAGTCGACGACCGCGGCCACCACCATGGGACCATCGTGGTCGAGGGTGACGACGTGGAAGCTGTCCGAGGCGGTCACCCGCTCCACGGGTCCGTTGACCGAGGCGGCCAGCACATCGCCGTTGGTCGGGTCCACGACGTGGTCCTGGGGGCTGGTGACGACGAGGACGGGGCAGGAGATGCGCCCCAGGCGGTCCTGGAGCGCGGTCGCGGCGTCGAAGAGGGTCAGCATGGGGCGGAGAGGGGTCTCGGCGTACGCCAACTCGGTCACGCCCTCCTTGGCGATGTCCGACCCGATGCCGGCCATGACGACATCACCCGACGCGAGCATCGCCTCGATGCCGTCGCGCATGCCGTCGGGCGGTGTGACCAAGGCGTTCAGACAGGCGATGCCGGAGATCTCGGGGTGGTCCGACGCCAGCCAGGCGGTGAGGCCGCCGCCCATCGACAGTCCGACCACCGCCACCGCACGACACGTCGCCGCCAGCGCCCCGTACGCCCGCTCGGTCTCGGCCAGCCAGTCGTCGAAGCCGGTCTCGACCATGTCCTCCACCGCCGTGCCGTGGCCGGGCAGCAGCGGCAGGTCGACGGTGAAGCCCTCGGCCGCCAGGGCCTCGGCGATCGGGCGCATCGACTGCGGGTTGCCGGTGAAGCCGTGCACGACGAGCACCCCTCGGTCGTCGCCGTCGGCGTGGAAGGGCTCGGCGCCCTCCAGGATCGGTGTGGTCACGGTCATCCTCCTCGACACCCGGGTCGGGCCCATGCTGGCCCTCGGTGGCCCCCGGGGCCGCATCCGGCTTCGGCCCGCGGGGCGTCGGCGCCTGCCGATGCCTGACCTTGACGCACGGGCCGGGCCCGTTGACCGGCGGGTCAGTATGTTGGTCGAGATGTCCGCCCGGCCGAGAGCGCACGCCCGACGGCGAGCCCATGGCTGACGCCCGGCAGCTCACCAGCCAGGGACGGGAGCGGAAGGTCCAGCTCATCGAGGCCGCGGCCGACCTCTTCGCCGAACGGGGCTACGACGAGACCCGGATCGTCGACATCGTCGAGCGCGCCGGGGTGGCCAAGGGACTCTTCTACTGGTACTTCGAGAACAAGGAGGCCGTGGTCCGGGACCTGGTGGAGGAGAACCGCCACCGGCTGCGCCAGGCCCAGGCCGCGGCCATCGATCCCGGCGCGGAGCCCCTGCGGCGCATCCGCCAGGGGGCCGAGGCCTCGCTCGAGCACATGTCCAGCCACACCCGGTTCTTCTCTCTGATCGAGGTGGAGAACCTGGACAAGCAGTTCGCCGATGTGCTCCGCCAGGGCACCGAGATCCATGCTCGGGATGTGGCCGACATCATCATCGAGGGCATCGCCGACGGCACCATCCGCGACGAGGATCCGCTGCTGCTGGCCTACGGCGTGGTCGGTGCCGTGGGCTACTACGGCCACTTCCACCGCACCGGCCGGGTCGCCGTCGACTCCTCGGACCTCGCGGCCTTCGTGGGCCGCTTCGTCGTCTCCTCCCTCGCGGCCGACGAGCACATCGCCCGCCGAGCCCTCGCACCACCCGCTCGCCGGTGACGGCGGACGCGCTCACCGGCGCCCGAGGCCGGGTCGGGACCTGGCTCGACGGCCGGGACGGCTATCCCCGCGCCGTGCTGTTCGTGGGTCTGGCAGGGCTGTTCGCGACCGCCTTCCCGGTCACGATCCTCACCCTCGCCCTTCCGACCATCGCCACCGACTTCGGCGTGGACGAGGCCGGCCTGGCCTGGCTCATCACCCTGCCGATGCTCGGCTCGGCCCTCGCCCTGCCGGTGCTGGGCAAGCTGGGCGACCTCCACGGCCACCGGCGGGTGTTCATCGCCGGCTTCGCCCTGGCGGTGGTGTCCACCGCCCTCAGCGCCACGGCGCCCAACCCCGCCGCCCTCATCGGGTGGCGCACCTTCAGCCAGGTAGCGGGCAGCAGCACCATGCCCAGCTCGCTCGCCCTCATCAACGCCGTCCACCACGGCGAGCGCCGAGCCCGGGCCATGGGGTGGTGGTCGATGATCGCCGCCGTGGGACCGGTCATCGGGCTGATCGTCGGTGCCCCCGCCATCGACGCGGTGGGCTGGCCCCTGCTGTTCATCCTGCAGGCGACGGTGATGATGGTGCCGCTGGCGGCGTCATGGGCCGTGCTGCGCGAGACGCCGCGGGTCCGGGCCCGGTTCGACGTGCCCGGAGCGCTCGCCCTGGCGCTGGGGATCGGTCCCCTCCTGCTCGCGGTCGACCAGGCCCCGGACTGGGGGTTCACCAGCACCACCACCATCGGGTGCCTGGCGGTGGCCCTCGTCTCCCTGGCCGGGTTCACCCTCCTCGAGCGGCGCGCCGTCGCCCCCCTGGTGCCGCTCGACCTCGTCGGCACCCCGGCGCCGCGCGCCGCCCTGACCGCCAGCACCCTCACCGGTGCGGCCTACATGGGCGGGTTCTTCCTCGCCTCACTGATGCTGGTGCGCCAGTTCGGCTACTCCCTCACCAGCGCGGTGCCCATCCTCGCCATCCGACCTGCCCTCTTCGCCGCCTCCTCACCCCTCGGGGGCCGGGTCACCGCCCGAGCCGGGGTGCGGGTGGCGGCCGTCGCTGGTGGGCTCTGCCTGGCCGCCGGTCTCACCGGCCTCGCCGTCGGCTCGGCCGTCGGGTCCCTCGTGGTCGTCGTGGGCGCGGGCCTGCTGCTGCAGGGCATCGGCTACGGACTCCTGCGACCCGCCCTCACCACCGCCCTGGCCGATGCGGTGGCCGAGCACGACCTGGGCATGGCCGGGGCGTCGGAACGCCTGGCCAACCAGATCGGCATCGTCTTCGGCATCACCGTGATGGCGTCGATCTACGCGAGCGACGTCGACAACCTCACCCCGGCGTTCCTGGTCGGCGCCGTGTTGGCGATGCTCGGCGCCGCCGTCGCCCTGTGGATGCGACCCACCCGGCGGGCCCCGGTGGCCCCCGAGGAGGAGGTGGAGACGGTGGCGGCGCAGGCCGGTCTGCCCCACCCGGAGCCGGACCGGGTCGAGGCGCCGATCCGGCGCGACGCCGGGCCCGGACCCGACCAGTTCACCGAAGCCGGTCCGGCGACCTCGCCGGTGGGTCCACCGGGTCCGGGTAACGTGCCCACCCCGACTTGCGCGAACCCCCGAGGAGGACTCCGTGGCGCAGTTCCTGAGTGAGGAGTGGCTCGAACAGGCCAAGGCGATCCGCGAGGAGTACCGCGGCAAGGCCGGCGATCCGCCCCACGCCATGAAGATGAACCTCAACGTCAAGGAGTGCCCCGACGGCGTCGGCGACGGGGACCTCGTCGAGGCCCACATCGACTCGACGGGCGAGGAGGTGGACATGGACCTCGGCCACCTCGACTCGCCCGAGCTCACCGTCTCGCTGCCCTACGAGGTGGCCCGGGCGATCCTGGTCGAGGGCAACCCCCAGGCCGGCATGCAGGCCTTCATGTCCGGCCACATCACCGTGACCGGCGACATGACCAAGCTCATGGCCATGCAGAGCGGCACCATCGACCCCGTGCAGCTCGAGATCGCCGGTCGCATCAAGGACATCACCGACACCTGAGGATCCCCTCGACCTCCCCGCCGCGAGCAGCCCCGCGAACCTGGGGCTCCTCCCGACGGTCTGGCGCGCCTGCTGCCGCCGGTCCGGGGGTGGGCCTCAGCTGGGCCTCTCAGTCGCTGAGGGTGGGCTGGGGGGCCGCCAGGCCTCCGGCGGGCACGGGCACCCCGGCCAGCTCGGCATCGACCACGTCAGCGCCGGCCACGGGATCGGGGTGGCGGCGACCGGGTGCGGTGCTGCGGCGGACACCCGCCGCCACGACGACGCACAACCCCGCTAGCACCGCGGCTGCCAGGTACGCCTGGGAGTAGCTGCGCTCCAGGCCCGCCACCGGGTCGCGCACCTGCTGCACCGTCTGGAGCAGCTGGATCCCGAAGGTGACGCCCACCTGCGAGACCATCTGCTGGGCCGCGCCGGCGACACCGAGGTCCGCCTCGTCGACTGCGTGGGCCACCGTCGAGGACATCGCCGGGTTGGAGATCCCCATCGCCACCCCGGCCAGGGCGAGGCCCCCCACGATGACCACCGTGGTCGTGCCCACCCCGATGGTGGACATCCCCACCATGGAGCCGACGAGGGCGAGCGCGCCGATGACGCCGGTGCCGCGCTCGCCCACGCGGACGACGACCAGGGCGGCCAGCGGTCCGGCCACGGCGAAGGCGAGGGGACGGGCAGTGGACACCAGACCGGTCCGGGTCTCGTCGAAGCCGAGCACGTTCTGCATGAGCAGGGGCGTGAGCACGAAGCTGCCCATGTAGGCGGCGTTCATGAGCCCCAGCATCACGATGGGCAGGGTGAAGTTGCGACGGCGCAGGTAGCGCGGCGGGACCAGAGGTCGCGGCGTCCGGCCCTCGTGGGCCAGGAAGCACACTCCGGCGAAGGGGGCCAGGATCAGCAGCCCGACCACGACCGGGTCCGACCACCCTCGTCCCGGAGCCAGGTTCAGGGCCACCAGCAGGGGGGTGGCAGCGAGAGCGAGGAGCACGGCACCGCCCCAGTCGAAGGCGCGCTCACCTCGACGGGGCGTCTCGGGCAGGATCCGCATCGCCACCGCCAGCGCCCCGAGGACGAGTGGCACCTGCGCCGCGAACAACACCCGCCAGCCGAAGGTGGCCACGAGGGGTCCGCCGATCACGACTCCCACGACCGGACCCCCCGCCGCGACCATCGACCACCAGCCCAGGGCTCGCACCCGCTGCGCGCGCGGGTACACCAGCGCGATCAGGGCGAAGGAGGCGGGACCGGTGGCCGCGCCTTGCGCGGCGCTCACCACGCGGAAGGCGATGAGCGAGCCCGCGCTCCAGGCCAGGGCGCTGGCCCCGGCGCTGACGGCGGCACCGGCCAGGCCGAGGAGGAACACCCGGCGCTGGCCCCACAGGTCGCCCAGCTTGCCCACGGCCGGGCCGATGATGCCGAAGGCCAGGATGGGCCCGCTGACCACCCAGGTCAGGGTGCTCTGGCTGGCCCCCAGATCGTCGGAGATCCGGGGGATGGACACCGCGAGGATCGTCACCGTCACGTTGACCGTGAACAGGCCCAGCAGCAGGGTGACGAGGATGGTGCGCGGCGAGCGGTCCGTCTGCAGCGCCGCCTCGTCCTCCGGCCGTTCCGTGGGCCCCGGCATCGCTGGTTCCCCCTCGACGGCCACGGACGGACCGTACTTGACCCGCGGGTCAATCGAGCTGGGGCGGGCTGTGTTCCTGGTCACCCGGGCAGCGGAGGCCGCGCCCAAACCACGCCCCGGCGGGGGAGCACGAGGGGGCGCGGGCTCCCGGAGAAACCGGGCGGGGGAGCACAAGGGGGCAGAGGCTCCGCCGGAGCCCCCTCGTCCACGGATCGGTCCAGCTTGCTGGTCGATCCGTGCGAAAGCAGCGTCGACCGGAGGGAGACACGACCAGCTCGTTCGAGAAGCTCCGCTCGAGAACGAAACCTCACTCCAGGATGATGTCGACCTCGGAGCCGCGGCGGACCTCCTGGCCCGCACCCGGGTCGGTGCCCGACGGGGTGCCCACGGCGGGGCCCCGGACCCCCCCGGCCACCAGACCCGCTCCCTCCATGGCGGCGACGGCCTCGGCCAGGGTGGCGACGCCGCTGACGTCGGGCACCGTCACCAGGTCAGGCCCCTGGGACACGACCACGGTGACGGTGCTGTCGCGGGCCACCTCGGCGCTGGCGCCGGGGTCGGTGGCGATGACGACGCCCTCGGCCACGTCATCGCTGAAGCGGGGCTCCACCGCGGCGACGAGGCCCTCGGCGGCGAGGGCGGCCACCGCCTCGTCCTGGGAGGAGCCGGCCAGGTCCGAGGGGACGGTGCGGGGCTGGGGCCCGTCGGAGACGACCAGGCCCACGGTGGCACCGGTCTCGATGCGATCGGGTAGGCCGTCGGCGACCGAGATGACGACGTCGGCCGGCACCTCCTCGTCGAAGCGACGCTCGACGTCGGGCTCCAGACCGAAGAAGGTCAGCAGGTTGGTGGCCTCCTCGGCACCCATCCCGGGCGCGACCGGGGGGAGGGCGACGAGGGTGGCGCCGACGGACACCAGCACGGTGACGGGCTGGCCCTCCTCGACCACCGTGCCGCGCCCGGGCCGGGTGCCGAGGACGTCGCCTGCGGTCGTCCCGTCCCGGCGCACCTCCTCCGAGGTGACCACCCAGCCCAGGTCGGTCAGGTTGGCCTCGGCCTCGGTGGCGGACAGGTCGGTCACCGTCGGCACCGGATGGGTGGGCGTGGCCCGGGTGAGGTCGGCGGCCAGCAGGGCCATCACCGCGCCCAGACCGGCCACCAGCACCACCAGGAGCAGTCGCCCCGGCCAGCGACGGCGCCGTCCGGTGGGCGAGCGAGGGTCCCAGTCCTCGCCCTCGACGATGTCGTCCTCAGCCCCGCCGTCAGGGTCGTCGGCCGGCTCGGCGTCGCTCGCCACCCGCCCGAGGCGGGCGAGACCATCGTTCGCGGTGGAAGCGGATGCGGTCCCGCTCGATCCCGGGGGACGGCCAGAGGACCCGGCGCCCACCAGGACCGTGGCGTCGGCGCCAGGGGCAGGCTTGGACCCCGGTCCCGGTCGCCGACCGACCGGGCCGGCCGTGACCGCATCCTCGGCCTGGCGCGGGCCGCCCGAGAGCTCTCCCTCGTCGCCCAGTCCGTCACCGGACCGCACGAAGGCGGGGACGTCGAGATCGTCCATGCGGTCGCGGGGTCGGCCGTCAGCCTGCTCGGCCTCCTCGCTCCGCCCGGACGACACGAAGGCGGGAACGTCGAGGTCGTCGAGGTCGTCGACGTCGGGGCGGAGCGGTCCCGTCCCCGCCAGATCCGTCAGGTCGCGGTCATCGGTCAGGTCCAGGTCGGCGCCGGCCAGCGGCACCGGGCGCGGTCGGGGGAGCTCGGCCGCGACCCGGGAGAGGGCCGTGGCGAGGCCTCGGGCGTCGGGACGCTCGTCGGGGCCGGCGGCGCCCGCCTCCGTCAACGGTCCGGCCAGCGGTCCGAGCCCGCCGGGCACGACGAGCGGTCGTCCCACCCGGGCCATGAGGGTGCCGACGGTGGTGTCGGTGGCGAAGGGGACCTCGCCGGTCACCGCCTCCACCAGCACGAGCGCCAGGGCGTACACGTCGGCCCGCCCCGTGAGGGCCATCCCCTGGGCCTGCTCCGGGGAGGCGTAGCGGGCCGTGCCCACGACCGCCCCCTGGGGCTCGGTCCACGCCGCCTCGGCCAGGGCCCGGGCCAGGCCGAAGTCGGCGATGCGGAGGCGTCCCTCATCCCCGAAGAGGAGGTTGGCGGGCTTGACGTCGCGGTGCACGAAGCCGCGGCGGTGGGCGTAGGCCAGGCCCGACGCGGCCTGGAGGCCGACCACCAGGGCCTGGGAGGGGGTGAGGCGGTGACCGAGGTCGAGGAGGGCGCGCAGGCTGCCTCCCCCGAGGTACTCGGTGACGATCCAGGGGGAGTCGTCGCCGTCCTGTCCCCAGTCGTAGACGGCCAAGACGTGGGGGTGGTTGAGGGCGGCGGCGGCGTGGGCCTCGGCGCGGAAGCGACGCAGGAACTGCTGGTCACCGGCCAGGGCGTCATGGAGGACCTTCACCGCCACCTGGCGCCGGAGGCGCACGTCGTCGGCCACGAACACCTGGGCCGACGCCCCTCGTCCGATGGGGGCGAGGAGGCGGTAGCGGCCTCCGAGCACCCGACCGACCTGCTCGGTCATGCGGGACATCGCCACGTGACGAGGGTACTGGCCCCCCTTCGCCGGCTCGTGCACCATCGCGACCCGCACCCGTGCCGGTGATCGATCGGCACGCCCCCCCCGTGTGCTCCGACCACCAGAGCGGTCGGGTCAGCGAGCTCGCTGCGCGTCGGGACCGATGTCCGCAGGGCCCCGAGGTGCTGGCACCATGGATCCGCCATGGACGACCGACCCCCGCCCCCCGACCGGCCCGACGAGGGTCCGTCGCTCACCCCCGATGGGGGCGAGGTCGTGGTCAGCGAGGGCGAGGACCGATCGGACCCCTCCCTCATCCGCGACCCCCCGCCCCAGCCGCTGTTCTCGGTGCGTCGGCTGGCCATCCTGGTGGTGCTGGCCGCGGCCGTCGTCGCGCTGGTGGTGGCGGCCCGCTCCGGTGGGGGGTCGGTCGGCGAGGGCGACGATGTCGCCATCGTCGCCTACGACCCCCAGCCCGGCGGTCAGGTCGCCCGCCAGGCGCCCGTGGGCGTGGAGCTGGAGCAGGGCTACGACGGCCGGCTGACCATCAACGGCGTCGCCATCCCCGAGGAGCAGATGGTCGGGGCCATCGCCCCTGGCACCGAGGCCTACGCCAACCTCTCCGAGGAGCAGCGCCGGCTGGGTCCTCGCCCGAACAACAAGAACGTGGTGAAGTACCAGCCCGGGCCGGGCAAGGCCGTCACCAAGTACGACACCGGTGCGGTGCAGATCGGCGTGCGGTTCTGGAAGGTGGCCCAGGGTCCCGACGACGCCCGCACCATCACCTACACCATCAAGGTCTTCTGATCAGGGCCGGTCGGGGTCCGCGCCATGGGCGGGGCGGGGCGCTCTCGGCGCCGGCTCGACTCTCACCACAGCACCTCGACCTGGCCACTCGCCTCGGCGGCGTCGTGCAGGCGCCGATCCTCCGCCTGACCCCTGCCGCCGGACCCTTGACAAAACGATCGTTCGGTTTGATACTGCGGCATGCCCAAGATCAGCGACGAGCGCAGGGCCGAGGTCCGCAACCGGCTCATCGACGCCGCCGTGCACGTGCTGCTGACCGAGGGTCCGGCCGCCGCCACCAGTCGACGCATCCTCGACCGGGCGGGCCTGTCGGCCGGCGCCCTGTACCACTACTTCTCGTCGCTGGACGAGCTCTACGCGGCGGTGGCCGAGCGCCTCAGCGAGGCCGACGATCCCTACTTCGAAAAGGTCGCCGCCGCCGGCGACGATCGGGCCGAGGTGCTGGCCGAGGTCCACGGTGCGGTGATGGCCGACATGTTCGGACCGGGCGACAACACCATCCTCGGTTCACTCCGGGTGGCGGCCAAGAGCAACCAGGTGGTGCGCACCGCGCTCGCCCGCTTCGACGAGCTCACCGTCGAGCGCTTCGGGGCCCTCAACCGGACCAGCCAGGAGGTAGGGCTCTTCCGCGACGACGTCGATGCGGAGGCCCTGGTCGAGGTGATCAGCACGTTCCTCGAGGGCTTCGCCACCAAGGAGGGGACCACCGGGTTCGTCACCGGCCGGGCGCACGTGCTCCGCCTCTTCCTGGAGATGCTCAGTGACCGGGTGCTCGACCCCGACAGCCCGTCGGCGCCGACGTTTCGCCACCTCATCGAGGAGATCACCACACCATGACCGCCACCTTTGCCGCCCCCCGCTTCCGCTCCCTCGACACCGTCCGCTTCCTGGCCCAACCGTCGTTCCGGGCCGACCCCTATCCCCTCTACCAGCGACTCCGTGACCACGAGCGGGTGCACCACGCCAGCGTGGGAGCCACGCTCGTGAGCGGGTACGACGAGGGGCTGGCGGTGCTGAAGGACCCGCACGCCTCGAGCAACGAGGGCCTCGTGGACCTGAGGGTGCGGGCCGGCCGCGACGGAGCCGGGCTGCTGGCCGAGGCGCCCGGTCGCCTCGTCTTCAAGCTGGCCGACAGCAAGGGCGAAGGCGTCGGCGAGGGAACGTTCATCGCCCTCGTCCAACGGCTCCTGATCAGCCTCGATCCGCCCGACCACACCCGCATCCGCGCCTTGGCGTCGCGGGCGTTCACCCCCCGGGTGGTCGAGCGGCTGCGGCCCGACATCGAGTCCCTGGCCCACCGCCTGCTCGACGACCTGGCCCTCGACGGGGGCACCGAGCTGCTGGAGTCCTACTGCTACAAGTTCCCGGTCATCGTCATCTGCGACCTGCTCGGGGTGCCCAGCGACGACCACGAACAGTTCGGAGCCTGGGTGCCCGACGTGGTGGCCGGCCTCGACGCCACGGCCGTCACCTCCCGGAAGATCCGCCAGCGGGCCGACGACGCCGCCGTCCTACTGGACCGCTACCTCCGCAAGCTCATCGACCGTCGCCGGACGAATCCCGACGACGACCTGCTCTCCGCCCTCATCGCCGCCGCCGACGGGGATGACCGCCTGACCGAGGACGAGCTGGTGGCCTTCGCCGCCCTGCTCCTCATCGCCGGCCACGAGACCACCGCCAACCTGATGGGCAACGGCATGCTGCACCTGTGGCGCCACGCGGACCAGTTCCACCGGTGGCGGACCGAGCCCGAGCTGCGGGCTCGCGGCGTCGAGGAGCTGCTCCGCTACGACAGCCCGGTCCAGCTCGTCCAGCGCATCCCGGTCGAGCCTCTCGAGGTGGGCGGCGCGTCCATCGCACCCGGCCGGTTCGTGATCGTGCTGCTGGGGGCGGCCAACCGCGATCCCGAGCGGTTCTCCGACCCGCACCGCCTGGACCTCGGCCGTGACGAGGGCCCGCCGCTCTCCTTCGGCTTCGGAATCCACCACTGCATCGGGGCACCGCTGGCCCGGGTCGAGGCCGAGGTGGCGCTGGGCGCACTCTTCGATCGGTTCCCCCGGCTGCGGGTGGAGCTGGACCAACCGCGCTGGAAGCCCACCCTCATCTTTCGCGGCCTGCGCGAGCTTCCGGTCCGCTGGGACTGACGACACCGGGACCGTCCACCCCGCTTCTCGCGAGAACGTGGGAGCGGCGGGCGGGCGAGAACGGTCAGGCGCCGTCGGCCGGGGCGGGGAGCTCGCCGGTCTCCAGCAGGGCCCCGAAGGCAGCCTCGTCGAGGACGGGGACGCCCAGGTCCTCGGCCTTGGTGAGCTTGGAGGCGCCGGGCTCGGCTCCCACCACCACGGCGTAGGTCTTCTTCGACACGCTGCCGGGACTCTTGCCGCCCCGCGCCTTGATGGCCTCGGCCGCCTCCTCGCGGCTGTGGCCCTCGAGCGTGCCGGTGACGACGACGGCTCGGCCGAGGAGCACGGGCTCGACGTCGGGCCGGGCGGGGCCCTCCAGGTTGACGCCCGCAACCCGCAGCTTGTCGACCACGGCCCGGTTGGCCTCGTCGTCGAACCAGGCCCGCACCGCGGCGGCGATGATCGGCCCCACCCCCTCCACCGCGGCCATCGCCTCCTCGCGAGTGACCTCGATGGCGTCGATGTGGCCGAGGGCGGCGGCCAGCGCCTCCGAACCGGCGGGCCCGAGGTGGCGGATGTTGAGCCCGACCAGCAGCTTGGCCAGGGGCCGGTCGCGGGTGGCGTCGATGGCGGCTCGGAGGTTGGCGACCGCCTCCTCGCCCAGACCGCGGAGGGTGTCGGCGGTGGAGCGGAACCGGCCGGGGTCGGCCGCCAGGTCGGCCACCAGCGAAGCGCCGAGCGCCGCCTCGGCATCGGACGGGGTGGTGGCGACCAGGTCGGACTGCTCGACGGCCTCGAGGCGGGAGCCCTCGTCGCCGGTGCGGTCCCGGGCCGTGGCCACGGCCTCGGTGGCCCAACCGGTGACCAGGGTGCGCTGGGCGACGAGGCGGTCCCAGTCGATCGCGTAGAGGTCGGCGATGTCGGCCACCAGGCCGAGGTCGAGGAAGAGCCGCACCCGCGCCTCGCCAAAGCCCTCGACGTCCATGGAGCCGCGGCCGGCGAAGTGCTCGATGGTGCCCGCCCGCTGGAACGGGCACTCGGGATCGACGCAGCGGGTGTCACTCTCGCCCTCGGGGCGCACCAGCGTCGAGGCCCGGGGGCAGGGGCAGGTGGTGGGGAAGTCCCAGGGCGGACGATCGGGGTCGTCGCGCGGCAGGACCGGGCCCACCACCTCGGGGATCACGTCGCCGGCCCGGCGAACCACCACCACATCACCGGGGCGCACGTCCTTCGCCGCCACCTGGTCCTGGTTGTGGAGGGTGGCCTGGCTGACGTTGGCGCCGCCCACGAACACCGGCTCCAGCTGGGCGAAGGGCGTGGTCCGACCGGTGCGGCCCACCGACACCATGATCGAGCGCAGTCGGGTGGTGCGCTCCTCGGGTGGGAACTTGTAGGCCACCGCCCACCGCGGGGCCCGAGCGGTGAAGCCGAGGGTGTCGCGGGTGGCCAGGTCGTCGACCTTCACCACCGCGCCGTCGATGTCGTAGTCGAGCCCGAGGCGATCGTCCTGCCAGCGCAGGCAGTAGGCCAGCACCTCCTCGAGGGTGGACAGGACCGTGATCTCCGGGTTGATCGGCAGACCGGCCCCGGCGAGGAAGTCGAGCGTCCCGCGGTGGCGGGCGAAGCCGGGGCCGCCGTCCACCTCGCCCAGCTGGTAGCACCACATCGACAGCTCACGCTGGGCGGTGACCGCGGGATCCTTCTGGCGCAAAGACCCGGCCGCGGCGTTGCGGGGGTTGACCGCCACCGGGGTGGGCTTGCGGCCCTCGGCCAGCCGGGCCCGGTTGAGGTCCTCCTGGGTGGCCTGGAGCCGGCCGAATGCGGACCGGGACATGTAGACCTCGCCCCGCACCTCGAGCAGGCGGGGGGCCCCGGGGCCCAGGTCCTCGGGGAGGTCGTCGATGGTGCGGACGTTGGCGGTGACGTCCTCGCCCACCCGGCCGTCGCCGCGGGTGGCCGCCTGGGCGAGGTGGCCGTCCTCGTAGACGAGGGAGATGGCGACGCCGTCGATCTTGAGCTCGCACACGTAGTCGACCGGGTCGTCGTCGGGGCCGGCTCCCAGCCGGCGTTCCAGGCGCTCGCCCCACGCGGCCAGGCTGTCGGCGTCGAAGGCGTTGTCGAGCGACATCATGGGTTGGCGGTGGGCCACGGGCGCGAACAGGGCGCTGGGGGCGCCGCCGACCCGCTGGGTGGGTGAGTCGTCGGTCACGAGATCCGGGTGGGCGTCCTCGAGGGCGCGCAGCTCTCGGACCAGGCCGTCGTAGTCGGCGTCGGACACGATGGGCGCGTCGAGCTGGTGGTAGCGCTCGTCGTGGTCAGCGATCTCCGCCCGCAGGGCCGCGGCCCTCTCTGCGGCCTCGGCGGCCCGGTCGTCGTCGAGGTCGCGGTCCATGGGGAGCCGAGCATACGAGGCCCCTGGGACAGCCTCGGGCGCCGGCGAGCGCCCGAACACCTCCCGGCCCGACCCCTCAGGGTCGGCTCGGGCCCGAACCCTCAAGGCCGGGCCGGGCCAGCCGATCAGAGGGGGGTCGGCACCCCCGCCCCTCCGACCGACGGGACGCAGCGCACATGGCCCTGAACGGAACTCTGGACGACTACTCCCCTGCAGGTGCCCTGCGGGTCCTTTCCTCCGACGGTCGCACCGGAGCGGTGCGCTTCGCCGGCGGTGGGGGCACCACGGTGTACCTCCACGAGGGTCAGCTCTACTTCGCGCGGGGTCCCGGCACCGACGACGCCCTGGCCTCCGCCCTCGTCCGTCCGGGACGGCTCACCCCCGACATGTGGACCGCCGCGGTCGACGAAGCCGGCGAGTCGCCCAGGGTGGGACAGCTGCTGATCGAGCATGGCTCGATCGACCCCGATCTGCTGGCATCGGTCGTGCTCTCGGTGATCTACGACCCGCTGATCAACCTGTTCCGCGACGGCGACGGCGACGGCCAGTTCGAGTTCGAGCCCGACACCATGCACTGGAGCGGTTCGTACCGCGGGTTCAACGTCGAGGCCATCGTCAACGAGGTCCGACGCCGGGTGCGGAGCGTGGACGAGATGAGCGACGTCGTCCCCTCGCTGTCGGCCTGGGTGTCGCCGCGGCGCAACCTGCCGAACGACGCGGCCGAGGTGACCCTGCTCCGCGAGGACTGGGAGCTGGTGACCTCGCTGTCGGGGCCCCGCACCATCGTCGAGCTGGCCGCCTCGATGGGTCGGGGCCAGTACTCCACCGCCGCCATCGTGGCCCGCCTGGCCCGGGCCGGGCTGCTGGAGGTCGTGGCCGAGCCCTTCTCCACCCAGCCCCGCGACGCGTGCCCCGAGCCCTCGGCCATCGACGGTCGGCAGGGGGCGTCCCCCGATCCCTTCGCCGCGCCCGGCGGATCCGAGCCCGATGACAGCGTCGGCAACGTCGTCGATGTCGACGTGAGCGAGTCGACCATCGGCGCCGATGGCGACATCGGAGAGGTCGACGAGGATGCCTGGGAACGGTGGGCCCAGGGCAACCCGTTCGCCCACGACCCGTCCGCGACCGACCTCGGCGGCGACACCGACCTCGGCGGCGTGTTCGGGTCGGGGAGCGATCACAGCGGACCCGAGGCTCCGCCGGAGGAGCCGACCGCCCTGGCCAAGCGAAGCGACTTCCGGGAGGACGGCGCCCAGGATTCCGTGGGCCGCGATGCCGACGACCTGTCGCCGGGACTGACCGGGATCACCGGCTTCCACGATCCGGTGGCAGGGGTGGGCGGCGAGAGCGTCGCCCTGGCCCAGGCCGTGGATGGCTCCGACGAGGTCCAGGACCCGAACGCGGTGTGGCTGGAGAACCTCTACGCCCAGTTCATCGACGAGACCGGCGTCGACGGCCGCTCCACCAAGGAGGCTCTGGACGTGGCCTTCCAGGCGCCCGAGCAGGCAGAGACCGAGAAGGTGGGCACCCTCCGCCGCCTGGTCGACGCGCTGCGCCGGGTCTGACGCCTTCAGGACGCGATTTCCCGGTCAAAGCGCCGGCGGACCAGCCGCTGACGCTCGGGCTGTGCCGCCAGCTCCGGACGGGGTGGCCGAGGTCTGCCCGGGGCCGACCCACGCGCCTGCCGGCGCGGATGCTTGCGGCAGCACTAGGCGCCGACGGAGAGGCGCACCCCGGCCAGCTGGTCGTGGATCCGTCGGCCCACCGACCGCGTCAGCTCCAGCACCCGCTCGGCCTGGGACAGGTGGTGGAAGGCCAGGCCGCACGCCGGGCTGACCAACGCCTGGCGGCGGATGCGGACCGGGTCGCAGCCGGCCTGCACCAGCTCGCACCACTGTGCCGACAGCTCGCGCCAGCAGAGCGATGCCGAGTCGCCCAGAGGCCGGTCGGTTGGGACGGCGCCCCAGGCGATCCACCCGTCACGCTCCAAGAACGCGGCGAGGGCACCGGCACCGGGACCGAAGGCGGCCCCGACGGGCGCCGACAGGATGCTGGGCCCCGCTTGCAGCAGCGTCTTCCAGTCGGTGGCACCGCAGCAGTGGATGCCGGTGACAGCCTGAGTCTCCCAGGCCGCCAGGGCGCTCGACATCAGGTCGACCACAGCATCGGGGTGGCCCAGCTCCGGGGGTGGGCCACCGACCAGGGCCGGCTCGTCGAGGAAGGCGACGACGGGGGCCTCGGGAGCGACCGCCCCCACAGCATCGATCAGGGCCACCGCCCGGGCCCGGACGGCCGCGCCCGCCACCGCTCGGGCGAGCGCCGCTTCGGTGCCGGCATCGACGAGGGCCTGGGCCAGGGTGACCGGGCCCGTCAGCTGGACCTTGATGGCCCCGGTGCGGCCGGCGACGGCGGACAGGAAGGTCTGGAGGGTCACGAACGGTGGTCCGGTGAGGCCTCCACCGCCCAGCGGGGCCTCGGGGTCGAGCCCGTCGGGGTCGACCCCGAGGGTGCCGTCCTCTCGGACGTCCACCCCGGTGATGCCCCACGCGGCCTGGGCCAGCATCGACTCCTGGGGGTCGCGGGCGGGCAGGCTGGGCGCCGCCGGCAGCTCGGGGAGGTGGCGGAGGACGAAGTCGACGGCGGCGGAGGGGTCGTCGTGAGGGAGGCTCCCCACACCGGTGGGGACGCCGAAGGCGGCCGGGACGTGGAGTGGGGCGCAGCTCGATCCCGGCCCTCGCTTCCCCGGTGTGGCGTCTCCGCTCGGCACGAGATCCCCTTGTGGTCGCCGGGTCCTGTCGAGCGGGGCCCGGTCCGTCAGGTCAAGAGTGGTCAGGGGGGCACGCCGTGGGCAAATCTCCCCGGCGGTGTCGATGCCGTCCCCACCCACCCTCGCCGTGTGGGCCCTGCGCGCCCTCTGGGTTCTCGTGCCCCTGGCCGTGGGTCCGGTGCTCGGCGACGCGCTCGACGGCCGGTCCGACGCCGTGCGCGACGTCGCCACCGCGATGGCCTGGACCGGGTGGCTGCTCGTGCTGATCGCCACCCTGGTGCCCCGAGCGTCTAGCCTCACCGCCGTCCGGGTGGGCGTGCCCGGGGCGCTGGCGGCGGCGGCGTGGGCCGCCGGGCCGGGGAGGCCCGAGACCGACGGGGTCGGCGGGGCGATCGCCGTCGTCGTCGCCGCGGTGGCCACCGCCCTCGCTCTCGCGCCCGTCGTCGGCGACGTCTTCGTGACCGGCTCCGCCTACGGCAGCGAGCGGCGCTTCGCCCTCCGGTGCCCGCCAGCGCTCACCGCTCTCGCCCTCGTCACCTGGTCGGTGGTCGTCGTCGCCGTGACGGCCGGACCGCTCCTGCTCGCCTCCGAGCAGTGGGTCGCAGGCGGCGCCGCGCTCGTCGTCGGGGCTGCGGTCGTCGCCGCCGGGGTGCGGTCGCTGCACCAGCTGTCCCGGCGCTGGCTCGTCTTCGTGCCCTCGGGCCTGGTGGTGCACGACCCCGTGGCCCGGCCCGACGCCGTCATGGCCCCCCGCCCCCTCATCGAGGGCCTCGGACCGGAGCCCGCCGACGACGACGCCCTCGACCTCAGCCTGGGCGCGACCGGTCTGGCACTGGTGCTGGTGACCTCGGAGTCCCTCCCGGTGACGGTCCGCCGGGGTCGCCAGGACCTCGCCACCCGCACTGCCACCCGGGTGGCCTTCACCCCCGGCCGTCCGGCCGCCGTGCTGGCCGAAGCCCAGGCCCGCCGCATCCCCGTCGCCTGATGGGGGTCGAGCGGGTAGGTGTGACCAGGGATGGGCGGTGGTCAACCTGCTGCGGTGGAACCAGGTGACGAGGTTTGAGCGCTTGAGCGTCACATGCGACGTGAACCGCTCAAGGTCTCGCGCCAGTGGTCGGCGAGGCCTGTCGGCGACCGAGACGTGCCGAGCCCAAGCCGAGACGGGGCGAAGGTGCCTGCTCCTCGCCGCCGGCAGCCTCCGGTCCGTGCCCCGTGCCACGTGGACCGTCACCATCGACCCGGAGGTCGGCCTCGACCCGGCCACCGGCGAGACGACCATCACCGGCACCCTGTCGGACTGCCACCGGGAGGTCGACGTCTTCACCGACCCCGAGATCGAGCTGACCCAGGGTGGCCTGAGCCAGTACGACGGCGTCGGGTTCCACTGCACGCCCGGCGAGGTGACCCCGTGGTCCAAGGTGATGCGCGCTCCCTTTCCCTCGCGAGGCGCGTTCCAGCCCGGGCCGGCCTACGTGCAGCTCCACACGGAGTACTGGGAGCCCGAGCTGGGCGAAGCGATCGGCCACACCGACTTCGACCGGGACGTGACCATCGTGGAGCGTCCAGCGGGCTGACCGAGTGTCCCGCAACCTGCGAGACGGCGATGGCCCAGGACGTGTGGCAGCGTGCGGCGGTGCTCGTCGACGCCAAGGTCTCCGCCCTACTCACCCGGGTCCGCCAGGAGGTCGACGACGGTCTGCTGCCGGCCGCGCAGGTGGCCGTGGGCCTGGACGGCGAGGTGGTGGTGGACGAGACCTTCGGGGCCGACCCCTCCACCCGGTTCGTGCCCTTCTCCTGCACCAAGGCCCTGATCGGGGCAGCCATTTGGCGCCTGGTGGGCGACGGGTCGCTGGACCTGACCGCCCCGGTCGCCACCTACGTCCCCGCCTTCGCCGCCAACGGCAAGGAGGACATCCGGGTCGAGCAGGTACTCATGCACCTGGGCGGCTTCCCCACGGCCCCGCTCGGCCCCGGCCGGTGGGAGACCCGGGAAGGCCGCCTGGAGGCCTTCGGGCGCTGGCACCTGACCCTCACGCCGGGCGAGACGTACTTCTACCATCCGACCGCCGGGCACTGGGTACTGGCCGAGGTCATCGAGGTGCTGGCCGGCGAGCCCTACGCCGACGCGGTGGAGCGGCTGGTGACCGCCCCCCTCGGGCTGCCCCGGATGCTCGGGATCCGCCTCGACGACCAGGACGAGATCGCCGACGCCGTGGCCGTCGGCGCCCCGCCCACGCCGGACGAGATGGAGGAGGCCTTCGGCGTCCGCATCGACCTGGCCGAGCTCGTGCCGGCCGACGTCGCCGTCGGCGCCCTGCTCACCCTCAACTCGCCGGGGGCCCGGGCCCTCGGCGTCCCCGGTGGCGGAGGTGTGGCCCGGGCGGCCGACCTGGCCCGGCTCTACCAGGCCTTCCTGCACGACCCCGAGGGTCTGTGGGACCCCGACGTGCTGGTCGATGCCACCGCCACGGTGCGCAACGAGCTGCCGGACCTGTGGGGCGTGCCCGCCAACCGCACCCGGGGCGGCCTGGTGGTGGCCGGCGACGATGGCCGGGCCCACCTCCGGGGCTTCGGCCGCACCGCCTCGCCCCGGGCCTTCGGCCACAACGGCGCCGGCGGCCAGCTGGCCTTCGCCGACCCCGAGACCGGCCTGAGCGTCGCCTTCGTCACCAACGGACTCGACCAGCACGTCATCCGCCAGCAGCGCCGCGACACCGCCATCGCCAGCCGCGCCGCCGACCTCCTCGCCACCTGAGCCCCTCGCGGTCCTGTTCACCGGCCGCGCCCAGGAACTCGCTTCCAACCATTCGAAAGCGACGGGTTCCGAGCCACGAGCGCATCACGGATGACCCGTGGGTGGCGCAGAACGGGGCACATACGGGTCGGCGGGGAGTTCTGAGCCACGAGTGCACCATGGGCGGCGCGCGGGGTTCACCCTGTCGCCTATTGGCTTGGCCTCTCGGTGATGGGAGCGGCCACGGGCAAGGAGGGAGTGGCGGTGGCCCAGGCCACGACGGCGTCGCCCCGGTAACCGACCACGGCCTGGCCGGGCGCCACGCGGCGCTCCGGGCGGCGCCAGCGCAGCTCCCGGCCGGCACCGGCCTCCACCAGGCGCCCGGGGCGGGGGGTGCCGTGGGCGCTCACCTGCCAGGCGACCTCGCCGGCGACCGGGTCGGCCGCCCAGCCGACGTCGGCCACGGGTTGGACCCCGGTGCGGAGGTCGTCGGCGCCACCCACCACCACCGTGGCGGCGGCCGGGTCGACGGCCACGGCGTAGCGGGGCGCGGTGCCGCCCGGCAGGCCCAGGCCCCGGCGCTGGCCCACGGTGACGGCCTCGACCGCGGGCACCGTCCCGACCTCGGTGCCGTCGCCGTCGACCACGCGGCCCGGGGTCAGGGCCAGCCGCCGGCCCAGGAAGCGGACCCGGCCGTCGGCCCGGGTGATGAAGCACACGTCCTGGCTGTCGGGCTTGGTCGCCGTGCGCAAGTCGAGGCGGGCGGCGGCGGCGCGGACCTCGTCCTTGGTGAGGTCGCCGACGGAGAACAGGACGCGACCGAGCCGATCGTGGTCGAGCCCGGCCAGCACGTAGGACTGGTCCTTGGCCGCATCGGCGCCACGCGCCACCCGGCGCACCCCGTCGGGCCCGACGGCGACCTTGGCGTGGTGGCCGGTGGCCACGGCATCGAAGCCCAGCCGGTCGGCTCGGGCCAGCAGGGCGCCGAACTTGATGTGGCGGTTGCACGCCATGCACGGGTTGGGCGTGGTGCCAGTGGCGTGGGCGGCGACGTAGGGAGCGACCACTTCCACCTCGAACTCCTCGCCGTAGGCGAAGGTGTGGTGCTCGATGCCGAGCGCGTCGGCCACCCGGCGGGCGTCGTCGACGTCGGCCACCGAGCAGCAGCCGGTGTCGGACTCGCCGCCCCACAGCTTCAGGGTGGCGCCTACGACATCGTGGCCCTCGGCCACCAGCCGGGCCGCGGCGACCGACGAGTCGACCCCACCGGACATGGCGACCAGCACCCTCATCGGACTGAGGTCGCCGCGCGTGCGCCGGGCGCGGGCAGGCCCGCCCCGGCCTCGTCGAAGATCCAGGCCCCCTCACGCTCCCGCTCCCGGCCCACCGCCCACCCGACCCGGTCGGACACCCCGCCCCCCGAACCACACCGAACGCCTCGGTTCGGGCCGGGCCGGGTCACGGGCCCGCAGGGGCGGCGACCGCGGGGACGGCGGCGGCCACGGCCCGGGGCACGGCGGCCAGGGCGTGATCGACCTCGGCCGCGGTGGTGGACCAGCCCAGGGTGAGTCGCAGCGAGCCCCGCGCCGCCACCTCGTCGACACCGAGGCCCCGGAGGACGTGGGAGGACTCCGTCCCCCCCGAGGCGCAGGACGATGCGGCCGAGGCGGCCACCCCCTCCTGGTCGAGCAGGAACAGCACCTCATCGGCGGCCACACCCGGCAGACACAGGTGGAGGTGGCCCGCCAGGACGTGGCCGCGGTGCCCGTCGGCGCCGACCACGGTCTCCCGGAACCCGGGCACCAGGGGGTCGAGCGCAGCGTGCAGCCCTGCAGCCAGACGGTCGCGCTCGGCCGTCACCCGGGCCGCGGTCTCGGCCCGCTGCTCCAGGACCAGGCGGGCGGCGACGCCGAAGCCCACGATGCCGGCCACGTTGGACGTGCCACTGCGGCGACCCCGCTCCTGGCCGCCACCCCGCAGCAGGGCGGCGAAGGGGGTCCCCTCCCGGACGACGAGTGCGCCCACGCCCTTGGGTCCGCCCATCTTGTGGGCGCTGAGCGACACCAGCGCGGCCCGAGCCGCGACGGCCGGTAGGTCGAGCCAGGGCGCGGCCTGCACCGCATCGGTGTGGAGGGCGGTGCCGGGGCCGAGGCGATCGAGGGCGTCGGCCACTCGGTCGAGGGACTCGACGGTACCCACCTCGTTGTTGGCCAGGGCCACCGAGGCCACGGTGGGAGCGACCGGGGCGGCCGCCACTGCAGCCGCGACGGCGTCGAGGTCCACCCGGCCCCGCTCGTCGACGGCCAGCGGGTGGACGGTGCCACCCAGGCGCGCCGCGGCAACGGCGCCGTCACCCACCGCGTGGTGGTCGATGCACCCGACCAGGATCGCCCCGGGTCGGGCGCCCACGACGCCAGCCAGGGCGGTGGCGTCGGACTCGGTGCCCCCGGAGGTGAACACCACCTCACCGGGGGCGCAGCCGACCAGGGCGGCCACCGCGTCACGGGCATCGTCGACGGCCCGACGGGCGTGGCGGGCCGCGGCGTGGGCACCGGAGGGGTTGCCGTGGTGCACGCCGAGGAAGGGCAACATGGCCTCGACCGCCTCGGGGCGCACGGGAGTGCTGGCCGCGTGGTCCAGGTAGGTCATCGGCAGCGGATCGGCGGGCACCGATCCACGGTACCGGCACCGTCTCTCCCCGCCTGTCAGCCCGAGCGCGACGAGCCGGCTCGACGGTAGACGGAGATGTGGTGGTCGGCGGTGTCGTCGAAGGGGGTGGCGGACCAGTCGGCGTGGCGCTCGTCGAGGCCCAGACCGACCTCGGTGGCCAGGGCGTCGAGCGCCGCCGGCCGGAGGTAGCGCACGTGGCAGGGCCGGAACCGGACCCCGTCGGGGGTGATGTCGACGAACGAGCTCCACGACTCCCCCGCCGCCGAGTCGTGACGGTCGACGAAGAGCAGCACCCGGTCGGCGCTGATGCTGCGGACCTCGACCGATGACGTGGGCCCGTCCTCGTCGGAGGGCACGAACGCCTCCACGACGAGGCACCCCCCAGGTGCCAGCACCCGGGCCACCTCCGCCAAACAGGCCCGCTGGGCCACCTCGGTCGTGAGGTTGAACAGGGTGTTGCGCGCCACCAGGATCACGTCGAAGGGACCGTCGGGGAGAGGTCTTTCCATGTCACCGACGACGACCCGAACCGCAGCGGCGCCCTCCTTGGCCCGCAGGACGTCGAGCATGGCCTCGGAGGAGTCGAGACCGGTGACGGACACCCCGGCGGCGGCGAGGGGGAGGGCCAGGCGCCCGGTGCCCACCCCGAGCTCGAGGAGGGTCGGCGGTCGCTCGGCGCCGCTCGCAGTCGCGGCCAGGGCCCGGACGCGGATCACCGCGGCCTCGGTGGCCGGGGCGTCGTCGTACCAGTCGTCGTAGACTTCGGCGAAGCGGTCGCCGTAGGTGGCAGCGTCGTAGCCCTCCATCCCCGCAGCCTCCCACCCGGCACGACCGCCCCGCACCCAGACCCCCTGTCACGCCCCCGGTGATCACATCGCACGCGGCTACGTCGAGCTCGTTCACCGGTGCGAGGGGTGGTGGCTTCGATCCGGGCCTCGGTGCGGGCACAGGCCAGACTGCGCCGATGGGCAAGGTCAAGGTCAGCACCACCATCGACGCCCCACCCCGTCGGGTCTGGGAGGAGGTCCGCCACCTGGGCCGCCACGTGGACTGGATGGACGACGCGGTGGCCATCCGGTTCACCTCAGGCCGCACCCTCGGCGTGGGCACCACCTTCGAGTGCGACACCAAGGTCGGCCCCATCCGTCTGACCGACCAGATGGAGGTGACCGAGTGGCGCGAGGGCAGGACCATCGGTGTCCGTCACGTGGGAGTCGTGACCGGCACCGGGCGCTTCACCGTGCGTCGCGCCCGCCGGGGCCGGACGCGGTTCACCTGGGAGGAGCGCCTCACCTACCCGGCGTGGATGGGCGGACCGGTGGGCGGCCTGGTGGGTGACCGGGTCATGGGCCGGATCTGGCGCAAGAACCTGTCGTCGCTCCGCGAGCTGGTCGAGCAGGAGCGAGGCTGACGCGCCACCGGGACCGCCAGGCGGATCGGTCACAGGAGCGACCAGGACGCCTGCCCGCGCGACGACGGATGCGGAAGGCGGCGAGGGAGACGGGCCGCCGCCGGTGGGCGGGAGGGATCAGCCCGCGACGCTGGTGCCGTACTGCGCGCCCATGTAGGCGTAGGCCACCACGGCGAAGCCGAGGCCGAGGGCGAGGGTGAGCCCGGCGGAGACGAGGTCCCCCTTGGGGCCCAGGCGTCGGGCCCCCTCGGTGAGCAGCAGGCCGGCCAGGCCCCCACCGATGAGGCCCCCGATGTGGCCGCCGATGGAGATGCCGGGCACGGCGAAGGTGATGAGCAGGTTGATCACCAACACGGTGACCAGGCCCGAGCGGCGCAGGTCGATGTTGCGCTCTCGGGCCACCAGGAACGCTCCGCCCATGAGACCGAAAATGGCCCCCGAGGCCCCGACGGTGAGAGCACGCGGGTCGACGAGCACCACGCCAAGCGACCCGGCGAACAGGGCACAGACGTACAGGGCCAGGAAGCGGAAGCGACCGAGGGCGGGCTCCATGAACTTGCCCAGCACCCACAGGACCCACATGTTGAAGCCGAGGTGGAGCAGGCCGCCGTGCAGGAAGCCGCTGGTGAGCAGGCGATAGGGCTCGATGGGGACCCGGGGGCCGAAGAGGCCGCCGTCGAGTACCAGGCTGCCGGAGCTGCCCTGCACCGCGTTGGCTCCGCCGACGATGAGGCCCACGACGAAGACGACGACGTTGATGCCGATCAGGATCTGGGTGGCCAGGGGCTGGGTGGCGATCGACGCCAGGCCCCGGTACTCCTTCTGGGCGCCGACCTTGGTGCACTCGGGGCAGTGGAACCCGACCGACGCCTGGTGCATGCACGAGGGGCAGATGGGCCGGTCGCAGCGCTGACAGACGATCCCGGCCACCCGGTCGGGGTGGCGGTAGCAGGTGCGGACGTCGGCCGGCGCGGTCACAGTGGAGCGATCCTACCGGCGGACCAGGCCCTCCCGGGGGGCGGGTGGGCTGCTCGCCGCCCCATGACGATCGCCGTCCCTGCGGGCGAGGGCCTGCTCAGCGGCCGGTGAACGATCGCCGCCCCGCAGGGGCGGGTGGCCTGCTCGCCGCCCGGTGACGATCGCCGTCCCCCGCGGGGCGGGGGCCTGCTCAGCGCCCGGTGAAGGTGGCCTTGCCGGGGCCGTGCTGGCGGAAGGACTCGACCCCGATGCGGGCGTCGTCGGTGGCGAAGACCTGGGCGAAGAGCTCCTGCTCGAGATCGATGCCCGCGCCCAGTCCCACGTCGAGGCCCCGGTCGATGGCCCGCTTGGCCAGGCCCTGGGCCACAACCGCGCCGACAGCCAGCTCGGCGGCCCAGGCCAGAGCGGCGTCCTGCACCTCGTCGGCGGGGACGACCCGGTCCACCAGCCCGATCCGGAGAGCCTCCTCGGAGTCGACCGGCCGTCCCGAGAAGATCATGTCCTTGGCCGGGGACGGGCCGACCAGCCGGGCCAGGCGCTGGGTGCCGCCGCCGCCGGGGATGACGCCGAGGGCGATCTCGGGCTGGCCCAGTCGAGACCGGTCCGACGCCATGCGCAGGTCGCAGGCCAGGGCCAGCTCGCACCCCCCGCCCAGCGCCACGCCGCTGATCGCGGCGATGACGACCCGGGGGATGGCAGCCACCGCGCCCAGCGCCTGGGCGAAGGCGTCGCCGACCACCCGGGCCTCGTCGGCCCCCCCGAACTCGGCGATGTCGGCCCCGGCGGCGAAGACCCGCTCACCTCCGGTGACCACCACCGCTCCCGGCGGCTCGGCGGTCAGGGCCTTGGCCGCGCCCTCGACCTGACGCAGCACCTCGGTCGACAGGGCGTTGACCTTGCCGTTGTCGATGCGGAGGACCGCGACGCCGTCGTCCCGGCGGGTGATCGAGACCAGCGGAGCGGGTTCGTCCATGAGGGTGACCCTAGAGGGCGAGGCCCGGGGCAGGCCCGGTGCGACGACCGGTCAGAGGCTGACGGCGGTCTCGGTGTCGAGGCCCACCGCCTCGACCGCGGTGACCCCGGGGACCCGGTCCTTCAGAATCCGCTCCACACCGGCCTTGAGGGTCACGGTGGAGGCGGGACAGCTCACGCAGGCACCGGTGAGCTCGACCTCGACCACACCCGTGTCGGCGTCGAAGCCGCGCAGGAAGATGTCGCCGCCGTCGGCCTGGATGGCCGGGCGGATGGCCTCGATGGTCGTCTCCAGCTTCTCGTGCACGGTGTCGCTCGCGGTCAGCGGTCAGAAGGACGCTTAGTCTCCCATGGCCGGACGGGGCATCCACCACCCGGCAGGTGGGGGCAACAGCGCCGGTCGGGGCGCTGTTCCCCGCTCGGCGGTGCCCGGGGTCACACGCATCGGGCGCGACCCGAGATGCAGCCCGGCGCGTCCCTACCATCGGCCCGGTGCCCGCCCTCGTCCTCGCCCACGGATCGGTCAGCCTGGCCGGCGACGGCGTGCCCGGGCCGGTGCTCTACGCCGCGGTGGCCGCCCTCGCGGTGCTCGCGGTGACCGCGCTGCGGGCCCGGGGCGCCAGCCCGGTGGGCGGACCGGCCGTGGCCGCCCTGACCATCGACGGCGCCGAGGCGGGGCCCTGGCCCGGCGACTCCCTCTCCCCGCCGATGCGCCGAGTCGGTCAGGCCGCGGGGCTGGGCGCGCTGACCGCCTTCCTGGCCGTGGGCTGGCTGGGCTCCGACCTGGTCGGGCTCAACCCTCTGCCCCTCGCCCTGCGGCTGGTCTGGTGGACGGTGCCCCTCCTGGCCTGGACCCTCGGGGATTGGTGGCGCATCGTCGACCCCCACGATGCCCTCGCCGGGCTGGTCGATCGGGTCCGGGGCCGGCCCGACCCGGGACCGGCGGGCGTGGCGGTCGACCACGAGGCCGGGGACTGGTGGCTGCCGGCGCTGCTGCTGGGCACCTTCGCCTGGATGGCGACCTGCTGGCTCGAGGGCCTACGGCCCCGCCACCTCGCCGCGTGGCTGACCCTCCTGAGTGCGTTCCTCCTGGTCGGCGCAGTCGTCGCGGGCCGAGCCTGGGTGCGGCGCACATCGCCACTGGCCGTGCTGTGCAGCACCATGGCCGCGGCCTCGCCGGTGTCGTGGGTCGGCGGGCGCGTCGGCCTGCGCTCGCCGCTGCGGGGCCTGGCCCAGCGAGCCGGGGGGCGCCGGTCCCTGGCCGCGCTCAGCGTCGTGCTCGGCGCCACCTTCTGGGAGGCCGTCTCGGGCACCCAGTGGTGGTCGGACCTCTCCGGCGGCAGCAGCGACCGGGCCCTGGTGTGGTCGACGCTCGGCCTGATCTGGTGCATCCTGATGGTGGTCGGGGCGTGGCTGCTGGTGGGCCGGGCGGCCGAGGAGGTCGCCGGTCGCACCGCGGGAGCCGAGGCGGATGAGCCCCTCGGTCCGGATCTGGCCGTCGCCCTCGGACCGCTGGTCGCGGTGGGCGTGTTCGCCCACCAGCTGACCACCTGGCTCGTCGACGTGCAGGACCTGGCCGTCCTCGGGCTCGACCCCCTCAGCCGAGGGTGGGACCTGCTCGGCCGCGCGAGCGTGCGGGCCAACGAGGAGCTCCTCGCCCCCGGGGTGGTCTCGTGGATCCAGATCGCGCTGCTGGGCCTGGCCCTGGGCGTGGGCCTGGTGGCCGGCTGGGATCGCCTGGCCTCCCGCACCGGGCCGGCGGTGGCGAGCACCGGTTGGGTCATGGCGGCCTGGACCGGGGGGATCGGGGCCCTGGCCCTCTGGCTCCTGCTCGGCGCGTGACGGATGTGGCCCTGGTCCTGGCCCATCAGGGCGGCTGGGACGAGGTGCTGCTCATCCTCACCCCGATCGTCATCTTCGCGGCGCTGCTCGGGCTCGCGAACCGGCGCGCCAACGCCGAGGTCCGCCGCCGCGGTCACCCGCAGGGGGCCGCCGGCGATGGGATCGACGCCGCCGACGGGACCACCGGCACCGGGCCCGCGGGCGCGGCTGACGACGGCGCCCCCGACGACGGGCCCGAACGAAGACCTGCGCCCGAGGATCCCTGACGGCGCGCGGTTGCCCACCTCGTCGGAAACAGCACCCCTGAGAGTCGCTGAGCGTCCGTCAGGACTGCGGTTTGTCGCCCACCCGGCACCCCGGGCTGCGAGGACCTCACTCGGAACGGACGTCGGCGCCCACCGCGGTGAGCTTGTCCACGAAGCGGTCGTAGCCCCGGGCCACATGCTCGGCGTCGGAGACGACGGTCTCGCCCTCGGCGCCGAGGGCGGCCACGACCAAGGCGGCGCCGGCCCGGATGTCGTGGGCCTTCACCGGGGCAGCGGACAGCCGCTCCACGCCTCGGATGAGGGCGTAGTGGTGCTCGACGCGGATGTCGGCGCCCATGCGGATCAGCTCGTCGACGTAGCGGAAGCGACCTCCGAAGATGTTCTCGGTGGCGATGGCAGCGCCGTCGGCCACCGACAGGGCCGCGACCATCAGGGGCATGTAGTCGGTGGCCACCCCCGGGTACGGCAGGCTGTTGATGTCCACGGCCCGGAGCCGCCCCGGCGCCGACGCCCACACCCCGTCGGGGTGGGCTGAGCTGCGCAGCCCCATGTCGCCCAGCTTCTGCATGAGCATGTCCATGTGCTGGGGACGGGCATCGAGCAGGATCAGCTCCCCGCCGGTGACCGCCAGGGCGGTGAGGAAGGTGGCCGCCTCGAGGCGGTCGGGGATGACCTCGTGGTCCACCGGGTGCAACGAGGTCACGCCCTCGATGGTCAGGGTGCTGCTGCCCGCGCCCAGGATGTTGGCGCCCATGCGGTTCAGGAAGGCGGCCAGGTCGGCCAGCTCGGGCTCCTTGGCCGCGTTCTCGATGACCGTGGTGCCCTCGGCCAGCACCGCGGCCATGAGGGCGTTCTCGGTGGCGCCCACGCTGGGGAACTCCAGGACGATGCGGGCCCCCTGCAGCCGCCCGGCCCGAGCCTCGATGTAGCCGTGCTCGGTGCGGAGCTCGACGCCGAGGCGGCGCAGGGCACCGAGGTGCCAGTCGACGGGCCGCTGGCCGAAGTCGTCGCCACCGGGCATGGACACCTTGGCCCGACCGAGACGGGCCACCAGCGGGCCGAGGACCACGATCGAGGCCCGCATGGCCTCGACCAGGGCGTAGGGGGCCTCGGGGACGGTGTCGGCCGGGGTGTCGACAGCAAGGATCCCCTCGGCGTAGGACACCTCTGAGCCCATGGCCCGCAGCAGGTCGGCCATGAGCCGCACGTCGGTGATGTCGGGCACGTTGCGGATGGTGAAGCGGCCCTCGCACAGCAGCGTGGCCGCCATCAGCTTCAGGACGGAGTTCTTGGCCCCGGACAGGGCCACCTGGCCCTCGAGGGGCCTGCCCCCGCACACCACGATCCGCTCCACCGGCCCAGCATGCCAGGCGCCCCCGGCCGGCCGGCCCGTCCGAGGCCCCAGCACGGTGAACGCCCCGGTCAACGCGGCGGATCAGAGGGGGGCGGGCAGATCGTCGACCGCATCCTGGAGCTGCCTGAGGGCACCCGCTTCAGGTGCTGGCCCCGGTGTGACGGTGTCGAAGGCGAGGGAGGACGTGCCCGACCCCGACCGGCCGGAGACCCCGATGCGGCCGTGGACAACGATGCCCGGATCGGCGGTTCGGCGACCCGGCCGGTCCGGTCCGACTCGTTCGGCGATGGCCGGCGGGGCTGGTCGATGGACGATCATCGGGCCGTGCCCCGGGTGACCCAGACCGTCGTCGTGGACGCTGGCACCGCCGAGGACCTCCTCGGCGCCCGCCACGACCTCCTGGACGAGCGGGCGTGGAGCGACGAGGACGAGGCGGCCTGGGACGGCGACGACCCCGACGGCGAACTCGAGGCCGACGGCGACATCGGCATCGCCGCTGACGAGGACGCCGACGTCCGCACCGCCACCTTCGCCCTGGCCCGGGGCCCGATGACCATCTACCGGCGCGACGTGCGGGCCGCCCCGGTCGACGACGGTCGGATCGAGGTGACCGAGACGACCCGGTTCCGCTCCGCCCTCGGCCCCTGGGGTGCCGTCGTCGCCTTCCCGGTGTCCCGGGCCCTACGCCGTACCTCCGGACGCACCCGGCCCCGCAGCCCCTTCTGGGCCCCGCCCGAAGCGCTCGACACCAGATCCGGCACCGTCCTCGGGCTGCTGCTCACCCTGGCCCTCGTCGCCGGCTACCTGGGCACTGTGATGACCCAGACCATCACGTTCGCGGCCGACGAGTTCGGGCGCGGCACCACCGCCCAGGGCGGGGCCCTGGCCGCAGTGCGGATCGGCACCCTGGGCAGCCTGGTGCTGGTGGCCATGGCCGACCGCCAGGGCCGGCGCAAGCTGCTGCTCGCGTCCCTGACCGCCGCCATCCTGGCCACGGTGCTGGGCGCCTTCTCCCCCACCCTCGAGGTGCTCGGGGTCAGCCAGACCCTGGCCCGGGGCTTCACCACCGCCGTCACCCTCCTGCTGGCCGTCGTGGCCGCGGAGGAGATGCCCGCCGGGGCCCGGGCCTACGCCATCAGCGTCATGACCATGACCGGCGCGCTGGGGGCGGGCATGGCCATCTGGGCCCTCCCCCTGGCCGACGTGGGCGAGCAGGGGTGGCGGATCCTGTACGTGCTGCCGCTGCTGGGCCTGCCCGTCGTGGCCCGGGTCCGCCGCACGCTGCCCGAGAGCCTGCGCTTCGTGCGTTCCCACCGCTCGGCGACGGTGCTGCGGGGCCACGTCGGCCGCCTGGCCGCCATCGGGGGAGCGATGTTCTGCGCGGCGGCGTTCGGCGCGCCCAGCAGCCAGCTGCTCAACGACTTCCTCCGTGACGAGCGGGGGTTCTCGGCCGCTCGCATCTCGCTGTTCACCATCCTCACCAGCACCCCCGCCGGCATCGCCCTGGTGGCCGGAGGTCGCCTGGCCGACACGCGCGGCCGGCGTCACGTCGTGGCGGTGGGCGTGGCCGGCGGGGCGCTGCTGGCGGCCTGGGGCTTCACCGCCCACGGCTGGCCCCTGTGGGCTGCCAACCTCGGTGGCACCATGCTCGGGGCCCTGGCCGTGCCCGCCCTCGGCGCCTACGGGCCCGAGCTGTTCCCCACCGCGGCGCGCGGCAAGGCCAACGGAGTCCTGCAGCTGCTGTCGGTGGCCGGTAGCGCCCTCGGCCTCGTCGTGGCCGGCATCGCCAAGGACCGCTGGGGCCAGCTCTCCGACGGGATCTTCCTGCTGCTGCCGCTGGGGCTCCTCGTCGCGGTGCTGGCCCTGACCGTTTTCCCGGAGACGGCCCGACGGGAGCTGGAGGACATCAACCCCGAAGACGACGTTCCTGGTGCCCCGGGTTCGCTCGGAGGGGCCGCGGCGGTGCCGCCCGCCGGGATCCCGCCCCCCGGACTCACCTAGCATCCGCAACCGTGAGATGGCCCGAGCCCACCCGCAAGCGCCTCCTGCTGGCCGGGGGCGGGCTGGCCGCCGTCGTGCTGGTGGTGGCCAGCGCCTTCTCGTGCACTCGCACCGAGCCGGAGCTGGGCCCCGCCGCCTTCCGGCCCACCACCACGATCACCACCACGCTCGCACCGACCAGCACCGAACCCGGCGCCACCGCACCGACCAGCACCGAACCCGGCGCCACCGCGCCGACCACGGCCGCCCCCACCACCGCACCGACCAGCACCGAACCCGGCGCCACCGCGCCGACCACGGCCGCCCCCACCACCGCGCCGGCGACGGCCACCACCGAAGGGGCAGGCGGGGTGGGCGGGACCGGCGACACCCGCCCGTCGAGCGGTCCCGAGGGTCCCGGCGGCCTCAGCGCCCTCCCGGCCCGCACCAGCGAGGTGGCCACGGTCAGGGTCGGCATCGACGAGGTCTCCCTCCACGACGGGCCCACCGGTGGCCCGACCGGCGCCCTGGCCGCCACCGGCGACTACGGGCAGCGCCAGGTCTTCCTGGTGGTGGGCCGTGAGGGCGGGCGACTGCACGTCCTGCTCCCCACCCGTCCCAACGGCTCCAAGGCCTGGATCGACGCGAGCGACGTCGACGTCACGACTCACGACTATCAGATCCAGGTGTCGATCTCGGAGTACCGGCTCATGGCCCAGAAGGGCACCGAGGTGGTGGTGGACACGCCGATCGGCGTCGGCACCCAGGACACGCCCACGGTCGGCGGCGAGTTCTACACCTGGGTCCTGATCGACCCGACCAACAGCGGCTACGGCTCCTACGCCTACGGCCTGTCGGGGTTCTCGACCCTGGAGCAGTTCAACGGCGGCGACGGCCGCATGGGCGTCCACGGCACCACCGACGACTCCTCCATCGGCCGCAGCGTCAGCCACGGCTGCATCCGGGTCCCCGACGACGTCGTGGTCGACATGGTCGAGCAGCTCGGCCTCCCCCTCGGCGTCCCCGTCACCGTCTACGCCTGACGCCTCGCCTCCACCGGTTCACCCGGTCGACGGATGGGCGGACCTCGGACGTGCAGAAGCCTGGCGCGAGCGCGCTGTCGCCAGCTCGTCAGGAAGCCCCTGGAGTCGCAGTGTCCAGGCCCTACTCCTCGCCATCGGGGTCGCCGTATACCGGAGGCAACGTCCGCACTTCCCCGCCTTCGACGACGAACTCGAGGAACACCTCCCAACCCGCGTCTTCCCACTTGTCGCGAGAAACGGTGAACTGGAGATCGTCCACAACGATCTTGCCTCGTGCTGTCCTGGGTGGCGAGAGCAGCGTGCTCCAGGCGCAATGCGCGAGCCCATCGACCTGGGCAATCGCAGCGATGAGGCCATTCGGTCTGTCCCTGGCCGCATGGCCGCCCCCGTGGTTCCGCAGCAACCCGCACCGGAGGGGTCGACCGCACTGTGTGACAAGTGTCTTATGGTTCGGGGGTTCCCGTCAAGCAGCCCATTCGCTCGCTCCGGCACCGGCTCATCCCTCCATCCGCAGGTCAGGTGAGGGTGGCGAGCCAGTCGGCGACGGCGGTGGCGATCTCGTCGTCGCGGCCCTTGGGGTCGTGGCGGGCGCCGCCGAGCCACACGTGGGTCACGGGGCCGGCGATGGTCGCGGTGGCGGCCTCCAGCTCCTCGGGGGTGCCGAAGGGGTCGCGGGTGCCGCCGACGAACAGGCACGGCACCGCCAGCGCCGGCAGGTGCTCGGTGCGGCGACGCTCGGGCTTGCCCGGCGGGTGCAGCGGGTAGCTGAGCAGGACCAGGCCGGCGGCGGGCAGCCCCTCGGCCACGGCCATGGAGCACATGCGCCCACCCATCGAGCGCCCGCCCAGGACGATCCGGTCAGGGGCCACGTCGGCCTCGGTGGCCAGGACGCCGGCCTCCTCGACCACGCAGGCGACGAGCTTGACCGCCCGGTCCGGTGCCTTGCGGCCCTCGCGCCGGTACGGGAAGTCGACGCGCGCCACCGGCAGCGGCGCCACCGCGGCCTCGACCGCCAGCAGCGTGGAGTGCTCCCGACCGCTTCCCGCTCCGGGGGTGAGGAGGAGCGCGCCGGGAGCGCTCATCGGGGTGGCGAGCTCAAGACACGAGGAGGATGCGGCGGGCCTCGGTGAGCTCGGCGATGCGCTCGGCGGCGTCGGTCTGGCCGCCGCCGTGGTCGGGGTGGGCGATGCGAAGCAGGTCCCGGAACCGTCGCTGCACGTCCTTGCGGGCGGGGATGGGCCCGGCCAGGCCCAGCACGCCCAGGGCCCACGCCTCGGGATCGGCGTAGCGGCCCACTGCGGACAGGTCCATGCCCGTGCCGCCCACGACCTCGAGGATCCGGTCGTCGATGGCTCCACGCCAGGCGAGACCGCGACGGATCACCCGCATGACCGGGCCCCGGCTCTCCACCGGCAGGCGACCGGCGGCGTACACCGCGGCCAGGACCTGGGGACCGGGCGACGTGCCGGCGGTGGTGTCGAGGTCGAGGCGCATGCGCTCGCCGTCGCCCAGCAGCCGGTGGTGGCGGCGGTTGAGGCCGATGTGGTCGGTCTGGAAGCGATGCCGCAGACGGGGCTGAGGGATGCGCATGCCCTGCTCGACCTGGTGGGTCAGGCGGTCCAGCTCGCCGTGCAGGTCGAGGTCGACCTGGCCCACGAAGGCGGCGGCCACCGCGCCCAGGAGCAGGCCCCCGAAGCCCGGTGCCGGCGAGACCGGGAGCACCGAGGATCCCAGTGCCAGCCGCCGGGTGGGGGCGATGGGGCGGGACTGGAACACCTCCAGCTCGGCCAGGACCATCGGGTCACCGTACCGGTCGACAGCACGAGCCGGCCCTTCGGGACCCTGGTCTCCACGCCCGTAGCGAGCCTGGGTCAGACCAGGGGGCGCAGCAGGGTGCGGAGGGCGGTGGCCGCCTCCTCAATGTCCTCGTCCTGGGCCTCGGCGTCGCCCAGGCGCCCGCGCAGCACGTCGACCGCGGCCTTGATGGCGGTCCAGTCCCCCTCGGCGAAGCCGAACGGCAGGCCCATGCCGGCGGCGGACTCGGCCGCATCGTCGAAGCGGACGGTCGCGGTCTTGTCGGACGCGTCGTGGAGCAAGCGGTCTGAGGACACGAACAGCTCCGACAGGACCGCCTGGGCGTCAGGACCGTCGACCTCGTCGTCGGGGACCTGCTCGTCCTCCCAGGCCGAGGTGACCTCCTCGACCAGCGTGTCGACGCGCTCCTCGTCGTCGACCCCGATGGTGATCTCCTGGTAGCCCCGCATGTGGGGGACGCGTTGGTCGATGAGGGCTTCGACGAAGCGGTCCTCCAGCCCGCCGGGCCAGTCGCGCACGTCGTAGATGACGGGGTCGACCCCGGCCGGCAGGTCCAGGGCCATCCGCTCGTCGATCTCGTCGATGAGGTCGTCGACGATCTCGGCGTCGCCGGCCGCCACCACGAGGGTCCCGGCCTGCCAAACGCGCCGGACCCTCACGCCTTCCAGGATCTCGTCGAGCAGCTTGCGCTCCCGGGCCCCCCACTCCGACAGCTCGAACTCCACCTCTCGGAAGCCGCCCTCCTCCTCGTCGGTGTCGCCGGCGTGCCCGGTGTCCTCCCCTCCTGCGACGATCTCCTCAGCGCCGTCGGAGTCGTCATCTCCTGTCTCGTCGGCCTCCACGGGCCCGCCCGCGCCCTCGTCACCTCCGTCGGCGTCCTCGTCTCCCTCGGCGTCGCCATGGACCGCTTCCCCATCGACGGCGTCCTCATCGGCGGCGTCGTCATCTGTCGCGGCGCCGCCCTCGGCCTCGCCGTCGGTCGGGCCGTCCGGCAGGGACGCGTCGTCCGTGGCCGGAGCGGCGTCGCGCTCGGAGACGCCGTCCGCAACCGCCTCATCCTCGGGCTCGTCGGAGTCGTCGCGACCGAAGAGCCGTCGCAGCTTCATCGCCGCCACCTCGAGGACGGCCGCCGGAGCAGAGCGGGTGCGCGCATCAGACCAGTATCGCAGGGCGCCTCCCCGTGCCATGCCAGGGGCTGACGACGATGGTCGTCGAGGCGGGCGAGCCGCGGCCGACGCCTGTCGGCCGCTCGTCGCCTCGCTCAGGGTTCGGGGTTCCGGTCCAGCCAGAGCTGGAGCGTCTCGGTCGTCCAGGTCGCGACGCCCACCCCGAGGAAGTCGTTGTCGTTGGTCCAGATGCTCGCCGCCACCGCCAGGGCACACGCGACCACGGGCCAGTCCCGGGGGTCCCGCTGCGATCGAGCACGAGCCTCCTCTTCGAGGGCGGAGCAGATGGCCCCGTCGATGACCACCACGTTCGCCTCCATCGCCCCGAGG
The DNA here is from genome assembly GCA_038233075.1 of Acidimicrobiales bacterium. Lineage (GTDB taxonomy): Bacteria > Actinomycetota > Acidimicrobiia > Acidimicrobiales > Iamiaceae > Iamia. The sequence continues at coordinate 174,139 of JBBSMQ010000001.1, forward strand.
CAGAGCGTCCTCAACTCGTCACCGGTGCTCGGGGCCAGGCCTCGCCGTTCGACGAAGGTCTCGATCCGCCGAGGGAGCTCGACCTGGGTCTCACCCCACATCTGCTCCGGCAGGAACAGGCTCGCGCCGGGCTCGGGCGGTGTGTGCCCACCTGGCTCGTGGCGCGCCTCCTGCGCCCTGGTCGCCCTTCCGTCGATGGGTGCCCCGTGCTGCGGCCCATCGACGGGCTCTCCTGGGTCGGAACGGACGCTCGCCGACCACCCCCGGACGCATGGCCGGTGGCCGCATCCAGAGCGCGGGCCAGGTCGAGGGTGAAGGCCAGGTAGGCGCCACCGAGGGCGATGGCGGCGACCAGGTAGACCAGCCCCGTTCGAGGACAGGGCAGAGCACTACGCGTCGGGGGTGGCGGCCACCAGGGCGAGGATGTCGGCGCCGTAGCGCTCGAGCTTGGCGGGGCCGATGCCCGGCACCTTGGCCAGTGCCGTGGTGGTGGCCGGCGCTCGCTCGGCCAGGGCGTGGAGGGTGGCGTCGGAGAACACCACGTAGGCGGGGACGCTGTCGGATCGGCTCCGTTCCCGGCGCCAGGCCCGGAGGGCCTCGGCCCGCTCGGCTGCCGCTCCGGTGAGCGGCTCGCCCGACGGCGCCCGTCCCCCCTCGCGCCGCTCCCGGGCGGTGGTCGGCGCCTCCCGGCCGGTCCGACGGGCGCGCTCCGGGCGGGCCGGGGCCTCGCCGGTGAGCTCGTCCAGGAACACCGAGGGCCGACTGGCGTCGCCCAGCACCACCACCCGGTCCTGGGCGCGGGTGATCGCCACGTGGAGCACCCGTCGCTCCTCCTCCTCGTCGGCGGCGAGCCGGTGGGGCAGCAGACCAGCGGTGACGCCGGCCACCACGACGCGGGGCCACTCCCGACCCTTCACCCGGTGCACCGTCGACAGGGTGACCGCCGGGCCCGACACTCCGCCTCCGCCGAGGGCTCGACGCAGCCAGACGTCGAACCCGTCGAGCGCGGGGTGGAGGTCGGCCACCTGGAGGAGGGCCTCCAGGTCGTCGAGCTGGCTGGAGCCCTCGCCGCCCTTGGAGCGGTCGAGGCCCTCCATGGCCTCGCCCAGGCCGACATCGTCGCGGATCACCTCCAGGGCGGCGCGGGTGGTGCCGCCACCGGCCGCCGCCACCCGTTCCAGGTCCGCAGCGAGCGACGCCACCTTGTCGGCCACCTTGGCGTCGTCGAGGCGCTCGGCGATCGACGCCACGTCGGCCACGCTCATGCGGCGCCGGAACCACTTGGTGATCCACTGCGGGAGACCCCGTGACGGGCGTCGGTACACCTCGGCCAGGTCGGCCGGGTCGATGGCCCCGGGGTCGTCGGCGATGCGGAGGTAGGCCAGGGCGGCCCGGGCCCCGGTGCGGTCGAGCAGCTCGGGCCCGACGGTGGAGCGGACGGGCGCACCCGCCTCGACCAGGGCCACGTGGGGGGCGAGGAGCAGGGCGTGGACCCGGGTGAGCACGGCGATGTGGGCGGGCGAGATGCCCTCGTCGAGCCAGCCCTGCACCACCCCGACCAGGGTCTCGGCCCCGGCCGAGGGGTCGTGGGGGGCGATCCGGAGGACGGCGAGGTCGGCGTCGGCGTCCGACCGGGGCCGGATCACCTTCTCGACGCGGCGGTGGTTGTAGCCGAGGAGCGTCGCCGCGGTGGCGACGATGGGCGCCGCGCACCGGTGGTTGACCTCCAGGGCGTGGGTCCCACCGCCGGGGAACCACGAGGCGAAGTCGATGAGGAAGCGGGGATCGGCCCCGGCGTGTCCGTAGATCACCTGGTCGTCGTCGCCGACGCCGAACACGTCGAGCGGGGGTCCCGCGACCAGCCGCAGCAGCAGCACGTGGGCGGGGGTGAGGTCCTGGAGCTCGTCGACGAGGAGGTGCCGGTGGCGGGCCTGGACCCGTCGCCGCAGGCCGCCGTCGGTGAGGAGGGCCTCGATGGCGGCGGTCACCTGCTCGTCGAAGTCGACCACGCCGCGGCGGGCCAGCTCGGCCCGGTAGGGGGCCACCACGTCGGCCAGGCCGGGGACATCGCCCCGGTCGGACTCCACCCGGGCCGGGTGGCGGAGTCCGAGGCGGACCTCGGTCAGGGCCTCGAGGTACGGCGCCACCGGATCGGTGTTGGCCCGACGCTGGCGGCGGGGCAGCATGCCGTCGAGGAGGCGGCGCACCTCGCGCTCGTCGATGACCGGCGGAGCGCCGTCGCGGGCCTGGCCGACGATGCTGTAGGCCAGACCGTTCAGGGTCTGGACCCGTGCGCCCAGGCCCTCGGTGCGCTCGACCATCTCGTCGCGGGCCTTGACGTTGTAGGCCACGGCCAGCACCGAGCCGGGCTCCCACCCGCGGTCGACGAGGAGGTGGCGGAGGCGTTCGGTGAGGACACGGGTCTTGCCCGAGCCGGCGGGCGCGACGATGCGGGCCGGGCCCCGCCAGTGGGCCACCGCGGCGCGCTGGTCGTCGGCCAGGTCGGCGGTCACCTCCACCGGCTCGGGGGCGACGATGATGCGGCCCGCCTCCACCGTCTCGCGGTGGACCAGGCCCAGGCCCTCGACCTCGACGCGGGCGAAGGGCTGGCGCGGGCCGCCGTCGACCCACAGGGCGGTGCCGTCGGCCAGGGCCACGTCGCCGGGACCCTCAGGGGTGGGTGCGGCGCCGTCGGCCAGCCGGGCCGCCTTGACCCCCCACCACCACACGGGGGCCTCGCCCCGGGCGTCCCAGGTGTTGGCCCACACCAGGAAGTGCAGTCGGTCGCCGGGGATGTCGAGGTCGACGCCGAGGTCCCACGGCGTCCCCTCGACCACCTCGGGCGTGCGGAACCGCGCCGGGTCGATGGTCAGCTCGATCACGGTGGGACGGCGCTCGGCCCACGCCTCGTGCAGCGCGGCCACGGTGGGACCCGGGTCGGCCAGCGCGGCCTCGGCGATCGCGACCCGGGGCGCGCCGTCCCACCCCGGCGGCGCGGGCTGGGCGGCGCCGACCACGACCGAGCGCCCCAGGGGCCCGGGCCTCACGGCGTCGGCGTCGGTCTGGGCTGGGCGACGGGGACGACCTCGACGGGGGTGTCGAGCACCTCGGCCAGCAGGCCGGAGCGCTCCGCGGCGCTGAACAGCTCCACCTCGCAGTCCTCCGAGTCGCGGCAGGTGACCTCGATCCGCAACGCGCCCTTCCCCGGACGGGCCCGGACCGAAGCCACCCGGCGGCTGTGGGTGCGGTCGAGGCCGATGGCGACGCGGAGGATTGCAGCGAGGGTGCGGACGATGTCCTGCTCGGCGGGTGCGAGGCGGGCGAACTCGGGGTGGCGGGTCTTGGGTGCGCTCTTGCGGTGGTAGCGAGCGACGAGGGCGATGCGCTCGATCTCGGCGTCGGTGAACCCGACGAGCCGGTCGCTGTGGCGGATCACGTAGTACGAGTGCTTGTGGTGGCCGTCGTGGCTCACGGCCAGGCCCACGTTGGCCAAGAGGGCGGCGGCCTCCAGGTGGTCGCGGCAGTCGAGGTCCAGGCCGAGACCGGGGGCGAGGTCGTCGAACAGCGCCAGGGCGAGGGTGGCGACCCAGGCCGAGTGGTCCACGTCGGTGTCGTTGGCCTCGGCCAGGTGGCGGACGCTGCGGCGCCCGACGTCGGTGACGTGGTGCAGGGAGCCGCCCCGGATGCGTTGGAGGGTGTCGAGCAGGACGCCCTCGCGGAGAGCCGCCTCGCTCACCGTCAGCTCGGCGATGTCGAGGTGCGTGACGACGCCCTCGAGGATGAGCGCCCCCGCAGTGATGATGTCGACGCGCTTGGGATCGAGGCCGTCGATGTCGTCGAGGGTGCCCTTGCGTGCCGCCCGGGCCAGGTCCGACGCCACCGCTTCGAGCTCGGCTGCGGTAGCAGTCACCCCGTTCCAAGTGCGGAGGGGCTCCTCGTCGCCGGCCGAGCGCCGGGCCAGGCGGACGACCTGCTCGATGGTTCCCGACGAGCCGACCGCCACCTCGAAGCCGTGCTGGCGCACGGAGCGCTCGAAGGGCACCAGGGTGGCCCGGACGTGGCGCCGGCACGCCTCGATGTCGGACTTGGAGGGGGATCCGCCGGCGAAGAAGCGGGTCGTGAGGCGCACCGCGCCCAGCTTCAGGGACCGGGCCGCGAGCGTCTCGCCCCGCTCCCCCAGCACCAGCTCGGTGCTGCCGCCCCCGATGTCGCAGACGAGGAGCCGCTGGTCGAAGACGGGCAGGGCCGAGAGGACACCGAGGTGGATGAGCCGAGCCTCCTCCACGCCGGAGATGACCTCGACCTCCACCCCGGCCTCGGTCCGGGCCCGTTCGAGGAAGGCGTGGTGGTCCTCGGCCTCGCGGACCGCCGAGGTGGCCACGGCCCGCAGCTCGGCGTCACGGGCGGCGGCCAGGCCCCGGAAGCGACGCAGGACGGCCACGCCCCGTTCGACCGCCTCGGGGGCCAGGTGCTTCATGTCACCCGCCCCCTGTCCCAGACGGACCTGCTCCTTCTCCCGGGTGATGACGTCGAAGCGATCGGCATCATCGACGCGGGCCACCACGAGGTGGAACGAGTTGGTCCCCACGTCGATCGCGGCGAGCACGTCAGCCATGGACGGCGAACCTACCGGCCCCCTACGGCACCGCGACCCACCGACCCGGCGAGCCCGGCCGTTCTGAGTGCTGAACGTTCCCTTCGGGGCACGCTCAACGCTAAGAAGGGCTGACCCCGACACCGTGGGCCGTTCTGAGTGTCGCCGAGGGTGTCCTCCGGGGCGCTCCGCCCGTCCGGCGGATCAGCGCGCAGCCCGGGCCGGAGCTCCGACGCCGCCTTGCGCCGTCCTGGCGGTCGGGCCGCGTCCGGAGCCCTGTCGGTTCAGGGTCCGGCCCGTCAGCACCCAGATCGGCGTCGGGGGGCACACCGACCGTTCTGGTCACCCGATCGCGCCCGAAACGGCGCGCTCAGCGACCAGAACGGACGATGGCCTCTATCAGTTGGTGACGACCTGGTACTCCTCGACGGGCAGGTCAAGGGCGCCTTCGGTCGGAGGACTGGTTCACATAGGCCACGAGGTCGAAGGTCTCATCCGCAGCACACCGACCCCGGAGCTCAGGATCCGCGAACCTGTCCAGCTCCGCTTGCGCCTCGGCGAACGTGTCCCTGAGGAAGAACTCACCCTCACCTCCAATGCGGATGCCCCAGCACTGGTCGGTCCGCTCGGGGTTGCCCTCAGGTGCCACCCCCTCGAAGGTGTCGACCACATAGCCCGGTGGGGGCTCGCCACCGCCCGAGCCGGTCGAGCCGGTCGAGCCTCGCTGCCGAGCGGAACACCGGTGCTCTCGTCGGTGGCGACGAGTGAGTTGCCCACATCGTCGACATCGGGGCCGTCCTGGGCGGCCACGGGAGCCACGCTGAGCGCGGCCGCGAGGGCGCTCAGAGCAACCACGAGCGTCGCCACCGTCGCCCCTGCTCTGCGTGCCATCACGATCCCCCCTCCTCGCACTGGGCCGCCGGGAAGGGCGAGGCGCCAGCCCTCGCCGCCACCCTCCCCGGTGACAAGCTTGTAGAAGTAGGTCTGGGGCCCGGCGGCAGCTTCCCCATAGAACGGCGTGAAGTCGATGCGGGCCGAGCCCGACGCGCAATCCGGGCCCGCGCCGTCTGCGGTGACCCTCCCGATGCGCACGGGCTCGATCGTGGCGGGCAACGCGCCCGGAGCACCGACACGGTTCAAGACGTCGAGCTCGTTGTCCCGCAGCGCCGGAAGGAGGACCCCTGCTAAGCCAGCCTGGAACTCCTCGTCGAGTGCGTTGCGCTCCTTGGCCCCTTGGAGTGCCACCGGTAGCCCTCCAGGATCTGGGTCAGCTGAGCCGAAGCCTCCTCGGCGGTGAGGCTGTCGCCGTCGTCGCCGGACCCGTCGTCGCCGGACCCCTCAGGGCCGGTCGTGGCGGGGGCTCCATCGGGGGCGGTGGTGGTCGGCGTGGACTGCGCGGGGCTGTCGTCGCTGCAGGCCGCACCGGCGAGACCGAGGGCGACGGCCAGGGCCACGACCAGGACGCGACGCGCGGCCCCGCGCCGCATGAGCGAGGGGAAGTGCGCATGCGCCCTCGTGGATACCCTGCGCCCGGCCCTGTGACGCCCCCGCTCGGGGGTGACGGGTCCCCGAGTGTGGTGGACCGCCGCTACTGTCGGCGCCCATGAGCCCCGAGAAGCAGGTCCCCGACCGCAACCTGGCCATGGAGCTGGTGCGGGTCACCGAGGCCGCCGCCATGGCGGCCTCCCGGTGGATGGGGCGAGGAGACAAGATCGGTGCCGACGGTGCTGCGGTGGATGCCATGCGCGTGGTGCTCGACTCCATCGCCATGGACGGCATCGTCGTCATCGGCGAGGGCGAGAAGGACGAGGCGCCCATGCTCTTCAACGGCGAGCAGATCGGCGATGGCACCCCACCGGAGACCGACATCGCGGTCGACCCCGTCGAGGGCACGACCCTCACCGCCCTGGGCCGGGGCAACGCCATCTCGGTCATCGCCGTGTCCGAGCGCGGCACCATGTTCAACCCCGGGCCGTGTGTCTACATGGAGAAAATCGCCGTCGGCCCCGAGGCGGCCGGGGTCGTCGACGTGAGCGCGCCGGTGGCCGAGAACCTCAAGGCGGTGGCCAAGGCCAAGGCCGAGAGCGTCCGCGACGTCACCGCCGTCGTCCTCGACCGTCCTCGTCACGAGGGCCTCATCGCCGAGATCCGCGAGGCGGGGGCCCGCATCCGCCTCATCCAGGACGGCGACGTCATCGGGGCGGTGTCGACCGCCGTGCCCGGTGCCGGCGCCGACATCCTCTTCGGCATCGGCGGCACTCCCGAGGGCGTGCTGGCCGCAGCGGCGATGAAGTGCATGGGCGGCGAGATCCACGGCCGGCTCTGGCCCCGCGACGACCACGAGCGCCAGGCCGCCCTCGACGCCGGCTACGACCTGGACCAGGTCCTCGGCACCGCGGACCTGGTGGCGGGCGACAACTGCTTCTTCGCGGCCACGGGCATCACCGACGGGGAGGTGCTCAAGGGCGTCCACTACGACGCCTGGGGCGCCACCACGCAGTCCATGGTGATGCGCTCGAAGTCGGGGACGGTGCGCCACATCGACGCCCGCCACCACGTCCAGAAGCTCCAGGAGTTCAGCGCGGTGGACTACGGCTGAACGACTGCGCTCGACACTGCCCACTCACCCGCTCGCACCACACCACGCGCCGCTGCGCCCCCCGGAGGATCCATGTCCGACACCGTGCTCTGGCACAACGCTCGCTGCTCGAAGTCCCGCCAGGCCAAGACCATCCTCGAGGAGGCCGGGGTGGACGTGCACATCAGGGAGTACCTGAAGGAGCCCCCGACCCGTGACGAGCTGGAGGCGCTGCTCAGCGCGCTGGGCCTCTCCGACGCTCGGCGGGTGGTACGGACCGGAGAGGACGCCTACACCCAGCTGGGCCTGGCCGACGCCGACCAGGACGAGCTGCGCGACGCCCTCGTCGACAACCCCATCCTGCTCGAGCGTCCCATCCTCGTCCGCGGCGACCAGGCCGTCGTCGGGCGCCCGCCCGCAGAGATCCGCACCCTGCTGTAGGTGCGCCGGCGGCGGGGACGCCGCCGCAGCAGGAGACCTCGCGCGCCGGCCCGAGCCGGAGGTGGCGTGGGGGGGGGCGGGGGGGGGCCGCCCCCCCCCCCCCCCCCCCCCGCCCCCCCCCCGCGGGGGGGGGGGGGCCCCGGGGGGGGGGGGCCCGCGGCCCGCCGCCACGCGTGCCCCCTGGGGTGGGGCCCGGCGCGGGGACCGCACCCCCCCGGGCCCGCTGCTGGACCCA
>JBBSMQ010000002.1:0-179815 GCA_038233075.1 Acidimicrobiales bacterium
CCGGTGGTGGCGATCGTGGGCCAGCAGGCCCGGGTGTCCATGGGCAGCGACTTCCAGCAGGAGCTGAACATGGAGCGCCTGTTCGGCGACGTGGCCGAGTACGTCAAGACCGTCACGACCCCGATGCAGGCCCAGCTGGTGGTCGACCGGGCCATCCGCATCGCCCGGGCCCACCGCAAGCCGACGGTCATCGTCCTGCCCGCCGACGTGCAGGACCTGGAGTTCGAGGAACCGACGGTGGCCCACTTCGTGTCCCGCACCGGTGTCGGCCACGCGTCGGTCCGCATCGCACCGCCGCACGACGAGCTGGAACGCGCCGCCGCGGTCCTGAACGCGGGTGAGCGCGTGGCCATGCTGGTGGGCCAAGGCGCCCGAGGCGCGACCGACGAGGTGATCGCGGTGGCCGAGCGCCTCGGAGCCGGGGTCATCACCGCCCTGCTGGGCAAGGATGTGGTCCCCGGCGACCTGCCCTACCACACCCAGCAGCTGGGTCTGCTCGGATCCAAGCCCAGCTACGAGATGATCCAGGACTGCGACACGCTGCTCATGGTGGGCAGCAACTTCCCCTACGGCGAGTTCATGCCCCCCACCGGCCAGGCCCGAGGCGTCCAGATCGACTTGCTGCCCCGCCACCTCAGCCTTCGCTACCCCATGGAGGTCAACCTCTGGGGTGACGCGGGCGAGACGCTGCGGGCGCTCCTACCCCTTCTCCACCAGACCGACGACCTCGGGTGGCAGGAAGGCATCAGCGACGCCATGCGGGGCTGGGACGACGCCATCGCCGGTGCGGCCAAGGCCAAGGCCAACCCGGTGAACCCGCGGCTGGTGTTCCACGAGCTCAACCAGGCCCTGCCGTCCGACGCCATCGTCACCGCCGACGCCGGGACCACCGCCGACTGGTACGGCCACCACATCCGCCTCGGGCGCAACCAGATGGGCAACCTGTCGGGTCTGCTGGCCTCGATGCTGGCGGCCATGCCCTACGCCATGGCAGCCAAGTTCGCCTTCCCCGAGCGACCGGTGGTGTGCACCATCGGCGACGGTGCCTTCCAGATGCTGGGCATGAACGGGCTCATCACCGTCAAGCGCCACTGGCAGGAGTGGGCCAACCCCACCTTCATCGTGCTCATCCTCCACAACGACGACCTCAACCAGGTGTCCTGGGAGATGCGCGAGGCGGGCGACCCCCGCTATGACACCAGCCAGCTGCTGGAGGACGTCGACTACGCCGGCTACGCCGAACTCCTGGGCCTCAAGGGCATCCGGGTCGACGACCCCGGTGATGTGGCCGGTGCCTGGGAGGCCGCCTTCGCCGCCGACCGGCCGGTGGTCCTCGACGTCCGCACCGACAAGAACGTGCCGCCACTGCCGGCCCACATCACCTTCGAGCAGGCCAAGGGCGTGGCCGAGTCGCTCCTCCGGGGCGACCCTGATGCCGGTGCCGTCGCCGGGCAGAGCGCCCGGGCGCTGGCCGGCCAGCTCTTCGGCCGCCTCCGCGGCTCCGACGAGGGATAGGTGGGGACCACCGACGCCGAGAGGTACCGACGATGACCACCAGGAGCAACCCGTGACCGCCCAACGGCTCGAGGGCATGGACACGGTCACCCCGGTGAGCCTGTCGAACCTCCTCGACGACGATGCTCGCGCCCTGGCCGCCGAGCTGGCGGATGCGGTCGAGGGCGAGGTCCGCTTCGACACCGGCAGCCGAGCCGCCTACTCGACCGATGCCTCGAACTACCGCCAGGTCCCCATCGGGGTGGTGGTGCCCAGGACGATCGACGACGTGGTGGCACCGTCCCCGCCTGCCACCGCCACGAGACACCGATCACCAGTCGGGGCGGGGGCACCAGCCTGGCCGGCCAGTGCACCAACGTGGCCGTGATCATCGACTTCTCCAAGTACCTGAACCGGGTGGTCTCCATCGACCCCGACACCAGGACCGCGATCGTCGAGCCCGGCGCCAACCTCGATGCCCTCCGCGACGCGGCCGCCGAGCACGGCCTGACCTTCGGGCCGGACCCGGCCACCCACGACCGCAACACCCTGGGCGGGATGATCGGCAACAACTCCTGCGGCGTGCACTCGGTCATGGCCGAGCTCTACGGCGTCGGGCCGCTCACCGCCGACCAGGTGCGGAGCCTCGACATCCTCACCTACGACGGCCACCGCATGACCGTCGGTGCCACGACGGAGGCGGAGCTGGAGCAGATCATCGCCGGCGACGACCGCCGGGCCGAGATCTACCGGAGCCTGCGGGATCTGCGAGACGACAACGAGACCGCCATCCGGACCGGCTTCCCGGACATCCCCCGTCGGGTGTCGGGCTTCAACCTCGACCGCCTCCTCCCGGATCACGGCTTCGACGTGGCCAAGGCCCTGGTCGGCACGGAGGGCACCTGTGTGGTGCTGCTGCGCGCCACCGTGACGCTCATGGACTCCAAGCCCGAGCGCACCCTCGTCGTGCTCGGCTACCCGGACGCCTACACGGCCGGCGACCACGTCCCCATGATCCGCCAGCATCGGCCGGTCGGCCTGGAGGGCATCGACCGCAAGCTGATCGGCTACATGCAGAAGAAGGGCCTCCACCCCGACGACGTCGACCTCCTCCCCGAGGGCGACGGTTTCCTCCTCGTCGAGATGGGCGGCGACACCAAGGCCGACAGCGACAACCAGGCCCGGGCGCTCATCGACGCGGTCTCCGGTGTCGACGACCCCCCCACCACCAAGCTGTTCACCGACGAGTGGGAGGAGCAGAAGCTCTGGCAGGTGCGGGAGTCCGGCCTGGGCGCCACCGCCCAGGTGCCGGGCCTGCCCCGCACCCACCCCGGCTGGGAGGACGCGGCCGTGCCCCCTGATCGAGTGGGCGAGTACCTGCGGGACTTCCGCGACCTGCTCCACGAGTTCGACTACGAGGCCTCCCTCTACGGCCACTTCGGCCAGGGCTGCATCCACTGCCGCATCGACTTCGACCTGTCCACCGCGCACGGCGTGACCCAGTGGCGCCAGTTCCTCGACCGGGCCGCCGACCTCGTCGTGTCCTACGGCGGGTCGCTCTCGGGCGAGCACGGCGACGGCCAGGCCCGGGCCGCCCTGCTCGGGAAGATGTACAGCCAGGAGCTCGTCGAGGCCTTCGCCGCCTTCAAGGACATCTGGGACCCCGACGGGCGGATGAACCCGGGCAAGGTCGTGCGGCCCCACCAGCCCACCGACGACCTGCGCGACGGCCCTTATGCCAACCTGCGCCGGGTGAGGACCCACTTCGCCTTCCCCGACGACGACTTCGACTTCGCCAAGCCACCCGCCGCTGCGTCGGCGTGGGCAAGTGCCGCGACGTGGGCTCCGGCACCATGTGCCCCAGCTACATGGCCACCCGGGAAGAGGAGGACTCCACCCGCGGTCGGGCCCGCATGCTGTTCGAGCTGCTCCGGGGCAACGAGCTCGACGGCTGGCGCAGCGACTCGGTCGCCGACGCGCTCGACCTCTGCCTGGCGTGCAAGGGGTGCAAGAGCGACTGCCCGGTCAACGTCGACATGGCCACCTACAAGGCCGAGTTCCTGTCCCACCACTACGCCCGGCGCCTGCGGCCCCGCGTCGGCTACGCCATGGGGCTCATCTACTGGTGGGCCCGTCTCGCCACCCTGGCTCCCCGCCTGGTCAACGCCCTCGCTCACGCCCCCGGGCTCTCGGCCATCCTGAAGAAGGCGGGCGGGGTGGCGCCAGAGCGGACCATCCCCCGCTTCGCCTCCCCCACGTTCACCGACTGGTTCCGAAACCGTGCCGTCCCCGGCCGGTCCGCCGGCGCGACCCACGGTGGCGAGCCGATCGTCGGCCATGGGGACGTGCCCCGCTTCGCCAAGGCGGCCTACTCCACCCCCTCCCAACAGCGCAACGCCGGGGAGAACCGCCTCCACCCCCACGGGACCGACGCGCCCTTCGCCACCGACCGGGTGCTGCTCTGGCCCGACACGTTCAACAACTACCTGGAGTCCTCGGTCCTCCAAGCCGCCGTCGAGGTCCTGGAGGACGCCGGCTACACCGTCGAGATCCCGCCCCGGCCGCTGTGCTGCGGACGACCCCTGTACGACTTCGGGATGCTCGACACCGCCGAGCGACTCTGGCGCCAGGTCCTCACGACCCTGCGGCCGTGGATCCGCGCCGGGGTGCCGGTCGTCGGGCTGGAACCGAGCTGCGTCGCAGCCTTCCGCGACGAGCTGGTCAACCTCTTCCCCCACGACGACGACGCCCGGCGCCTGTCGGACCAGACGCTGCTGCTCTCGGAGTTCCTGGAACGCCAGCGCTACCAGCCGCCTCCGCTGGAGCAGCGCGGGATCGTCCACGGCCACTGCCACCACGAGGTTGTGATGGGGATGGATGCCGAGGTCGCCCTGCTCAAGCGCATGGGGGTGGCCCACGACGTCCTCGACTCCGGGTGCTGCGGCATGGCCGGGTCCTTCGGGTTCGCCGCCGATCACTACGAGGTGTCGATGCGCGTGGGCGAGCGCGTCCTGCTACCCGCAGTGCGCGACCTCGGGCCCGGTGAGCTGGTGGTCACCGACGGGTTCAGCTGCCGCGAGCAGATCCAGCAGACCACCCGTCACACACCGGTCCACATCGCCGAGCTCCTTCAGCGGGCCATCCACGACCGAGACGGGACCGACTGAGCGACCCGAGGCCACGGCCGCCCGCCCGGTCCGGCCCGGTCCGGACCACGGCCCCCGAGGGACCGGGTGGGCACCCGCCGGAAGGAGCGGGTCAGGGCCGGGCCCCCGTCGCCTCGTCGAGGATCCAGATGCGGTTCTGCCAGTGCTGGCGCTCGCCGGTGTGGTCGTCGTGCCAGTAGTCCTGGGCCATCCCAGCGCGCCGTCCGCTCGGTCAGCACGTGGCTCGTCACGCCGCTGACCGGATCGGTCCAGGGGGTGAAGAGCGGCGACGTCTCCGGGTGGAGGTGCTCGTTCACTGCGCCAGTGTCCCCGCTGGTGGGCCCGCCCACCAGCCCATCGCCGTCGCCACCTCGCCCAGTCCCAGCTCGACGACCCCGACCGCTGCGACCGCGACCTCGTCGGCACCGGTCCGTTCGAGCTGGAGCACTGCGACGAGGGCCGCCAGTTCCTAGCCACCAAGAACCCCCACCCTGGGCCTCTGGCTCAGCGAGGGCTAGGCCCCCCGACCGGGGTCTGGCGGCTCGATCAGCGGTCGCGCAAGGCCTCGATGAGCTCGTCCTTGGTCATGGTCGACCGGCCCTCGACGTCGAGCTCGCGAGCCCGCTCCTCCAGCTCGTCCTTGGTCCACTCCTCGTAGGAGGGCGAGGACCCACCCCGCTCACCGGCGGTGGAGCGATCGGTGTTGGCGATGCGGGCGGCCTTCTCCTTGCTGGCCCCCTGCTCGCGCAGGGCCTCGTACTGCTCGTCGTCCTTGACGCTCGGACCGTGGTCGCTCGTTCCCGCCATGACTGCTCCCTCCTGGGCGTCGTTGCGGACACCTCGCCCCTCCGACCCGGCCGGGCGGCGCTGCCCGGGCGGGCCGAGGGGAGCGCAGGGGCCGGCGCTACTGCTCGGACTTCTCCTCGCCCGCCTCGCCCTGGGCCTTCTTCCGGTGCTCGGCGGCCTCGGCCTCCTTGGCCTCGGCCGTCTCGCTCTCGCGCGACTTCTGCTGCTGGGCCTCGCCCTCGCGCTGGAGGTCGTCCTGGCCGGTGGCCTGGCCCGCGACCTCCTTGGCCGAGCCCTTGATCTTGTCTGTGAGGTTGTCATCTGTCATGGCGAGTCCCTACCCACCGATGCCCGGCCCACACAGGTCGGCATCGTCATCCGGTGGCGGCGTCGTAGAGGCGCGTGGCGCCGGACACGCTGACCAGCACCAGGGCCACGGCCACGGCCACGAGCCCGGCCGGCAGCAGGGCGAACCCCCCGGCCACCTCCACCAGCAGGGCGACCGCGGTCAGCGGGGCCCGGGCCAGGGCGGCCAGGGCGGCGGCGGCACCGACCACAGCGCAGGCTCGGACCTCCGCCGGTGTCCCCCCCAAGACGGCCTGGGCCACGAGGGCACCGGATGCGGCGCCCACGAGCACTGCGGGCGTGAAGGCCCCGCCGGGGAGGCCCGAACCGAGGGTGACCGAGGTGGCCACGACCTTGCCGACCACCAGGGCCAGGAGGAGGGGTGTGGCCGCACCCGAACCGCGGAGCAGGGTGGGCGTGACCACCTGCCCCGACCCGAGCACCGGGCCCAGGGCGAGGCCCAGCCCGGCCACCACGACCGCACCGAGGAGGATCCGGGCGACGGGGCCGAGCCCGGACCGGGTCCGGAGGCGGTCGCCGCCGATGATCCCGTAGGTGAGCGCCATCGAGGCTGCGGCTGCGGCCACCCCGATGGCCGCCGCCGCCACGAGGGCACTCTCCTCGGTCAGGGGCTGGTCCCCGAGCGTCAGGCGGCGCGGGCCGACGAGGACGCTCCAGATGGTCCAGCCCACGGTTGCGCCCGAGGCGACGGCGAGGAGGGCACGCAGGTCGCGGCGGGGCAGCAGGACCTCGAGGACGAACAGCCCGGCGACCAGGGGCAGGTGCACGCTGGCGGCGATGGCGGCGGCGGCCCCGGCGGCTATGAGGCGACGAGCAGCCTCGGCGTCGAGGCCGACCCGTCGGCCCACCCGTTCGGCCAGGGCCGCCCCCAGCAGAACGCTCGGGCCCTCGTGGCCGGCGGACGAGCCGGTCCCGATGGCCAGGGCGGCGGCCACGGCCCGCCACCACGCGGCCCGGTCGGGCAGGCCGCGGGGGTCGGCCGACTCGGCCTCCATGACCAGCGGGACGCCCCGCGCCTCGGGCACCGACCGGGTCCAGACCAGGATCAGGGCGGCGGCCCCGGCCCCGACGACGAGCACCACCGCCGCGGCCGGGCCGAAACCGGCCCCCAGGACACCGCCTCGGCCCCGCCCCAGGTGCCGCAGCGCGGAGATGGCGGCATCGGTGCCCACTGCGGTCAGGCCCGCCGCAGCCCCGACGACCGGCGCCAGGACCAGGGCCAACCCGTCCCGGGACCGAGGAGGGGGGAGGGCCTCAGGCGCCACCGGGCCCCCGGTCGGCGTGGGGTGGGCGGTGGCCCGCCTCACCCACGCCGGGCGCGCACCTCGCGCAGGCGATCCCGCGTGGAGCGGACGAAGCCGGCCACCGACCCGGGGACGGCCCGGAGGAACTTCGGGTCCATCACGCCGCCGGCCTGGTCGTCGAAGATCCCGTGGGACCCGTGATCGACCTCATCGTCGACGGGCGCGAACAGGTCGTCGGGGCGGTCGGCCTCGATCGAGATGTCGGTGAGCTGGCTGCTGCGACCGGTCCGGGCCAGGTAGTGGTCGCCGATGCCGGGCATGACCTGCGACATGCGGACGAGCAGCCAGTTCCACGTGCCCAGGACCTTCTGCCGGGGCGCGGCGTCGATGGCAGCGACGATGGCCCGGGCCGCCACCTCGGGTTGGTAGATGGGTGGCACCGGCATGGGGTGCGTCGGTGTCCGGGCCCGGCACCACCCGAACTGCGTGGTGTTGACCGCCGGCAGGTGCACCTGCACGACGCGCACCCCGCTGCCCTCGGCCAGCAACTCGGTCCGCAACGACTCCATGAAGCCGCGGACGGCGAACTTGGAGCCGCAGTAGGCGCTCTGGAGCGGGATGCCCCGGTAGGCCAGGGCCGAGCCCACGCTGATGATGGTGCCCTGGTCGCGGGGCCGCATCCGGGCCAGGGCGGCCATGGCCCCGTGGGCCTGGCCCAGGTAGGTGACCTCGGTGGCCCGCCGGAGCTCATCGGGCCGGATGTCGACCACAGGCGCAAAGATCGTGGTCATGGCGTCGTTGATCCAGACGTCGATGGGGCCCAGCTCTTCGGTGATCCGCTCGGCGGCCCGGTCGACCTCCTCGAAGGAGGCGACGTCGGTGGGCACCGCCAGGGCCTTCCCGCCGTGGGCCCGCACCTCGGCCGCAGCCGCCTCCAACCCTGCGCCGCCCCGGGCCAGCAGGCCCACGTCCCATCCCGCTCCGGCGAGGGCGTGGACGGTGGCCCGCCCCACGCCCCCGCTGGCACCGGTCACCACTGCGACCCCTCGGCTCATGTCGTCATCTCCCGCCTCTCGGCTGCGTGCCGGGGCCCTACCCGCAAGCGGGCCGGTGATGCAGACCGACGTGCACCCATGGGTTCGGCCGTCGCGAGCCCCGGCTCAGGCCGACCGCCACCGCCGGAGGCGCAGGGCGTAGACGACCGCCGAGGTGAGGAACAGGGCCGCGGTGAGGGCGAGCCAGCGACCCAGGTAGGGGTCGGTGGTCTGGCCGGTGGCGGACTCGTAGCCGGAGGTGCAGCCGAGGACGAGGGGGAACCAGACGAGCAGGAGGAGACCGCTCAGCAGCACCGGGAACCGGATGTGGTTGACGGCCAGGCGGGCCGGGCCGGAGACGGGCTCGCGGTGGCGGGCCACGTCGATGAGGGAGCGGTCGGCCAGGGCGTAGAGGGGGAAGAGGATCAGGTCGTGGCCGACCACGGCCCCGACGAACCAGATGAGCACCTTGCGGGGCTCGTCGGGCACCAGCTGCACGGCGGCGTAGCCGGCCAGGGCAAAGGAGGCCAGCAGGGCGAGCAGGTGCAGGGGTCCGGCCCCGTACCACCGGCGGATGAGGGCGAGCATCAGGGCGCGAAGGTCAGCCGGCTGACCCACTTGGTGTTGTGGACGCCGGGGTTGGCGGGGACGATGACCCGGGCCGGGAAGCCGTGGTCGTCGGACAGGTCGGCTCCGTTGACCCCGAGGGCGAGGAGGGCATCTTCCTCGGCCACCTGGTTGCCCCGCAGGGTGGTGACTCCGAAGGTGGAGGTCTCGACCGACTCCACCAGCACCGAGGACGGGTCGTCGATGCCCGCCATGCGGGCCAGGTCAGCCAGCGGCACACCTGACCAGCTCTGGCGCCCCGTCGACCAGCCCTCCACGCAGGCGATGGTCAGGTCGGCCTGGCGCTGGGGCAGGGCCAGCAGGTCGTCGCGGCTGAGGGTCGCCTCGGTCGCCCCCCGGAGGGTGAGGCGCCAGTCGGGGCCGATCTGGTCGGGGGTGATGCCCCGCCCGGCGGCCGTCTTGTTGATCGGGAAGGCGTTGGGGCCTCCGTCGGTGGGTCGGCCGCGGGGGGCCAGCAGGGCGGTGTCGCGGAGCCAGCCCCCCAGGTTCTGGCCGGCCGTCACCACCAGGAGCAGGGCTGAGCCCGAGCCGACCAGGCCGAGAGCGCCCCGCCGGGAGATGGTGGGCGCCTGCGGTGAGGTGGCGACCAGCCCGGTCTCATCGGGGGCGTCGGCGGTGAAGTCGTCGATGCCCGTCCGCAGCTCGGGGCGGACCGGGCGCTCCCGCAGCGCCCGTCGGAGGGTGGGCAGCTTGAGACCCACGTGGACGATGAAGGCGCCGGTGAAGACGTAGGCACCGTAGAGGTGGGCGGCGTAGAACCCCGACGGGAAGACGAACCAGTACTGGATGTCCACCAGACCGGTGGCGATCTCGAACACCACACCGCCGACGAGCAGGGCCAGGCTGATCCGCTCCAGGGCCTGGGCGGCGGAGTGGACGGGCGGCCAGCTGAAGAGCTTGGGCATGACCGACCAGAGCTTGGCCAGCACCACGGGTACGAGCACCACCCCCAGGGTCACGTGGGTCCCCTGGTTGAGTCGGAAGAGCCACGAGGGGTTGGTGGGCCACGCGAAGAAGGCCCCGGTAATGCCCGAGCCGGGGGTGAGGTCGTTACCCCCCAGCTCCGGGTTGTAGGCGACGTAGGAGAGCAGGCCGGTGAGGGCCACGACGGGCATGCCGACGAGCAGCACCGACCCGAGCACCGAGGTGAACCAGGGTCCCCGCAGCGGGCTACGCCACCAGTCGGCCCGGAACGGACCGAAGGGCCGGACCAGGCCACCGAGCCCGCTCCGCCCCGACGGCTGCGCCCCCTCGTCGGCGGGGTCGCTCGCACCCGACCCGGTCACCGCGTCCACGGGCGCTCCGCTGCGGGTGATGTGCGATCGGTGGTCATCTGCCTGCCCTTCGGTCGGGAACACCCGACGCTACCGAGGCCGCGCCCCGGCGGGGAAGCAGGTGGGCTCCTCCGTTACCGACTCGTTGCCTGGCCGTGACACGGTCGTACCCGAGCCGGCGGACCACAACCCCGGCACGCGGGAGCCGGCTCAGCCGGGATCAGCGGGACGACCCCAGCCAGCGGGCGCCGACGAGGATGGCGCCGATCCCCAGGACGAAGGCCATCAGCCCCTCGGGCACGGGTCCGTAGTGCCAGATGCCCCAACCCCCCCGGTCCTCGGCCGGGGCGATGGCGTCCACGTAGGCGGCCACGTCGGCCGCCTCCTGGTCGTCGAAGGCCTCTTGGCCGAAGACGGGCATCTGCTGGGGACCCAGCCGCATGGCCTCCACGACCTGGGTGCGGGTCGCCTTGGAGAGGTCGGGCGCGTACTGGCCGTAGGCCAGGGCCCCGCCCGCCCCGGCGGACTGGTGGCACGAGGCACAGTTGAGGCGGAACAGCTCTCCGCCCCGGCCCAGGTCGGCGCCCACCTCCTCCACCTCGGGCACGTCCGGCCCCTCGAGGGTCTCTCGGGCGTAGGCGACGAGAGCGGCGATCTGCTCCTCGTCGTAGGGGGGCTGGTTGCGCATCACCGGGTCATCGGGCGCCTCGAGGGGCATGCGGCCGGTGGAGATCTCGAAGTCCACCCCTCCGGCGCCGGTGTCGCGGATGTCCGGACCCCGCGCCGACCCGCCTCCGTCGGCCCGGTGGCAGGTGGCGCAGTCCCGGCGCCACAGCGACGCCCCGCTCTCGACCCGGTCGGGCTGCTCCTCGACCTGCACCGCCGGGGCGCGCGCCGCTCCGACGCCGACCACCAGGGCGACCAGAAGCGGAGTCAGGAGGGCGAGGCGACGCCCAGTGACATGACCTCGTGCCATCGGCGAGCCCTACCCGGCCAGCCACCGTTGACGCAGCCGAGACCTGCGTTTCGACGGCGCAGGGAAGGAAAGTGAAGCCATCCGAGTGCACCGCCTTCGCCATCTCGCGTGGGTCGGGGTCGCGGCTGCGGTCCTGGCCGGCTGCTCCGACGGCGCGCGCGGTCTCGACGCCTCGGGCCCGGAGGCCCGACGCGGCCAGGTGCTGACCGTCGTGATGTCGGTGACGGCCACGGTGATCACCCTCGCCATCCTCATCTGGCTGGTGCGAGGCCTCACACGGCGCCGGCGCGACATCACGCCCCGCTGGTCCGAGCAGCGGCTCCTGATCGCCGGCGGGGTGATCATGCCCCTGGTGGTGGTCACGGCCGTGTCGGTCCTGGCCGTGGGCGTGATCCAGGCATCGGAGCGGACCGAGCCCGAGATGCGCATCGAGGTCGAGGGCCACCAGTACTGGTGGGAGGTCACCTACGCCGACGGCCAGGAGACGGCCAACGAGATCCACATCCCCGCAGGGGTTCCCGTCGAGATGGTGCTGACCAGCGACGACGTGAACCACAGCTTCTGGGTGCCGGCCCTCGGCGGCAAGCTCGACCTCATCCCCGGTTCCACCAACGAGAAGGTGATCGAGGCCGACGAGCCCGGCGTCTACGAGGGGCTCTGCGCCGAGTACTGCGGCATCCAGCACGCCAACATGCGCTTCCTCATCATCGCCCAGCCCCGCGACGAGTTCGACGCCTGGCTCGCCGACCAGACCCGGCCGGCCGCGGCGCCCGAGGGCGTGGAGGCGAGGCGAGGCCAGCAGGTCTTCGAGCAGCAGGCCTGCTCCGGGTGCCACACCGTCCGGGGCAACCGGGTGGCCGACGGCGAGCAGGGTCCCGACCTCACCCACGTGGCCAGCCGTTCGACCCTCGCGGGCTTGGCCATCGTCAACACCGAGGCGGGCCGGCGCCGCTGGGTGGCGCACCCGCAGATCGTCAAGGACGGCAACGAGATGCCCGCCGTACCCCTCACCCCCGACGAGCTCGACGCCGTCCTTGCCTACCTGGACGGCCTCCGGTGACGCTGGCCGAGCGCCCCGTCCCACGGGTCGCGGCGCCCTTCGCCGCCCTCCAGCGCACGTGGGACGACCGCCCCGGCATCCCCGGGATGCTCGAGTCGGTGGATCACAAGCGCATCGGCACGCGCTACCTGGTCACCGCCTTCGCGTTCCTGCTCATCGGTGGCGTCGAGGCGCTCCTCATGCGTCTGCAGCTGGCGGGGCCAGACGCCGAGGTGGTGGGGGCCCAGGCCTACAACGAGCTCATGACCATGCACGGGACGACGATGATCTTCCTGTTCAACACCCCCGTGTTCGCCGGGTTCGGCAACTACGTGCTGCCCCTCCAGGTGGGCACGCGCGACATGGCCTTCCCCCGCCTCAACGCCCTCAGCTACTGGGTCTACCTCTCGGCCGGCGGGCTGCTCTACTCCAGCTTCCTCTTCGGCGCGGTGCCCGATGGCGGCTGGTTCGCCTACGTCCCCCTCAGCGGCAACCGGGCCTTCAGCGGCGGGCTGGGCATGGACTTCTGGGCTGTGGGCATCGCCTTCCTGGGGGTGTCGACGACCGTGGGCGCCATCAACTTCCTGGTGACGGCCATCCGCATGCGGACACCGGGCATGACCTGGCCCCGGGTGCCGGTGTTCGTGTGGGGGGTGGTGGTGATGTCGCTGATGATCGTGTTCGCGCTGCCCGCCATCACCCTGGCCGGCCTCACGCTCGAGGCCGACCGCAACTTCGGCTTCAACTTCTTCGACGCCGCCGCCGGCGGCGAGCCCATCCTCTACCAGCACCTGTTCTGGATCTGGGGCCACCCCGAGGTCTACCTGCTCTTCATCCCCGCCACCGGCATCGTCTCCACCATCATCCCGGTGTTCTGCCGGCGCCGGCTGGTGGGCTACCCGCTGGTGGTGGCGTCGCTCGTGGCCACCGGCTTCATCAGCTTCGGCCTGTGGCTGCACCACATGTTCGCCACCGGGGTGCCCGCCCTCAGTGCCGACTTCTTCTCGGTGGCCAGCGCCCTCATCGCCATCCCCACCGGCGTGCAGTTCTTCGCCTGGGTCTCGACCATCGCCACCGCCCCGGTGCGGCCCCGGCTCGAACCGCCGATGCTGTTCGCCGTCGGGTTCCTGGTCACGTTCCTCATCGGCGGCATGACCGGGATCATGGTGGCCATGGTCCCCTTCGACTGGGCCGCCCACGACTCCTACTTCGTCGTGGCCCACTTCCACTACGTGCTCTTCGGCGGCACCGTGTTCCCCACCTTCGCCGGCCTGCACTACTGGTTCCCGAAGATGACCGGGCGCATGCTCGACCGGCGGACGGCCATCGTCTCGTTCTGGCTGATCTTCGCGGGCTTCCACGTCACGTTCTTCCCTCAGCACATCCTCGGTCTCATGGGGATGCCTCGGCGCGTCTACACCTACACCGAGGGCTATGGCACCGCCTTCGACGTGATGAACCTGATCTCGTCGGTCGGTGCGTTCGTCATCGCCGCCGGCATCGCGCTGATGACGTGGAACTTCCTCCGGTCTCGTCGACGGGGGGCGGAGGCGCCGGCCGACCCGTGGGGCGCCGACACCCTCGAGTGGTCGATCTCCTCCCCCGCCCCGGCCTACAACTACGCAGCCTTCGCCGACGTCGAGAGCCACGCCCCGCTGTGGGACTGGGACGAGGGACGGACCCGCACCGCGGTGGCGGTGGTCGACGACGAGGACCTCACCCAGCCCCTCGGGGGCCACCACCGCACCATCGTCACCAGCGCCCTCGAGGCCGACGAGGTCGAGGTTGTCACCATGCCCAGCCCGGCGGCCTGGCCCTTCGCCCTCGCCCTGGCGTCGCTGGTCATCTGCATCGGGATCGTGGCCTCCAGCTGGCTCATCGCCGGCGTGGGCGCTCTCGGGGTGACCGTGGCCATGGTGGCCTGGCAGCAGGGGATCGCCGAGCGATGACCGCCGCCGTCGTCGACGCCACCCACCGGACCGTCACCTCCCGGCCCACCGGCCGGTCGCTCGGGTGGTGGGGGATGGTCTGGACCATCGCCACCGAGGGACTGCTGTTCGGGCTCCTGCTGTTCAGCTACTTCTTCATCCGGACCAACTCCCCCACCTGGCCCCAGGGCGAGATCTCTGACCCCGAGCTCACCCTCACCGCCATCCGGACCGTGATCCTGTTGGGCAGCACCATCCCGGCCCACATGGCCCACCGCGCCGCCCAGCGGGGCGACCGCCGGGCCACGGCGTGGGGCCTGGGCACCGCCTGGCTCATGGGCGCCGTCTTCCTGGCCGGGCACTTCTACGACCTGACCAAGGAGCTGGCCGAGTTCCGCGCCGACGACAACGCCTACGCCAGCCTCTGGTACGCCATCACCAACCTCCACGCCCTCCACGTGGGCGTGGGCCTCATCATCTTCGGGTTCCTGTGGCTGCGGACGCTCGCCCGGATGGAGCCCCAGGGCGAGCCGGTGGAGGGCGGCGTCCTCTACTGGCACTTCGTCGACGTGGTGTGGGTCTTCGTCTACACCTCCCTCTATCTGTCGGTGTCGCTGTGACCGGGGGCGCCGCTGTCCACGATCCCACCGTCGTGGCGCCCCGCCTGGACCGGTGGTCGGTGGCCCGCCTGGTGTGGGCCGTGTGGGTGGGCCCGGCGGTGTGGATGCTCCACCTGGCCGGCACCTCGGCCCTGGTGCCGGCCGCCTGCGAGCACGGGATCTCCTGGTCGATCAACGTGGCCACGGTGCTGACCGCGCTGCTGTGCGCCACCGGCATCCCGGCCGCGTGGGGGCTGCACCGCCACGAGGGCGGGGTGGGCTTCGTGGCCTGGATCGCCCTCGTCTCCACCGTGGCCTCGGTGGTCCTCATCGTGGCCGAGGGGGCGCCCAACCTCGTCCTCGGCCCCTGCCCGTGATGGCCTGATGGTGCACCGATGACCGGCGTCGTGGGCCCGAGCCAGGTCTGGTCCTCGTGGTCGCTGGACCCGGCGGCGCTGTTGCTCGCGGTCGCCGCTCTGGCCGTCTACGTGCGCGGCCGGGCCCGCAGCCCCCGCCCCCCTTCCGGGCGCCGGCTCATCGCGTTCGCCTCCGGGGTGGCGGCCGCCACCCTGGCCGTGGTCGGTCCGCTCGACCCTCTGGCCGGATCGCTGGTCTCGGCCCACATGGCCCAGCACCTGGTGCTGGGTGTCCTCGCCCCCCTGCTCATCGTGGCCGGCCGGCCCATCCGGGTGGGGACCTGGGCCGTGGCCGCCCCCACCCGCCGGGAGCTGGTGCGCATGACCCCACGACCGCTGCGCCGGATGACCCGCCGCGACGGCGCCCTGGTGTGGGTCGCGGCCGCGCTCCAGCTGGCCGTCTGGGGCCTGTGGCACGTCCCCTTCCTCTACGACGCCGCCCTGCACCACGACGTCGTGCACCTGGTCGAGCACACCTCGCTGCTCGGCGCCGGACTGGTGCTGTGGTGGGCCCTGTCGGCGCGCACCCACCCCCTCCGTGGCGCCGTGGCGTCGTTCGGGCTGGGCCTGGGCCTGACCCTCCTGAGCGCGCTGCTCGTGCTGGCCCCGGTGGCCCTGTACGACACTCCCGCGGCCGGGGCGACGGTCTGGGAGACCACCCCCCTCGACGACCAGCGCCTCGCCGGGTTGCTCATGTGGGTGCCCGGCGGCCTGCTCTACCTGGTCGTCGCCGTCAGCCGCTTCGCGGGCTGGATGTCCGTCGGGTCCGCACGATCCGCGCCTCGTCCTCGCCGCCAGCCCCTCCCTGCCCCTCGGGCCTGATCCCGACGCAGAGCCCGGACGGCCCGAACCTGGCCAGGTCGTTTGCCCCCCCGACGACCGGGGAGACGCCCACCGGGCCTCACCGTCGCCGCGGAGGGGCCCGCCGCACCGCCGCACCACTTCCCGAGCCAGGAGGAGCAACCCCCATGGAGCTCAACCACGGCGACCTGTCCATCACCGCCCCGGCCTTCGCGCCGGGAGAGGCCATCCCCGAGCAGCACAGCAGCGCCGGGGATGACACCTCGCCCGAGCTGCGGTGGTCCGGGGTCCCCGACGGCGCCGTGGAGCTGGTCCTCGTCGTCCACGATCCCGACGCTCCCCTCGTGGACGGGTTCACCCACTGGGTGGCCACCGGCATCGACCCCTCCTCCGATGGGCTGCCCGCTGGGGCCGACGGCGGGTTCACGGCCCACCTCAACGAGACGGGCGAGCCGGGCTACATGGGTCCGGCCCCGCCGCCCGACCACGGCGACCACCACTACTTCTTCCACCTCTTCACCGTGGACGCCCCGGTCGAGGGCGATGGCCTGACCCGGCGCGACGTCCTCGACCGCATCGACGGCCACATCATCGAGCAGGCCCGCGTCGTCGGCACCTTTCGCAACGACGGCTGATCCGGGGAGGTGTTTAGCCTGGTCCACTCCGTGAAGCCGACCTCGCACACCAGATCGGGGGTGACCCAGTGGACGCCGGTCCCGCCGGGGGCGGCGGCGAAGGGTGAGGTCTTCCGTGGTCGACGTCGATCACCAACCCCCGGGCCGGGGGACGATGGGTCGCGAAGTCGTCGACGCTCAGCGGGGCTGGAGCTCCTGCCGTGACCCCTTCGGGTGAACGGGTTCTGAGGAGTGAGTCGCAGGACCAGCCAGGGGTAGAGCCCGCCTATGGAGCCGAGTCGACGCCCTGGAACCCCGTCAGCCTCGACCGTCCTTGCCGCAGCGCCGGTCGAGCACGGCGAGCAGGTTCCTCGTGGACTTCGGCAGAGCCCCCCGGACGTGCTCACGGTAGAGGTCCGGACGCGCTCCCCCGCCCTGCAGGTCGACGCCGGTGAACGCCGCCAGTCGGGCTCGTTCCGCGGGGTCGTGGACGTCCACCAGGCGGACGAAGCAGGTGTCGCCGTCGGCCCACGAGAGCACCGCCCTGTGCACCGCCTCCCACATGGTGAGCAGGTGGCTGGCGCTCACGGTGAAGTCGCCGAAGGTGTTGGGCTCGCGCGCCACCATGGAGGTCACGCTGGCGAGTACCTCCGACGGGTGGCGTACCACCACCACGATGCACACCGGTCCCAGCGCCTCCCGCCACGCCGGCAGGGTGTAGGCGAAGCGCGGGTCCTTCAGGACGAACGGAGCGGCCGGCACCCGCGAGGAGAGGTCGACCCCCTCTCCCGCGGCCGCCGGGACGGCGCGGCTGAAGGCTCCCAGCCACCGGACGGTCCGCGGTGGCGCCACCGTGCCGGTCACGGGTCGGCCGGCCACGGAGTCGAGCAGGTCGTCGTTCACCCGGTTGACGTCGAGGTCCTCGAAGAACCCGGCCGGGTTCGACGGAGTGGCAGGGATGAGCCGGGGTCCGGGGTCGTGCCCGGCGGCGACGAACAGGCCGGCGACGAGAGAGGTGCCGCTGCGGGGTGCTCCGGTGACGATCACGTTCGCAGGGACGTCCACGGGGGCCTCCGGTCGTGCTGAGCATCGTCACGCTGGCCCGCGATCGCAACGCCATGGTGGACCGCCTGCTCGCCGGGTGCGAACGCCAGACGGATCGCGACTTCGAGGTAGTGGTCGTCCGGGCAGGAGGCACCGAGGACCCCAGGGACGTCCTCGACGCGCACCCCACCGTGCCGGGTCGAGCCACGGAGGTCGAGGCCGGGGGCGCGATCATCCCCTACAGCGAGGCCCGGAACCACGGAGCCACGACGGCGCAAGGCGACCTGCTGGCCTTCTGCGACGCCGACACGATCCCGTCGTCCGGGTTCGTGGGCGCCATCGCCTCCGCTCTTCGAGCCCATGACGCCGTCGCCACCGGTGAGGTCCGGTACCTCCCGCCCGGCGGTGAGCGGGCCGACGGCGACGCCGAGCTCGGTCGTCTCTCCCGCCCCCACCCGGACCGCGAGCGCGTGCCCCGCTCCGGAGTCCGCCTCGGAGCTCGCCACGAGCTGGTCTGGGGCCTCTGCCTAGCTCTGCGGCGCACGACCTTCACCGGCCTCGGAGGCTTCGACACCGGCTACACCGGCTATGCCGGTGAGGACACCGACCTCACCACTCGTGCCGCGAGCGCTGGTGTTCCCGTGGCGCTCGTCGGTGGAGCTGCGATCTTCCACCAGCACCACGACTGGTTCGACCCTCCCGTCCAGCAGCTCGAGGCCACCGTGGCCAACGCCGAGCGGTACCGGGCGCGGTGGGGTCGCTGGCCCATGGAGGGGTGGCTCTCGGCCTTCGCCTCCATGGGTCTGGTGGACTGGGAGCCCTCCAGCGACCGCTGCCGGGTCCAGCGGGCTCCCACGGCCGCCGAGCTGCTGTCGTGCCGTCGCCGTCTCGCCGCCCCGTTCCTGAGCGACGCCACCCCCGCCGAGGGACCGAGCCGGTGAGGATCGCCATGATCGCCAGTGTCAGGTTTCCCAGCGGCCCACCGTTCGCCGGCGGTCTGGAGGCCCACTCCTGGCACCTGGCTGAGGGCCTCCACGCCCGGGGTCACCACGTCACCATGTTCGGTCCCGAGGTCCCCGTCGGCTGTGCGAGGCGGGAGATCCCCACCGGGTGGCGTCCCTCGCCCGGCGCCCGGTCCGACCTCTCGATGCTCCCCCACGACGTCGTCGCCGACCACCACGGCTACCTGCACATCGTGCGTGCGCTCTGCGACGGCGACGACTTCGACGTCATCCACAACAACAGCTCCCACTACCTCCCGCTGGCGAGCGCAGCCCTCCTGCGAGCACCCCTCGTCACCACCCTCCACACCCCTCCCACACCGTGGTTGGAGTCCGCCCTGGCGGTGGGAGGTTCAGCACCAAGCTCATGTGGACGCACCTGGGGCACCTCCAACGGTGGGCGGGCTGCGACCTCGACCGCGTCTTGAACCTGTTCCCTGACCCCAGCGCCCTCGTGATCGGACGCCGCGACAAGGTCGCGGCCGCGGTCTCATGGGTGCGCGCCCTCGCCACAGATACCTGGTCGCGCACCGGGGCGGATCCCAACCCAATCCCCCACCAGGCGGACCTGGTCGCCATCAGCACCGCCCACGAGGAGCAGCACCGGGCCGAGGAGGGCTGGGCCGCGCTCCTGGCCCGAGGCCCCATCCCCTGCTCCTGGCTCGCGTACGAGGACCTGGTGGTCGACCCTTCCGGCGCGCTGGCCCAGGCCGCTGCCATCGCCGGGGTCGCGGTCGCCCCCGCCTTGACCCCCACGGACCTCGCCATCCAGCGGGATGGCTGGAGCGCCGAGGTGACCTCTCGCTGGACGGAGACGACCGGCGGGTGCGATCGATGTGGCGCCCTCGCCGATGTCACCGCCGCGCCGCGTGCGGGCGACTGATCGACCAGACGGCGAGGTGCGCTCCCGCTCGGCCGGCAGCCCTCCGGGCTTGTCGAAGGGCGACACCCAGCCTCCCGGTCCGGCGCCGATCCGCCGCACCTACGCGTCCTTGGGCGGTCTTCCCATCGCCGGCCCCCGCACGGCTCCGCTCGGAGCAGGGTGCTCCGCTCCGCGCAGCTCCGACAAGAGCGCATCGAGCGCGGACACGCACGTCCGGGCGCAGATGTCCTTCGGTGACCCGGTGTGCTGGTGCCGTTCCGTCGTCGGGTCGTCGCCCGTCGTCGCCCGTCGTCACCCCGACCCACACCGCGCCCGGCGCACAGCCTTCCTGGGGGATCGGGCCCGCCCACGCCGGACACGGCCAGACCCACGTCGGCATCGAGGAGGCGGGCCGCCCCCACCGCCATGTCGCCGACGGCCTCAGCCCGCACGACGGAGCCTGGCCGCACGTCCAGAGCGTCGTGCTTGACCTCGCTGGCGTAGGCCACCACCCCTCCCCGCAACCAACCGCTTGCGCCCTCGGCCCGAGCGAGCTGACTGGTGAGCAACCCGCCGGTCAGGGACTCGGCGACGGCCAGGGTGCGACCCTGGGCGACCAGCTCACGGCCCACCTCCTCCGCCCGTCGCGCCGCCTGTTCCTCGTCTGACGGTGGGCCGCCGTGGACCTCTCCGCGCAGCGCGGCCGTGGGTGCATCGGTCGTGGTGCGCCCACTCCCCCAAGCCGCTGGCGCCGCCGGAGGCCCGGCTGCGGCGGAACCAGAGGAGGTCCATCGCGGTGGTCGGTGGGCGTGTCACCTGTCACAGCCCACCATCCGTCGGATCGGTCTGGCGGGTAGCCCACCAGGGTAGGGCCGGGCTGTGACGGTGACCTCTCCCTCCCTGCCCGCGACCGATGGAAGCGAGGCGTCGGACCCGGCGGCTGTAACGCAGCGCGTCTTGATCATGGGAGCCAGCGGCTTCATCGGTTCTCGCCTCGCCGCCCACCTCGCCTCGGCGGGCCACGAGGTCCACGCCGGTACCCGCCACCCCGACGAGTACGAGGGGTCGGGCGCCGCGGTCGGTCTCGACGTCGCCGACCGAAGGTCCGTGCGGGCAGCGGTCGCCGATGTCGACGCCGTCTACTACTTGGTCCACTCGATGGAGGGTTCCCACTTCGTCGAGCGCGACTTCCGGGCCGCCCACACCGTCGCCAACGTCTTGGCCGAGCACCCTCGGCGTCTCGTGTACCTCGGGGGCCTGGCCGGCTCTTCCGCTCCGTCGGACCACCTGCGCTCGCGCTACGAGGTAGGCCGCATCCTGCGTGATGCCAACCCCGCCACCGTCGAGCTCCGGGCTGCGCTCATCCTGGGTATGGGCGGGGACAGCTACGAGATGATCCGACAGCTGGTGGATCGGCTCCCGGTCATGTTCGGGCCCCGCTGGCTGTCGACCCGGACCCAGCCGATCTGGGTGGACGACGCCGTCGCCTACCTTGCAGCGGGGCTCACACTGCCCCCGAACATCTACGACGTCGGCGGAACCGAGGTCCTCACCTACGCCGAGATGCTGCGGACCTACGGCCGCATCGTCCACGGCCGCTCGGCTCCCATCCCCGTGTTGCCCCTCGGCGCCCACCGCCTCTCATCATCATGGGTCGCGATCATCACCGATCGCTCCCTCAAGGTCAGCCGGGCCTTGGTCGTGGGGGCCGACTGGGAGGCCATCTGCGCCGACGACCGCATAGTGGAGCGCACCGGTCGGAAGCCGATCGGCTTCTCCGAGGCGGTCCGGCGCATCGAAGCCGATCGCATTCGGCCCCAGGGGGCTGACCCCTCCCCCTCCCCTCAAGGTGGTTCAGGCTGAGCCGAGCCGAGAGGTGCCGAACATGGCGCGTGCTGTACGCAGCTCACCGACACCCTCTAGGAGGTCAACGGCCTACTCACGGCCGATCGCCGGCCCAAGGCCGACCTCGACGAGCTGTCGGCCGCGGTGCGGGGTCGGTGACGCGGCGCCGACGGTGGGCATCGACGAACGCGGCGAGACTGGCGCGGTGAACCAGCACCTCCACCCGGAGACGTCGCCGCTCTTCACCCCCTGGACCGATCCGGTCAGCGGCGTGACCAGCCACGTGCTGACGGCACGTCGCCCGACCGTCTGACGTGTGGTCACCTGCTGGGGTGAAGTCGCCACGGATCCGTTCCCCGTCGTCGGATCGACTGCTTCACGTGGGCACACTGCAACCGTCCCTCACCGTTGGAGTGTCCGATGCAAGCAGAGCTGCCCACTGTTCGAGGGCCGATCACCTCGGCTCTGTTCTCCCACTGGACCGACGGGACGCCGATGCGGCCCCTGCGCTCGGCGGGCGGGGATCCGCTCATCGATGACGACCTCCACCTTGCATTGTGGGCCTGCTACCAGCTGCACTACGGCGGGTTCCGGGAGCTGTCCGACGACGTCGAGTGGGACACCGACACCCTGGGCCTCCGGGCCCTCCTCGAGGGTCGGTTCGAGCAAGCCCTCCGGGACGAACACGAGACCGCCACCCTGCCCGAGGACCCGGTGGCGGCCCTGAGGGCGATCTCCGCCTGGCCCGGTCCGCCGCTGGCGGCCTCCGTCGAGCAGCACGGCACCATCGCCGGACTGCGCGAGTTCGCCATCCACCGCTCGGCCTACCAGCTCAAGGAAGCCGATCCCCACACCTGGGCCATCCCCCGGCTGACCGGTCCGGCGCGTTCGGCCATGTTGGAGATCCAGATCGACGAGTACGGCGGCGGCGCGCCCGGCCAGGCTCACAGCGAGCTCTTCGCCGATGCGATGGGGGAGCTCGGCCTGGTGACGGGGTTCGGTCACTACGTCGACCAGCTGCCCGGCTCGACGCTGGCGACCGACAACCTGGTGTCCATGTTCGGTCTGCATCGACGACTGCGAGGGGCGCTGATTGGTCACCTGGCCCTGTTCGAGATGTGCTCGGTCGTGCCCATGACCCGCTATCTCACCGCGGCTCGGCGGGTCGGCGGCTTGGCGGCACTCGAACGTTTCTACGAGGTGCACGTCGAGGTCGACGCCCATCACGCATCGTTGGCCCTCGATCACATGGTCGCCGAGCTGGTCGCCGCCGAACCCGGCCTGGCCGCCGATGTGATCTTCGGCGCGGCCGCTCTCAGCCGGGTCGAGTCCCGGTTCGCCCGATCCGTCCTGCAGGCATGGGACCGGGGTGACTCCTCGCTCCTGCCGTCGGAGCCCGTCCACGATGCCGGTGCCTCCACCGAGCCGAGCCTGGCCGGGTCGCGTCGATGACCGGCGTGATCCTGGCGCTCGTGCTCGTCGACGCTCTCGTCCGCTCCGACCAGCAGGCCGAGGCCAACGGTGGGTTCCGTTCCGACGTGACCACCGAGGAGGAGCACCGCCATGGATCAGCATGACATCGGGCTCATCGGCGCGAGCGTGGTCGGCGTCGGGCGGGCCCTGACCGGCGTCTACTTCCTCGCCCGCCCCGGGGCGGGAGCCGAGGCCTGGGTGGGTGATGCGCAGACGTCGACGAGGTACCTGGCCCGCGCCGTGGGGGCCCGGGACCTGGCGATCGGCACCGGGGTGCTGTGGGCGCTGGGGGCCGACGAACCGGTCGTGCCCTGGGTCCTGGCCTCGGTGGTGGGCGACGGGTTCGACGCGGCGTTCGGCGCCGGGATGCTCGAAGGTGACCACCGGAAGAAGGCCATGGGCCTGGCCGGTGGGTTCGGGGCCCTGGGTGCCGTGACGATCGCCCTGCTCCTCGCCGGCTGAGACCACAGCACACGTCGGTTGGACGGGCGTCCGGGCCGGGCCGCACGACGATGGCGGTCGGCCCAGATGGCAGGTGGGCCGCGTTCGTCCCCGCAGACGCCCGGGCAACGTCCGGGGCGCGAACCCGCGAGAGGACGGCGTCGACGGATGCTTCGGCGGGCCACACGAGGGTTCCTCCCTCGGGGCCCCAGGGACCTCGGGGCCAGCGCCGACGGTCCGTGGATCGCCGTCCCGGCGTCGCTGGTGTGGGTCGCTGCGACCAGAGCGCAACACCTCAGGACACTCCTCAAGCTCGGGGCGTCGAAGCCGCCGACCGCTGCCATCGGACCTGAGATAGGTGCAGCGGGCGGCTAGGAGCTTGGGTCGGTGAAGGTCCGTTCGTCGGACGTCCCGGTCCCGCCGGCGCGCCCGGGCCCACTGCTGCTCTCGCCGATGTCCTCGGCGCGGGTGGAGAGGCTCTCGCCCACGCCGAGCGCGGGCTCGGGATCCTCGTCGGTGAGCTCATCCTCGCGAGCCGGTGACTCCCTGGCCGGGCTGGCCGTCTGGTCAGCGCCGCCGACCACCTCGTCCGGCAGGGACCGGGACACCGACTCGGAGGCACCTCTGACGTCATCCTCGGGACCGGTCGTGCGACCCTCGTAGGGCGGTATGACGTCTCCGGGGTCGATCTCGCCGCCCGGGCCCGGGTTCGAACCCTGCTTGTAATCGCCTCCGATGCGGTCGGACTTCGGGGGAGTGGGGTCGGTCATCAGAGATCCTCCTGGATCGTGTGCCTGAAGTCTCCCCGTTCTGCCTCGGGTGAAACAGCACCGGGGGGCAGGGCCGCCGGACGACGGGTCGGCGCGGATGTTGGTGGGGGTGCTGAACCCGCTCGTCTTCGGGTTCCGCTTCGTCACCTGCTGTACGACATCCTGATCGAACCGCTGTACCGGATGCTGGCCCACGGCGACGAGTGGGTCGCTCGGACCGACGGGAACGTCTTCCACCCGAGCGAGGATGAGTGCGCGCGACCAGGCACAGTCGCTGGTAGGGGCCAGGTCGGGGTGGTCGGAGCCCACGAGTTCGCCTTTCGGCGCATGCACTACGAGCTGTTCACCTGGGCCAAAGCCACACGCGATGCTCCAGGAGCCCATGGCCATCCCCTCACTGCGCAGGCACTGGCCGTCGCAGGCTACGGCCGGTTCGTCCGCGGTGACCTCGACCACGCACTGCTACTGGCGGACCAGTCCCTCGAGTTCGAGCGTGAGCTCGGCCTTGCGGCATGTGGCCTGCACTGGCGCACCGTGGCGAACGTCTTCTACTACCGCGGTCAGGCCGACCTGGCTGCCGACTCGCCCAGCAGATGGTCACAGCGGCGCGCACCAGCGGCGACGACGCCCGCCTGGCACACGCGCTGTACGTGGCATCGGTCGGCCTCGCCAGTGCCGGTCGTTCCGAAGAGAGCCGACAGCTCGCTGACGAGGCCGTGATCGTCGCTGAGCGAATCGGGAATCGCTGGCCTCGGCCCGGTACGCCCTCGGCCTGGGCTTCGATGACGAGCACCTCCCACCCCCGGTCGGCCAGTGCGTTGGCGCCGGTGAGCCCGTTCGGCCCGGCCCCGATGACCACGGCGTCTACGATGCGGGCGGCCGTCAAGGGATGTCGACGGGGGCGTGGGAAGCGACGGTGCGGTCGTCCAGCACGCCGGCCAGGCGACGCAGCGAACGGTGGTTGCGGACGTGGGTGATCGGATCGAGCACCGGGCGGATGAGGTTGCCGATCACCCGCAACGCCGGTTCCTCCTCGATGCACAGGACGCAGCCGTCGGTACCGCCGGTGATGGTGAAGGTGGCGACGGCACTGACGAGGGGCCGGGCCCGGACGTGCATGCGCAACAGGCGGTCCGGTTCCATGCTCACCACCTCGGTGGAATCCGGGAGGGCGAACGGCTTGATGCCGACCAGGTGGTGGAACTTCGACCCAACGGCCGGCCACCCCGGGTCGTGGTCGCGGATGCGCGAGGCCCCGATCAACCAGTCCGGGTAGGTGCGGGGGTCCGACAGCACGGCAAAGACCTCCGCCGGCGAGGCCGTGAACGCCCGGCAGGTGTGGCTCATGGTTCGATCACCACCTTGATGGCGCCGTCCTCCTTCTTCTGGAAGGTCTCGTAGGCCGCCGGGGCCTCGCCGAGTGAGATCCGGTGGGTGGTGAGGTCGAGCACGCCGAGAGGGTCCGACGGATCGTCGAGCAGGGGCATCAGGTCGTCCACCCAGCGTCGAACGTTGGCCTGTCCCATGCGGATGGTGATCTGCTTGTCGAACATCTGCAGCATGGGCAGCGGGTCGGCGGCGCCACCGTAGACCCCGCTGATCGAGAGGGTCCCCCCCCGGCGCACGGCGTCGACGCCGGTGAGCAGCGCAGCCAGGCGGTCGATCCCGGCCTTCTGCATGAACGGATCGGCGATCCGGTCCGGGAGGAACCCGACCAGTGTCTGGGCCAGCTTCGCCACTCCCGATCCGTGGGCCTCCATGCCGACCGCGTCGATCACCGAGTCCGGGCCGCGGCCGTCGGTCTGGCCGCGAAGGTGCTCCCCGAGGTCGTCGACCTGGGTGAGGTCGACCGGTTCGACGCCGTGGCGGGACGCCATCTGCAGCCTCTCGGGCACTAGATCGACCCCGAAGACCTTCGACGCACCGCGGTGCACAGCGATGCGCGCCGCCATCTGGCCGATCGGACCCAGCCCCAGGACGGCGACCGTGCCACCCGGTGGCACATCGGCGTACTCGACTCCCTGGTAGGCGGTGGGCAACACGTCGGAGAGGAAGAGGTACTGCTCGTCGGGTGTGCCCTCGGGGACCTTGATCGGCCCGTAGTGGGCCTGGGGCACCCGCAGGTACTCCGCCTGGCCACCGGGGACCTGCCCGTAGAGCTTGGTGTAGCCCAGCAGCGAGGCGCCGGTGCCGTGTTCGTGCACCTGGGTGGTCTCGCACTGGCTCTGCAGACCGCGGTCGCACATCCAGCACGACCCGCACGAGACGTTGAACGGGATGACCACCCGATCGCCGGGCGCCACGTGGTGCACCTCGGAGCCCACCTCCTCGATGATCCCCATGGGCTCGTGGCCCAGGATGTCGCCCTCGCCCAGGAACGGGCCGAAGAGCTCGTACAGGTGCAGGTCAGAGCCACAGATGGCGGTCGAGGTGACCTTGATGATGGCGTCGGTGGGCTGTTCGATCTTCGGGTCGGGGACGTCGTCGATGCGGACGTCGCGCTTGCCGTGCCAGGTCAGGGCCTTCATGGTGTCTCCGTTCGTCGCATGGACCCTCCCTTCCCGACCACGGTGGCGCTAGCCCACGTGGGACCGGATCCGTACAGGTTCACCCTCATGGGTGGACAGATCGGGTCCGATGCTGGGTAGTCCGGCGTCATGACACGAGAGCGGAACGACCGATGTCCGGGACCGGACCCGACGAGACACCCGGTGGCGCCATCGAGGAGCACGGGGACGCTCCGCAGACGGTCCTCTGGCGTCGGTGGCCGTGCCCGGCATCGGCGCCTACGTGACCGGCAAGTGGGGCCCAGCTGGGCCTGGCGCGCGTCCTGCAGCTGGAGACCCGCGATGCGCCCGACATCGTCGTGTCGACCGTCGCCCCTGGTGGGGTGGGCACGCCGATCTACTGGCGGGCGGTCAACGTCGGCGGACCGGTCGGGGCCGCCACCTCTGGCGTACTCCCCCGAGCGGGTGGCCGAAGACGTGCTGCGGGCCGCCGACCACCGCCGCAAGCGGATGTCGGTGGGCGTGCTGAACCCACTCGTCGTCTTCGGGTTCCGCTTCGTCACCCCGCTCTACGACATCCTGATCGAACCGCTGTACCGGATGTTGGCGCACGGCGACGAGTGGGTCGCTCCGACCGACGGCAACGTCTTCACACCCAGTGGTTCCGACGTCGTCGGCCGGGTCAACCCGCGGATCGGGGACTGATCTGCTACGGCCGCAGCCGAGCCCCAACCAGCCTCGTGCGGAGCTCACCCCGACGAGGCGCGGCCACCGGTTTCGTCGGGACCAGGGTGGGCAGCAGATCAGCCGCTCGTACTCCTCGCATCGTGGCGCGGTCGCCGGTCTGGCTTCGAGCAGCTCGTCTCTGTGCAGGAGGTCCCGTGTCCTACGTGCTCGTCGTCGTGGTCGTGCTCGCCGTGATCGGTGTCGTCGCCTGGGTGGTGGGGTCATCACGGGGCGACAGGAAGGAGAGCGAGGTCGAGGTCGATCACACCACCCGCACCGACCGGGCCGAGATCCCCCCGGCCCACCCCGACCGCCCCGTCCCCGGCAGTGCGACAGATCGGGAGGGAGACGGCCGGTCTTGACGCCTGGGGGTTCTCCATCAGGCGCTGGCTTCGCCCGCTGTTGGGTCTCGATGACCTCGTCGGGGGCATCGCGCCGGCGAGCGGGGCCAGACCGCTGGCGGGTGCAGCCAACCGGCTCCCCGCGGGCGGCGAGGGCGGCCCCTCCGCGCCGGCGGCGGTGGCCGACCTCGAGTGCACCGACGTCGCCGCCGTCTCCCCGCCCGTCCCCGACCGGGAGGGTGACGCGGTGCTGCTCCAGGTGGTGCTGGCGTCGTCGCCCCAGAGCGCCGAGACCGAAGCGCTGCTCACCGACCTGCGCAACGATTCATTCTCCCCGGTCGAGCAGGCCACCGGTGCCCGGGTGCTGGTGGGCGGCTTCAGCGCCTCGTTCATCGACGTCTCGGAGCGCCCGTCGGCCAAGGCACTGCGCCACCTCCCGGTGAGCTGGCGGACCACCGGCCACTTGTTCCACAGCTTCGTCACGACGTCACCTCTTGTCTCGTCTGCTGCCGACCGGGTGCGGAGCGCCGACTTCCCTGGCCGGGTGACGACCATCGCAGCCGAGGCCGATGGCGAACGCCTCCCACATCGGTACGACACGCCTCGAGACGGCGACCGGACCGGCGCAGACTTGCTCTTCGTGCGAACGAAGGTGTTGGACCAGACCATGACGACCGGCCTCTCTCGTTTCGATGGACACACCTCTGCTGCCCGTTCCGGCACCGGCAACACCGATTGCCGCCGGGATCAGGACCTTGCCAGGGCACCACGGGCGGCGGCGGCGATCACCAGCTCCTCGCGTGCCACGACCGACAGCACCGCGACCGCGGACGAGGCGGCGTGGATCACCCCCTCCCCGTCGCCCAGCCGTTCGTTGGCGGTGCCGTCGAGACGGGCACCGAGGGGACCGAGCCCGGCGACGATGTCCTCACGCAGCCGGGCGGAGCCCGACCCGGCGCCGCCGGTGAGCACCACCGCGTCGAGCCGGGGCAGGGCCGTGGCCATGGCTGCGATCCCGTGGCGGACGGAGCGGACGTACACGTCGATGGCCAGGCGGGCGTCCTCGTCGCCTGCGTCGGCTGCGGGATAGAGCTCCCGGAGGTCCGACGACCGGCCCGACAGCCCGAGCAGCCCGGCCCGACGCTCGACGTCGTCACGGACTGCGGCGAGGTCGCCCGTCGCTTCGGCCGCAGCGAGCACGACGGCTGGGTCGAGCGAGCCGGAGCGGGTGCCCATCACCATGCCCTCGAGCGGTGTGGACCCCATGGTGACGTCGATGCTGTGCCCGTCCCGCACCGCCGCGGCGCTGGCGCCGCCCCCGAGGTGGACGGTGACCAGGCCCAGGTCGTCGACGGGGCGCCCCAGCAGCTGGCCGGCGCGTTGGGTGGCCCACTGGTGGCCGTGGCCGTGGAACCCCCGCCTCGGTCGGGACTGGGCCCGCCACCACGGCGGCACCGGCAGGGCCCGGGCGACCGGTTCGAGATGCGCGTGGAACGTCGTGTCGAAGCAGGCGACGGGTTGTGCGTCGGGGCGGGCGTCGGTGAGCACCTCGATGCCGAGGACACCGAGGGGGCCGTGGATGGGGGCCTGCTCGGCTGCGACCCGGATGTCGGCAAGGACCTCGTCGTCGATCGCCGTAGGATCGTTGCGGTCCCCTCCGTCGACGATGCGGTGGGCCACCGCCGCCAGCGCTCCGAGGTCCCGAGCGGCTCCGACCACCGATGCCCGGACGTCGTCGCCGTCGAGGCGTTGGTCACGGTGCAGCACCACGCGTGCCGTCCCGTCCGACTCGACCAGGTCCAGCGCGACGCTTCCCGACCCGCAGTTCACGACCAGGACCGACAGCTCTCCGGCCTCTCCGCTCGCACCGGCTGGGTCCGGGATCAGGTCCACCTCCACTCCGTGACCTCGGGCGGATCGATGCCGTGCTCCCGGATGTAGGCGTCGTGGCCGTCGCGCCCCTCCCGGTAGCGGACTGCGGCGGCATCGGCTCCCGCCGCCCTCGACCCGGAACGGTCGAGCGCGTCGAGGGCGAGGTCGTAGCGGCTGGCCCCGTTGGCCACGAGCAGGGCGAATGGTGTCGTGGTGGTGCCCTCCTCCTGGTAGCCGTGGACGTGGAAGCGGGAGGGCGCCGGTCGGTGGTGGAGCAGCTGGTGGACTGCCGTCGGGTAGCCGTGGAAGGCGAACACCACCTCCGTCGTCGCACCGAAGAGCTCCTCGAAACGCTCCTCCGAGAGACCGTGGGAGTGGTGGTCCGGGTGCTGGAGCACGAACAGGTCGATGACGTTGACCGCCCGGACACGCAGGTCGGGGACGTCCCGGCGCAGCAGCCAGGCCGCGGCCAGCGCTTCCACGGTGGGCACGTCGCCGGCGGCGGCGAGGATCACGTCCGGCACTGCGTCTCCGTCCGTGCTCGCCCACGCCCAGTGCGATGCTCCGGCCGCCAGGTGGTCCTGCGCGGCCGCCAGGTCGAGCCACAGTGGCGCCTGGTGCTTGCCCGCCACGACGACGTTGATGCGATCGGTGCCGGCGAGGCAGTGGCGCATGGTGGCCAGGAGGGTGTTGGCGTCCGGTGGGAGGTAGATCCGGGCCAGTGACGCCTTCTTGTCGAGCATGGCGTCGAGGAAGCCCGGACCCTGGTGCGAGTAGCCGTTGTGCTCCTGGCGCCAACCCTCGCTCGTGAGCAGGTAGGTGAGTGACGGCACGGGCTCGCGCCACGGCACCTCCTTCGCCACCTTCAGGAACTTGGCGTACTGGTTGACCATGCTGTCCACGATCGAGACGAACGCCTCGTAGCAGGGGAAGAGGCCGTGGCGGCCGGTGAGCAGGTAGCCCTGGAGCCACCCCTGGCACAGGTGTTCGGACAGGACCTCCATCACCATGCCGTCGGGCGCGCTGCGGTCGACCTCGCCGTCGACCGGCCACGCCAGGCCGCGAGGGGTGGCATCGAGTATCGGGTCCAGCCGATTCGACGCCAGCTCGTCGGGACAGACCACGCGGAAGTGGCGCTGGTCCCCCTGGGCCCGCACCACCTCGCCCAACCACCGGCCCAGGGTGTGGGTTGCGCTGGCGTCGACCCTCCCAGGTGCCGCAACATCGACACCCTGTGGTGCCGGGTCGGGCAGGACGAGGGGGCGGCGGACGCCCCCCCGGGCCAGGTCACCGGCTCCCAGGCGGAGGTCACCGTCCGGCATGGCCTCCCGGACCGCCGCCACCGGGATCCCGTCCTCGAACAGCTCCTCGGGCCGGTAGCTACGCAGCCATCCCTCCAGGAGCGCCAGGTGGTCGGGGTCTTCGGCCACGTCACCGATCGGCACCTGGTGGGCGCGCCAGGTGCCCACGACCTGCTGGCCGTCCACGCGGTCGACCCCCGTCCACCCCTTGTCGCTGCGAAGCAGGATCAGGGGCCAGTGGGTCCCGAGACGGGGACCGCCGTGCCGGGCTCGGCCCTGCACGTCGTCGATGATGGCCAGCGCGTGGTCGAACGCCCGGGCCATGGATGCGTCGGGGTCGACGCCGCGCTCCTGGCGCACGTCGACGACCTGCGGGCGCCACCCCAGTCCGCGGAAGGTGCTCGACAGCTCGCTGTCGGTCAGGCCCGCCAGCAGCGAGGGGTTGGCGATCTTGTAGCCGTTCAGGTGCACGATGGGCAGCAGGGCCCCGGAGGTGACCGGGTCGAGGAAGCGGTTGGTGAGCCACGATCCGGCCGTCGGCCCCGTCTCGGCCTCGCCGTCGCCGATCACGCAGACCGTGAGGAGGTCGGGATCGTCGAGCACCGTGCCCGCCGCGGTGGCAAGGGCGTAGCCGAGCTCTCCGCCCTCGTGGAGGACGCCGGGGAGCCATGGGTTCAGGTGGCTGGGGAACCCACCGGGCCACGAGAACGACCGGATCAGCTCGGCCATGCCCTCGCGGCCGTGTCCGTAGCCGGGGGTCACCTCCCCCAGGGTGCCCTCGAGCCAGAGGTTGGCGAGGATGGCGGGAGCGCCGTGGCCGGGTCCGGTGACCAGCAGCGTGCGGCGGCCGTCGCGCCTGATCACCCGGTGGAGCCCGGCGCAGATCAGGTTCAGGCCCGGACAGGTGCCCCAGTGCCCGAGCACGCGGGGCTTGATGTGCTCGGGCCGGAGCGGCTCGGCCAGGTCGACGTTGTCACGCAGGTAGATCATGGCGGCGGCGAGGTAGTTGGCTGCTCGTCGCTGCAGTCGGGCCGCGTCGACCCCGGTGGCGGTCGTGGTCCCCTGCGCCTCGACCGGTGGGGTCCAGGTCACGTCGTTGCTCCGGGCTCGGAGCAGGTGCGTCCGGTGGTCATGCGAACCTCCCGGCCCTTGCTCCCCCGAGCGTCCAACGCCAAACCGGCAACGAGATCCGCTTCAACCCTCCTCGTCGGGAGGGTCCCTCTCCTCCGGGGCGGTGGCAGCGTCCAGGCGCTCGGGGAAAAGATGTGTAGGGGTCAGGAACGGGGGCAGCGGTATCGGTAGAAGTCGCAGACAGCATCACGCAGGAGAGACGTCCATGTCCCACGCACCAGGTCACTCCTTGGCTCACTACTCATGGTTGGGCTTGAAGGAGATGCCCAGCAACGCGGCGTGGGCGCTCTCGAAGGTTCTCCGTCCCCTCGGCTCCCTACCGAAAGCCGCCGGTGAGGCGGTCGGCGATGCTGCTTCTGGAACCGCCGACGCTGTGGGCTCGGCCGCCTCGAAGGGCAAGCACGTCGCGCACAAGGCGGCGTCAGTGGCACAGAGTGATGGTCAACACGACAGTGTCGACGACCTTGTGGAGGAGTCCCATCGCGCCGCAGAAAAAGCCGAGGAGGCCGAGGCCATGGCCGTGGCTCGGGCGCAGGAAGCCAAGCAGGCTGCCGAAGAAGCCCGCACCGCTGCCGCGGAGGCCGAGACGCGCCTCACCACCGCCCGTCAGGATGGCGAGCGCACCATGGAGTCTCGCGTGACCGAAGCTCGGCAGATGGGAGAAGACCGCATCCGGACCGTCCAGGAGGAAGTCGCCGACCAGGTTGCGGAGGTGGAGGCCAAGGTCCGCCGCCGGGTCGAGCAAGACCTCGACTCCCTGCGAGCCGATCAGGAGCGCGAGACTGAGCAGCGACGTCAACGGGCCGAGAAGGCCGCCGAGGCCGCGCAAGAGGGCATCAACACCGCGTCCGAAGCCGTCGCCCGAGCCAAGGAGGTTGCCGCACGAGCTCAGCGGGCCGCTGACGAGGCTGCGAGCCGTGCCGCACGCGATGCGCAGCGCTTCCAAGGCGACCACCCGAGCACGGATCTGACGCAGATGGTGGTAGCCGAGGTCGACCTGGGCGAGTGCAGCAAGGCTGAGTTGCTCGACTTGGCCGCCACCGCCGATATCGAGGGCCGCACGGCCATGACCAAGGCGCAGTTGTTGGGAGTGCTAGGCGAGCGCTTCCAGTCGGCCTGACCCAAAGGAGACCACCGATGAAGATCCCATTCAAGAAGAAGAGCCGCTTGCAACGCCTGGCCGCCCCCGCCGCCAAAGCCCTGAAGGGCGGGAAGGTGGCGACCCGGGTAGCTGGCGTCGCTGCTGCTGCTGCCGCCGTCGTCGCAGCCAGCGGAGCCGCCTCCGCCACCCGCGACTCGTGAAGCTGGCCGCTGTCGCTGTGTTCGGTGCTGGCTACGTTCTCGGGACGCGCGCCGGTCGGGACCGTTATGAACAGATCGTGGCGTTCAGCACCCGGTTGGCCGACCGTCTGGAGGATCGCGCCGAAGCCGGACGCGCCGGAGAGTCCTCCAGCAGCGGCTCCTCCAGCGGCGGCCCTTCCCCGCAAGGCAACGTCTCCCCGCAAGGCAACTTCCAACGCGGCGATCTCTCCGCACAGGACGTCAGCCCGTCCTCACCGGAGGTCGGCCCCTCCGCGCAAGGCGCTGACGCTTTCTCGCACGACAAGTTCTCAGGTGCCGATCCCTATCCGGATGGCGGCTAGAAGTTGGCCCGTGTCCGCCGGCACCGGAAGGCGGCGCGGTCCCGTCCCCTCGTGCCCGTGCGTTGGGACGGGTCCGGTTACGTAGTTGACCTTGTCCTCGAAGCTCGGCTCCTGGGTCGCCTTCGCCTGCTTACCGTGGACGCGACCGTCGCGGTCGCAGTCGACGACGGGCTGATCCTCGACGTGGTATCGGCGCCGACACCCGTCCCGGCACTGGTTCCGGCGAGCGCTGCGACGAACGACCGGCCGGATCTGGCCGAGGCGACCACACTGCTGCGCTCGGCCCACGACGTCCTGAAGACGACCCCCACGAGTCGCTGATTGCTGGACTCGTCGGACTCCGGGAACGAGCAGACGCGCGCGCGACCTTGCACCGTCCATCGAGGGCGGCAAACGTCCGGTGTGACCCGCTCCGGCCAGACTGCGACCGCCATAGTGGCGTCGCCAAACTGCCTTGTCCCTGTGAGCGCGGTCCCGGTGCTGGCTGTGTCGAGATCGGAGCCCAGGTGGTGTCCGGGTCGTCGACGTCGACGCCGAAGGCCCCA
Source organism: Acidimicrobiales bacterium (assembly GCA_038233075.1). GTDB lineage: Bacteria > Actinomycetota > Acidimicrobiia > Acidimicrobiales > Iamiaceae > Iamia. Next base: position 33,847 of record JBBSMQ010000002.1, read on the forward strand.
CCCTCGCGGGCCAGCTTGCGGACGTGGGCCCACACGCTGAAGCGGGCGACGGGGTGGAGCAGCTCGTGCACGTCCACGTAGATGGCCGCCCACCAGCGCCTCGGTGTCGGCCCCGTCGGGCCCGGCTCCGGCCAGAGCTTCGGCCACCTGGCGCTCCCGGTCGATGCGGTGGCTCACGTAGTCGTCGAGGTAGGTGCCCGGATCGGGGCCAGGGCGGTCACGCCCAGGGTCCGGACCTTCTTCAGCGAGGCTATGTAGTCGCCCATGTCGCCGTCGGGGGGCGATGACGACGGTGGAGCCGGACATCACGTGGTCCCCGGTGAAGAGCATGCCCCGCTCCTCGTCCCACAGGCAGACGTGGTTCGAGGCCTAGCCAGGGGCTCGCCGATCAGACCCGGCAGCGGCCTCGAGGTCGCCAGCGTCCTCGGCCGGACCACAGGGCCGCTCGACGCCCTCCAGGTGCGGGGCGGCGTCGGCGACGAGGAACGCGAGACGCACTGTGCCGGGATCGTCGGACCACTCGACCTCGTCGAGGGCGGCGGGACGAAGGGGTTCGAGGCGAGCGGGGGCGATCCGTCGTCGGCGCCCCGGTGACGATGCCGCGCGCACCGGCGGCCTGTCAGCCGCCGGGGTGCAGCAGGACCTTGGTGTAGCCGTCCTTGCGCTGGTCGAAGCGGGAGTAGGCGTCGGGGGCCCTCGTCCAGGCCCACCTCGTGGGACACGATGAACGAGGGCGTGGCCCGCCCGGTGGCGATGAGGTCGCGCAGCTGGCGGTTGTAGCGCTTGACGGGAGCCCTGGCCCGTCCCCATGCGGAGGCCCTTGGGAAGAACGCGCCGTAGTCGAAGGCGATCCGGCCCATATTGGCGTCGTCGTCCCGGGCCCCGGGGTCCACCGTGTCCGCTGCTTCCCCCGAGCGCCGAGCGCCAAACCGGCAGCGCCTACGGCACCAGCCCGGGCTCGATCGTCTCGATGCTCATCGAGCCTCCTCCGCGGTGGGGTCCGAGGGATCGTTCGGCACGAAGTCGTGGGTCCCGTACTGGTTGCGTGGCGCGCCGGGCACGCCGTCGAGCACGAACAGGGGCCGGTCGACCGTGATGATCTCCAGCAGACGGCGAACCTCGGGCCGGGCGTCGCTCACCACCAACTGCCCGCTTGCCGGCAGGAGGCGCCGGATGCGAAAAGGGCCTGGAGCCCGGCGGAGTCAATGGTCACCAGCTGCCGGCAGTTCACCACTACGTCGTGTGGGGCCTGGAGCAACACCTGGGCGGCTTCGGCCCGCAGCAGTCGGGTCGTTCGACGATCGAGGCTGCCGGCCAGGTGGAGGACCGGAACAGCCGCCTGATCTACCGTGACGGAGAGGGGCTGGTTCATGCGGCCCCGCTCGCGACCCGGCCTCGGAGGCGGCCCACGCACCTCGACAGCCAGCGGGAGACCTGCATCTGGCTGATGCCGTAGTGCTCGCCGATCTTCCGCTGGCTCATCTCGTCGACGTAGTAGAGGTTGAGCAGGGTGCGCTCCCTCTCGGTCAGGTTGCCGATTGCGTCCCGCAGGTCGAGGCGCTCGTCCGCCGTCACCATGCGGGGGTCCGAGGCGCCCAGGGCTTCCAGCTGCGGAGCCCCGCCGTCGGGACCGGGCTGGTCGAGGGAGATGGCGGCCCGGCAGTGGAAGGCCTGGTCGACCCGACGCACGGTGGCTTCCGGTACGCCGAGGGCCTCGGCCACCTCCACCCGACGGGGCGCTCGGCCCAGCTCGGCGGTCAGGCGCTCCTCGGCGTCCCGCAGCGGAGAGGCGATGTCGTGCACCGACCGCGGGGTGCGGATGCTCCACCCCCGGTCCCGGTAGTGGCGCTTGATGGCACCGCTGATGGTGGGCCGGGCGAAGGCCGGGAAGGGCAGGCTGCGCTCCACGTCGAACCGGTGCAAGGAAGACACCAGCGCCTCCAGCGCGACCTGCTGGATGTCCTCCAGCGGGTCGCCATGGCGCACCAGACGGTGGGCGAGCGAGGTGGCCAAGGTCGAGTACTCCTCGACCAGCGCGGCCAGCACGTCGGGGGCAGCGGTCCGCTGGAACTGGACGTGGCGCACCCAGACGTGGATGTCGATGTCGGGACCCTCGCCGCCGTGCCGGCCGTCCGACCCGCTCGGTACCGTGGCCCAGGCCCGCCGCACATCGTCCCCGTCCGGATCGGCCATCTGGTGGTGGGGGGATCGACGGGGGGCGTGGCGGCACGACGTCGTGTGGCCGGTGGACCAGTCCAAGAGCGGGGTGGGGGCGACGGTAGCGTGATCGGATTGCACGAGGGAAGACATCTCCCTCCTTCTCCGGTGCAGCAGGCCGGGAGCAGAACGGTGACCCTCGTGGTTTGAGCGTCCCATCCATCTAACCACACGTCGGGGTGATCGACAACGGCCGAACCCCCAAACCGCCCAATGGGGTGGTCCTCACCGCCAGCATCAGGTGACCTCGGTGACCAGGGCACCCCCGGTCGCTCGGCCGGGAGTCCTCAGGAGGTCCCGGCCAGGGGCTGGAAGGACGTCGTCTCCCGCACGGGCAAGGAGATGGAGCGCGACAACGTCGTGCTCATGTCGGCGGGGGTCGCCTTCTTCGCGCTCTTGGCGCTGGTCCCTGCCCTGGTGGCTCTGGTGTCGATCTACGGGCTGGTCGCCGACCCGGCCGAGGTGGGCCAGCAGATCGACGCCGCCCTCGCCGCCGCTCCCTCCGAGGTCCAGGACCTCGTCAGCGAGCAGCTGACGTCGGTGACCGAGCAGTCCGCTGGCGGCCTTGGCATCGGGGTTGTCGTCGGTGTCGCCCTGGCCCTGTGGTCCGCATCGTCGGGCATGAAGCACCTGATGACCGCGATCAACGAGGCCTACGACGAGGAGGAGGGCCGTGGCTTCGTGGCCCTGCGGGGCACGGCCCTGCTGCTCACCGTCGGGGCCATCGTCTTCATCGTCGTGGCCGTCGGGGTGATCACCGCTGTTCCCGCCTTACTCGACGACACCGCCATCGCCAGCGCAGTCAAGGTCGCCGTCTCCGTCCTCCGGTGGCCGCTCCTGGGATTGGGATTGGTGGTGGGGCTGGCCGTGCTCCACCGGTACGGACCCGACCGGGACGAGCCCCAATGGACCTGGATCGCGCCCGGAACGGTCGTGGCCGTCCTGCTGTGGCTGGTCGCCTCGATCGCGTTCTCCTCCTACACGACCAACTTCGCGTCCTACAACGAGACCTACGGGTCGCTCGGCGCTGTCGTCATCCTCATGCCTTCCTTCACCTCACCGGTGACCGAACACACCAACCTCAGGAGGGTGTCGATCCCACCCGCCCGTCGCCTCCGAAGAGGTGCTCGCACCCCTTCACGGACGTGAACATCTCGGCGTCGAACTGCTCGACAGGACCGGTCAGCACGGTGCGCACGCCACCGGACTCGAAGACCACGGCAGTCGCTTGCGCAGGGGCGCTGAGACCCGCGGCGCGCAACGTGGCCCAGAGGTCCTCGTGGTTCAGGCCCGTCTCGATCAGCAAGTCCTCCATGACGGTGCCGCGCGCAAGGACCAGAGTTGGCGGGTTGTCGATGGCTCGATCCGCCTTCGTCCGAGCCCTCAGCTCGGTGATGATCCGCTGCGAGCCGACGATCCCAGCCACGGCCGCCAGGCCCTCGACCACCGACACATCGACGGAAAGCGTGACCGTGGCGATGACCGAACCGACCGAGATGGTGGCGGCGAAGTCGTAGCCGGACATCTTGGCGAAGGTGCGCAGGCCGTTGATCCGGGTCGTGAGGACGACGACCAGGTAGATGAGCAGACCCGACGAAGCAACCCGAAGTACGGTCGCCCCGTCGGTCCCGTACAACCAGCTCATCGGTCCACCGGGTTCCACGACTTCGCTCCTGCCGGATTTTGTCCCGGCTCGGGCTGCTGCTGGCCCTGAGGCGGGGCCTCCCCGCCGTGGTGGCGGTGGAGGCGGTCCTCCTCCTCGGGCCCGAGGTGGTCATCAGGATCGACCTCGGCCACGTCCTTCATCAGATGCGCGACGTACATGGCGTCCTCCTGACGGGTCGCACCCTTGATGAGCACGACAGGTGCGAGCGAGGCGCCGCAAGTCGCAGCGCGGCGACCTCTACTCTCGGCGGTTCCTCGGCGGCTCGACGCCCGTCCCCGCTCATCCGTCGCTCAAGGCGTCGTAGGCGGCGGCCACCGTGGTGGTCGGGCGCGGCGGGTCGGCCCAGGGGTCGTCCTTCTGGGCCAGCCGCCGAGCGACGTTGGCGATGGTGATGCGCCGGGGATGGAACGAGGCGGACAGGGCCTCGTCCCAGTCCAGAGGGACCGCCACCGGCGCCTCAGAGAGGGGCCGGAGCGTATAGGGGGCGGCCACGTGGCTGGCCGGGCCGTTGCGCCCGACGTCGAGGAAGAGGCGACCCTCGCGCTTGGCCTTGCGCTGCTCGACGGTGAACGGGCCCCGTTCGCTCACGAGCTCGGCCACGCGCCGGGCGAAGGTGCGGGTGAGGTCGAAGTCGAAGTCGCCATCGTCCTCGGCGACGTCCACCACCACGTGCAGGCCCCGGGAGCCGGACGACTTGACCCTTGGGGCGAGGCCGAGGTCTTCGAGGACGGCCCGCACCTCGCGGGCAGCGTCTCGCACCGGATCGAGGTCGTCGCTCGCGGGGTCGAGGTCGAACACGACCTCGACCGGCCGGTCCGGTGCAGCCGCCTCCGAGAGCAGGGTGTGGAACACGACGGTCCCCTGGTTGGCCATGAACACCAGGCCGGCCGCATCCTCCACCACGGAGTAGGTGGTCGTGCCCCCCTCGGCGGTGGACAGCTCCACCCGCTCGATCCAGTCGGGGGTGTGGCTCGGGGTGTTCTTCTGGAAGAACCCCTGGCCCTCGATGCCGTCGGGGAAGCGCTGCAGGATCAAGGGACGTCCGGCCACCTGGGGCAGCATCACCTCGGCCACCCGCTCGTAGTGGTCGAGGACGTCGCCCTTGGTGACCCCTGCCTCCGGGAAGAAGACCTTGTCCAGGTTGGAGGTCTCGACCGTGCGGCCGGCGACCTCTCGCGGCGTCGAGGAGGAGCCGCTCACGGTGTGCTCCGGGGGACCTCGCGCACCACGTCCGCGGCGTCCTCGCCGTCGAGGTGCACCAGGTCGAAGAGGTAGAGCCTCACGGCCACGCCACTGTCGCGGCGTCGCCTCGCCGGAGAGCCCGAGAGCCCGAGAGCCCGTGCCACCTGGTCCGCTCGCTGCGCTCACTCACGCGTCGTCTCCCTCTGGGTCGTCGCCGGTCGCCTCCACCGCCGCGGCCACTTCGTCCACGGTGACGCCGGTGAGCACGGACTCGGGCTGGGTGGACGTGGGGTTGCGGCGGGCATCGGCCCCGTCCTCGGTCCCCTTGATCAGCAACCACTGGTCCTCCTCGGGACGGAAGCGCTGGAGGGTCCAGTCCCCGACCAGCTTCTCGCCGTCGATGCGGAACCTGAGGTGGCCGCCCTCCACCGCGTCGGCCACCGCGACCCGTCCGTCGTCGTCGGTCGTCAGGTTCGCCCACGTCCCCACGTCCCAGACGATGACGGACCCTCCCCCGTACTCGCCGGACGGGATGGTGCCCTCGAAGTCGAGGTAGTCGACGGGGTGGTCCTCGGTGCGCACGGCGAGGCGCTTGTCGCGCGGGTCGGTGGAGGGGCCCTTGGGCACGGCCCACGACAGGAGCACCCCGTCGGACTCGAGGCGGAGGTCGTAGTGGTCGCTCGAAGCGTGGTGGTGCTGGAAGGCGTAGCGCGGTGGGCCGTCGGAGGGCGGGACATCCACGCCCTCGGGCTCGTCGGTGCGCCCGAGGTCCCGCTTGGCCCGGTAGCGGTCGAGCCGGGGGCTCACGACCGTCCGGTCCCGCTCGTGGCCGGTGCGCGGGCCTCGGCCCCTTCGCCGTCGTCGTCCGCACCCTCATCCGGCTCCTCGGCCGGCTCGTCCTCGGACTCGTCGCGCTCGGCTGCGGTGAGGTCGCGGCACCACCGCCAGGCGAGCAGGCCGAGCGCCGGAGGGACAACGAAGACGCAGACCCGCAGCACCCAGAAGGTGGCCTGCACCGACCAGCCGGCCTGCACCGCCAGCACGTCGGCGCCGCCGGCCACGATGAGAACGACGATGTAGGCGTAGCCGGCGATGCCGAGGGCCGTGCGCACGGGCCGGTCGCGGGGTCGGTCGAGGAGGTGGTGCTCATCGCGATCACCGGTGGCCCGGCGCTCGAGGAAGGGCCAGGCGTACAGGACGCCGAAGAGCGCCAGGGGCATGACCACCCCGGGCCAGAAGAGCGGGGACACAGTGTGGCCGAACGCCCGGATCTCCCACGCCGGGAAGAGCCGCAGCGCACCGTCGAGCCAGCCCACGTAGAAGTCGGGCTGGGCCGCGGTGGTCACCGCCGCAGGGTCGAAGGGGCCCCAGAGCCACACGGGGTTGATCTGGACGAGCCCTCCGAGCAGCACCGTCACCCCCGACACGAGGAGGAGGAAGGCGATGGACTTGGCGGCGTAGGTGGGCCACAGCCGGGCGCCGACGACGTTGGTCTCGGAACGGCCCTCACCGGGGAACTGGGTGTGCTTCTGGCGCCAGAGGATGGCCATGTGGACAGCGATGAGCCCGGCGATCGCGGCCGGGAGCACGAGGACGTGCATGACGAACATGCGCCGCACCGACGACTCCGCCGGGAACTCTCCCCCGAAGAACAGGAACGTGAGCCACGAGCCGACGACCGGCACCGACTCGCCGATGGCGTAGGCGATGGCCAGCCCGGTGCCCGAGAGCAGGTCGTCGAGGAGCGTGTAGCCGAAGAACCCGTTGGCCATGACCAGCAGGAGCAGCGTCAGGCCCACCGCCCAGTTCAGCTCCCGGGGACGTCGGAAGGCCCCGGTGAAGAACACCCGACCGAGGTGGACGGCCAGAGACCCGACGAAGATCAGGGCGGCCCAGTGGTGCGTCTGGCGCATGACCAGGCCGACCCGCACGTCGAAGCTGAGGTCGAGGACCGAGGCGTAGGCGCGCGACACCTCGACCCCGTCGAGCGGGGCGTAGGAGCCGCGGTAGGTGGTCTTGGCCAAGCTGGGCTCGAAGAAGAAGCTGAGGAAGATGCCGGTGACGACGAGGACCACGAAGCTGTAGAGGGCGACCTCACCGAGCAGGAACGACCAGTGGTTGGGGAACGCCTTGTGCAGGGTCTGGCGCACCCACGAGGCGCTGGCCAGTCGGTCGTCGAGGGCGCGGACGCCACCCCGGATCACTTGCGGCTCCAGAAGCTGGGTCCGACGGGCTGATCGAAGTCGTCGGTCGCCCGTAGGTACCCCTGCTCGTCGATATCCACCGGCAGCTGCGGCAGGGGCCGGGCCGCAGGACCAAAGGTGGGTTCGGCCCGCTGGGCCACGTCGAAGATCGACTGGTGGCAGGGACAGACCAGCTCCAGGGTGGCGGCCTGGAACAGGCCCACGGGGCACCCGGCATGGGTGCACACCTTGGAGAACACGGCGTAGCCGTCGGGCGCCGCGGCGGGACGCCCGGGTGCGGGGGCCATCGATCCCTCTGGGATGCGCAGCACGAGGACCACTGAGTCAGCCGGCTTGCCCGCGCCCTCCGGGTACGCGGTGACGGCTTCACCGATGGCCAGGTCGGTGGCCCGGACGGGCTCGTCGGTCCCGGCGTCCACGAGGCGCAGACCTCGCCTCCACGCCGTGGTCCGGAGCCTCGGCAGCGGGGCGGGGCCGCGGCCCCGCAGCGGCACGACGAGCGCGGCCACGAGCGCCGCACCCGCCACGCCGAACAACCCCAGCACGGTGCGCCGGGCGGTGAGCGGGGCCAGACCCTCGGACAGCCCCTCGGAGACAGCATCGCGGTCGTCATCGGCCGAGGTCATCTGCTCCCGCTCCTCGGTCTCCTCCTGAAACGGCAGGAGCCGGTGGGCGAAGGTACCGATGCCGATGGCGAGCCCGAGCAGCGCTCCACCCAGCAGCAGTCCTTCGAGCTGAGGCTGGCCGCCGGTGCCGTAGACGACGATGAAGCCCACCGCTCCCCCCAGGGCCACGATGAAGGCCAGCCCGACGGCGAGCTGGGGCCCGGCTGCGCTGTCTCGCTGCCAATTGCGTCCATCCTGGCTCACGGCGGGCCCCTTCCCCGCCACCGCGACGCCAATCGCCGAGGCAGCCGAGCCCGGGCGGGTCTCAGTCGGGGACGGGCGGCAGCCAGGCGGTGTCGATGCCCTCGTCGGCCATGGCGGCATAGACCGCGGCACTGTCCTCGCCCGTCAGGCGCTGGACGTACTCGATGCCGTCGAGGTGGTCGATCTCGTGCTGGCAGATGCGGGCCAGCACCTCGTCGAGGGTCGCCTCCAGCACGTCGCCGTGCAGCGTGCGGGCCCGGACCTGGATGCGTCGGGGGCGCACCAGGCGGGCCTCGACATCGTCCACCTGGAGCGACAGGCACCCCTCGGGGTAGGTCCAGGTGCCCTCCGAGGCCCGGACCTCGGGGTCGACCAGGGTCTCGGGCAGGGCCCGCTTGTGCACGTGCACGAAGAGCCGGAGGGCCACGCCGACCTGGTTGGCGGCCAGCCCCACCCCCGGTGCCCGGTGCATGACCTTCACCATGTGCTTCGCCAGCGCCTTGATGTCCGGTGTCACCGCCCCCACGGCCTCGGTCGGTCGGTGGAGCACCTGGGTCTCGACGGGGACCACGCCCTTGGCGGCTCGGGGGTCCTCGGCGTCGAAGGGCCAGACCTCGTCGATCGACCAGATCGCGCTCCCCCCCGGGGCCACCGCCACCGCGGCGCCGGGATCGACGGGTGCGACGAGGTGCTCGGCCGCGACCGGGTGCCCGGTCGAGAACCGGCGCCCGCAGCTGCAGGTGCACAGGTCGGCGATCCGACCGCCGTCGATGCTCCAGCGGGTGATGCGGTGGAGCGGCTCACAGGGTCGGTCGCCCCGGCGCACCGGGCACTCGGAGTGGGTGACGCGCCCGGCGTGCTCGACATCTCGCGCTGCTCGTCCCCGGTCGCGGCGGCGAACCATGCCCTCTCCTCCTGCGCCGGTGGCCGGCGCGGCGACGTCGGGGGCGACGGTACCCGGAGCCGGTGCTCGGTCCGACCCGGCCCAGGGTGCGGCTTTGCCCGCCCCGTCGTGAACGGAGGAGCTCGGGCCGCCCCCGTCCTCACGAGCGGAGCTCGGGGGAGGGCCCAGGCTCAGCCCCCGTCGGTGCCGTCCACCGACATGTCATCCTCCGCCGGTCGGTAGCGCTCGAACGCGCCCGTACCGACCACGTAGCGCACCGCCCCGGCTCGGTTGCGGACGCCGAGCTTGGAGAAGGCCCGGCTGAGGTGGGTCTTGACCGTCTCCCCACCCACGTAGAGCGCGGTGCCGATCTCCGCGTTGGTGAGGCCTTCAGAGGCGAGGATTAGCACCTGGCTCTCGCGCTCGCTCAAGCCATCGGCCTTCCCCGGCCACTCCAGCTCATCGAGGGCCGGCTCCAACGAGACACCGGTGGCGATGACCTCCTCGCCGGAGGCGACGCGGACGAGGGCATCGACGATGGTCGCAGCCGGCAGCGACTTGGCGATCACCCCCGACGCGCCCGCGTGCTGCGCCTCGGCGATGTGCTGGGGTGACGGGTCCAGGGTGAACATGGCGGTGTGACGGACATCGCGACGTGCCTGCAACTTGCGCAGCGACGCCTCAGCGATGCCGGTCCGTCCGTAGGTGTCGTAGAGGGCCACGTCGATGGGCGGGTGGTCGATGGGCTCGCCGACCACGATGCGCTCGACGACCTCGGCTCGATCCGAGAACCGCCGGAGCATCCCCGCCACGCCATCGATGATGAGCTCGTAGTCGTTGACCACCGCCACGGAGATGGGGAGCGCGAGGGTCGCCGCGTTGGAGCGACCCGTGCCGCGAGGATGGTGCTCCATCCCTCCAGTATACCCCCAGGGGCTCCCCCGTTCGGGGGGACCGGGTGGACCCGTCGAGGCGCGATCCTGTCGTGGACTCGACACCACCATCGGTCAGCGACACATCGTCCCAGGAGATCCTGCCATGACCTCGAACCACCGTCATACCGTCGCCCTCGCGACATCGATGCCATGACCCCCTCGACGCCGGGGTCCAGGGGTCGCAAGGCCCACCGCCCCCTCCAGCTGCCGATCGACGGCTGGAGGGATGTGGCGGTGCGAACGGGCAAGCAGGTGAAGTCCGACAACGTCCTGCTGATGGCTGCCGGGGTCGCGTTCTACGCGCTGCTGGCCCTGGTCCCGGCGCTGGTGGCGATCGTGTCCATCTACGGCCTGGTGGCGGACCCCGCCGAGGTCGGCACGCAGGTGGACGATGCCCTCTCGGCCGCACCCGCGCAGGTTCGCGACCTCGTCGACGAGCAGCTCACCTCGGTGACCGAGCAGTCCTCCGGCGGTCTCGGCTTCGGCCTCGCCATCGGTCTGGCCCTCGCCCTGTGGTCGGCGTCGGGGGGCATGAAGCACCTCATGACCGCGGTCAACGTGGCCTACGACGAGGAGGAGACCCGCGGCTTCGTCGCCCTACGGGGCCAGGCGATGCTGATGACGGTGGGGGCCGTCGCGTTCGTGGTCATGGCGGTGGGGGTGATCACCGTCGTTCCCGCCCTCCTCGAGGACACCTCGCTCGGAGGGGCCACCAAGGTGCTCGTCTCCATCCTTCGGTGGCCGCTCCTCGGTGCCACGCTGGTCGGGGGCCTGGCCGTGCTCTACCGCTACGCGCCGGACCGCAAGGAAGCCCGGTGGGTCTGGACCGGCCCGGGGACCCTCGTCGCCGTCGTCCTCTGGCTGGTGGCCTCCATCGGGTTCTCGATCTACACGTCGAACTTCGGCTCCTACGGTGAGACCTACGGGTCGCTCGGGGCCGTGGTCGTCCTCATGCTGTGGCTCATGATCTCCGCCGCGGCCGTGATCATCGGCGCCGAGATCAACGCCGAGGCTGAGCACCAGACCCGCCGCGACACCACCGAGGGCGAGGTCCACCCCCTCGGCCAACGGGGCGCCTACGTGGCCGACACCGTCGGTGCCGCCACCGACAGCGGGGACTGAGGTGGCCATCGCCCTGGGCGTGGCCGTTGTCGTCCTCGTCATGGCCGGTGCCGTGGCCCTCGCCCGGCGGGTCCAGCACCCCGAGGACTCGGCGTCGCACTCCCACGGCGGGGAGCGGAACAGCACCTCCGACGAGCTCTACGGCAAGGCCGACCGACCGGCCGGCCCCGACGCCGACGACCCGGTGGGGCCGGCCCACCTCGACGAGGGGAACCAGCGCCCGGGCCCGGGGGATTCCTGACCGACCGTCAGGCTGTCCCGACTGCCGTCGTCCGAACATCAGCACCCGACGCCCGACGTCGAAGTAGGTCACCGACGATGCTCCGAGCAGATCCTGCAGCACATCGGCATGCGCGGCGTCGATAGTCGTCAGCTCACGACCTTGCGGGCCTTCTCCAGGGCCTGAGCGCCTGCGTCGCGCGCCCGGTCGATGGCCGCCGCCGGCAGCCCGCCGAGGATGTTCCCGGGCGGGGTGTCTGGGCTGTGCGGGTGGGGGTGGGTGGCAACGACCTGCTTGGCCTGCTCCATGTCGTCGCCGATCTCGCCCATGACCTTGCGCTTGAGCACCTCCCGCACGGCCGGAAAGAGCTCGCCCTCCTCCTCCTCGACGTGGTGGCGGATGACCTCCATCAGCACCGTGACCTTGGCGTCGAAGCGCTCGGCCTCAGGGTCCATGCCGTCGAGGTCGGACAGCAGGCGCTTGGCGACCAGGTGCTCCTCCAGGCTCTCCAGCACCTCGTCGTCGGCATCGGGCACCTGGGCGGCCCGGATGGCGGGGTAGAAGATCTGCTCCTCGATCTCGGCGTGGATCGACAGCTCCCGGATGATGTCGGCCACCAGGTCGGCCTTGGTCTTGACGGCACGGTCGCCTGCCTTCTCGAACCGCTTGAACAGCTTCTCGACCGTCTTGTGGTCGTCCTTGAGCAGGGTGATGGCATCGGGCATGCGTGCCGCTGCCCCGGGGCTCGGAGCCCAAACCGCGCCACGTTCCAGGCCTGGCCCAGCGCCTGGTCCGAGACCGAGGAGAGCTGCTCGGAAGCGGTGTCGGCCACCCCCCGGGCCTGGTCGGCGGCGTTGGCGGCCACGGCTTGACCCTGCTCGGTGGCGGCCTCGGACGTGCCCCGGGCACCAAACCCTGCGCTTGGCCCCGGTCGAGCCGGGCAGGGAGGCCGGCATGACCCTTCGCGCCCTCGCCCTCAGCTGCACCCTCAAGCCTTCGGGGCAGGTCTCCAGCACCGACCTCATGTGCCAGCGCCTGCTCGATGCCCTCGCCGACCACGACGTGGAGGGCGATCTTGTCCGCGTCGTCGATCACGACGTGCGACCCGGCGTCACCTCCGACCAGGGCGACGGGGACGAGTGGCCCGCCCTCCGGGAGCGCGTGCTTGCGGCCGACGTGCTCGTGCTGGGCACGCCCATCTGGCTGGGTGGCCCCTCGAGCATCGCTGTGCGGGTGCTCGAGCGCTTGGACGCCTTCCTCGGCGAGGAGGACGACCAGGGCCGCATGATCAGCTACGACAAGGTGGCGGTGGTCGCCACAGTCGGCAACGAGGACGGCGCCCACCACGTGTCAGCCGAGCTCTACCAGGGTCTGTCCGACGTCGGGTTCACCATCCCGCCCAACGCCACCGTGTACTGGGTGGGTGAGGCCCAGGGTGGAGTCGACTACCAGGACCTGGACCCGCAGCCCGACTCTGTGGCCTCGACCCTCATCGACGTCGCCCGCAACGCCTCTCACCTGGCCCGGGTGCTCAAGGAGTCGCCCTACCCTGCGTGACCCCGGTTCGACAGCAGCTGAGTCCCCGCCCCCTCCGCACGGGCGGCGACGAGGAGCGGAGATCTCTCGGCCACCGACCCGTTCGGGTGGTCCTGGCCGAGGACCGGTTTGAGCTCGGACCGACGGGAAGCGTACCCGGACCGCCCCCGACCGACGCCGAGGAAGCCCACCGATGGACCCCTGCAGCCCTGCGGCCTTCGAGGCCAAGTACGCAGCGGAGCCCGACCCGTGGCGGTTCACCACATCTCCCTATGAGCTCGGTCGGTACCACTCGATCCTCGAGCTCCTCAGCCGCGACCACTACCAATCGGGGTACGAACCAGCCTGCTCTCTCGGTGTCCTGACCGCGCGGCTTGCTCCCCGCTGTGACCGGCTCCTCGCCGTCGACGTGGCGCCCACCGCCGTCGCCGTTGCGAGGCGGCGATGTCAGGACCTCCCCAACACCCGCGTCGAGATCGGCTCCGTGGCCGAGCCACGACGCGAGGTGTTCGACCTCATCGTGTTCAGCGAGCTCGGCTACTACTTCTCCCGAGAGACGCTCACAAGGGTCCTGAGAGGGGTGTTGAGCTCACTTGCAGCGGGCGGCGAGCTGGTGGCCTGCCACTGGACCGGCGAGAGCGAGGACCACGTGCTGGCCGGCGCAGAGGTCCACGACGAGATCGCTCGCCAGCCGGAGTTGGATCAGTGTGGCGCCAAGGAGTGCGACGGGTTCATCCTCGACTCGTGGCAGCGCCGGTGACGACCAGCGTCCAACCGCGGCCTTCCTCGCGCCCACCATCGCCCGTCATCGACCGACGGGCCGGCTGGCGGGTCGGCGTCGTGTTGCCAGCCCGGGACGAAGGTGCGTCCATCGTCGGGTGCGTGACGAGCGTCCGAGCCGCGTTGGGTGCATCGCGACGGCGGGGCCAGATCGTTGTCGTCGCCGACTGCTGCTCGGACCGGACGACCGAGCTGGCTCGTGAGGCGCTGGGAGACGACGGGGAGGTGCTGGTGAGCAGGGCGGGGAACCCAGGCATGGCGCGCCGGCTCGGCGTCTCCCACATCCTCTCCCAGGATCCCGGCGACCCGGCGACGATGTGGCTGGCGACCACCGATGCCGACGGCACCGTCCCGGCCGACTGGCTGTGCACGCAGCTCGACCTGGCCGACACCGGAGCCGTCGCCGTGGCCGGCATCGTCGTGCTCGACGAGGGTGCTGACCCAACCCTGGCCGGTCGCCACCGGGCCGTCTACACCCTCCACCCCGACGGGACCCATCCTCACGTCCACGGCGCCAACCTCGGTGTGCGCGCCGACGCCTACCTCGACGTCGGCGGCTGGTCCGACGACCCAGCCGTCGGTGAAGACCAGAGGATGTGGACCCAGCTTCGGGACCGGGGGTGGCCCGTCAGCGCATCGAGCAGCTCGTGGGTCACCACGAGCAGCCGCACGGTCGGCCGCGTCGACGGCGGCTTCGCCACGGACCTCCTCGACCTCAGCGCCGGTCACGAGCCACGGGGGCCTCGCGCCACCACCCACATCTCATCCAGTGCCCCGGCCGGGGTCAGCTGACGTCATCGGTCGACGTCCCATGCGCAGCCGGGTCACCGGCGTGCGTCCGAACCTCCGCGTGAAGGTCACCCAGGGCCTGGAGGTCGCTCTCGGCGTGGCACTGACGGCGGTAGATCGACAGGGCGTGGTTGCGGGCCTCGACCTCGGGACGAGACACGAGCGGCCGAGGACCGAGCGCACGGGCGAACCGCTCCTGCACCTCGGCGCAGGCCACATCGACGAGGTGACGCACCGTCAACGCGGTCGACCGGGCCTCCGCCACCGTCCCCTGAGGACCGCGCTCATCCACCTGGCGGCCCGCGGCGTCGAGGGTGGCCTCGAGGTGCCAGGCGAGGGCGACGAGCGCTCCCAGGTGCGCCCGGCCATGAGGGTCCGACGGCGGGCTGCGGCGTGCGACGTCGATGAGGCCCAGGGCGGCTCCTGCCCAGCAGGCCGCAGGACCGACCGCCCCGTCCCAGAAGCCGGGGCGTGTCAGGTACCAACCCGAGCCGTGAACGATCTGCGAGTCGTCGACCTCCAGTCCGGTCAGGTCGACCACGGCCGTCACCGTGTCGGCCAGAGCTGCAGTCGTCCACGACGAGACGTCGATGCGACCGGGATCCAGGTCCCGCAGGTCGACATCGACCAGGAGGACCGACGGACGCGACCGGTCGTGTTCACTGACGCGAGAAATCGTGACGAGAGCGCGGTCGACGAGCCCGGCGCCGCTGCAGAACGCCTTCGCCCCCCTCAACACGTGGGTCCGGTGCGAGGTGCGTCGGGCCGCAAGGGCCCATCGCGGATGCTCCGAGGCCCACACGCCGTAGAGCGACCCTGGGTGCGCTTGGCGGTCAGCCTCGAGCAGGATCTGCACCGCGTCGACGTGGGCCTCGGCGATCCGCGCCTCGGAGACGTCGGCCCGGGCCAGCTCCGCCAAGGCACGCCACCGGGCGGAGGTCTCTCCCCCTCCGAGCTCGGGGAGGTCGAGCTGGCCGGCCTCGAGGCGGGCCCGCAGGCGATCGAGCAACGTCGAGGACCCGTCGGGGCCCAGGTGCTCAGCGACCGTGGGGGCTCCGGTCACGGATGATCGTCTCCCACGGGCGCCGAAAGCGATCGAGCACCTCTTCGCCGATGATGGGCGGCCCGTCGAGGTGCATGGTCTGGGTCTGGTGAGCGTCGATGGCCTTCTTCTTGGCCGCACTCGCCTCTGGGCTGAGGGTGACGCGTCGCAGATCAAGCAACGAGAGGTCGGTCGGCGCAGCCCACTGCCAGGCCCACACCGGGTAGGACCAGACCGTCGACCCGATCTGGCGCGCCACCTCGGCGGCGACGGCGCCGCAGGCGTCGTGATCGGGATGGCCATCGTGGTCCCATGGCGCGAGGATGAGGGTCCCAGGTCGACACCGGTGCCCCAGTGCGTCGGCCAGCTCCGAGGCGTGTGCCGCGACCCGGCCGTCAGGGAGACCAAGGCGGTGGGGAGCTCGCTTGACGCCGAGGGCTCGCAGCGCACCGGTCTGCTCCGCCGTTCGCCGAGCCGCGAGGTTGCGCAGGTGGGGGTGGGATGCCTCGCCGTCGGTGACGGCGAGAACATCGACGGGGACGTCTCGCATCCGCAGCTCCGCCACCAGCCCGCCGACTGCGAGCGACTCGTCGTCGGGGTGAGGCGCCACGACGACGACGGGTCGCGTGGAGATGGGCAGCTCGGGGGAACTGCTCACCAGCCGAACCCACTCGACCTCACTGGTGGGGGCGACGACGGGGAACCCGACAGCGACACCCGGGATGGTCATGTCGCCTGTCCTGGGTACCGCTTCGGTGGACATGGCCCCTCTCTGCCCGACGTTGTCGCAGTGAAACGGCGCGCGCCCCCAACCACCCGCACGGGTGGCCGTCGCGCTCGCCATCGAACCGAGCGGGCCCGCCATCATCCGATGAACCGCCCCGCCTGACCGGGCGGTGTCCTGTTTCCCCGACCCGTGGCAGGGAAGTCGAGACCTCCTACGACAGAGGAGGCCGACATGCCCGGCAGTGACGACGAGGTCCGCGAGCCCGAGAACAGCACGGTCGACGATTGGTTCGGCCAGGACGTCGCCCGGGACGAGGAGGTGGCCGAGAAGGCTGCCGCCGAGAACGAGACGGCTGAGCAGGCCGAGGCGCAGTTCGAGCGAGAGGCCGCGGGCAAGGAGACCCACGACCTCGGCTACCCCCGACCCGACGACGCCGAGGGCGGCGGACCCGCCTGACCGCTCCCGCAGCCTCGAGGCACTTGCCCCTCAGGCGGGCGACGAGACGGACAGGACCTGGCCGATGATGCTGCCGGGCACGTCGTCGGCAAGGGCGGCGGCGTCCTCGTAGACCTCGGCCGCGCCCGCCCCCACCAGCTCGCTTCCCCGCCAACCCCCGCTCAGCAGGCCGATGACCGCCACGCCGGCGGCTCGACCCGACTGGACGTCCCAGATGGTGTCGCCCACGGCAACCGCCCGCTCGGGAGGGATCCCGGCCCGGTCCAGAGCGGTGGCGAAGATGTCAGGCGAGGGCTTGGGCTCCTCCACGTCGTCGGCGGAGGTGACGTCGTCGAGCCATTCCTCGGCATCGAGCAGGCGACGAGCCGGCTCCAACGCCTCGGGCGGTGATGAGGTGGCGAGCACCGGGCGGGCCCCGGCCTCGCGGACGGCGCGCACCAGGTCGCGCCCGCCAGGGAGGAGGCGCAGATCCGAACCCAGGGCGTCGTACTCCTCCTTGTGGGCGTCGCCGGCACCCTCGACGTCTCGACCCACCAGCTCACGCACGAGGCGGTCCCCACCCATCCCGATCAGCGGGTGGATGCGGTGCATGGGCACCTCCTCGTCGAAGCGGCGCAGCGCACGCGCCCAGGCCAGGGTGTGCAGCCAGCTGCTGTCGATGAGGGTGCCGTCGACGTCGAGCAAGACGGCGACAGGGGCGGACTCAGGCATCGCGACCTCCGGTGGTCTGGTTCCCGGCACTGCCACCCGGCGTCGGTCTGACACAACACTGGATCGACGAGCCACGGCCCAGTGCCGCGTCGAAGCCGGTCGTGGAGATGACCCCGAAGACCGCCGCTCCCAGTGCCACCGTGGTGTGGGTGCGGAGCCCGGCCGGGTGGTCGCGCACCTCCCTCTCGACGCCGATGAGGGCGCCCACCAGCATGGCCACCGCCATGCGCCCGAGCACATCCCATCCGAACAACCACACCACAGGTTCGGTGCTCCCCGCGGAGCGATGGGACAAGCGCTGGGGCCGCTGCGACCCGGGGCTCCGGCCGGGTGTCGCTGTCGGTTTGGCTTGCGTGCAACGGGCTAGGGCCCCGTTGCCACCCTGAGAGGACTCGACGTCGTGACCAGCCCGCCATCGCCCGAGATCGGTCGCCGCTCGACCGATCCCCCACCGGGCGCGGGGCGCACACACAAGGGTAACCCATGAGCCGGGACAACGGTCCGGGTCCGGTCCGGGTCATGGTCATCGACGACTACGACATCGTGGTGCAGGGCACCTCCGCCCTCCTTGCGCCGCACTCAGACCTGGTGCGCGTGGTGGGTCGGACCAGCGACGGGACGCCCTTGGAGCAGACCGATGTGGCCCTGCTGGAGTGCTTCGCCATGATTGGCGGCGCCGAGCGGATCGGCGACGTGAGCCGGCACCCCCTGGTCGGGCGGGTAGCGGTCTACACCTGGGGCAACGACCCGGACCTGGTCGACGCCGCCTTCGACTTCGGGGCCGATGGCTACCTGAGCAAGGGGCTCAGGGGCGAGGCCCTGGCCCGCGCCCTCGTCGACATCGCCGCCGGCGAGCGGGTGGTGGCCACCCAGGAGCTGGGTCGGGGGGCCAGCCAGGCCGACGAGCGGCCCGAGGAGGGTCGCCGCTGGCCGGGACGGGACCACAGCCTCACCGAACGGGAGAGCGAGGTGCTGGCCCTCATCACCCAGGGTCGCTCCACGGCCGAGATCGCCGGGGCCCTCTACCTGAGCACCAACTCCATCAAGACCCACACTCGGAAGCTGTACCGGAAGCTGGATGTCGGCAGCCGTACGCAGGCGGCACTGTGGGGCATCGACCACGGCTTCCGACCCGACCGCACGACCGGCGCCGACCTGGCGTGACCTGTCGTCGGGTGACCGGGGCCGCGACGACCCCGCGACCCTCAGCGTCGCAAGCTCGCTCTACCCGGCCAGGAGATGGGACCGCAGCCGATCGACGGCGCTGCGGATCCACCGCGACACCTGCATCTGGCTGACCCCGTACTGCTCCGCGATCTCGGTCTGGGTCAGCTCCTCGAAGAAGTAGAGCGACAAGACCTCGCGGCTCCGCCGATCGAGGATGTGGACCGCCTCGCCGATGGCGGTGATGTCCTCGACCAGACCCAGGTTGCGGTCGGTCACCCCCACATCCGTCGGGGCGGTGCCCTCGCGGGGCGGGGCGTCAAGTGACGCGGTCCGCCGGGCCAGGGTGGCGGCGGTGACCTGGTGGAGCACCTCGACGTCGACGCCGATCTCGTCGGCGACCTCCTGGGGCCGGGGGGTGCGGCCCAGCCCCGCTTCCAGGCGGTCGGTCGCGTCGCGAGCGGGGACGGCGAGGTCCTGGAGCGAGCGGGGGATGCGGACGGCCCACCCCTGGTCCCGGTAGTGGCGCTTGAGGGCGCCGAGGATGGTCGGTGTGGCGAACCCGCAGAAGGGGATGCCACGCTCGCAGTCGAAGCGCTGGAGGGCCATGACCAGGGCCTCCATGGCGACCTGGCGCAGGTCCTCTAGGGGCACACCTTCGCGGTACAGACGCCGGGCCAGCGACGCGGCGTAGGCCCGGTACTCCTCCACCAGCGCGGCCAGGTCGTCGACGGCCTGGGTGCGTTGGTAGCGGACGTGGAGGGCCCAGACGTCGGCGTCAACGTCGTCGACCGACCCGCCGGCTCGGCCCGGCTTGGCGAGGGGGGCGGTGCGACGGGCGGTGTCGGCGTCGCGTTGATCGATGCGAGGGGCGGGCCGGTGGTGAGGTGCGACGGGTGCGGTCATCACCCCTGCCCCTACCCCCACACCTTTGGGTGAACCCTCTCAGCCGTCACCCGCTCGGGTGACTGGTTCGCTCGGAGTACGGTCGGCGCTCAGTCCGCCACCCACAGCGCACAGCCACGCTCGTCGACCAGCTCGGACCACGGGGTCGGACCCCCGCCGCGACGCTCGGCTCCCTCCGGACCGACCACCGCCCGCCAGGCTCCGGCGGGACATCCACGTGGGTCGGCAGCAACGGGCCGTCCAGGGACCGCTGCTTGGCCTCGTACTTCTCGCTGTCGAGGTACTCCTCGAAGCCGGGCACGACGGGCGTGCGCTCGAAGTGCTCGTAGCCGGAGTAGATCCCGTAGCCGGGTGAGAGGGTGGCAGCCAGCACCAGGCGGCTCACGAACTTGGCCGGACCGCCCTCGGCCAGCTCGGCGGTGAGGATGTCGGGCGTGTTTACGAAGAAGTTGGGTCGGAAGTAGTCGCGCTCCTCGCCGTGGGCCAGCTCGGTGAGGTACTCGGTGAGCTCCCACGACGCCTGCTTCCAGGTGAAGTAGGTGTAGCTCTGGTTGAACCCGACCTTGGCCAGGGTCTGCATCATGGCCCGGTGGGTGAAGGCCTCGGCCAGGAACACGACCTCGGGGTGGTCGGCCCGCACGGTGCGGATCATCCACTCCCAGAACGGCAGCGGCTTGGTGTGGGGGTTGTCGACCCGGAAGACGATGATGCCGTGGTCGACCCAGAACAGCACCACGTCGCGGAGCGCCGCCCACAGGCCCCGCCAGTCCTCGCAGTCGAAGTTGACGTTGTAGATGTCGGTACTTCTTGGGCGGGTTCTCGGCGTACTTCAGGATCCCGTCCGGACGCCGGTTGAACCACTCGGGGTGCTCGGTGAGCCAGGGGTGGTCGGCCGAGCACTGGATGGTGAAGTCCAGGGCGATGTCGATGTCGTGGCGACCGGCCTCGGCCACCATGCGGTCGAAGGCGGTCATGTCGCCCAGATCCGGGTGCAGGGCGGTGTGACCGCCCTCGGCGCCGCCGACGGCCCAGGGGCTGCCGGGGTCGTTGGACCCGGCCACGGTGACGTTGCTGCGACCCTTGCGGTTGGTGACCCCGATGGGATGGACGGGCGGGAGGTACACCACGTCGAAGCCGAGGTCGGCCAGGGCGGGGAGCTGGGCGCAGATCCCCTCGAAGCCACCCCACGAGCGCGGGAACATCTCGTACCAGGCGCCGAAGGAGCCCCGTTCCGGGTCGACGTCGACCTCGAGGGCCGGTGCCAGCCGGGCGACCCGGGACCGGTCCGGGTGGCGATCGGCGGCCGTCACCGCGTTCGGGGCGAGGGCGGCCTCGACCCGGTCGCGCGCCGGGGCCGAGCCGTCGTCGACGGCGGACGCCGCCGTGCGCAGGAGCCCGGCGTCGGGCCGGGTTCCAGCGGCGGTGGCCCGGTCGGCGGCGGCGCCGAGCAGGAGCACGCCCTCGGAGAGCTCCCCCGCCAGGTCGGCCTGGCCGGCGGCGGCCTTGCGCTCGACCTCGACCCGCAGGACGCGAGATCGTCAGCCCACGCCTCGATGGTCCACTCCCACCGGCCGGGTCGGTCCACGGGGAACGAGCCCTCCCACCGCACCCCCTTCACCTCGGCGTCGATGGGGTGGAGTGGTGCCTCGGACCACGTGGGCGACCCGGGGCCCCGCCAGCAGACGACGGCGCGCAGCACCTCGTGGCCGTCGCGGAAGATGTCGGCCCCGATCTCCACCCGGCGGCCCACGGACTGCTTCGCGGGGTAGCGGCCACAGTCGACGAGGGGCGCAGGGTGCTCGATCTGGATCCGCGGGAGGTCGGTGGTGTTCGCTGGCGCCGGCACGTCGTCCACCGTGCCGCTTTACCCAGGAGATGACCACCTATGCAGACACACCGCCGCACCCTGATCGCGCCGTGACCGGGTCGCAGGAGGCCTCGGGCCGGGCCCACGCTGGGTCTGCGGGCTTCGCCGGGGCCCGCAGACCCCGCGTGGGTGCTGGCGCATGTGACATCTGTCCCGGGAGGGCGCCTGGGCGACGGTGCCCGCCGGTTCGTCGACTGGCTGGCACGCCGGCATCTCCTGGTGGCAGATCCTGCCGCTTGGTCCGCCTGATGAGAACGGGTCCCCGTACCGCTCGGCGTCGGCCTTCGCCGGGTGGCCCGGCTTCCTGGAGCGGCCCGAGGCGCCGGTGTCGCTCGACGAGGAGCAGGGCTTCCGGGCCCGGGCCCCGGACTGGATCGCGGCGTGGGAGGCGCGGGCCGGCGGCCGGGAGGCGGTGCGGGACCAGGTGCGCTTCGACCGCGAGTGGAGCGCCCTGCGAGCCCACGCCGCGGACCGGGGGGTCCGCCTCATCGGCGATGTGCCCATCTACGTGGCCGACGGCAGCGTGGACCACCTGTCCCACCCGGAGCTGTTCCGCGACGGGGTGGTGGCGGGCGTGCCGCCCGATGCCTTCAGTGCCACCGGGCCGCGCTGGGGCAACCCGATCTACGACTGGTCGGCCCTGCGACGGCGTCGGTATCGGTGGTGGGTGGCGCGCCTGGCCCGCACCTTCGAGCTGGTCGACCTCACCCGCATCGACCACTTCCGCGGCTTCGTGGCCTACTGGGAGGTGCCGGCGACCAGCCCCACCGCGGTCGAGGGCCGGTGGGTGCGGACCCGGCCGGGCCGTCTTCGATGCTGGCGCCGCCGTGTTGGGGCCCCTCCCCGTGATCGCCGAGGACCTGGGCGTGATCACCCCACCGGTGGAGCGCCTCCGCGACGACCTGGGCTTCCCCGGCATGGTCGTGCTCCAGTTCGGCTTCGACGCCCCGGCCGGCGGGCCACCGTCGCCCCATCACCCGGCAGCCCACCACCGCCATCAGGTCTGCTACTCGGGCACCCACGACAACGACACCGCCCGCGGGTGGTGGGAGGCGGCGCCGCACGCGGTGCGGGCCGGGGTCCGCGACGCCGCGGTCGCCGCGGGCGTAGAGGAACCCGAACCGTGGTGGACCCTCGTCCGTCTGGCCCTCTCGTCCCCGGCGGAGCTGGCGGTGGTGCCGCTCCAGGACGTCCTCGGGCGCGGCTCGGAGGCCCGCATGAACCTCCCGGGCCAGGCCACGGGCAACTGGCGCTGGCAGGCCGAGGCCGACCAGCTCACCCCGGCAGTGGCCGCTCGCCTGCGGGCCACGGTGGAGGCGTCGGGCCGATGACCCCCAACCTCGTCGGCAAGCGTGCCGATGACCCCAACTTCGTACGGAAGTGTGCCGGTGGGGGCCAGACGCGTACGAAGTTCGCCGGTTCGGCGTCACCTGCACACCGGCTCGACGTCGGCGCGTGGTTCCGTTCCCGCTCCCTAGGCTCGGCGCCATGACCACCAGCTTCAAGGTCGAGACCGAGCCGGGTGACCTCAGCCCCCCGTTGGTCAGTGAGGAGGCGGCTCACGACTGGGCCGCGGTGAACCGACGGGGCGAGGCCTACCGCATCCACGAGAGCGAGGACGGCGAGGCCGTCGGCGAGCCCCAGGACTTCGATCCCCGTCCCACCTGACCGCAGGTGAGCGGGACGGGTCCCGCCCGCGGTGGTCGGGTTCTGTCAGCGGCGCCGTCCGATCGCAGTGCTGCGCTCGGCCCGCTCGGTTGGTCGGGCACCCGAGACGACGGCGGTCCTTGAGGACCTGCGGCGGACGGGACCGGGTCGCGCCGGAGGCTTCTCCTCGGCTGCGCCGAGGTGTGGGCCCGTTCTTGCTGGGTCGCCACCCCTATCGGCTCGCCTCCTCAGCCGACGCCGTGCTCGGCAGGTGGACCAGGCCGGCGTCGGTGGGACCGAAGCCGCAGGCGTCGAGGTAGAACGGCGCCAGCTCCGGGCCGAAGTCGACGTGGAGCCACTCACACCCGGCGGCCCGCGCCTCAGCCGCGGCGCGCCCCACGAGTGCGGAGCCGATGCCACGGTGCTGGTGGGTGCCCCGGGTCTTGGTGTCGAGGAGGAAGGCGTGGTCTCCCCCGTCCCAGGCCACGTTCACGAACCCGACGAGGGCTCCGTCGACGGCGCGGGCGGTGACCCAGCCCAGGCTCTGCGGGCGGATGCGGTCCCACCACCCGGCCTCGGCCTGCCCACCATGGGAGAGCACCAGATCGACCACCTCGACATCGGCCAGCGGGCCTCGCCAGGCGTAGGACACCTCATCGACCATGGCCGTCAGCACGTCACTGACCGGCCGGGGTCCGGGGTGCGGTCAGACCTCACGCGATCACCCGGACCGTCACGCCCCGTCGATCGGCTGCCGCGCGCAGGGGGGCGTTGTCATCGACGGCGGCCAGACAGATGTCGGCCCCGAGGTGGTCGGCCGCCGCGAGGGCTTCGAGGGACAGCAGGTTGAGGCGGATGCCGGCCGCGAGGCGCTCGGCCATCGGCCACGCCAATGCCCGCAGGGAGATCAGGTCGATCTCCTCGGGCAGCGTGACGACCGCTCTGGTCGCCGCCTCGGCCACCTGATCGTCGACCCCACCGAGGGCCCGCGACAGAGCGCCGACGACCCGGGGATCGGCGACGGCTCGACAGAGTCGGTGGTACCAGAGGCCCGTCGTCGCCACCGCTGCGCCTGTCGGGCGCAGGTCGTGAGGTTCGTCGTCGAGCAGGAGCCGGAGCAGCAGGTGGTCATCGACGACGAGCACGCCGCGTCAGCGCAGCTCGGGCTCGTCGTCTGCGACCTCGGACGCGAGGGCCTCGGACCCGCCGGCCCGCTCGATGGCATCGCCGAGCATGGCGCGCAGGCCCCGCTGCCCACCGGGGACGATCAGCAGCGCGTCGCCCAGGTCGGCCACGTCGACGGCCCCTCCGCCACCCAGCCCCCAGCGTCGGCGGGCCTCGGCCGGCAGCGCCATCTGTCCTCGTTCCGACACGCGGTAGCTGCTGATGTCCACCCGTGCACCATACAAGGCCAGTGGTCAGATCTACAAGGTCACCTTGCTCGATCGGAGGCCTGCCGGGCAAGATGACCCCGTGGCCTCCCCTCCGTTCGTCGTCGTGTCGGGACCGCCGGCCAGCGGGAAGTCGACCCTGGCTCCGGTGCTCGCCCGGGAGATGGGGCTGCCCCTCGTCGCCAAGGACACCATCAAGGACGCGCTGATGTCGGTGCTGGCGGTCCCCGACGTCGAGGCGTCCCGCCACCTCGGGCGGGCCGCGGTGCGGGCCATGTTCGCCGTGGCGGCCGCCTCGCCCATCGGTGCCGTGATCGAGAGCAACCTCCACCGGAGTGTCGCCGGCGACGACCTGCGCCGACTGCCCGGCACGATGGTGGAGGTGTTCTGCCGCTGCGACCGCGAGGTGGCCGCGGCCCGCTACCGGGCCCGGGCCGGCACCCGCGCCGCCGGGCACTTCGACGCCGTCCGCACCGTCGACGAGCTCTGGGACGAGGTGTCCGAGCCGGTCGCCGGCGAGTGGACGGTGATCGAGGTCGACACCAACGACCCGGTCGACATCCCCGCCGTGCTGGTCCGGATCCGGGCCGCGGTGCCCTGAGCCAACCCGCGCCCGGCCCGCCGCCCCGCGCCCCGCCGGAGGGCAGGTCAGATGTCCGGGAGGTCCTGTTCGACGTCGATGAGCTCGCGCAGCGGGTCGCCGACCTCATCGAGGCGGTCGAGCACGGTGCGGATCGTCCAGCGGTCGGGGGTCAGGTCCGGGTCCTCCAGCTCCTCCCAGGCGATGGGCACCGACACCGGCGCACCGGGCGCGGGGCGGACACTGAAGGGGCCGACCAGGGTCTTGTTGACCGCGTTCTGGGTGAAGTCGAGGCGGGCCTTGCCGCCCCGATCTCGCTTGGCCCACGCCCAGCTGACCATCTCCGGCACCGTCTTGCCCACGGCCCGCGACACGGACTCGACCCACCCCCGGGTGTCCTCGAAGGAGTGGCCCGGCCCGACCGGGACCCAGATCTGGATGCCCCGCTTGCCGGTGACCTTGGCCCCCGCCCGTACCTCCAGGGCGTCGAGCACCACCTTGTGCAGCCGAGCCAGGACCACGATGTCGTCGAAGTCGGTGTCGCGGCCGGGGTCGAGGTCGATGTAGGCCCAGGCCGGCTCGCGCCACGAGTCGACCCGCGAGTTCCACGGGTTGAGCTCGACGGCGCCGTAGTTGGCCAGCCAGGCCAGGGTGGCCGTGCTGTCGGGGACGATGTAGGTCTGGGCGGTGTCGTCGGGCCGGGCGTCGGGGTAGCGCCAGGTCGTGATCCAGTCCGGGGCGTGGCTGGGGACCGCCTTGTGCCAGAAACCGGCCTGGTCGACGCCGTTGGGGAAGCGGTTGGAGTTCACGGCCCGGCCGGACAGGTACGGCAGCATCGCCGGGGCGACGCACGCGTGGTAGCGGATGAGGTCCCGCTTGGTCGTCGGCTCACCGTCGTCGGCGGCGGGGAACAGCACCTTGTCCAGGTTGGTGAGCTTCAGGGTCCGCCCCTGCAGCTCCCACTCCCCCTTGGCCCCCAGCCCGTCGAGGGCGTCGAGCTCGTCGGCGGTGGGCGCGTCCCAGGTCGCAGGGGATGCGCTCATGGCATCGGACGGTACCCGAGGCGCTCGGGCCCGCTCGGCTCTCAGTCGCGGTCCCAGCGGACCAGCTCGACGAGCCGGTCGATCACCTCGACCAGCCCGGGCCAGTCGCGCCGCAGCCGGGCCACCTGGTCGACATCGCTGACCCAGACGTCGCGCAACCGGGCCACCGCGCCCCACACCCGCGCCTCGCGCACCTTGGCGGGATCAGCTCGTCGGCCCATCGTCGCACCGTACCCCACTGTACGAACACGTGTTCCCCCAGGGCAGCCGGTGGACCCAGCTCAGGTCACGCCGGTGTAGATCCACATGTAGGCCTCGTCGCGGAGGGGCACGCCCAGGTCGGCCAGGGCCGTGCCCCAGTCGCCGGTGACCCCGGGATCGGAGTCCTCCATCCCGTGATCGGCCACCAGCAGGAAGGCGGTGTCGTCGAAGGCACCGTCGCGCTCGACGGCGTCGAGGACCTGGCCCATGCGGGTGTCGGTGTCACGGATGGAGGCCCGGGCGATGTCGGAGTAGGGCCCGCCGTGGTGGAAGGCGGCATCGGTGAGCGAGAAGTTCACCCAGGTGAATCGGGGCCGCGGATCGCGCCGACCCTGGTAGCCAGCTCCCCAGGCGCCGAGGGCGATCTCCATCCCGGTGTGGTCGATGCGCGAGGCGGTGCGGTAGCTCTTCTCGGGGCGCACGAACCGCTCGGTGGCGAAGGGCAGGTCGTCGGCTCCCGGCGGACGGTCGGGCAGGTCACCGGCCCGCAGGAGGTGGAAGGTGCCGAAGTCGGCGCCCGCATCGCACGGCTCGTTGGCCGCCACCGTGAAGGCGTCGGGCCAGGTGCGCTTGACCGCGTGGTGGAGGGTCTCCACCTCCGGCGAGAGCCGCTCCATGGCCCACGGCCAGGTGGCCGGGGAGTTGGTGATCACCTGCTGACCCTCGGCCCGGTCGTACCAGGCGTTGTTGAGCACCCCGTGGTGGCCGGGGTGGGCCCCGGTGAGGATCGTGGTGTGGTTGGCCAGGGTCACGCTCGGGGCCGAGGCGAAGGCGCCGTGGCCCAGGCTGGTGCCCATCGCGATGAGCCGGGCGACGTTGGGCGCCTCACCCGTGGCCACCGCATCGTGGAGCACGTTGGGGTTGCACCCGTCGAACAGGAAGCCGACCACGTGGCGGGGCGGGCCGTCGCGCCCGTCGAGCATGTCGGAGCGCACCTCGCCGTCCTGGCGCCGCAGCAGGGCGTCGTCGCGGCGGCGGCCGTTGAGCCCCACCGCCTCGGGGTGGGGCGCCACGCCCATGAGGGCGGCCACGGTGGGAGCCACGTCGACGAGCTTGGCGGCGTCGGCCACCACGCCTCGTTGCGCCACGCCCTTGCCGGCGAGGATGAACGGGGCCCGGGCCTGGACCACGCCCATGGAGCCGTGCTCGCCCCGCTCGCCGCCCTGGTCCTCCCAGTTGTGGGCGGCGGTGTGCTGACAGATGACGTCCGGCGCGGCGGGGGCGTCGAACACCTGGGCCACCATCTCGTAGGCGTGGGGGTAGCTGGTGGTGGTCCGATCCGGGTGGGGGTGGGCCCGCTCCGCATCGAGACCGGCGAAGCGATCGGTGGCCTGGTCGCCGAGGGGGTTGCGGCCCTCGGTCTCGGTCACCGTGAACCGCCACCCGTGGCCCTCGTCCTGGCGGGTGAAGCGCACGCGACCGTCCACGGCCCGGGCCTCGTAGCCGTCGGCGTCGCCCGTCACCACCAGGTCGACGATGGGGGCCAGGTCGGGGTGGCACAGCACGTCGAGCACCGGGGGCACCAGGTTCGGATCGGGCGGGAGCGAGGCCGGGTTGCGCATGCCGGCAACCTACGTCAGGCCCGGGCGGACGGTGCCGCAGCCGTCAGGGTGACGTCTCGACGGTGTGCCGGACCGGGCGCGACGGTGTTCTGACGCGCACAGGCGCCACCGATGGCGCTCTCCCGCGTCAGAACGGTGTCGGGCCGGAGCGACTCCGGACCGCCGGGGCGTCGGTACGGTGCGCGGTATGAGCGACGACCCCGCACAGGAGCTGGCACCGGCGGTGGCCGAGACCCACACCAGCACGCTCGTGTTCGTCGGTGATCGGGCCTACAAGCTCAAGCGGCCGGTGGATCTCGGCTTCCTCGACTTCCGGACCCGCGAGGCCAGGGAGGCGGCCTGCCACCGCGAAGTGGACCTCAACCGGCGCCTCGCCCCCGACGTCTACCTGGGGGTTGCCGATGTGTCCGGTCCCGACGGGGACCCCTGGGATCACCTGGTGGTGATGCAGCGCATGCCCGTCGAGCGTCGCCTCTCCACCCTCGTGGATGCCGGTGAGGAGGAGGTCGTCCATGACGCCCTGGACGACGTGGCCCACCAGCTGGCCACGCTGCACGGGGTCAGCCCGCCCACCGGTGACCGGGCCGCCGTCGCCTCCCCCGAGGCCCTGGGCGAACGGTGGGAGGAGGCCCTGTCCACCCTGCGCGACCTCGACGACGAGGTGGTGTCGCCCGACGTGGTCGACGGCCTGGGCGCGAGCGCCACCCGCTACCTGGAAGGGCGAGGCCCGCTGTTCACCCAGCGCACGGGCAAGGGACGGATCGTGGCCGGCCACGGGGACTTGCGGGCGGAGGACGTGTTCGTCCTCGACGGTGGGTGCCGCATCCTCGACTGCCTCGACTTCGACGACGACCTGATGTGGGGCGACGGCCTGCTCGACGCCGCCTTCTTGGCCATGGACCTCCACGACGCCGCCCGCCCCGATCTGGCGGAGGCCTTCCTCGATCGCTACGCGGAGCTGGCCGCCGACCGCTGGCCGGCGTCGCTGGCCCACCACCTCATCGCCTACCGGGCCTCGGTCCGGGCCAAGGTGGCGGCGGTCCGCGTACAGCAGGGTCACGACGAGGCCGGCGACGAGGTGCGCCGGTACGTCGAGCTGTGCACCGCGGCGCTGGCGCGAGGGCGGGTGCGCCTGGTGCTGGTGGGCGGCACCCCGGGCACAGGCAAGTCGACGCTGGCCCGTGCCCTCGCCGACCGCACCGGGATGGTGGTGCTGTCCTCGGACGAGGTACGCGACGACGTCGACCCCGCCGACGGCGACGGCGCACCGTCGGGAGTGGGGGAAGGCCGCTACGCGCCGGAGCACAAGGCTCGGGTCTACGAGGAGCTGCGACGCCGAGCCGAGGAGCTCCTCGGCCATGGCGAGAGCGTCGTGCTCGACGCCTCGTGGTCCGACGCCGACGAGCGGGACGCGCCCGGGCGGTCGCGGCGGGCACGTCGTCGGAGGTGGTCGAGCGGCGCTGCACCGCGCCCGCCGCGGAGGCCGACGCCCGGATCCGGGCGCGGGCGACCGAGGGCAACGACCCCTCCGACGCCGACGAGGAGGTGGCGGCCGCGATGGGAGAACGCTTTGCCGACTGGCCCGAGGCCGCCGAGATCGACACCATCGAGGAGCCCGGGGTCCTCGCCGATCGCATCGTCGCGGCCTTCGACGTCGGGGGCTGACCGAAGGCCTGATGGGCGAGGGCGGCCGCCGGGCTGGCATGGTCACCCCGCCTCCACCATCCGCGCCGCCGAGAAGAGCGCGCGACACCCCGAACCGGGTCAGAGGCGCTCGTCCCGATCGGCGCCCTCGCCCACGTCCACTCGATCGAGGACCCACCTGGTCGCGACCTGGGGGAAGTTGAGCGGACCCGGCGTCGTCTCGTGGGTGAAGACGTAGCGGAACCCTGCCCGCTGCAATGTCCGGTTGGGAGCGACGTTGAGAGCGTTCGGCTCGCTGAGGAGCCGTTCGAGGCTCAAGACCTCGAAGAAGCGGGCGGCCGACATCCGGACGAGCTCGGCTCCCAGTCCCGCGTTGCGTCGCTCGGGGCGGACCATCTGGAGGTGGAGGAAGGCCCTGTCCCCGAACGCGATGTGGTCGACGGAGCTGAAGCCGACGAGCTCGTCGTCGACCTCCCACGCCACCGCCCAGGTCTCCCTGTGCTCGACTGGGCGCCGGTAGTCCTCTTCGTAGCTGGCTCGCCACGCATCCGGGGCCGGCAGCTTCTCACGGTCGACGCCGAGGCGTCGCAGGTGCTCATCGGTCGAGCCGTGGAAGTAGTCGATCCGAAAGCCCACCTCGTCGAGTCGCAGGTCACGCACCGCCAGCGTCGGGGCCGTGGGCACGGGGCTCAGCGGGGGTTGGTGATGGCGCCGGTCTCGGCGCCCTGGACGAGCCGGGCGTACTTGGCCAGCACCCCCCGGGGGTAGCGGGGGGCGGGGTGCGACAGCGATCGGCGGCGGCGCTCCAGCTCGGCCGCGTCGACCTGGAGGTCGAGGCGGTGCTCGTGCACGTCGATCAGCACCCGGTCGCCGTCGGCGACGAGGGCGATGGGCCCACCGTCGATGGCCTCGGGGGCCACGTGGCCGATACAGAACCCCCAGGTGCCGCCGCTGAAGCGGCCGTCGGTGATGAGGGCGTAGTCCGCCCCCCGACCGGCACCCTTCAGCGCGCCGGTGATGGCCAGCATCTCGCGCATGCCAGGTCCGCCCTTGGGCCCCTCGTAGCGGATGACCAGCACGGTGCCGGGCGTGATGGACCCCTCCAGGATGGCGGCCATGGCCGCGTCCTCACCGTCGAAGACCCGGGCCTCGCCCTCGAAGTGCATCTGCTCGGCGGAGAGCCCGGCGACCTTCACCACCGACCCCTCCGGGGCCAGGGTGCCGGTGAGGACGTTGAGGCCACCCTCGGGGTGGATCGGGGCGTCGACGGGGTGGACCACCACGCCATCGGGCGGCGGCGGGTCGATGGCGGCCAGGTTCTCGGCCTGGGTCCGACCCGTGACGGTGAGGGCGTCTCCGTGCAGCAGCCCGGCGTCGAGCAGCATCCTCATCACCACCGGCACGCCGCCCACCGCGTCGAGATCGCTCATGTGGAACTTGCCGCCGGGCTTCATGTCGGCCAGGTGCGGCACCCGCGCCGCGATGCGGTTGAAGTCGTCGAGGGCCAGGTCGACCTCGGCCTCGTTGGCGATGGCCAGCAGGTGCAGCACCGCGTTGGTGGACCCGCCCAGGGCCGAGGTGACGGCGATGGCGTTCTCGAAGGCGTCGTGGGTCATCACCATGCGGGGGGTGATGCCCCGGCGCAGCATCTCGACCACGGCGGCGCCGGCCCGGCGAGCGTCGTCGTGACGGCGGGGGTCGACCGCCGGGGGTGAGGCCGACCCGGGCAGCGACATACCCAGCGCCTCGCCGATGCTGCTCATGGTGTTGGCCGTGAACATGCCGCCGCACGCCCCCTCGCCGGGACAGGCGTTGCGCTCGACCTGGGCCAGCTCCTCCTCGCTGATGGCCCCACGGGCGCAGGCGCCCACGGCCTCGAAGACGCTGGTGATGTCGAGGGCCCGGCCGTCGTGGTGGCCGGGGAGGATGCTGCCGTTGTAGACGAGCACGCTGGGCAGGTCGAGGCGGGCCGAGGCCATGAGCATGGCGGGGATGCTCTTGTCGCAGCCGGCCAGACCCACGAAGCCGTCGAGTCGCTCGGCGTGCATGACCGTCTCCACGGAGTCGGTGATGACCTCCCGGCTGACCAGCGAGGCCCGCATGCCCTCGTGGCCCATGCTGATGCCGTCGCTCACCGTGATGGTGCCGAACTCCATGGGCCACCCGCCGGCGTCGCGCACGCCTTCCTTGGACCGCTCGGCCAGGGCCTTGAGGGTCGCGTTGCAGGGCGTGATCTCGTTCCACGACGAGGCGATGCCGACCTGCGGCTTGTCCCAGTCGTCGTCGCCCATGCCGACAGCGCGCAGCATGGCCCGGGCGGGGGCCTTCTGGATGCCGTCGGTGACGTCGCGGCTGCGCGGCTTGACGTCGACGGAGGTCTCGGGTGCATCGGCCATGAGCCGAAACCTACCGGTCCGCCCCCGTCGGCTCGCGGCCGGATCCCCGGCCCGCAGGTGCGGCCAGGACCCCCAGCGGCTAGACAGGACGGTCACCACGCCTGCTCTCGGGGGATCGATGACACGCCACCACGTCCAAAGGTCGCACGGTCAGCGCCTCGCCGTTGCCCTGATCGCAGCGGTCGTCCTGCTCGTCTCGGGCTGCGGCGTGCAGTTCGTACGGCCCCAGGGCGACGCGCCCCTCCGCTACCGCGACGTCGTGTTCGAGTCCTCCACGATGATGTCCGGCATCCGCTACGGCCGCGCCGACGACCAGGACGGCATGACCGTCGACCTCGAGCTGGACATCTACCGGCCCGATGGTGACGCGGTCAACCGGCGCCCCGCCGTCATCTGGGTCCACGGCGGAGGCTTCTCGGGCGGCACCCGCACCTCACCCGAGATCGTCGACCAGGCCCGCACCTTCGCCCGCAAGGGCTTCGTCACCGCGTCGATCAGCTACCGGCTGGCCGACCGCGGCTGCTCGGCGTCGGGGGTCACCCAGAGCTGCCTCACCGCCATCAAGGACGCCCAGCACGACGCCCAGGCCGCGGTGCGGTTCCTGCGGTCCCGCGCCACCGACTACCGCATCGACCCCAACCGCATCGCCGTCGCCGGCACCTCGGCCGGGGCCATCACCGCCCTCAACGTGGGCTACGCCGCCGACGATGACGCCGGGTCCTCCGGCACCCCCGGCGTCTCCTCCGAGATCGGCGCCGCGGTGTCGCTGTCCGGGTCGCGGCTGCTGACTTCCCCGTCCGCCGGCGACGCCCCCGCCCTGCTCTTCCACGGCACCGCTGATCGCATCGTCCCCTTCCAGTGGGCCCAGGACACCATCCGCGAGGCGATGAACGCGGGGCTGATCGCCACGTTGACGAGGTTCGAGGGCGACGGTCACGTTCCCTACGTCGAGCACCGCCAGGAGATCCTGGACCAGACGACCAACTTCCTGTACGCGACCCTCGACCTGGAAGACGCCGCCGCCTGACGGGGACTTGGTCCCGGACGATCCCCGCGACCGTTCGTCGGACCCGGCCGATCCTCGACCCGGCTGAACCTCTACCCGGCCACCCGGACGACGACCTTGCCGGTGTTGGCCCCGGTGAACAGCGCGTTCAGCGCCTCGACCGCGGAGCCCAGGCCCTCGAAGGTGTGCTCCACGTGGCGCAGCGAGCCGTCCTCAACCCATGACCGCAGCGTCTCGCGGATCTGCGGGAACCGGCCCCAGTGGTCGAGGGCGATGAAGCCGGCCATGGTGCCGCGCCGGTTGATGAGCTCCAGGTAGTTGGCCGGACCGGGCGGCTTGCTGCGCTCGTTGTAGACGGAGATGGCGCCGCAGAGCACGACCCGACCGCCCTGGGCCAGGCGCCCGAGGACGGCGTCGAGCACCGGTCCCCCCACGTTGTCGAAGTAGACGTCCACCCGGTCGGGGCAGTGCTCCTTGAGCGCGGCCCGCAGGTCGTCACCGCGGTGGTCGATGCAGGCATCGAAGCCGAGCTCGTCGACGACGAAGCGACACTTCTCGGGCGTGCCGGCCACGCCCACCACCCGGCACCCCATGCGCTTGGCGATCTGGCCGACGAGCGAGCC
Organism: Acidimicrobiales bacterium; assembly: GCA_038233075.1. Classification (GTDB taxonomy): domain Bacteria; phylum Actinomycetota; class Acidimicrobiia; order Acidimicrobiales; family Iamiaceae; genus Iamia. The sequence goes on from JBBSMQ010000002.1 coordinate 67,276, forward strand.
GGTGGCCCCGGCGGCGGCGGAGACGACCACGGTCTCACCGTCGCGGACCCGACCCACGTCGATGAGTCCCACGTAGGCGGCCAGACCCGTCGCCCCGTACACCGACAGCATGGGCGCCATCTCCGTGCCCGGCGGGAGCTTGGAGGTGAACAGGTCGTCGCGCACCACCGCGTAGTCCTGCATGCCGGGCAGGGAGTAGGCGACGTCGCCGATCGCGAAGGCCGGGCTATGGGTGGCGACGATGCGCCCGATGCCCGAACAGCGCACGACCTCGCCGATCTCCACCGCCGGCAGGTAGCCCTCGCCCTCGTTGAGCCAGCTGCGGACGGTGGCGTCCATGCCCAGCAGCTCGGCCTGCATCAGGGCCTCGCCGTCGGCCAGCTCGGGCACGTCCTCGGTCACCATCTCCACGTCGTCGGGCTGGAGCAGGCCCTCGGGACGGCGACGGAGGACGATCCGGCGGTTGGGGCCCGACGGGCCGGCGGCGGGGTCGGTGGGCACGGCGGCGCTCCTGGGTCAGCGGGGTGCGGGCTGGCTGGCCGAAGTCTGGCCCACCGATCCCCGTTCTCGCGACGGATCCCACACACAGGTGTGTCGGATCCGTTGCGGGAACGGGTGGGAGGCGCGGCGGGGGCGGGCGTGCCAACCTCGGGGCACACCCTCCCCCACCAGAAGAGAGATGCCCGTGCCCGCACCCGGCATGCACTCCGGCTCGGCCACCGACGCCGCCCTCGACCTCTCCATGTCCGAGCAGACCGTCCCCCTGTTCGAGGCCGTCACCGCCTTCATCGCCAACGAGGTCGATCCCATCACCGAGGAGTTCTTCCGCCTCGGGGAGGGTCGGGCCGACCACTGGGGTTACGGCGAGGGCCAGCTGGAGCTGCTCGACAAGGCCAAGGCCAAGGCCAAGGCCAACGGGCTCTGGAACTTCTTCCTGCCCGACGCCGGGACCGGCGATGGCCTCTCCAACCTCGACTACGCCTACATCGCGGCAGAGCTGGGCAAGAACCCGCTCGCCTCCGAGTGCCTCAACTGCAGCGCCCCCGACACTGGGAACATGGAGGTGCTGGAGCGGGTGGGCACCCCCGAGCAGAAGGAGCAGTGGCTCAAGCCGTTGCTGGCCGGCGAGATCCGCTCCGCCTTCGCCATGACCGAGCCCGACGTGGCCAGCTCCGACGCCCGCAACATCGAGACCAGCGCCGTGCTCGATGGCGACGAGTGGGTCATCAACGGCGAGAAGTACTACATCTCCGGCGCCGGCGACCCCCGCTGCAAGATCATGATCGTCATGGTGCGGACCAATCCCGACGGCCCTCCCCACCGTCAGCAGTCCCAGATCCTCGTGCCCATGGACAACCCCGGGGTGGAGATCCTCGGGCCCATGCACGTCTTCGGGGCCGACGATGCGCCGCACGGCCACATGCACCTGCGCTTCACCGATGTGCGGGTCCCGGCGGCCAACATGCTGCTGGGCGAGGGGCGGGGCTTCGAGATCTCCCAGCTGCGCCTGGGGCCGGGTCGCATCCACCACTGCATGCGCTCGATCGGCGCGGCCGAGCGGGCCCTGGAGCTGATGGTCCGCCGGGGCCTGAACCGGGAGGCGTTCGGCAAGCCCCTGGCCCGCCTGGGCAAGAACGTCGAGGTCATCGCCAAGGCCCGCATCGAGATCGAGGCCATGCGCCTCATGGTGCTGCGGGCGGCGCGGGCGATGGACCTCACCGGCAACGCCGAGGCCCGCATCTGGGTCAGCGCGGTGAAGGCCATGGTCCCCGAGCGGGTGTGTCAGATCATCGACGAGGCCATCCAGATCCACGGCGCCACCGGCGTCTCGCAGTGGACGCCACTGGCGGCCATGTACGCCGGCCAGCGCACCCTCCGCCTGGCCGACGGCCCCGACGAGGTGCACTGGCACGTGGTCGGCCGAGCCGAGCTCACCCGCTACGAGGACGACCACGCCCCCGTCGTCGGCCCCGACACCGGCCGCGAGGACCGCTTCTCCGGCCCCTCCTGAGCCGCCCGCCGGCCGGCGCCCGACCCCACGACGACGGGATCAGCGGGACGGGCCGCACCAGGGAGTGCGGATCGCCCGTGCGTTCCGGAGCGGTCGAGGAATGATCATCCTCCCCAGCGCACGGGCGGCCCGTGGAAGCCGCTGTGGGCAAGCACCGCATCCACGGGTCGGCGGTCGCGGCGGTCCGGCCAGCAGGTGAGACGGACCTCGGCCTCGGTGATGCTGGAGGGTTCCATCCGCAGCCAGGCGACCGGCGCGTCGGGCGAGGCCGCCTCGCCGGCCGCGACGACGGCGGCCTCCATGGACCGGTAGCTGGCCGGATCGAGGTACTGGGCCACGATGGAGTGGACGACGACGGTGGCCAGGCCGGGGGCGGGCTCGCCCAGCCGGGCGGCGACCCATTCGGCGGCGTCGGCCCGATCGACCGGAGCAGCCACATCGGCGGCGAGGGCGAGGGCGCCGTCGAGGCGGGCGCGACGCTCGGGCTGATCGGGCCACAGGCATGCTCGCAGGCGCAGCCGGTCGGGCGCAGAGTCCGGTTCGAGGGGGCGGGCGTCGCACCCCCGGCGCTCGACGACCTCGACCTCGACAGCGAGCTCCGGGTGCCGGCCCACCCAGGGCTCGACGAGCCGCACCGGAGATCCCGCCGGTCCGAACGCGGCCTCTCCGGCCTCGTAGCGGAAGTGGTCGAAGCGCAGGTTGAGCCCGGCGCTGGCCCCGACCTCGAGCACGCGGAGGGGGCGGCCGCCGGCGGCGATGGCGAGGAAGCCACCGAGCCGGGCGGCGGACCGACCGGGCTCGTTGGTCTGGATGGGCGCAGCAGTGCGGGCCGCCACGTGATCGGGGTGGTCGGCGACCGTGGCCACGAAGGCGGCGCCCACGTCGAGCCCGGGTGTGCCCCCGGCCGAGGGGTAGTGGTGGGCGAGGTCGGGGGCGGCCCCGTCGAGCACCAGCTCGTGGACCGCAGCCAGGAGGCGCAGCACCACGGCCGCCGCCAGGGGCTCGTGGGCGTGGCGGGTGAGCACGTCGTAGCAGGGCCCCCTCGCGACCACGTCGGCCGCGACCGCGTCCAGGACATCGGTGTAGAGGGCCGACCCGCCGATGGCGCACCCCTGCTGCTGGGCCCGCACCATCTGCTCCACATCGGTCCCCACCGCCGCAGTCTGCCCCTCATCCCAGGGTGGCCGCGTGGAGTCGGGTGACGGCACGAGGGGTAGGTTGGGCGGGCGATGTTGCTCGATCGGATCTCCTGCCCCGCGGACCTGCGGCGCCTCACGCCCGACGAGCTCGGCGAGCTGGCGATCGAGATCCGGGAGTTCATCGTCGACGTGGTCTCCCGCTCCCGTAGCGGCGGCCACCTCGGCTCCAACCTGGGCGCGGTCGAGCTGACCCTCGCCCTGCACCGGGTGTTCGACTCGCCCCGCGACATCCTGCTCTGGGACATCGGCCACCAGGCCTACGTCCACAAGATGGTGACCGGCCGCCTCCGCGGCTTCGACCACCTGCGCGAGGCGGGCGGCATGTCGGGGTATCCGAGCCGCGCCGAGTCCGAGCACGACTGGGTGGAGAACAGCCACGCCTCCACCATCGTCAGCTACGCCCACGGCCTGGCCACCGCCCAGCAGTCCGACCAGGGTGAGGGCCGGCGGGTCGTGGCCGTGATCGGCGACGGGGCCATGACCGGCGGGATGGCCTACGAGGCGCTCAACAACCTGGGCCACAGCGGCACCAGGGCCATCATCATCCTCAACGACAACGGCCGGTCCTACGCCCCCACCGTGGGACGGATGGCCGACACGGTGTCGCGCCTACGGGTCGACCCCCGCTACGTACGCCAGCGGGCCAAGGTCGAGGACCGCCTGCGCAAGGTGCCCGTGGTGGGCGATCACCTGGCCTGGGGCATGCACGGCGCCCTGGCCGGCATGCGCGAGATGCTCGAGCCGCCCGCGTTCTTCGAGTCTCTCGGCGTCAAGTACACCGGCCCCATCGACGGCCACGACATCGTCGGCCTGGAGCAGGCCCTCCGCCACGCCGACGCCCTCGACGAGCCCATCGTGGTCCACGTCCTCACCGACAAGGGCAAGGGCCACGCCCCGGCCGAGCAGGACGACGTCAAGCGCATGCACGACATCGGGGGAGCCAAGCCCGGTTCCTACACCGCCGCGTTCACCGAGGCGCTCCTAAAGGAGGCGGAGAACCGCCCCGAGGTGGTGGCCCTCACCGCGGCCATGCCCGACTCGACCGGCCTGCTGGCGTTCCACGAGGCCTTCCCCGGCCGGATGATCGACGTCGGCATCGCCGAGCAGCACGCCGTCACCTCGGCCGCGGGCATGGCCATGGGGGGGCTGCGGCCCGTCGTGGCCCTCTACTCCACGTTCCTCAGCCGGGCGTTCGACCAGGCCAACCTGGACGTGGGCCTGCACGGCCAGCCGGTCGTGTTCTGCCTCGACCGGGCCGGCATCACCGGCGACGACGGGCCCTCGCACCACGGCGTCCTCGACATGGTGCTGCTCTCGAAGGTGCCCGGCATGACGATCCTCGCCCCGTCGTCCTACCAGGAGGTGCAGCAGATGCTGCACGATGCCCTGGAGATCACCTCGGGCCCGATCGCGATCCGCTGGTCGAAGACCGCCGCCCCGCACGTGGACGAGGCCGAGGTCGGCGCCGGTCTCGCCGGACGGAAGGTGGCCACCGGCTCCGACGTCTGCCTGGTCGGGGTGGGCAAGCTGCTGCCCGCCTGCGTCGAGGCCGCCGACCTGCTGGAGGCCGACGGCATCTCCTGCACGGTGTGGGACCCGCGCGTCGTCCATCCGCTCGACCCGGCGCTGGTGATCGACGCGGCCAGCCACCCCGTGGTGGTGACCGCGGAGGACGGCTACCGCGACGGCGGCGTGGGCGCGTCCCTGGCCGACCAGGTCGCCGACGTGGCCCTCGACCGCCCCCGCGCCGACCGGCCGGCTGTGCGGGTGCTGGGCATCCCCACCCGGTTCCTCGACCAGGGCAAGCCCGACGCCATCCTGGCCTCCCTCGGCCTCGACGCCACGGGCATCGCCACCGAGGCCCGTCGCGCCCTCGGCCGCTGAGCGGCGCGGGCCCCGCCCCTCCATCGAGTTGGCGACCAGGATCTGCACCGGCGCGGGGTGGTGGCGGCCGAGGGGCGCGGTCGCGAACGGCGGTCCTGGCCGTAGCGTGCCCGGATGGCCGCAGGAGTCCGTGCCCGGGGCCTCGGGCACCGCTACGAGGCCTCCGCCGGACCCCTGGCCGTGCTGTCTGACCTCGACCTCGACGTGGCGCCCGGGGAGCACGTGGCGGTGGTGGGTCGCTCGGGCTCGGGGAAGTCCACCCTCCTGAGCCTCCTGGGCGGGCTCGAAGCCCCCCAGCAGGGTCAACTCAGCGTAGGCGACCACGACCTCGAGACCCTGGCGGGCGACAACCTGGCCACGTTCCGCCGCGAGACGGTCGGCTTCGTGTTCCAGCACTTCGGCCTGCTCGAAGCCCTGACCGCGGAGGAGAACGTGGAGCTGGCCGGCACCCTCTCCCGCTCCGGGCGGCGAGCCCGCCGAGCCCGGGCCCGCGACCTGCTCGGCGCCGTCGGGCTCGGTGACCGCCTCGACCACCGGCCGGCCGCGCTGAGCGGAGGGGAGCGTCAGCGCGTCGCCGTCGCCCGGGCCCTGGCCAACGAGCCCGACCTGGTGCTGGCCGACGAGCCCACCGGCAACCTCGACGACGAGAGCAGTGCCGTGGTCGGGGCCCTGCTCGCCGACCTCCCCGCCCGACACGGCTGCTCGGTCATCGTCGTCACCCACGATGCCGTCCTCGCCGGCGGGGCGGAGCGTCAGCTGGCCCTGCGCAACGGCCGGCTCGAGAGCCCGGTCCGCCCGTGAGGTGGCGTGACGCGCTGGAGCTGGCGGCCCGCAGCGTGCTGCGCCGACCGGGGCGCGCCGCGCTCACCATGCTGGCCGTCGCCCTGGCCACCGCCCTCTTGACCGCCCTGCTCACCATCGCCGACACCGCCGAGACGCGCGTGCTCGACGAGCTGGCCGAGGGCGGGCCCATCTCCGCCATCCAGGTGGCCGCGGCCGAGGCCACGCCCGGCCAGGTGCAGCAGGACGACCTGGATGCCGGCGCCGAGAAGGACCTCGACGAGGGCGCCCTGGAGGCCATCCGGGGCATCGCCCAGGTCCGGGCCGTGCTCCCGGTGCTCACCACCCCGGTGTTCGTCGACCGTCCGACCGAGACCGCGGCCGGGCGCCCGCTCGAGCCCTTCCGCGACGAGATGGTGGGGGCCGACCTGTCCCGGCCCGGGCTCCTGCCGGTGACGACGCTGGAGGGACGGCTCCCCTCCCCCACCTCACTGACCGAGGTCGCCGTCTCCCAGGGCTACCTGGAGCGCCTCAGGCTCGACGCCACCCAGGCGGACCAGGTCATCGGCACCGAGATCCGCCTGGCCGCCGGTCGGCTCTTCCCCGAGGAGGGCGACGAGCTCCGCGTCCGGGGCCGGTGGATCCGTCTCGAGGTCGTCGGTGTGGTGGCCCAGGAGGCGGGATCGGGCCAGCTGCTGGTCCCCCTGCGCCAGGCCCAGATCGCTCGGGCCTGGAGCCAGGCCGGTCCCGACCGGGGCGCCGAGCTGGGCACCGGCACCTCGGACTTCACGGGGCTGGTCGTGGTGGCGCGGGGCATCGACGAGGTGGCCGACGTCCGTGCGGCCATCGACGACATCGGCTACGCCACCAGCGCCCCGGAGAATGTGGTCGCCTCGGTGCGCAACTACCTGGGGGTGGTCGACATCGTGCTCACCTCCGTCGGGGTGATCGCCCTCACCGTCGCCGCCCTGGGAATCGCCAACGCACTGCTCGCCGCGGTCCGGGAGCGCCAACGCGAGATCGGGGTGCTCAAGGCCATCGGGGCGCGCGATCGCGACGTGCTGGCCGTCTTCGTGGTGGAGGCCGGCGTCCTCGGCTTCGTGGGCGGGGTGCTGGGGACGGGCCTGGGCGCGGCGGTCGCCGCCGGGGTGGGCGAGCTGGTCAACCGCTACCTCGTCGAGCAGGGCCTGGCCACCGTCAGCCTGCGGCTGTCGACCCCGATCATGGTCGGCGGGGTGGTGGGGGCCACGCTCCTGGCGCTCATCGGCGGGCTCGTCCCCGCCTGGCGCGCCGCCCACCTGCCCGCCCGCGACGCGGTCGTCGGCGCATGATCCGACGCCCGACGCGCCTGCTCCTGACCCTCGGGATCTGGCTCGTCCTGGTGGCAGGGTGCACCAGCAGCAGCGGGCCCGAGGTCGTCCCCGCCACCAATGTGGGGCCTCCCGCGACGGTTGCCGTCATCGGGGGTTCGGAGGCCGACGGCGACGACCTGGCCGACCCCCTGCGGGACCTGTGGGCCCGGCAGGTCTTCGATGGGCTCCCGGCCTCGACCGTCTACGTCAACCTGGCGTCACCCGACGCCACCGCCGGCGATGCCGCCCACGCCCAGGTCCCCGACGCCGTCGATCTGGATCCCGACATCGTGCTGGTCTGGCTCACCGAGGCCGATGCCGTCGCCGCCACTCCCGCGGACCGCTACCGCGACGACCTGACCGGCGTGATCGAGGCCTTCGGCGCCGACACCGATGTCCTCCTGCTCCGCGGGGAGGATGACTCCTCCCCCGGGCCGGGATCGGCCGAGGGTGAGGTGGTCGCCGAGGTGGCTGGCGCCACGGGCGCGACCCTGGTGGACGTCAGCGACGTCGACGGGCCCACCCCCGACGCCCAGGAGCAGATCGCCAAGCGGGCGCTGGAGGCCATCCGCACCCTCGACGGCGGGGGCTGAGCGCTCCCGCGTGATCGGGCCGACCGGCGGGGCGGGCGTGTGGGAGGGTGACCGACTCCCATGGGTGCCCTCCTCGCTCTCTTCTCCAGCCTCCTGTGGGGCACCGGCGACTTCCTCGGCGGCACCCTCAGCCGTCGGGCCCACCCCGTCGCCGTCATCCGGGTCAGCCAGGCCCTCGCCGGTCTGGGGCTGCTGGTCATCGTGATCGCCACCGGGGAGGGAGGGCGGACCGGCGCCATCGGCTGGGGCATCGCCGCCGCCGTGCTCGGGTCGGTGGGGCTGGGTTCGTTCTACGCAGCCCTGGCCGCGGGGACGATGGGTGTGGTCGCGCCGGTCGCGGCGACGGGCGTGGTCATCCCGGTGATCGTCGGGCTGGCCCAGGGCGACGACCCCTCCGGGTTCCAGCTGGCCGGCATCGTCGTCGCTGTCATCGGCGTCGTCCTCGCCTCGGGTCCGGAGCGCCGCGCCGCCCTGGCCGCCGACGAGGTGAGGGCCGCGGCCCGGGCCGACCAGGACGCGGTGCCCGCCACCGCCAGCCGCCGACCCCTGCTGCTGGCCGGCGTGGCCGCAGTGGGGTTCGGCTCGGGCCTCACCCTGGTGGCCGAGGGGGCGGAGACCAGCGTGGCCATGACCCTCCTGGTCATGCGCATCACCACCACCATCGGGTGCAGCGCTCTGCTGGTCACGGTGCTGCGACGGGCGCCCCGTCCCCACCGGGGCGACCTCCCGGTCCTGGCCACCGTGGCCGGGACCGATGCAGGAGCCAACGGCCTCTTCGCGGTGGCCAGCACCCTCGGACAGGTGTCGGTGAGCGCGGTGCTGGCCTCGCTCTATCCGGCGGTGACCGCCCTGCTGGCGTGGCGGATCCACCACGAGAGCCTGCGACCGATCCAGGTCGCAGGGGTGGTGGCGACCCTCGGTGGGGTGGCCCTCATCGCCGGCGGCTGAGGGCTCGGGCCGTCAGGCCCAGACTCACCGTCGGCTTAGGACCTGCGCGGATAGGACCGGGTCGCGCCGGAGGCTTCTCCTCGGCTGCGCCGAGGCGTGGGCCCGTGCTTGCGGGGTCGCCTCGCCTACCGGCTCGCCTCCTCAGGCGAAGGGGGACCCGCCCGCGGGGACCTCTTCGTAGAAGGGGTTCTCGCCCGCCTCGTGATCGGTGGTGTCGACCACCTCGGTGATGTCGGGGATCTGCTCGAGGATGGCGGACTGGATGCCGTCCCGAAGCGTCATGGCACTGACGGCGCAGCCCTGGCAGCCGCCGCCCATGGTGATGTGGGCCTTGGTGTCCTCGACCTTCACCAGGGTGGCGAACCCGCCGTGGGAGGCCAGTGCGGGGTTGATGTGCTGCTCGAGCAGCTGGGACACCTGCTGCTCGACGGTTCCGGTCAGCTCGATGGAGTCGTCCATGCCGAGGGGATCGGGCCGGTTCGGGTTGCGCAGCACCAGGCCGCCCTGCCCCTCTCGGGACGGGACGTCGAGGGTGGCGCCCTTCAGGCGGTCGACGCTGCCGGCCGGGACCCAGACGGTCAGGCCCTCCTGGACGGTGACGGAGTCTTCGGGCGGGGCGTCGGCGACGGGGTCGAAGCCCAGGTCGTAGGCGAAGTCGGTGCCTCGGGCACCGGTGACCTCGACCCGGAGTGCGAGGCCGGCAGCATCGTCCTCGGCGTCGCGGAGGCCGACGACGGTCTCCAGCGCAGAGTCGGTGAGCCGGAGGACCAGGTCGGCCTCAGGGGTCACCGCGGCGGGGGCCGCAGCGTCGACCGTGCCGTCGGAGGTCTCGGCGGTGTCGGTGTCGGTGTCGGTGTCGTCCATGGGGGCCAGGGTACCGATGACCGTCTGGCGACCCGACGCGACCTCCTCTCCGATGCGGGAGAGTTGTTCTGGTCTGGGATCAGGCCCGGGAAGGCGTCCTCAGCGACCAGAACGCAGTGCCTCCGAGCGATGGGCCGTTCTGGTCTGGGATCAGGCCCGGGAGGGCACATCTTCAGACCCAGAACGGCCGACCCGGCGTCGAGGGTGACGGGGCGGAGGAGCTCGCCGGCCGCGTAGGTTGCGGACATGGGCGACCCACGACCGGCCGACACCCTCTCGCTCGACGGGAGGACCGCACTGGTCACAGGGTCGTCCCGGGGCCTGGGCGCCGCCACCGCCCGCCGGCTGGCGCGGGCCGGCTGCGATGTGGTGGTGACCTACCGGCGCCAGGAGGAGGCCGCCCGAGAGGTGGCCGCCCAGGTCGAGGCGACCGGTCGTCGCGCCTGGGTGCACCGCTGCGACGTCGGTGAGATCGACGACGTCGATGCCCTGCTGGATGCTGTGGCCGACCCGGACCGGGGCCCGGGACGGCTCGACCTGCTGGTGGCCAACGCCGCCGCCACCAGCTTCCGACCCCTGCTCGACGCCGAGCCTCGCCACCTGGAGCGCACCTTCGCCATCTCGGTCACCGGCTTCCTCCGCCTCGTCCAGGCCGCCATGCCCCTGCTCGAGGCCAGCGGACACGGCCGGGTGGTGGCCGTCTCCGGCGCCGACACCGTCACCTGGATCCCGGCCCACGGCATCCTGGCCGCGGCCAAGGCGGCCATGGAGTCGATGGTCGCCTACCTGGCCTGCGAGCTGGGCGAGCGAGGCGTGTCGGTCATCGGCGTCAACCCGGGCTGGATCGACGGCGACAGCCTGGCGGCCATGCTGGGCCCGTTCTACGACGCCGCCGCCGAGGTCGAGCGGCGCACGCACCCCATGCGGGCCACCATGAGCCCCGACGACGTGGCCGAGAGCGTGGTCGCCCTGTGCACCGACGCGGCCCAGCTGATGAGCGGGTCGGTGGTGCGGGCCGACGGGGCTGGTGTGTTCGCCTTCTGCGGCCGCTACATCAGCGTGGCGGCCGACGCCGCCATGGCCGGCTCCGGCGGCGCCGTCGCCGAGGACGCGGTGGCGCCGAGCGTGGTGCGCGGCGACCGAGAGCGCTGACCGGGAAGCGGCACTGCGAGCGCGGCGGCGCTCGGCGACAGCCCGGGTCCAGCTCAGCTGGGCGTCCCGGACCGACCGACCCCGCCCGGCCTAGGGCCGGCTCGTCAGCGGGCGGACTCGAAGGTCACGCCGTCGAGATCGCCGTGGTACTGGTCGTTCTCCCGGATGGTGCAGTTCCCGCCGATCGTCACGGGGTGGCCCGTGGGCCGCACGCTGAAGTCACCGGGCACCGGTGACCGTCCCCTCTGGACGCCGTCGACGAGGATCGCCAGCCTCCCGCCCTCGCGGCGACACATCAGTCGGTGCCAGGCGCCGTCGGCCACACCCACCGCCGCCTTCACCCTGATCACATCGGACGAGCCTCGCACCGACCGGAGCACGCAGCTCGGCCGCCCCCCGGCGGCATCGTCGACCTGCAGCTTCCACTGGGACGAGGTGGACTGACCCTTCTGGATCAGGTTCGACCCGTGGTCGGTGGTGAGCTCGTTGCCCCGGACCCGGACCTTGAGGCCGAAGCTGAAGTCGGCTGTCCCGGGGTCGTGGTCGGCGCTGGCGGGAACGCTGATCGCGACCCGGGGGCAGGGTGTCTTCGCGTTGGCGCACGGCGCCGGGAAGGACAGCGCTCGACCGCTCCCTTCGAACCCTGGGGACACCACGGAGATCCGTGCCCCGGGAGCGCCGTTGGACTCGACCCGCCCGTCGTGGCGTCGACCGCTGGTGTCATCGACCGTGCGCAGCGGGGTGGCGTCGGAATCAAAGGTCAAGCGCAGGTGGAGGGTGGGTTCGCCACACGAGGACAGCGCCAGGACCAGGAGGACCAGACCGCTGAGGGCGGCGAGGCGGCGCCGCCTCGGTGGACGCCTCGGTGGACGCCTCGGTGGACGCCTCGGTGGACGCCCGTCAGCTGGGAGGTGGGCCCGTAGGGCCGACCTGTCGCCCACCCGCGCTCGCGCCGCGCCACAGTTCCCCCTCGCTGGTCCCATGGAGCCATCCTTCCACGGCCGCCACCCGACGGTGGCAACGGAGGACCTCGTCAGTCGTAGTACTCGGCGCCGAGGTGGGTGATGGGCTCATCGCCCATGAGGTGACGCAGGGTGTTCTTCAGCTTCATCAGCTGGATGAAGATGTCGTGCTCGGGGTACAGGTCCGGCTGCGCCGGCTGGGGGCTCTTCCAGTAGAAGCTGAGCCACTCCTGCACGCCGTGGAGCCCCGCCCGCTGGGCCAGGTCGAGGAAGAGGGCCAGGTCGAGCACCAGGGGGGCGGCGAGGATCGAGTCCCGGCACAGGAAGTCGACCTTGATCTGCATCTTGTAGCCCAGCCACCCGAAGATGTCGATGTTGTCCCAACCCTCCTTGTTGTCGCCGCGGGGCGGGTAGTAGTTGATCCGCACCACGTGGTGGATGTCCCCGTAGAGCTCGGGGTAGGTCTCGGGCTGGAAGATGGTGTCGAGCACCCCGAGCTTGGAGACCTCCTTGGCCTTGAACGACTCCGGGTCGTCGAGCACCTCGCCGTCGCGGTTGCCCAGGATGTTGGTGGAGTACCAGCCGTCCACGCCGAGCATCCGGGCCTTGAAGCCGGGCGCCAGGATGGTCTTCATGAGCGTCTGACCGGTCTTGAAGTCCTTGCCGGTGACGGGGACCCGCTTGGCCTTGGCCAGCTCCAGCAGGGCCGGGGTGTCGAGGTTGAGGTTGGGGGCGCCGTTGGCCATCGGGATGCCCAGCTTGAGCAGGGCGTAGGCGTAGATCTGGCTGGGCGCGATGTCAGGGCTGGAGTCCTTGAGGCCCTGCTCGAAGGCGTCCAGGCTCTCGTGCACCGCGGTGGGCTGGCGGTAGACCTCGGTCGAACCACACCACACGGCGACCAGGCGGTCGCACCCGTTCGCCTCGCTGAAGCGGGCGATGTCGTCGGCCAGCTGCTCGGCCAGGTCCCACTTGGACGCACCGGACTTGATGTGATCGCCGTGGAGGTTGCGCACGAACTCCTGCTCGAACACGGCGGGCATGGGGGCGATGGCCCGCAGCTCCTCGCCCAGCTGCTCGAGCATGTGACCGTCGAGCACCCCGGCCCGGCTGGCGGCCACGTAGGCGTCGTCGGAGAAGACGTCCCAGCCACCGAAGGCGATGTCGTCGAGCTGGGCGAGGGGCGCGTAGTCGTTGATCAGCGGCACGTTGTTGTCGGGGCGGGGGCCGATGCGGATGGTGCCCATCTGGGTCAGCGAGCCGATGGGGGCGGCCAGGCCCTTGCGGATGGCGAGGCAGCCGGCGATAAACGTGGTGCCGACCGCGCCCATGCCGGGCAGCAGGACACCGAGGGTCCCGGTGGCAGGGCGGATGTCGACGTTGGACTCGAGGGGCACGGTGGCTCTCCTGTCAGGCAAGGGTGGCGGCGCGCCGCTGGCGTCCGGGGTCGGGCGCGGCGCAACCGGTGCAGGCTAGGTCGCCGGGCTGACCCTGGGTGCCGTCGTCGGTGTCCCCGCGGCGCACCTCGGTCCGACGTCGACGACGCCGCGGTCCTGCCCGTCCGACGCCGCCGGTCCCCGCCGCCTCGGTGCGTGCCGTCGGCCCGTCAGGCGGTGACGTGCTGGTCGGCCACCTTGAGGGCTTCGTCGAGGCGGGCCAAGCCGTCGCGTGCATCGTCGGGTGATGTGGTGAGCGGGGGCACGACGTGGATGCGGTTGCCGGCGGCGAAGGGCACCAGGCCCCGCTCCTTGCACGCGTCCACCACCTCGGCCATGGGCGCGGCGGCCGGCCCCGAGGCGTTGAAGGGCACCAGCGGCTCGCGGGTGGCGGCGTCGCGCACCAGCTCGACGGCCCAGAACACCCCCAGGCCCCGGACCTCTCCCACCGCCGGGTGGGACTCGGCCAGCGCGGCCAAGCCCGGCCCCAGGACGTCGGTGCCCAGGCTCCGGGCGTGGTCGATGATGCCCTCGTCCTCGAAGACCTCGATCGAGGCCACCGCCGACGCGCAGGCCAGGGGATGGCCCGAGTACGTCAACCCGCCGGGGTAGGGCCGGTCGGCGAAGGTCTCGGCGATGCTCGGGCTGATGATCACCCCACCGAGGGGGACGTACCCGGAGTTCACGCCCTTGGCGAAGCAGATGAGGTCGGGCACCACACCCCAGTGGTCGACTGCGAACCACTCGCCGCAGCGTCCGAAGCCGGCCATGACCTCGTCGCAGACCATGACGATGCCGTGCTCGTCACACAGGGCACGCACCCCCGCGAGGTAGCCGTCGGGCGGCACGAGGATGCCGTTGGTGCCGACCACGGTCTCGAGCACGATGGCGGCGACGGCGTCGGGTCCCTCGGCCTCGACCGTGGCCCTCAGGTGGTCGACGGCCCGGCTGGCCTCCTCGGGCCCGGTGGTGGCGTGGAAGGCGGAGCGGTAGAGGTACGGGCCCCAGAAGTGGACCACTCCGGGCAGGCCGGGCTCGCTGGGCCAGCGACGGGGTTCGCCGGTGAGGGTGATCGAGCCGGCGGTGGCGCCGTGATAGCTGCGGTAGGCGGCCAGCACCTTGTGGCGACCGGTGTGGAGCCGGGCCATGCGGAGGGCGTTCTCGGTGGCCTCGGCCCCGCCGTTGGTGAAGAACACGCGATCGAGGTCGCCCGGTGCCCGCTCGGCGAGGAGTCGGGCCAGCTCGCTGCGGGCGGCATTGGCGTGGCCGGGGCCGATCATGCACAGCACGTCGGCCTGGGCCTTGATGGCCTCCACCACCCGCGGGTGCTGGTGACCGAGGTTCATGTTCACCATCTGGGAGGAGAAGTCGAGGTAGCGCGTGCCGTCCTCGTCCCAGAACCACGACCCCTCGGCCCCGGCGACGACCATCGGGTCCAGGTCGCGCTGGGCCGACCACGAGTGGAACACGTGGGCCCGGTCGTCGCGGTAGGCGGCGGTGCGCTCGGCGTCGGTCATCAGAGCTCCTCCTCGGCCCGGCCGGCCCGGTCCGTCGCCCCCGACTCTGGCCGCGACAGACCCAGGTCGCCACCCCCGATGACGACCACCCCCTTCTCGCGACCGATCCCCCACGTATGTGTGTCGAATCGGTCGCGAGAAGGGATCGATCAGCGGTCGGCCTCCTCGGCCAGGGTGAGCCACTTCTCCTCGGCCGCGGCTAGGTCGACCTCGGTCGCGGCCAGGGTGCGGCCCGCCTCGGCCATGCGGGAGTGGTCGGCGGCGCCCGCCGCCAGCTCCTCGGTCAGCTCGTCGCGCCGGCGCTCCAAGCGACGGATCCTTCCCTCGGCCTCCTTCATCAGCTTGTGGAGGTGCCCCTGAGGCCGCCGAGAGCGGGGACGAGCCCCGTTCCCCGGCGGTCCGGACCGGACCGCGGCCTGCGCCCGGCGCCCGTCCTGGGCCACGGCGGCGCCCGCCCGGCCCGGGGTCCGGGCGGCGCGCCGGCCCTCCTCCCACGCCGCGTAGCCCCCCGGCAGGCGACGCCCGTCGGTGCGGTCGTCGACCACCAGCACGTCGTCGACGGTCCGCTCCAGCAGGGCCCGGTCGTGGCTGACCACGACCAGGGCGCCAGGCCAGTCGTCGAGGAAGTCCTCCATCACCCGGAGGGTGTCGAGGTCGAGGTCGTTGGTGGGCTCGTCGAGCAGCAACACGTTGGGTCGGGCGCGCAGGGTGAGCAGCAGATGGAGGCGCCGGCGCTCACCGCCGGAGAGCAGGCTGATCGGGGCCCGCTGGGCATCGGCGTCGAACCAGAAGGCCTCCAACAGGGCGGCGTCGGACCAGTCGGCGTCGCGGTGCGGACCGGCGACGGCGTCGGCCACCCGCAGGGCGGGGTCGAGGTCGAGGCCGGACTGGTCGTACACGGCGACCTCGGCCGTCGTGCCCCGCACGACCCGGCCCTCGGCCGGGACCAGGCGCTCGGCCAGGACCTCGACGAGGGTGGTCTTGCCGGCACCGTTGGGGCCGACCAGCCCCAGGCGCTCCCGGGGGTCGAGCGCCAGGTCGACGCCGCGGAACAGCCACGGCCCCTCCGGGTCCCAGCGGTGACCGACCCCGTGCAGCTCGACCACCTGGGCGCCGAGACGGGGGGTGCCGTGGTGGAGGGGTAGGTCGTCCGACGCCCGGGCCGGCGCCTCGGGCTGGGCCTCGACCAGGGCGGTGGCACTGGTGATGCGGGCCTTGGCCTTGCTGGTGCGGGCCGGCGCCCCCCGCCGCAACCAGGCCAGCTCCCGCCGGGCCAGGTTGCGCCGCACCTTCTCCTGGGTCGCGGCCTGCTCGGCTCGCACCGCCCGGGCCTCCAGGTACGACGCGTAGCCCCCCTCGTGGACGTGGCCCCGGCCCCGGTCCAGCTCCAGGATGCGGGTGGTCACCCGGTCGAGCACGTGGCGGTCGTGGCTGACCATCAGCAGCCCGCCCCGGTGGGCCGCCAGGCGCTCCTCCAACCAGGCGATGGCGTCGATGTCAAGGTGGTTGGTGGGCTCGTCGAGGACGAGCAGCACGGCGTCGTCGCCGTCGCCGGTGCGCCCCACGTCGGTCAGGGCTCGGGCCAGGGCCACACGCGTCGCCTGGCCGCCGGAGAGGGTGGAGCCGTGGCGGTCGAGCAGGGGCGATAGGCCGAGGCGGTCGGCCACCGCCTCGGCTTCCCATGCGGCCTCGCCCTCGGCCCCGACCGCGGCTCTGACGGTGCCGGTCGGCAGAGCACGATCCTGGTCGAGGCTGACGACCCGGGCCCCGCGGCCGCGTCGCAGGGTGCCCTCGGCCGGCTCCACCGCGCCGGTCAGCACCCGCAGGAGGGTGCTCTTGCCGCTGCCGTTGAGCCCCACCACGGCCAGCCGATCACCGCTGGACAGGGTGAGGTCCACGTCGGTGAACAGCGGCCGCTCGGGGCGGGTCACCGTCAGCCCGGCGGCGTCGAGGAGGATCACGGCGCGAGGGTACGACCCCGGTCTCGATGCCCCGGCCCCGGTCGGGTCGGGATGGCGCGCCGTCGGGGTCACCGGAGCGGCGACGAGGCGCCGGTACCCTCGTCTGATGGCCTCCGGTGACGGCATCCTGGCCGGCCCGCTCGACGTCGACGGTCCCCGGCGACGACGGCCCACCTTCCCGAGCGTGGAGGCCGTGCCCGGCCTGGCCGTGGTACCCCGGGGCGAGCGCCGTCCCTGGCTGGTGCTCAGCATGCGGGCCGACCAGCTTCGGGTGCGCGACGCCGACGGACGCCAGCACGTGATCCGGCCGGTCCCCGGTGGCTTCCACGTCGATGGTCGCGCCGTCACGCTCGTGGCTCCCCGCCCCGACGCCATCCGGACGCCCCCCACGCGCACCGCATCGGGCTCGGTGGCCGGCCCCCAGGCCCCGGCCCGGGTGGCCCGGGCCAGTCGCATCCTGGTCGAGGGCATCCACGACGCCGAGCTGGTGGAGAAGGTCTGGGGCGACGACCTGCGCAGCGAGGGCGTGGTGGTCGAGGTGCTCCACGGTGCCGACGACCTGGCGGCGGTGGTGCGGGGCTTCGGCCCCGGCCCCGGACGACGGCTGGGGATCCTGCTCGACCACCTGGTCGACGGGTCCAAGGAGTCCCGACTGGCCGCCGGGGTCGATCACCCCGACGTGGCGATCACGGGCCATCCGTTCGTCGACGTGTGGCAGGCGGTGCGGCCCGCAGCCCTCGGCCTCGCAGCGTGGCCGACGGTGCCCCGGGGCACGCCGTGGAAGGAGGGGGTCATCGCCGCCATCGGCTCCACCGACGCCCCGGGGGTGTTCTGGCGGCGGGTGCTGGCGGCGGTGGGGGACTGGACCGACCTGGAGGCCCCCCTCATCGGCGCGGTGGAGGCGCTCATCGACTTCGTCACCGACACCTCCGGCGCCTGACCCTTCCCGGCAACCGGGGGCCCGAGGGGAGGTCGACCGAGGGCGGACGTAGAGTGCCGGCCATGGATCGGGCCATTCCTCTCGGGCGGCTGGCCGGGATCCGCCTGGGCATGAGCTGGGTGGTCCCTCTCGTCGCCTGCCTCTACGCCGTGTCCCTGGCCCAGGGCCCGCTCCCCCAGTCCGTCCCCGGTGAGCCCAGCTCCACCTACTGGATCGGTGGCCTGATCGGTGCCGGGCTGTTCTTCCTGTCGCTGCTGGCCCACGAGATGGGCCATGCCCTGGTCGGGCGGTACGAGGGCATCGGGGTGCGGGGCATCACCCTCACCCTCCTCGGCGGCTACACCCAGTTCGAGACCGAGCCGGCCACGCCCGGCGCCGAGCTGCGGGTGAGCGGGGTCGGACCCATCGCCAACCTGATCTGCGCGGCGCTGTTCTACGGGTGCTCTCTGGCGCTGGGCTCCCCGTTCGGTCTGCTCGCCGTCCTCGGGGAGATGTTCGCCTGGCTGGCCTTCGTCAACCTGCTCCTGGCCGGCATCAACCTGCTCCCCGGCGCGCCGCTCGACGGTGGCGCGGTGCTCGGGGCCCTGGTGTGGATGGCCACCCGCGACCGGACACGGGCGCAGTCCATCACCGCGGTGATCGGCCTCATCCTGGGCGGCGGCATCGGGGCGTGGGGAGTGCTCCTGCTCACCGAGGACTCCGGGCTGGGCATCTGGTTCGTGATCGTCGGCGTGTTCATCGCCACCAACGCCGCGGGTCGGCTGCGCTCGGCACCCACGCTCGGGACCCTGCGCTCCACCCGCCTGGGCGAGGTCATGCTGGCCGACCCGCCGGTGGTCCCCGAGTGGTCGTCGCTGGCCGACGTGGTGGCGCGGGCCGAGGCCTGGCAGCCCCACACCGCCTTCCCTGTCCAGGCCGCCGACGGGCGCATCACCGGCCTGCTCACCGCCGAGGTGGTCATGGCGGTCGACCCCCACCGCTGGAGCGAGGTGCGGGCCGTCGACGTGGCCTGGCCCCTCGACCGGGTGCCCACCGCCTCGACCGACGACCCCGTCCTCAACGCCCTGCAGCGCAGCGAGGGGGCCGACGTCGACCGCATCCTGGTCGTCTGGCCCGACGGCCGCGTCGCCGGCACCGCCGGACGGGACGCGGCAGGCCAGGCCCTCGCCGCCGCCGGCCGCTAGCGCGCCGACTCCACCGGCCCGCAGCCGGTCACCGCAACGAGCGAGCGGCGCGACCGGCTACCGTCCGCGGCCATGGCCGACGACACCCCCTCTCCGACGCGGTTCGAGCTCGACGGTGATGTCGCCATCCTCACCCTCGACGACGGCAAGGCCAACGCCATCGGTCACCGCACCCTCGAGGCCCTGCACGATGCCCTCGACCGGGCCGAGGCCGACGCCACCGCCCTGATCGTGGCCGGTGGCCCCAAGGCCTTCTCGGCCGGGTACGACCTGGCGGTGATGACCGAGAGCACCGAGGCCATGCAGGGCCTGGTGTCCGCCGGCGCCCGCCTGCTGATGCGGCTCTACGGCACCACCCTGCCCACGGTGGCCGCCTGCACCGGCCACGCCTTGGCCGGCGGCGCCCTCACCCTCCTGGCCTGCGACGACCGCATCGGCCCCGAGGACGCTCCGGCCAAGCTGGGGCTCAACGAGGTGGCCATCGGGATGGGCCTGCCCATCTTCGCCGTCGAGCTGGCCCGGGAGCGCCTCTCACCCCGCCACCTGACCGCGGCGGTGCTCGGCGAGGTCTACGCGCCGGCCGAAGCCGTCGCTGCCGGCTACCTGGACCGGCTGGTGCCCAAGGCCCAGGTGGTGGACGTGGCGGTGGCCACCGCTCACGAGCGGGCGGCGTTGCGGCGGGGGGCGGTGGGGCGCACCAAGACCATCCTGCGGGAGCGCACCATCGGCCACGTGCTCGAGACCCTCGACGCCGACATCGCCAGCCTCAGCGGACCCTCCGCGGGCTGACGGCCGCCGGTCTTGGTGGACGCCGGGGTCCCTCGGGGCGTGCCATCAGGTCGTCCCCGTGACCGGTCCGGGTGCTGACCGACAGCGCGGGACGAGCGGCAGATCCCCTGGACCTTGGACGGCTGATGTCCCATGGGGCGTTCACGCGTCCAGAGATCGACCTGGGACGCCCAGCTCGAGACGTCGGCCGTCACCGATGGGGGTCACGGCGGACCACGAGGCCCTCGGGCGTGACCATGTGACCGGTCAGGGTCCTCTCGTCGTGGCGCATCCGCCATCGCAGGACCTCTCCGACCCGGTCGGCCACCACTGAGGCGTGACCGGCGTCGGCGGCCAGGTCCTGCACCTGGTCGGGGTCGGCCTGCAGGTCGAAGAGCAGCGGCGGGAGCACCGACAGGTCGGTCGCGAAGTGGACGTACTTCCACCGCTCGTCGCGCACGACGTCCAGGCAGCACTGCTCCATGGGGATGCCGAGAGCGTCCTCGGCCAGCCGCAGCCAGGGGTTGCGGAAGTCCCACTCCCAGTGCACCGCGGTGCGCCAGGCCACCGCGCCGTCGGCCCCGGAATCGTCGACGAGGAAGGGCTCCAGGGAGCGACCGTCGCACTGAAGGGGCGGATCGACGCCCATCCAGGTGCACAGGGTGGGCAGGACGTCGACGTGCTCGGTGGGCGCGTCGACGACGGTGCCCAGGCGGGCCCGGGCCTCGGGCCGGGGGTCACAGACGATGAGGGGCACGTGGTAGCTCTCGTCCCACCAGCCCAGCTTCTCGATCAGCCAGTGATCGCCCATCTGGTCGCCGTGGTCGGAGGTCAGCACCACGAGGGTTTCGTCGAGGTGGCCGCCGCTGGCGAGCCCGGCGAACAGTCGGGCCATCTGGTCGTCGACCTCGGACATCATGCCGTAGTAGGTGGCGCGCAGCTGGCGGCGGTCGAGCTCGTCGACGGGGGCCCCGACGCCGGGCAGCTCGGTCACGGTCGCGGCCAGGGGGTGGCTGGCCTGCTCATCCTGACGGCGGCCGTGGCCTCGGAAGTCGGGCACGTCGTCGGCGCGGTACAGGTCGTGGTACCCGACCGGGTTGCGGTAGGGCGGGTGAGGGCGGATGAAGCTGGCGTGCACGAACCAGGGATCGGGATCGTCGCGACGGGCGAACCACTCGAGGAGCCGGTCGACCATGAACGCGGTCTCGGTGTCGTCGGGGCCGAAGTGGGCCGGCGCCCACCAGTCGCTGTGCTCGGCGGCGCCGGGGTGGGCGAGGTCGGGGCGGTACAGGTCCCACGGGTCCGCGGGCACGTCGATGCCCCGCCCGGCCAGCCACCGGGCCCACTCGAGGGGACCGGCTGTGTCCGACGGGTCGTTCAGCACCACCTCGAAGCCCGGCAGCACACCCTCGTAGGTGAACAGGCGGGGGTCGTCGGGGGCGAGGCCCCGGGGGTCGGGGGCGGTGTCGGTGTAGCCGAACAGGGTGGGGACGTAGCCAGCCCGTCGGGCCTCCAGGGCCACGTTGGTGAACCGGGAGTCGAGCGGGGTGCCGTTCAGCACCGACCGGTGGTTCTGGGCGTACATCCCGGTGTGCAGGGTGGCGCGCGACGGACCGCAGGGAGCGGTGTTGGCCCAGTGGTTCGCGAAGCGGACACCCCGCGCCGCCAGGCCGTCGAGGGTCGGAGTGCGCACGACGGGATGGCCGGCCGCCGAGAGGCAGTCGCCGCGCCACTGGTCGACGGTGATGTAGAGGACGTTCCCTCGGGTCACGGACCTGCGCAGACGACGCCGACCGTCACCCTCACGGGACCCGTTCCCCATCCCAGTCCAGCTCGAACCAGACGGTCTTGCCCCGACCGGTGGGGGTGGCCCCCGAAGCCCGGGCGAGGGCCGCCACCATCCGCATCCCCCGGCAGGAAACGGCATCGATCGGTTGGTCGCGCACGTGGGGCAGGTGCGGATCGTCGTCGTCGACCTCGACCCGTAGCGCGCCGTGGCGTTCGAGGCTGACCGTGAAGCTGCTGCGGGCGTGGAGCACCGCATTGGTCGCCAGCTCGCTGACGAGGAGCACGCAGGTGGCGACCAGATCCGCGGCTGCGCCCCACTCGGCCAACGTCGTCGTGCAGAACCGTCGAGCCCTGCCCACGCTCGCAGGGTCGGCATCGAGGTGGATCCTCGTCCCCACGGTCAAAGACCTTACCCAGCACGCCCCGCCGACATCCGGACCCCCATGGCATCGGCCCTCCCCCCGGTCCCGGGGTGTGATCGAGCCGCGAGGACCCGCCAGACTGACATCCATGTCTCCGGCATCCGTCCGTCGCCGTTCCGGGCGGCGCTCCTTACGGGAACGGCGCGACGCCTTCCTCGACGCCGCGGTCGAGGCGATCCGGCGCGAGGGCCCGAAGGTGTCGATGGAGGTCATCGCTCGGGAGGCAGGGGTGACCAAGCCCATCGTGTACCGCCTCTTCGGCGACCGGGAGGGCCTGCTGGCGGCGCTCGGAGAGCGCATGGCGAGCGATGTCATGACCGAGGTGACCGCCGCCCTCGACCGGACCGCGAGCGACGATCCCAAGGAGATGCTGCGGCGGGCCATCGAGGCCTACGTCACCCTGATCGACACCGAGACCGAGGTGTACCGCTTCGTGACCGACCGCTCCGGGACGGGTGTCACGGTGACCGGGCTCTCGGCCGAGGTGGCGCGGGCCATCGCCGTCGTCCTGGGTGAGCAGCTGCGCGCCAACGGCGCCGACTCGGGTGCGGCCGAGCCCTGGGCGTTCGGGATCGTGGGGATGGTCCACCTCTCCGGCGACTGGTGGGTCCGTTCCCGCACCCTGCCCCGCGACCAGCTCGTCACCTACCTCGTCGACCTCCTCTGGGACGGCTTCGCCGCCCTCACCCCCGAAGGCCCCCGCGACACGACGCCCTGAGCGGAGCCCCGGGCGGGGGAGCACGAGGGGGCAGAGGCTCCGCCGGAGCCCCCTCGTCCACGGAACGATCCGGCTTGCCGGTCGTTCCGTGCGAAGGTCGCGCCGTCGGGCACGTACGGCCGGACCCGTTCGGCGATGTCCTGGGCCACGGGACCCGCGACCACCTCGTCGAGCACGAAGGGATCTCGATCGGACGCGACGAGGAGGTCCGCCTGGTCGATGTGGACGGCGTGGCGGTGACCGTCGAGGCCCCGGGTCCGGGGCAGCGCCTCGTTGACCTCGACGAGCAGCTGGCGATCGGGGTCGGCGGCGGCGCGATGCAGCTCGCCCACCGTGGCGCTGGCGTGGAGCGAGAGGCTGCACCACCCCTCATCGTCGGGCGGCCTACGCGTTCCTCGTCACGCCCGGCGGGGGCCGCGCCCGTGGAGGAGCCCGACCAGCCTCTTCACGATCTTGTCGGTGCCGGAGCCCTTGTTGAAGGTGGTGAGGTTGAGGGGGGTCTTCATGCGCTGGCGCGCCACCGCCTTGGGCCGGGTGAACTCCCGGAGGCCGTCGGCGCCGTGGATGCGCCCGAAGCCGGAGTCACCCACCCCGCCGAAGGGGAGCGAGGGGATGCCAGCGAAGGAGATCACCGAGTTGACCGCGGTCATCCCCGAACGCAGTCGCCGGGCCAGCTCGGGCCCCTGCTCCTTGGAGTAGACGGTGGCGCCCAGGCCGTAGCGCGAGGCATTGGCCTTCTCGACGGCCTCGTCCATGTCGTCGACCTTGGCGATGGTGAGGGTGGGTCCGAAGGTCTCGTCGGTGACGGCCACGGAGTCCTCGGGCACGTCGACCAGCACCGTGGGTCGGGCGTAGCGGTCGTCGACCGCGTCCTCCCCGCCCACCAGAGCCCGGCCGCCGCGGGCGAGGGCGTCGGCGATGTGGCTGCGGATCACGTCCAGCTGGGAGGGCATGGTGATGGGACCGATGTCGGTGCCCGCCTCGACCGAGCTGGCCTGGTCGACGACCTTGTCGACGAAGGAGTCGTAGACGTCGCGGTGGACGTACACCCGCTCCACGCCGATGCAGGTCTGGCCCGCGTTCGACATCCCGCCCCAGGCGGCGGCGTCGGCCGCGGCGTCGAGGTCGGCGTCGGCATCGACCAGCATGGCATCCTTGCCGCCACACTCCATCAGGACGGGCGTCAGGGTCTCCGCGGCGGCGGCCATGATCTTCTTGGCGGTCGCGGTGGAGCCCGTGAAGGCGATCTTGTCCACCCCGGCATCGACCAGCGCACCACCGGTGGCGCCGAAGCCGGTGACGACCTCGAACAGCCCGGGGATGCCGATGGCCTCGGCCGCCGATCGGGCCAGCCACTCCCCCACGCCCGGCGTGTACTCAGACGGCTTGAACACCACCGCGTTGCCGGCGGCCAGGGCGTAGGCGATGGACCCCATGGGCGTGAACACCGGGTAGTTCCAGGGGCCGATGACGCCGATGACCCCGAAGGGCAGGTACTCGAGGGTGGCCGCCTGGTTGGACATCAAGAGTCCGGGGCTGACCGAGCGCCGCTTGAGCACCTTGGGGGCGTTCTTGGTCGCCCACGCCAGGTGGTCGACGGCGAGCACGATCTCCAGCAGGGCGTCGCCGGTGGGCTTGCCCGTCTCGGCCCGGACCAGCTCGGCCAGCTCGTCGGCGCGCGAGGTCACCAGGGCCTTCCAGGCAGACAGCTTCGGGGCCCGGCCCTCGAAGCCGAGCTCGGCCCAGGTGTCCGAGGCGATCCGGGCCCGGGCCACGGCCCGATCGACGTCGGCGGCACTGTGGACCGGGTGGGTGCCGACGACCGCGCCCGAGGCGGGGTCGAGGGACTCGAAGGTCTCGCGCTCGGCGATGGGTCCGGTCTCGGACGTGGGCGTGTCGGTCGCGGTCATGGCGGAGGCCTCCGGGGCGGCGAGGGGGTCGGCGGGTCCCCCCACTCTGCCCGACCCGACGTCGGGCGGCTACCCGTCCGCTCCCGCGGCAGCGAGACCGCGACCGTCGTGCCCTCGCCCCCGGTGCGGTATGGAGGTCGACGGTGCCACCATGGGCGCCGACGATGGCAGCCACGATCGAGAGGCCGAGGCCGGTGCTGCCCCCCGAGCGCGAGCGGGCGGCATCGCCGCGCGGCGGCTCGGAGGACGCGACACCGCCGACCCACGCGGGCGGGTCCGGTGCGGATGCGCGTGTGGATGGTGGGTGGTGCCCTCACCCGCCGGCGGCCGCGGGTGCCCCGCGCCGGCGCGGTAGCGTTCGTCGGTCTGTGGTGCCGGGTCGACCGCAACCTCCATCGGGAGCCGCATGAGAGTCGTCAGCACCGAGGAGTCCGACGCCGGCGCGCGCCGGTCTTCGACTGACGAGCGTCGGCCGGTCGCCCCTCGGCCCGGTGACGTACCCGGGCACCGCCCCCGGCGCGACGGTCGCGGACCACGCACCCGACGGTCCCGATGGTCGCGGTCGTCGCCCCCGGTGGTGACCGCGCTGCTCCCGGTCGGGGCGGTGGCGGTGTTCCTCCTGGCCCGCATCGGCGACGACCCTCTGGTCGGAGCCGACTACAGCCTGCTCGAGCTGGGCACTCGCGCCGTGTGGAGGGGAGATGCCCTGCTCGGTCCCTACTCCCGGTTCCGGTGGAACCACCCCGGCCCCGCCCTCTGGTACTGGAACGCGCCGTTCTATGCCCTCCCCGGCCAGCGGGCCGGCGGACTCTCCCTCGCCGCGCTCGTCCTGAACGGGGCCGGACTGGGCTGGGCGGTGGCGACCGTGGGTCGGGTGGCAGGACGCGCCGCGGCCTGGGCCGCGGCCGCGGTGGTCCTGGTCTTCGTGGGCCAGACCGGGACGAGCTGGCTCGACCAGCCGTGGAACCCGCTGCTCGTCATCGTCCCGCTGGTGGTGGCGGGCATCGCTGTGGCCGGGGTCGTGGCCGGACGACGCTGGCACCTGGTGGTGGCGGTGGCGGCCGCCAGCTTCGCGGTGCAGACCCACGGGGGGACCGCCCCGATGGTGGTCGTCTTCGCCCTGATCGCCGGCGGCGCCCTGACGGTCCACCTGATGCGGGACCGACGCGCCTGGGGGGTCCCCACGCTCGTGGCTGCCGGCGCCGGCGCGGTGCTGTGGATCCTCCCGATCTACCAGCAGCTCACCCGCCAGCCCGGCAACCTGGGCGCACTCCTCGACTACAGCCGGGGCCCCCGGGGCGATCACAGCCTGGGCGAGGTGTTCGACGTCATCGGTGCCGACCTCACCCTGGTGCACCACGACCTGATCTCCAACCTCCTCGCCGGCGGCGGAGTGCTGCCGCCCACGGCCAGCGGGTTGCACCTGGTGGCCATCATCCTGCTGCTGGCCGGCGGTGTGGTCGCCGGGCTCGTCAACGCCCGCGGCGGGCGGCTCTTCGAGGCCACGCTGTGCGGAGCGCCGCTGCTCGGGGTGGCGGCCATGGTCGTCAGCCTGGAGCGGTTGAACGACGTGCTGTACCCCTACCTGAGCCTGTCGGTGCTGTCGCTCGGCCTGCTGCTCCAGCTCGGCATCGCCCTGACCGTGGTGGCTGAGGTCCGCGCCCGCGCCGGTCGCTGGGCCCGCACCCGGACGTCGGTGGTCGCGGTGGCGGCGATCGCCGTCCTCGCCCTCACCGTGGTCGGCCAGGAGGTGCGCGCCGACCACGAGGCCTTCCCGTTCGCTCGCCTCGTCGGCGACGTCGGGACCGAGCGGGCCATGGACGCCATCCTGGAAGCCGTGCCCAACGGCGAGGGGGTCGACGTCTTCATGGTCGACTCCTCGACCTGGGGCCCGGGCGCCATCGTGGCCAACCGCCTGGAGCGGGCCGGGCACACGGTGACGTTGGATGACCGGTGGACGTTCATGTTCGGCGAGCAGCGGGGGCCGAGCGGGTGTCCGGGCACGGTCGTCACGCTCCACGACATCGATCCCACCCGCCAGCGCCTCGAACCCATCCCGGCCTCGGAGACCCGGGCCACGGTCACCCTGGGCGAGGCGCTGGTGACCGTCACCGACGCGCCCCCGACCGCCGCCTGTCCCCGCTGATCGAACCGCAGCCCGCACCAGACGCGCCCGCGCCCGAAACGGCGACCGCCGTCCCGTTCTGACGCGGGAGAGCGCCATCCGTGACGCACCCCCGGTTCAGAACCGCCGCCGCCCCGCGCTGACGCGGGAGGGCGCCATCCGTGTCGCATCCCCGCGTCAGAACCGATGGGTTCAGCCCACCGGGGCGGTGGGGGTGAACCTCACGGGGAGGTGCTCGTAGCCGGACACGAAGTTGGCGGGCCGAGAGGAGGGCTCGTGGTCGTCGACGACCTCGATGTCGGGCAGGCGCCGTAGGACGTGGTCGACCATGCAGACCAGCTCCAGGCGGGCCAGGCTGTTGCCGAGGCAGAAGTGGGTGCCGAAGCCGAAGGCGACGTGATCGTTGGGGGTGCGACCGACGTCGAAGGTGTCGGGGTCGGCGAAGGCCTCGGCGTCGCGGTTGGCCGAGCCGTAGAGCAGCAGCAGCTCGTCGCCCTCGGCGATCCGCTGGTCCCCCACCTCCACGTCGCGGGTCGCGGTGCGGGCCATGTTCTTGATGGGCGACACCCAGCGCAGCATCTCCTCCACCGCCACCGGGAGGAGGTCGGGTTCGGTGAGGAGGCGCTCGCGGGCCCCGGGCACCGTCAACACCTGGTACACACCCCCGCTGATCACGTGGCGCGTCGTCTCGTCCCCGCCGACGAGGATGAGCAGCGACTCGTGGAGCACCTCGTCGTCGGCGAGACGGTCGCCGTCGACCTCGGCGTGGACCAGGGTCGACATCAGGTCGTCGCGGGGCTGGGCCCGTCGGTCGGCGATGGTGGCGAGGGCGAACTCGGTGTAGCCGGAGAAGGCGTCGGCCGCCCTCTCGGCCAGGTCGTCCTTGCCGGTGAGGGCGGAGAGCATGGCGTCGGACCAGTCGAGGAGCTGCTTGCGGTCCTCGGGGGCCACGCCCAGGGCATCGCCGATCATGATCATCGGCAGCCAGGCGGCCACATCGGTGACGAGGTCGCACTCACCCCGCTCGCACACCTCGTCGATGATCTGGTCACAGGCGCGGCGGACCGCGCCCTCCTGCTCCCGCACCCGCCGGGGCGTGAACCCGCGGTTGACCAGCTTGCGCCGCTTCATGTGGGCGGGGTCGTCCATGTCGATCATCATGGGGATGGGCCCGGTTCCGGGGCGGATGCCCCCGGTGCTGGAGAAGGTCTCCGGATCCTTGGAGATGGCCCGCAGGTCGTCGTAGCGGCTGATCCCCCAGGCCCTCCCGTCCCAGTACAAGGGTGCGTTCTCGCGCACCCACCGCAGCTCCTCCTGCGGGTCGTGGCCCCAGAACTCGCCGGAGACGAAGTCGACGTCGTCCCGTGTCGGGTGGTCGGCGCGTCGGCCCATCAGTCCTCCTCGTGGGGGACCCCCAGCCCGGCGGCCAGGAGCATGAGCGCGGATGATGCCACGGGAGTCGGCACCGCGAGTCGCTCACCCATCTCGACCGCCAGGGCCAGGTCCTTCTCGCCGAGACCCCGGGTGTGCTCGAAGATGGTGCGGAGGCCGTCGTCCGCGTCCAGGGGCCCCGTCTCGGAGCGGATCATCACCGCACCGGGCCCACCGGTGACAGCGTCGGAGTGGCGGACCACCTCGCCCAGGCGAGCCAGGTCGACGCCGGCCGCCTCGGCCAGGGCCTGGGCCTCGGCCGCGGCGGCGTAGGAGGCGAAG
This sequence comes from Acidimicrobiales bacterium, assembly GCA_038233075.1. GTDB lineage: Bacteria > Actinomycetota > Acidimicrobiia > Acidimicrobiales > Iamiaceae > Iamia. The sequence goes on from JBBSMQ010000002.1 coordinate 95,500, forward strand.
GTGATGAGGTTGCGGGCGATCTTGGCCCGGGTGCCGGCCCCGGCGGGCCCGAAGTGCACCACGAGGTCGGCGAAGTGGCCGAACGGGGTCCGGCAGCGATCGACGGCCTCGGTCGCGCCCCCGGCCAGGACCGCCAGCCGCCCGGAGCTCGCGCCCATCGCCCCGCCGCTCACCGGGGCGTCGACCAGGTGGAGGCCGGCCGCAGAGGCCTGGGTGGCCAGCGCCTCGGCCGTCTCGGCGGCGATGGTGGAGTGCACCGCGACGACGGTCCCGGTGGGGGCCACCGCGACGAGGGCGCCGACCACGTCGCGCACCTGGGCGTCGTCGCGGACCATGATCGAGACGATCGTCGCCCCCGCCGCCGCCACCGCCGCCGCGTCGGTGGCTACCTCGACGCCGGCCTCGGCGAACGGGACCGTGGCCTCGGCGACCACGTCGCAGGCCACCAGGCCGCCGTCGTGGTCCAGCAGGCTCGTGGCCATGGGCCCACCGATGTTGCCCAGGCCGATCCACCCCACCTTCTCCGGTGACACGGCGTCCATCAGCCTCGTACCACTTGTCCGCCGTCGACGTTGGAGATCTGGCCCGCTATCCAGCCGGCCTCATCCGACACGAGGAAGAGCACCGTGTTGGCCATGTCGGCGGGCGTGTCCCGGCTTGAGGGCCAGGCCGGACACCAGGCCGCGCACGATCGAGGCGAGCGCTCCGTCCATGGTCACGCGGGGCGCTGCCAGAGGCCGACGGGGGCCGCCCCGACGGGGTGGTAGTAGCCGGGCTGGGGGCCCTTCATCGAGCGCTGCATGCGGGCCGTCATCCCCTCCGAGAGGGCGCCGTCGGACATCATCTCGAGGAAGCAGGCGGCGGCGTTGCCGAAGTCGAACCAGTCCCGCTGCCACGACCACATGTGGTCGCCGCCGTAGCGGAACCACGACCCACCGATGCCGCCCACCTCGTAGTGGGAGCCGTCGGCCCGGGTGCTGGTGGCGACCTGGCGCCAGAAGCCCACGACCTGGCCCTTGACCTCGTCGATGAGGATCTCCTCGTAGGGGTACTCCCAGCCGTCGAGTCCGGCCATCTCGGCGCCCAGGGCGAGGTCGCGGATCTCCTTGCGGCCGATGGCCATGAACTCGGCGTCGGGACCGTAGTTCCAGCCGTAGGTGGCATCCTCGGTGTAGAGGTCGGCCAGCGGGCGCCAGTCGCCGCCGACCTCGGCGTCGCGGTTGGCCTGGAGCCAGCGCTCGACCATCCCTTCCATCTCGGCACGGGGGTAGGCGATCATGTGTTGTCCTCCTGGAGGGACAGGGCGTGGGTGGGGCAGTACTTCACGGCCGCCTCGACCGCGGCCCGCTGGTCGTCGGCCGGGCGCGCGACGAGGATGGTGAGGTCACCCTGCTGCGACACCTCGAACACCTCGGGGGCCTCGCCCTCGCAGGTGCTGTGGCCCTGGCACAGGTCCTCGTCGACCACGACGCGCCACCCCATCAGCGGTCCCTCCGCCGGTAGGTGGCGGCGCACGGCTGGGCCAGCTGCACCACCATCTTGGAGTGGTCGTTCTGGTAGCTGTCGGGGGCCTGGGCCAGGCCCATGTCCCACTGCTGGAGCAGGACGCAGAAGATGGCCTTGAGCTGCATCAGGGCGAAGGCGGCGCCCACGCACCGGTGGCGGCCACCTCCGAAGGGCAGCCAGCTCCAGGGGTTCTCGACGTCCTCGTGGCGGGGGTCGAGGTAGCGCTCGGGGCGGAAGGCATCGCGCTCGGGGAAGGCCTCGGGCAGGCGGTTCGACACCGACAGCGAGGCGCCGACCAGGCTGCCCTCGGGCACGGCGTGGCCGGCCAGGTCGAGGTCGCGGGTGGCCTTGCGCAGCACCAGGATCAACGGCGGGTGGAGGCGGAGGGCCTCCTTGATGGCGGCCTCGAGGCGGGGGATCTCCCGCAGGGCACCGAAGCTGACCTCGGAGCTGTCGGCGAAGAGCTGGTCGAGCTCGGCCTGCACCGCCGCCATCTCCTCAGGGTGGCGGAGCAGCTCGATGAGGGTCCAGGCCGCGGTGCCGGAGGTGGTGTGGTGTCCGGCGAACATCATGGAGATGAACATGCCGGTGACCTCGTCGGCGCTGAAGCGGTCGGTGCCGTCGTCGTCCCTGATCGACATGAGCACGTCGAGCAGGTCGCGGTCGTCGGAGGGGGGCCGCTCCTCGGCGGCCCGGCCGTCCATGATCTCCTGCACCAGGGCCACCAGGCCGACGCGGGCCTCGTCGCGGCGGCGGAAGCTCTCGACACCGGGGGCGTAGGGGTCGACGTAGGCCAGAGCATCGGTGCCCTTCTCGAGGTCGTGGTAGAGCGCAGCGAAGCGGCCGTCGAGCTGCTCTCGGAAGCGCCGGCCGATGAGGCACGCCGACGACGTGTAGATGGTGAGCTCGGCGAACCAGTCGAGGAGGTCGATCTCGCCATCGTCGTCCCAGCCGGCCACCATGCGCTCGACCTCGGCGGCGATGGTCTCGGCGTGGCCCCGCATGAACCTGTCCCGCAGGGCCTGGTTGTGGAGCATCTCCTTGCGCCGTTCGGGCGGGGCGTCGAAGACGACGCCCTCGCCGAAGATGGGCGTCATGAAGGGGTAGGCGGCGGCCTGGTCGAGGTCCTCGTCCGGGGCCCGGAAGAAGGCCTCATTGGCCTCGGGCCCGGTGAGGAGCACGACCTCCTGGTCGGCCAGTCGGAACCGGCCCGCGTCGCCGCACTCGGCCCGGGTCCGGGCCATGAGGCCGAGGGGGTCGCGGCGCAGCTCCTCCAGGTGGCCGGTGCCGCCGTCGTCTCCGGACACGACGGGCGGCGGGGCGGGGACGACAGGGGTGTCGGTCGTGGTCACAGGTGGTGCACCTCGGGGTCGGGGGCAGGGTCGCCAAGAGCCCGGTCGGAGGCAGGGGAGGAAGGCACCGCCGAGGGCGCCTCGGGCTCGACCTCGACGAGGGTCAGGTGGGTCCCCCGGGGGGTGGTGACCACGGCCACGACGGCGTTGGCGACGTCGCCGGGGCGCAGGTAGCCGGGGTGGCGGAGCAGGCCCCAGCGGGTCCACTCGTCCATTGTCTCGACCACCACCTCCTCGCTCCAGGTGGTGCCCTGCTCGGTCGCCGACGGGCCGGGACGCACGATGCCGACCCGCACGCCGGATCCCTCGAGCTCCATCTGCAGCACCCGGGCCATGGCCTCCAGGCCCGCCTTGGAGGTGACGTAGGCGGCCATCCGGGGCCGCGGGGCCCGCACCACGTCAGAAGTCACGAACACGACGTCACCCCTTCCCCGTGCGACCATCGCCGGCACCAGCCCCGCGACGAGGCGCTGGGCGCCGAGGAGGTTGACCTGCACCTGGCGGGCGAAGTCGGCCGGTGGGGTGGCCAGGGTGGTCTGGGGCAGCACCTCGCCGGCGTTGCTGATGACGACCTCGACGGGGCCGTGGACCGCTTCGGCGGTGGCGGCGAAGTCGTCGACGGAGGCCGCCTCGGTGAGGTCGAGGGGGAGGGCGGCGGCGTCACCGCCATCGGCCCGGATCTTGGCCGCGACCTCCTCGCAGCGATCGACCCGCCGGGCGCCCAGCACCACCGGGTGACCCACCGCGGCCAGGGCCAGCGCCACCGCCTGTCCGATGCCCGAGGAGGCACCGGTCACCACCGCCGGCCGCCGCACCGGGTGAGGCCCGAACCGGGGCATCAGCGGGGGGTGATGGTGGTGGGCAGGGCGGCCAGACCACGGACGTTGACGCTGTGGACCCGCTCCAGGCCGTCGGGGTCGACGTCGTAGACCGCCACCCGGCGGACCAGTTCCTCCAGGCACACCCGGGCCTCGAGACGGGCCAGGGAGGCGCCCAGGCAGAAGTGGCGACCGAATCCGAAGCTGGCCAGGTCGCCCGTGTCGCGCCCGATGAGGTAGCGCTCGGGGTCGGGGAACACCTCCTCGTCGCGGTTGGCCGAGCCCACGAGCAGCAGCACCCGGTCACCGGCCGGGATGGTGGTGCCCCGGAGGCTGATATCGGTGGTGGTCACCCGGGCCAGCATCTGGCTGGAGGTGTCGTAGCGGAGGGTCTCCTCGATCCACGCCGGCACCAGCTCCGCTTCGGCGAAGGGACGGGCGCGCTGGTCGGGGTGGCGCCAGGCCCAGTACCACGCGTTGCCCAGCAGCTTGGTGGTGGTCTCGTTGCCGGCCACGACCATGAGGAAGAGGAAGCTGATGATGTCGTCGTCGTGGAGGCGGTCGCCGTCGAGCTCGGCGTCGAGCAGGGCCGAGGTGAGGTCGTCGGTGCGTCGGGCCCGACGGCGGGCGATCATGTCGGCGTAGTAGCCGGCCAGGTGGAGGGCGGCCTCCATCCCCGCAGCGGGCACGTCGGTGACCCCGTCCTCGCGGTGCACCAGCAGGTCCGACAGGCGGCGCAGCTCGGCCCGGTCGGCCTCGGGCACCCCGACCAGCTCGGAGATGACGTCCATGGGCAGCTTGCCCGCCACCTCGGCAACGAAGTCGAAGCTGCGTCGCTCGACGGCCTCGTCGATGTAGCCGGTGGCGATGGCCCGGATGCGGGGCTCGAGGTCGAGCACCCGGCGGGGGGTGAAGCCCCGGGAGACGAGGCCCCGCATGCGGCCGTGGCGGGGCGGGTCTATGGCCAGGAACGACATCGTCCGGTGGGCGTGGGGGCCCGACGCCGCCGGGTCGAGCGACACCCCCTCGGCCGAGGAGAAGGAGGCGGTGTCGCGGAAGGCCTCGATCACATCCGCGTGGCGGGACAGGGCCCAGAACCCGTGCTCCTCGTTGCGGTACACCGGTGCCTCGGTCCGGAGCCGGGCGTAGGTCGGGTAGGGGTCCTCGTGGATGGCGTAGGAGTAGGGGTCGTAGGTGACCGGCCCGGGTGCCACCGCGGTCGTCATCGGTCCGGCCCCAGCACCAGAGCGGCGACGCTGGCCATGCGGTCGGCCAGCTCGGCGTGGGGGAAGTAGCCCATGCCGGCCTGGAGCATGGCACCGGACAGGGCGAGGGACAGGGCATCGAGCACGGCCCCGTCGCCCGCGTCGCCGAGGGCCACCCGCAGCCGCTCGGTCATCTCGACGCCGATCTCCTCCCGCAGGCGGGCCACATCGGGGTCGCTGGCCAGGAGCGAGGTGGTGCAGGCCGCCGCCAGCTCGGGCTCATCGGTCACCACGTCGGAGATCTCGGCGATGGCCGCCACCACGCGGCCCACGGCGCGGTGTCGGCCATCGGGCGAGGGCGCGGCCTGGCGCTGGAGACGCCGCCAGAAGACCTCGGCCACCAGGTGGTCCTTGGAGGCGAAGTAGGTGTAGGCCGTGGCCGGTGCCACCCCGGCCCGACGGGCCACGTTGCGGACCGTGAGGCCCTCGTACCCCGACCCCCGGACCTCCTCCACCGCCGCATCGGTGAGGCGGTCGACGGTGTCGGCCTGACGCTCGCTCAGGTGACGGCGCACCGGCGCCCGCGAGGCGACGGGCTCAGTGGTTCCGGACAGGTCGCTGGACATCGGACTGGACACTAGTCCATGTCACCGCGTGGGGGAACCGGCGTCGCCCGCAGCCGGTCATCGCGGGCAGGGTCCCCGTGGAGACCAGGGAGGGCTCCCGCGGCCCGGCGGGGTCGACGAGGCCGTCGTGAGGCTCGCAACCGGCCCGGGCGATCGTCGTCAGCCCGGGGCCGGTCGGGTGAAGCCGGCCAGCAGGTCAGCGAACGCGGCCTCCTCCCGGGCCCGGGCCGCGGTGACGGCCTCCGCCTCCGCCGCCCGCAGGAGGCTCGCCACCGCCCGCAGCCCGGCGAGGGGGTGGGCGGCGATGCGGGCGGCCTCGGCGGCCACGGTGTCGAGGAGGTCCCCCGCCGGCACCGCGTCGAGGGCCAGGCCGAGGGCCACGGCCTCCTCGGCGCCCACCCAGTCGCCCGTCAGCAGCACGCGCGCCGCCTGCTGGCGACCCATCCGCTGGGCCAGGAGCACGCTGCTGGCGGCCTCCGGGGGGACGCCCATCTCGGCGAAGGGCACCCGCAACCGAGCCGTGTCGGCCATCCAGACCATGTCGCAGTGGGCCAGCAGGGTGAAGCCGATGCCCACCCCGGCGCCGTTGACGGCGACCAGGAGCGGCTTGTCGAAGGCCTCCACCGCGGCCAGCAGTGAGCGGAAGCCCTGCTCGGCGCCGGGGGGCGCGGTGCCCGACGCCAGCGCCGCCATCTCGTCGAGGTCCTGTCCCGCCGAGAACACCCGTCCCCCGCCGGTGAGCACCACCACCCGAACGCTGTCGTCACCCCGGGCCGCATCGAGGGCCGCCGCCAGGCTGCGGTAGAGAGCCACGTCGAAGGCGTTGCGGGCATCGGGCCGGTCGAGGGTGAGGGTGCGGACAGCTCCTTCGTCGGCCACCCGCAGGACGGCTCCGCTCGCTGTGCTGGCTCCGCTGCCGGTCACCCGCCTTCCTCTGACTCACCCGTGGCCCGGACGTGGTCGGCGAGCGCCTTCTCGACCTGGGTGAAGGTCCGGGCCCCGGCGGGCCAGCCCGCGTAGTGGCTGAGGAACACCGCCATCTCCCGCAGGGCCACCTCGTCGAGCTCGTCGTTGGCCAGGGCCGCCGCCAGCTGGATGGGTACCACGTCGTGGTCGCCGTTGCCGACCAGGAGCCCCAACAGGAAGAGGCGCCGATCCCGACGGGACAGGCCGGGTCGGTTCCAGATGTCGGCGAAGAGGTGCTCGACGGTGTAGTCGAAGAAGTCACCCTCGCCGTCGACGACGTCGTCCCAGCCGTACACCGACGCCATGGTCTCGAGGCCGCGCCGCCGCCGCTCCGGATCGCTGTCCATGCGACTGCTGCTGCCTCCCGGTCGGGTCCGCCCGTCTGGGCCGGCCGGGGGGACGGTAGCCCAGGCGGTCGGACCTGACGCTGGCCGGCCCGCATACGACCTGGACCCCGGCCGCCGTGCGAGCGGCGCGCGGCGGTGCACCGTGGTGGCGCGCTGGTGGAGCTCGGCCCCCGTCTGTCACCCGGGACGTCTGATTCAGCGGCCCGGGCTCAGGTTGGGTGCGCGATCTCGTTCAGCGGCCACCGCGGGAGCCGCCACGCCCCTGACGGGACCGGCTGCCCCGGCCCGAACCACTGCCCTGCCCCTGACCCGAGCGGCCGCCGCCGCCGCTCGGACGACCCGCGGACCGGGAGCCCCCGGACCGCCCGCCTGGCTTGGACCCCGACGTCACGCCATCGGGGCGGCTGCGCCGCTCGCCGTCGTGGTTGAGGCGACCGCCCTTGCCCGCGCTGCGGGAGCGGCGGTGCTGGCGCTGGGGGCCGTCACCCCGGCCACCACCGCCTTCGTCGCGCCGACGGGGACCACCCTCCCCCTTGGCCGGACGGTCGTCCCGAGACGACGATGCCGGCCGCTCCGGGATCGGACGATCGGTCGGCGTTCCGAGAGCGCCCACGTCCGGGGCCTCGGCCCGCACCTCCACGCCGGCCTTGCGCATCATCTTGGCCACCGCGGCCACGTCAGACCGGGGCGCCATGGTGACGACGAGACCCTCGGCCCCGGCCCGCCCGGTGCGTCCCGAGCGGTGCACGAAGTCCTTGTGGTCCGGCGGGGCGTCGAAGTGCACCACGCAGGCGACGTCGTCGACGTGGATGCCGCGGGCGGCGACGTCGGTGGCCACGAGGGCCTGGGCCTTCCCGGTGGTGAAGCTGCGCAGGGCGCGCTCGCGTTGGTTCTGGGAGCGGTTGCCGTGGATCGCCTCGGCGGCGACGCCCAGCTTGCCCAGCTGGCGGGCCAGGCGGTCGGCGCCGTGCTTGGTGCGGGAGAACACGATGGCGGGCCAGTGGGCCGAGATGACGTCGGCCGTGGCCGCCACCCGCCGGTCCCGCTCGACCTGCCACAGCACGTGCTGGTTGACCGGCTCGTCGGCGTCCTTGTCGACGCCGTGGCGGGCCGGGTTGGTCTGGTAGCCACGGATGAGCTTGTCGACGTCGCCGTCCAGGGTGGCGGAGAACAGCAGGGTCTGACGATCGGGCATCACCTGGTCGAGCAGACGCCGCACCTCGGGGAGGAAGCCCATGTCGGCCATGCGGTCGGCCTCATCGACGACGACGAAGCTCACCCGGTCGAGACGCACGTCGCCCCGCTGGACCAGGTCGGCCAGCCGGCCGGGGCAGGCGACGACCACATCGACGCCCTTGCGGAGCGCCGCCAGCTGGGGCCCGAAGCCGACCCCGCCGTAGAAGGCGTGGACGGAGCGGCCCATCGGGTGGAGCAGCAGGTCGAGCTCGTCGCGGACCTGGGCCGCCAGCTCGCGGGTGGGGACGAGGACGAGGGCCTTGGGCCGCTTGGGGGCGGCGTTGGTGACCCGGGCGGCCAGCGGGATCCCGAAGGCCAGGGTCTTGCCCGAGCCGGTCGGGGCCCGGCCGCAGACGTCACGCCCGGCCAGGGCGTCGGGGAGGGCAGCGGCCTGGATGGGGAACGGCTCAGTGATGCCGCGGTCGGTGAGGACGCGGGCGATCGGGGTGGGGACGCCGAGATCGGCGAAGGAAGGGGACACGAGCTCTCCTGGGTCGGACCACGCACCGTTGCGTGGCGAGGCCGCAGCGAACCAGTGTGAGAGCTGTCGGACCGGACGAGAGGGCGGGATCGCCATCGGGCTGCGCACCGGGACAGGGGCACCGAGGTGCCGAGATGGACGGCACCGTAGCGCCACCGGACCGCGGGGTCGGCATCGTCACCCCTGGTCATCGGACACACCGGCCCGCCACGAGGGACGAACCCTCCGGCGTTCAGATGGGGTCCGACGGACGACGGCCGGCCCGTCGTCGCCATGCGACGGCCGCGGCCGTCGGCGCTCAGCCCGCGCGGATGAGGGCCAGGTTCATGGCGAAGAGCAGCACCCCGGCGGTGACGCCCAGGGTGTGCCAGACCTCGTGGTACCCGAACCAGCGGGGCGAGAGGCGCGGTCGGCCGACGGCGAAGAGGGCGGCGCCGCCGGTGTACAGGAGCCCGGCGACTAGCAGGAGGACCAGCGCCACCGGACGGGCGAGGAGGGCGGGCAGAGCCAGGACCCCGGCCCAGCCGAGCACGATGTAGAGGGCCCCGCTGAGCCGCCGGAACCGCTCGAAGGCGACCAGCTTGAGCACCACCCCCGTGGCGGCGCCGGCCCACAGCAGCCCCAGCAGCGCCGCCCGGGGCCAGCCCCCCATGAGCAGCACGCAGGCGGGCGTGGCCGAACCGGCGATGAGGAGGTAGATCATGGAGTGGTCGGCGCGCTGGAGGACCCGACGGGCCCGGGGGGACCGGGCGAAGACGTGGTAGCTGCCGGAGGTGGCGTACAGCAGGACCGAGCACACGCCGTAGACCCACGCCGCCACCACCGCCTCGGTGCTGGGCGCCGAGCGCACCAGCCACACCAGGCCCGCGACCGACACCACCGCGGTCGCGAGGTGGAGCCGGCCCCGCAGGCGCGGGCGCTCTCGCGCGACCTTGAGGTAGGCGACGGCGTCGTCGACGTGGTCCTTCAGGGGGGCCGGGCCGGACCGATCGAAACCGTCCCCGGTGGGGCGGATGTCCATGAGCCCGACCGTACCGTCGGGAACAGGGTGGCGCGGGGCGGTCCCGGGAGGCACCCGTCACGGCCCCGCCGAGCTTGGTGCGGACGTCGCCACGTGTGTCGCCCCCATGTGCGCCCACGTGCACGAAGCTGCCGGCCGCAGGACCGGGCACCGACGGCGCCCGCCGCTAGCATGACGCCTCATGGTTCTCGTGACCCTGGCTCTCGTCGTGGCGGCCGTCGCGGCGGTGCGCTCCACCTGGTCCCCGTGCGGGCTGTCGATGCTCTCGACCATCACACCGATGGCCGAGAGGGCTCGAGGTCACCGCTATGGCGTCACCGCCGCCTGGTTCGTCGTGGGTGCCGCCCTCGGTGGCGCCACCCTCGGCGCCGGCGCCGCCGGCCTGGCCGCCCTCATCTCCGCTGTCGACCTCCCCTCCACGACCACGTTCGCCGCGGTCGCGGTGCTGGCGACGGCGGCGGCGCTGGTCGACGCCGGCACCTTCGGGCGCCGGCCCCCCTTCTTCCGCCGCCAGGTCGACGACGCCTGGCTGGCCAAGTACCGGGCCTGGGTCTACGGCGCCGGCTTCGGGTGGCAGATCGGCGTGGGCCTGGCCACCTACATCATGACCGCAGGGGTGGTCCTCACCGTCGCCCTGGCCGTGCTCACCGCCTCGCCCCTGGCCGCCTTCGGCATCGGGGTCGCCTTCGGCATCGCCCGGGGCCTGGTGGTCCTGCTCGGCGCTCGCCTGCGCTCCCCCGCCGCCCTCGGCGCCCTGCATGCCCGACTCGACGCCCTCGAGGCCCCGGTGCGCTGGGCCGTGGTCGGCGTCCAGGCCAGCGTCGGGGTCGGCGCCGCCCTCGCCGCCGCGGGACCGGTCGCCGCCGGCGCGGTGGTGGTCGTCGGTCTGGCTGCGTTCGGCGCCCGGGCCCCGCTGGGCTCGCGGTCCGAGCAGCCCGCCCCCACGACCTGACCTCGCCGGGTCTCCGAGGCGACCGCACGCGGAGCAGCCCGTCTGCACCCACCTGACCCTGCGGCGGATCCCCGGTTCAGAGGCGACGCGGGTGGGTGGGCGTCCACAGAGCGTCGGAGCGCCGCCTCTCCCAGCCTCGGCTGGCGCCTCGGCACCGTGCTGTCGCTGAGGCCTCGGGAGCGTCTCGTGCGACCTCGCCCTCGTGGCGCCTACCCGCCCGGCCTCTCAGCCGCCGCCGGCGTCGTCGAGGACGGTGCCCACCTCGTCGGCCAGGTCGGCCCGGACGAGGGCGGCCGCCAGGAGCGGCAGCCGGTCACCGTCGACGAGGGCGGCGACCCGCTCCCAGTCGTCGCCCAGTCCCAGGGCCGCCGCCGTCTGCAGCGTGCGCTCGTCGAGGAAGGGACGGACCTCAGGCCATGCCCCCTGCACCTCCCGGCAGAAGATGTCGGCCCCGACCGGGCCGATGCCCTTCGCCTCCTGGATCAGGTCCCGGACGCGCTCGACGTCGCCATCAGCCTCGTCGCGCAGGCGGCGCAGGTCCCCGCGCCAGCGGTCGAGGAGCATCTCTGCGGTGTCGCCCAGCAGGCGGGCCGCGCTCTCGTCGTAGCGGGCGTAGCCGTTCTCGTTCAGCACCCGCACCCGCTCGGCCCAGGTGGTCGCCGCCATCGAGCCGGCGGTGCGCCACCCCGCCGCCGACAGCGCCCGGCCGGCCTCGACCGCGGCCTCGGCCCGGATCCGGGCACTCATCAGGGTGGCGAGGCAGAGGAGCCGGTAGAGCGGCGACGGGGTGGGGTCGAGGGCCAGGCGGATGCGCGCCTCCTCCGCGTAGGTCTGGCCGTGGCGGGCGAGCAGGGCGTCGAGGACCCGAGCCCGCGAGGGGCTGCTCATGAGCGACGGGCGGGACGGATCGTCACCGACACGGGCTTCCCCGCCGCCGGGGCGTCAACCGGCCGCTGGTCAGAGGGTGGTCGAGGCGCGGTCGCGCAGCTCTCGCTTGAGGATCTTCCCGGCGGCGTTGCGCGGGAGGCGATCGTCGAGGACCAGCACCCGGCTCGGCACCTTGAACGCGGCCAACCGCTCGGCCACGCGGGCCCGCAGCTCCTCGGGGTCGAGGGGGATCCCGTCCTTGGGCAGCACGGCCACCGCGACCTCCTCGCCCAACCGCTCGTGGGGCACCCCGAACACGGCCGCCTCGTACACCGCGGGGTGCTCGTAGACCGCCGCCTCGACCTCGGCGCAGGAGACGTTCTCGCCCGCCCGCAGGACCAGGTCCTTGGCCCGGTCCTCGACGTAGACGAACCCCTCGGCGTCGATCCGCCCCACGTCCCCGGTGCGCAACCAGCCGTCGACGATGGCCTCGGCGGTGGCGTCGGGCCGGTTCCAGTAGCCGCGGATGATGGTGGGGCCCTTGAACCAGATCTCGCCCTGCTCGCCGGTGGGGAGGGGCGTGTCGTCGGGGCCACGCACCTCGACCAGCAGCGTGGGCAGGGACCGACCGGTGCTGGTGGGGTGGGTCGTGTAGTCCAGGCCCGAGTTCTGGGGACCGAACGCGTTGGTCTCGGTCATGCCGTAGCCGATCGAGGGCCGGCCCCGCTTGAAGCCGGCGGCGACGCGAGCGACCAGCGCCGGCGGTGACGGCGCCCCGCCGCCACCCACGCTCACCAGGCTGGACGTGTCGAACTCGGCGAAGCGGGAGGACTCCATGAGGTCCCAGGACTGCGTGGGCACGCCCACGAAGTTGGTGACCTGCTCACGCTCGATGAGCTCCAGGGCGCGCTCGGGCGACCACTTGCGCATCATCACGAGCGGTGTGCCCGAGGCCGCGCAGGTCAGGAAGACGGCGACGCAGCCGGTGACGTGGAAGAGAGGGACGATGAGGATGAAGCAGGGCGGGAGGGCGGCCGCGGCCGCGGCCTCGTCCGGACGCCGCATGCGCTGGACCACGGCCCGGGCGCCGAAGGACATGATGGCGTGGACCACGGCGCGGTGGGTGGACACCGCACCCTTGGGCCGGCCGGTCGTGCCCGAGGTGTAGAGGATGGTGGCGTCGTCGTCGGGCGCGACATCGACCCCGGGAAGCGGCGCCGCGGTGTCGACGACGTCCTCCCACCGGTCGACCCCGGGCGGGTCCTCCGCGGCCGACAGCCGCACACCGATGGTCGCCACCCCGAGCCGCGACGCCGCGGCGCGGGTGCGCTCGGTGCGCTCCGGGTCGGCCACCAGCACCGTGGCCCCGCTGTCGGCAAGGCCGTAGTCCAGCTCGTCGGCGGTCCACCACCCGTTGAGCGAGACCGCCACCGCACCCACCGAGGTGATGGCCGCGAAGGAGATGACCCACTCGGGCAGGTTGCGCATGGCGATCGCCACCCGATCGCCGGGAACGACGCCGTAGCGGTCGACGAGAGCGGCGCCCAGTCCTCCCACCCGGGCTGCGACCTCGGCGAAGGAGAGGCGCTCGTCCTCGTACACCAGGAAGAGGTCGTCACCGCGGGCCGCCCAGGACTCGAAGATCGTCCGCAGCGACGGCGGGGCGTGGATGAAGACGGGTTGGACGACGCCACCGACCTCGGCCGACCCGAGCTCGAAGCGACCTCCGGGTCCGGTGACCCGGGACACCGCTTCCGGATGGGACATCGCGCTCTCGGTCATCGCCGCCACCCTGCCACGCTCCGGACCGGTGGGTCTCGTGTCCGGGCTCGGGGCCTCCCGAGGCGCATCGTGGGGCCACACCGCCGGGTCGGAGAACCAGCGCGGGCCCACGCCACGAGGGGCGTCAGGTCACAGAGGCGGCTGGACGGTGGCCGCAGGCGACCCTCGCCGACGGGCTGCGGTGTTGGACCACTCCCCCGGGCTCACCCTGCTGCTCGACCGCTGTAGCCGCCTGGAGGGCGCCAGTCGTGCCTTCACGTCGTTGCTGGCCGCCGACCTGGAGTCGTCCCTCGGCCGCAGCCTGATCGACCTCGCCGTCCCCCAGGACGCACCCGTGGTCCGCCAGGCCCTCCGCCAGCTCCGGGTCGACGGCGGGACCCGCTCCTTCGAGGCCACCCTTCGGGCCCGTCACGGAGGCCCGACGGTGCCGTTCTGGTTTCGGGCCACGGACCTCCTCGACGACGAGGCCGTGCGCGCTGTGGTCGTGAGCGGGGTGGCCGTCGCCGAGCTGGTCGAGGCCCGCCGCACCCTGGCCCACCAGGCCACCCACGACCCGTTGACCGGGCTGGCCAACCGCACCCTGCTGGAGCGCCTCGACCTGGCCCTGCGCCAGTCGGTGGGCACCACCGCCCGGGTGGGCGTCATCTACTGCGACATCGACGGGTTCAAGCGGGTCAACGACGAGCACGGCCACGTCGTGGGCGACGCGGTCCTGGTCGAGGTCGCCCGTCGCATAGGCAGGATCACCTGGGCCGAGGCACCTTCGGGCGGCTGGGCGGCGACGAGATGCTGGCCCTCTGCCTCCGCGACTCCGTCGCCGACGTCGAACGCGCGATGGCCGACATGGTGCGCGCGGTCGAGGAGCCCATCGACACTGATGTGGGGCCGGTGCGCGTCACCCTGAGCGCGGGCTGCGCGGTGGCCCGCCACGGAGCCCGGGCCGACGAGATGCTGCGTCGGGCCGACGCCGCCATGTACGACCACAAGCAGGCCCGCCGTCGCTAACAGGCAGTCCGACCCGGCCCGTCGGCCCGGTGCCCGGGTCAGGTCTCCAGGGGCCCGACGGCATCGGCCAGCGCCGCCAGCTCGTCGATGGCGTCCGCGGCCTCGTCGAGGGCCACGACCACGAACTTCGACGCCCCCGCGGCGATGAACCCCTCGAGCCGGGAGCGGAGGGCGTCACGCCCGATGGGGACGACGGCTCCGGGGTCGAGACCCGGGCGACGGTGGGCGAGGAGGGCCGCAACCGGCTCGGGCACCTCGTGGCGCGCGTAGGCGACGAGAGCGCCGAGGTGCTCAGGATCGATGGCGCGACCGTGACGCTCCGCCTCGGCGGTGATGGCCGACCACCCGTCGCGCACGTCGTCCACGGTGCAGAACGACGGCAGCCAGCCATCGCCCAGACGACCGCACCGGCGCAGCTCGGACGGGGCCACGCCGCCGAGCCAGACCTCCAGAGGGTCCTGGACCGGGCGGGGCCGGAGGGTGACGCCCTCCACCCGGAAGCGACCGCCCTCGTGGTCCACCTCCTCGCCGGTCCACAGCCGGCGCATCAGGGGCAGGGCCTCGTCGAACCACGCGGCACGCTCCTTGCGGGCGACACCGAAGGCCCGGTGCTCGACCGGCGTCGGCGCGCCGAGGCCGACCGCGGGCAGCAGCCGCCCGTCGGACAAGCGATCGAGCGATGCCAGCTCCTTGGCCAGCACGACGGGGTTGCGACCGGGGAGCACCAGCACGCTGGTGCCCAGCTTCAGGCGGGTCGTGCGCCCGGCGGCGACGGCCAGGGCCACGAGCGGGTCCGGAGCGTCGCCGGTGAGGCGCTCGGACAGCCACAGGGAATCGAAGCCGAGCGCCTCGACGGCCTCGACGTAGGGGCCGAAGGTCTCGGCGTCGTTGGTCAGCGTCTGGGTCCCGAGGCCGACACCGATGCGGATCTTCACCGCGATGATCCTGCCATCGGGTCGTTGTGGTCGCGGCCCCGGTCGACACGGCCGCCCCCGGGGCGGCCGTGGCCGTCAGGGCGCGTCGGTCGGCGCGGGACGCACCGAGCGATCGGGACGCTCGGCCCGGCCGGCGGCGATGGTGGCCAGGTAGGGCTCGGTCGTCTCCGTGGCCGGGAGGGCGCGGCTGGTGGTGACCGTGAGCGCCATCCTGCCTTCGACGTCGGGGAGGCGCAGGATCGTGTCGTACCACCCGCCACCCAGGGCCGCGGTCGCGCCCACGTGGGTGAGCCGGTCGAGCAGAGCTCGGCCGGGGACCTCTGCGAGGCGCCCCTCCTGGGCGGCCACGCCGAGGACCTGCGCGGCGGTGAGGAGCCAGGCCCGGACCTCGGTGGCCACGCCGGGCTCGGGCGCCAGCGCGACGAAGGCGACGCCACCACCCCATCGCCGCGACGTACCCCGGAACGAGACCCGGTGGCCGATGTCGAGCCACCGGTCATCCGCCGGCGGTGTCGGGTCACTGCACCCGCGGTGGGCGCCGTAGCGCGCCTTCCGGGGTCCGGCCCGCTCGGCTCCTCCGGCCGCATCGCGCCGCAGCGGAGCCACCGTGCCCTCCAGGTAGGCCATGAGGCGGTCGCGACAGAGGTTCGAGCCGTAGGCCACGTACCAGATCCGCTCCCCCGCGCCGTCATCCACCGCGCCCACCGTAGGAGCGGGCGAGGCCGCCGGGCGCACGCCTGGCCGATGACCTCCGCCGTCGCGCCCGGTCGGCCCGCACATCGCTCACCCGACGCTAGCGTCGGGCTCCCTCCGCCGAATCGAGGAGGCCGCCGTGGCCCACATCCGCGTTCCCGCCCGTCGTCTCCCGGCGGTGCTCGTCGCCCTCGTGATCGTGCTCGCCTCCTGCGGGGGGAGCAAGGACGACAGGGGTGCTCCCACCGCCGAGGAGGTGGGCGGCCCGGTCCGGGGCGGATCGCTCACCTACGGGCTGGAGGCCGAGACCGGCGACGGCTGGTGCCTCCAGGAGGCCCAGCTGGCCATCTCCGGGATCATGGTGGCGCGCTCGATCTACGACACATTGACGGCGCCCAACGCTGAGGGCGAGTACGTGCCGTCCCTGGCCGAGGCGGTCGAGCCCAACGACGACTTCACCGAGTGGACCATCACCCTCCGCGACGGGGTCACCTTCCACGACGGCTCACCGCTCAACGCCGAGGTGGTCAAGAACAACCTCGACGCCTACCGGGGCCAGTACGAGGGCCGGGCCGCCCTGCTGTTCATCTTCGTGCTCGACAACATCGACACCGTCGAGGCCACCGGCCCCATGGAGGTCACCGTCACCACCAAGGTCCCCTGGGTCGCCTTCCCCGCCTTCCTCCACTCCAGCGGCCGCCTCGGCATCACCGCCCAGGCCCAGCTCGACGACCCCGACTCCTGCGACCGCGACCTCATCGGCACCGGGCCGTTCAAGCTCCAGAGCTGGGACAAGGACCGGGAGCTGGTGGCGGTGAAGAACCCCGACTACTGGCAGATGGCCCCCGACGGCGAGCCCTACCCGTACCTGGACGAGATCCACTTCACGCCCATCGTCGAGGCCGAGCAGCGGGTCAACGCCCTCGAGGCCGGCGACATCGACCTGCTCCACACCTCGGAGGCCCTGTCCTTCGTGACCCTGAACGACCTGGCCGACCAGGGAGTCGTGGAGAACCGCGACTCCGAGGAGTTCGCCGAGGTCGGCTTCGTCCAGCTCAACACGTCCAAGCCTCCGCTGGACGACGTCCGCATCCGGCGGGCCATGGCCATGGCCATCGATCGCCAGGACTACCAGGAGGTCCTGGGCCGGGGCCTGTTCACGGTGGCATCGGGACCCTATGCCCCGGGTGCGGTGGGCTACCTGGAGGACGCCGGCTACCCGGAGCAGGACATCGAGGGGGCCAAGCGCCTCATCGCCGAGTACGAGGCCGAGAAGGGACCGTTGCCGACGATCTCTTACCAGGACACCCCGGGCGAGGGGGCGCGCAACGCCGCCGTGTACATCCAGCAGGCCCTCGCCGAGGTCGGCATCCAGATCGACCTGGCCACGGTCCAGCAGGACAAGCAGATCGACAACGCCATCAGCGGCGACTTCGAGCTGACCGGGTTCCGCAACTACCCCGGCGGCGACCCCGACGAGCTCTACGTCTGGTGGAAGAGCGGCTCGCCGGCGAACTTCAGTCGCATCGACGACCCGGAGATCGATCGGCTCCTCGACGAGGGCCGCTCCGAGCCCGACCCGGAGGCACGCCGGGCGATCTACGAGGACATCAACCGCCGGTTCGGCAGCGAGGTCTACAGCATGTGGCACAACTGGACCACGTGGCGCATCTCGTCGACGCCCGCCGTGTTCGGCTACACGCTCGACACCCTCCCCACGCTCCCCGACGGCAGCGCCCCGTTCACCGGTTTGGCCACCGGCCATCCCACGATGGGGCTCTGGACCACCGGGTAGCGACGACCGCGGCGGAGCTCTCCGCGAGCTCGCCCCTCTCCATCGCGGCGTCCGGGACGAGGCGTCGGCGAGGCTCGGCCCGGGGGGGTGCGGGGGGGCGGGGGGGCGGCATGTGTGGCGCCGGTCACTGCCCTATGCTGCTCCTCGCCGTCGTTCGCCGCGCACCCCAGGGGGGCCCTCCCATGATCCACACCCGTCGTCGTCCTACGTCCCTGCTGACGTTGCTGGTGGCACTGGCCCTGCTGGCTGCCTCGTGCGGCGGGAAGTCCTCCGACAGCGGTGGACCCGTCGACGGGGACGACGCGGGCGATCCCGTCCGGGGCGGGTCGGTGACCATGGCCCTCGAAGCCGAGACCGGCGACGGCTGGTGCCTGCCCGAGGCCCAGCTGGCCATCTCCGGCATCCAGATCGCCACGTCCATCTACGACACCCTCACCGTCCCCAACGGCGACACGGAGTTCGTCCCCTACCTGGCCGAGGCGGTCGAGCCCAACGACGAGTTCACCGAGTGGACCATCACCATCCGCGACGGCATCACCTTCCACGACGGCTCACCGCTCAACGCCGAGGTGGTCAAGAACAACCTCGACGCCTACCGGGGCCAGTACGAGGGCCGGGCCGCCCTGCTGTTCATCTTCGTGCTCGACAACATCGACACCGTCGAGGCCACCGGCGCCATGGAGGTCACCGTGACCACCAAGGTCCCCTGGGCCGCCTTCCCCGCCTTCCTCCACTCCAGCGGCCGCCTCGGCATGATCGCCCAGGCCCAGCTCGACAACGCCGACTCCTGTGACCGCGACCTCATCGGCACCGGGCCGTTCAAGCTCAAGAGCTGGGACAAGGGCCGGGAGTTCGTGGCGGTGAAGAACCCGGACTACTGGCAGATGGCCCCCGACGGCGAGCCCTACCCGTACCTGGACGAGATCCGCTTCACCCCGGTCATCGAGGGCGAGCAGCGCATCAACGGTCTGCAGTCCGGCACCCTCGACCTGGCCTACCTGGGCGCGGCCGAGGACTTCATCACCGTCAACAACCTGGCCGAGGACGGGGTCTTGAAGTACCGCGACTCCAACGCCAACGGCGAGGTCACGTTCCTGCAGGTGAACTCGTCCAAGCCTCCCTTCGACGATGTCCGCATCCGCAAGGCCTTCGCCCTCGGCGTGGACCGGGGCGACCTGAACGAGGTCATCAACCGGGGCCTGTTCACGCTGGCCAACGGTCCCTTCGCCGAGGGGTCGGTGGGCTACCTGGAGGACAGCGGGTTCCCGCTGGAGCCGGACATGGCCGAGGCCAAGCGCCTCATCGCCGACTGGGAGTCCGAGAACGGCCCGCTGCCGCCCATCACCTACCAGGCCACACCGGGGAAGACCACCCAGGAGGTGGCGGTCTACCTCCAGCAGGCCGCCAACCAGATCGGGGTCGACCTCAACATCCAGACGGTCCAGCAGGACAAGCTCATCGACAACGCCATCAGCGGCGAGTACGACATCATGGGCTTCCGCAACTACCCCGGCGGCGACCCCGATCAGCTCTACGTCTGGTTCAACAGTGCCTCGCCGGCGAACTTCGGTCGCATCAACGACCCCGAGATCGACGCCCTGCTCGACGAGGGCCGCTCCGAGACCGACCCGCAGAAGCGAAAGATGATCTACGAGGACCTCAACCGCGAGTTCGGCAAGGACTTCTGGAGCATCTGGACAACCCAGGTCACCTGGCGCGTGGCCTCGGTGCCCGAGGTCTTCGGCTACAGCCTCGACACCCTCCCCGACCTCCCCGACGGCAGCGCTCCGTTCGAGGGGTTGGCCACCGGGTTCCCGGTCATGGGCCTCTGGACCACCGCCGGCTAGCACCGCCCACCCATCGACGACCGGGTCGGGGACGAGCTCCCCGCGGGCACACCGACGACCGTCGGCCCGCATCGGCGAAGCGGTGGGCCGGGTGCGCGGAGACTCGGTCACCGGCCCCACGGGGCTGAGAGGCCGAGCGAACAGGCGCCAACGGGGCAAAGTCGCACGAGACGCTTCCGAGGCCTCTCAGCGACAGCACGGTGTCGAGGCGCCAGCCGAGGCTGGGAGGGGCGGCGCTCCGCGACGGAGACGACCCGGAGGCGGTCCGGGCAGTGCATCATCGCCGGGATCTCGATGGCGCCCTCGGTGCCGGCGATCCGGGCGGTGCACGTCATCCCCGTGCGGATGGCGGCCTTGGCCACCCCCACGGCGCCGCCGGGATGGCCGAGCACGGCCGCGACCTGCTCGTCGACGCCGGTGGGCCCGAGGTGACCGACGGCGGCGACGCGGTCGGGCGGGCCCAGGACCAGCGCGCACAGCTGCACCGGGTACACACCCAGGTCGAGCAGGGCCCCGCCACCGAGGGTGGGATCGATGAGCCGGTGATCGCCGACGTCGTCGGGGAGGCGGAACCCGAAGTCGGCCTCGACCAGGCGGGGCTCGCCGATGCGTCCCTCGGCCAGCACCTCTCGCAACCGACGGTAGGCCGGCAGGAACCGGGACCACATGGCCTCCATGAGGAGCAGGTCGTGCTGGCGGGCCGCGTCGATCATGGTGGCGGCCTGGGCCTCGTCGAGGGCGAAGGGCTTCTCGCACAGCACCGCCTTGCCGGCAGCGAGGAACAGCAGGGTGTCCTCAGCGTGGCGCGACTGGGGCGTGGCCACGTAGACCACGTCCACCTCGGGATCGTCGGCCAGGGCCTCGTAGGAGCCGTGCCGGTTGCGAACGTCGTGGCTGTCGCCGAAGGCATCGGCCCGCTCCTGGGACCGCGACGCCACTGCGACCAGCTCGGCGTCCGGGACCTGGGCCAGGCCCTCGGCGAAGGACTCGGCGATGCCGCCGGTGGCGGCGATCCCCCACCGCACGGCGTCGGTCATCGCGTCGCAGCTAGACGTGGGGGTGGCGTCCGGGCGTGACGGGCCATCACCGCACCGTAGGCGCGTCGGTCCGGGAGAACCGCGGCTTCCGGCAGACGGCCGAGGGGCTCGACCGGCCACATCGGCCGGTAGGGTGCGCGGCGTCGGAGGCACCCGCATCTGGAGGCAGGGTTGACGAGCGTGGAACACGTCGATGTGCTCGTGGTCGGGGCCGGGATCTCCGGCATCGGGGCCGGCTACCACCTCCAGACGCTCTGCCCGGACCGGTCCTATGCCATCCTCGAAGGCCGCGACGACCTCGGGGGGACGTGGGACCTGTTCCGCTACCCAGGGGTGCGCTCGGACAGCGACATGCACACCCTCGGCTACTCGTTCAAGCCCTGGACCGATGCCAAGTCCATCGCCGACGGCCCGTCGATCCTGGCCTACGTGCGCGAGACCGCTCGCCAGTTCGGGATCGACCGACACATCCGGTTCCGGCACCGGGTGACCCGGGCTGAGTGGTCGAGCGAGGACGCGACCTGGACCGTCACCGGCCGGCGCACCGACACCGGCGAGACCGTCACCCTCAGCTGCGGCTACCTGTTCATGTGCTCGGGCTACTACAGCTACAGGGGCGGCTACACACCGGAGTTCCAGGGCCGTGACCGCTTCGAGGGTCAGGTCATCCACCCCCAGGAGTGGCCCGACGACCTCGACGTCGACGGTCAGCGCATCGTCGTGATCGGCTCCGGGGCCACCGCCATGACCCTGGTCCCGGCCCTCGTCGACCAGGGCGCCCGGGTGACCATGCTCCAGCGCTCCCCCACCTACGTGGTCTCCCGCCCTGATCGCGACCCCATCGCCAACAGCCTCCGCAAGGTGCTGCCCGATCGGTGGGCCTACGCCCTCACCCGCTGGAAGAACGCGCACCTCCAGGAGTGGGTGTACCGCAAGACGCGGACCGACCCCGGGAAGGTGAAGCAGAAGCTGCTGCACCTCGTCCGCAAGGAGCTGGGCCCCGACTACGACGTCGACACCCACTTCACGCCCCGCTACGACCCGTGGGACCAGCGGCTGTGCCTGGTGCCCAACGGCGATCTGTTCGAGGCCATCCGATCCGGACGGGCCTCGGTGGTCACCGACCACATCCAGAGCTTCACCGAGGACGGGATCGCTTTGGCGTCGGGCGACGACCTGGAGGCCGACATCATCGTCACCGCCACCGGCCTGCAGCTGGTGACCCTGGGCGAGATGGACTTCGAGGTCGACGGCGAGCCCGTCGACTTCTCGCGGACCTGGACCTACAAGGGACTGGCCTACTCCGACGTGCCCAACCTGGCCTCGTCGTTCGGCTACGTGAACGCGTCGTGGACCCTGCGGGCCGATCTCACTTGCGAGTATGTGTGCCGGCTGCTCAACCACATGGCCGCCACGGGCACCGACCAGTGCACGCCGCGCCTGCGTCCCTCGGACGGCGACATGCCGGAGCGTCCATGGATCGACGACTTCTCCGCGGGGTACATGCAGCGGATGATGCCCCTGCTCCCCCACCAGGGCGACCGCGCCCCGTGGGTCAACACCCAGCGCTACTCCGAGGACAAGAAGCTGCTGGGCCGCAGGGCACCGGTCGACGACGGGGTCATGCACTTCACCTCGGCCCGGGTGCCCGCCGGCGCCGTCTAGCTCGCACCCTGCTCACCAGGCGATCTCGAGTCTGGATGGGTCTGTCAGGTGACGCCTTCGGCCGGAGCGTCAGCGGGCGTCCAGCGAGCGCAGGCTCCACCGAACTGAGATGCTCCGGACATGGGCCTCTCGTCGGAACTCTTGGATCACTCGGCCGCCGTCGTGGATGCCTGGTCGACGCCGGGTGGGCCGCCGGACGGAGCGCCGGAGGGGCCGACGAACCGGGTCACCAACGAGCTGTCCGAGGTGGGCGATGGGCTGGCCGTGGTCGAGTCGTTCTCCCACGTGGTGGCGTTCCGGACCGAGGAGGGTCTGGTGCTGTTCGACTCGTCGAGCGTGTTCACCGGCAAGGCGGTCACGGCCTCGCTGCGGGGCTGGGCCGACGAGCCGGTCCACTCCCTCGTCTACACCCACGGCCACGTCGACCACGTGGGCGGCAGCGGTGCCCTGGTGGCCGACGGGCGCGAGCGGGGCCACGCCGACCCAGAGGTCATCGGCCACGAGAACATCGGTGCACGCTTCGAGCGGTACCGCGAGACGAACGGCTGGAACCTGGCCATCAACGCCCGCCAGTTCGGCCCCGGGTTCGGCGGCGGCGGTCGTGGCGGCGGCGGCGATCGCAGCGGAGCGCGTCCGTCGTTCCTGCCCGACACCACCCTGGAGTGCACCCAGACCTACCGCGACTCGCTGGACGTCTCGATCGGAGGGCTGGAGGTGGAGCTGCACCACGACCGGGGCGAGACCGACGACCACACCTGGGCGTGGATCCCGTCGCACCAGGCCGTGGCCGTAGGTGACTTCGTGGCCTGGGTGTTCCCCAACGCCGGCAACCCCCAGAAGGTGCAGCGCTACCCGGCGGAGTGGGCCGCAGCGCTGCGCCGGATGCTGACCCTCGAGCCCGAGCTGCTGCTACCTGCACACGGGCTGCCCGTCGCCGGTCGGGACCGGGTGGCGACCGTGCTGGGCGACCTCGCCACGGCGCTCGAACGACTCGTCGACGACGTGGTGTCGGCCATGAACCAGGGCGCCAGCCTCGACGAGATCGTCCACTCGGTGCGCGTCGACGAGGACCTGCTGCGGCGGCCGTGGCTGCGTCCGATCTACGACGAGCCCGAGTTCGTCGTCCGCAACGTGTGGCGGCTGTACGGCGGCTGGTGGGACGGCGACCCGGCCCAGCTCAAGCCCCCGCCGGCTGAGGCCCTGGCCGCCGAGGTGGCCGATCTGGCCGGTGGGGCGGACCGGCTCGCGGCCCGAGCCCAGGAGCTGTCCGAGGGCGGCGACCACCGCATGGCCTGCCAGCTCATCGAGCTGGCCGCCCGGGCGGGCGACGACCCCGGCCTGTGGTCGCTGCGAGCCGAGCTCTACCGAGCGCGAGCCGCCACCGAGTCCTCGCTGATGGCTCAGGGCGTCTACGACGAGACCGCCCGCCGCTCCGACGAGCGGGCCGGCGGCTGAGGGTCCACGGACCGCAGGCCCGGGCCCCGGTCCGCTGAGCGGCTCTAGAGTCCGGCCATGACGGCTGTGACGGAGTTCTCGATCGAGGTGGCGGACGAGGTCCTCGAGGACCTGCGGAGCCGGCTGGCCCACACCCGCTGGCCCGACCCCGAGCCGGTGGACGACTGGTCTCAGGGCATCCCGCTGTCCTACGTGCAGGACCTGGCCGAGTACTGGCGCACCACCTACGACTGGCGGGCGCGGGAGGCGGCCCTGAACCGCTTCGACCAGGTGATGGTGCCGATCCAGGGACTCGACATCCACGCCATCCACGTGCGGTCGCGCCACGAGGATGCCTTTCCCCTCGTGCTCACCCACGGGTGGCCGGGCTCGATCGTCGAGTTCCACAAGGTCATCGAGCCGTTGACCGACCCCACCGCCCACGGAGGTTCGGCGGCGGACGCGTTCCACGTGGTGGCGCCGGCGCTGCCGGGCTACGGGTTCTCGGCCAAGCCGACCGTGCGCGGGTGGGGCGTCGAGAAGATCGCCTCCGCCTGGGACGAGCTCATGGGCGTGCTCGGCTACGACCGCTACGGCGCCCAGGGCGGCGACTGGGGGGCCATGGTCACCACCCTGCTCGGCCAGGACCACCACGACCGCTGCGCCGGCATCCACCTGAACATGGTCATCGCCCCACCCGATGCCGAGACCATGGACGACCTGAGCGAGGTGGAGAGCGATGCGCTGGCCGCCTTCGGCTACTACGACCAGTGGGACTCGGGGTACGCCAAGCAGCAGGGGACCCGACCGCAGACCCTGGGGTACGGCCTGACCGACTCGCCCGTCGGTCAGCTGGCGTGGATCGTCGAGAAGTTCTGGGCCTGGATGGACTGCGATGGCCACCCCGAGAACGCGGTGACCAGGGACGAGCTGCTCGACAACGTGATGCTGTACTGGGTCACGGCGTCGGCCACGTCGTCGGCTCGCCTCTACTGGGAGAGCCTTCGCAACGTCAACCTCGAGTACGTGGACTGCCCGACCGGTGCGGCCCGGTTCCCGAAGGAGATCTTCCGACCCTCGCGACGGTGGGCCGAGAAGCGCTTCAACATCACCCACTGGCGGGAGCTCGACAAGGGCGGGCACTTCGCCGCCTTCGAGCAGCCCGAGGTGCTGGTCGAGGAGATCCGCACCTTCTTCGCCACCATCCGCTGACCCTGCGGAGCGATCCAACCAGTCCAGGGTCTGCCGTAGGACGTGACCCTGTCGTGAAGGGGACCTTGCTCGACCTGTCCTACGGTGACGCGATGCCGGTATCCGAGGCCAAGTACGTCGCCCGTTGGGAGCTCCACGAGGTCGGCGGGGTCGTGGTGGCGGTCGACGTGCTGCGGGCGTTCACCACGGCGGCCTACGCCTTCGCCGCCGGGGCATCGTCGATCTGGTTGGTCGCGGGCGTCGAGGAGGCAGTAGCGCTCGGACGAGAGATCCCGAAGGCGCTCGTCGTGGGCGAGGAGCACGGGCGCCGTCCACCGGGTTTCGATCTCCCCAACTCGCCGGTGGCTGTCGGACGAGCGGATGTCGCAGGCCGGGTGCTCGTTCAGCGAACCTCGGCGGGCACACAGGGGGCGATCGCCGCAACCAGCGCGGACCGGCTGTTCGCGGCCAGCCTGGTGTGCGCGTCGGCCACCGCCGCGGCCATCGTGGACGCGAAGCTCGGCGCTCCGACGTATGTGGTCACGGGCCGATTTCCCGACGAGCCCGACGGCGGGGAGGACGATCTGCTCACGGCTCAGCTCATCGAGCGAGCACGCACCGGCCGGCCTCTCGAGGCGGCCGCCACCGCCGAGGCGGTCGCGGGTCTGCCGGTGGCGGCGCGGACACTGGCCGTCGGCGAGGAACACGCGCACCCCGACGATGTCGTCTACGCCACCATGGTGGATCGATTCGACTTCGCAATGGAGGTTGAGCGCGTCGACGGCCGGCTGCGGTTGCTGCCACATCCGCCGAGCTGAGCTGCGCCGGCCGTCTTCGATCGCGTCGAGCCGACGAAGGGGCCCGGGGTCGCTCAAGCACGATCCCGTGGTCCTTGCGTCCGTGATCAGCCGGCCCGCAGGAGGTGGTGGATCAGGATCAGCTGGGTGATCGCCAACGGTTCGCTGACCTGGCCGTCACCGAGCCGCCCAAGAGCTGGGGGCAACGGCGCATCGACGTCCAGGCTGTCCCAGACGAGCTTCTTGACCACCTCGGTCTCCGAAGCGGGCGCGTAGCCGTGGATGTGCAGCGCATCCACCGGGCGCCCGTCGTCATCCCGCAGCATCTTGAGGTGCATCGGGGCCCCGGGGGCCGAATCCGCCGGCACCACGGAGAGGTCGGGGTGGGAGATGGTCGGACGCAGCAGCAGGGTGGCTGACAGCGGGGTGTCGGGCGGATCCTCGCGTCCCTCGATGGGACCGAAGCGGACCACCATGTCAGCCTTCGACCGCTGGGGACGGATGAACGCCAGGGAGTCGGGCTCGCGCTGGGTGAGGCTGGCCAGGACCTCGTCCTCGCCGTAGCCCCGGTCAGAGGTGTCGCGCTTCACCTTCCAGGCCCGTCGGATCTCCTCGGGCGGATCCACGTACACGCTCACGTCGAAGCACGCCTGAGACAGACGGGTGTGCAACGGCAGGAGGCCCTCGCCGATCACGTAGTCGGCGGGCTCGACCAGCTCAGGCCGGACGAGGGACCCGTTCGAGTGGTCGTAGACCGGCTTCAGGATGGGTTGCCCCGTTGCCAGCAGCTGCAGGTGCTGCTCCATGATCTCGACGTAGTTGCAGTCCGGGTGGAGGGGCGAGAAGGGAACGTGCTTGCGCTCCTCGCGGTCGTAGCGGTGGTAGTCGTCGATGCACACCGCGGTGCACCGTTCGGCGCCCAGGGCCTCGACGATGCCGCGGGTGAGGGTGGTCTTACCGGCCGCGCTGTCCCCGGCGATGGCCAGCATCCGCGGTCGGCGGGCACTCCCCTGGGAGGGCACGGCCCTCTGCATGCGCATCAGCTTGTCGGGCACGTTTCGCTCCTGTCCTGGTCCTTCATCAGACGGGCTCGCAGTCGTCGGTCGCCTCGAGGACGTCGTGGGTCGCCTCGATGACGAGCCACGGGTGACGGGGCGTCGACACCATCGTCCACGTCCGCCATCCCCCGCTCCTCCGGGTAGGCGCTCGTAGCAGGCGACCGGAGGTCACGGCGGTGGCCACGACGCAGCACTGCTCGGCGGCGACCAGATCATCGAGCATCAGCGGAGCGCCGAGGTCGTGGCCCGCAGCGGCGACCCGCTCCAGCTCGGATGTCGACTGCGGCGCAAGCGCAGCCTGCATGTCCCCGCCGAGGAGCCGGGCCGAGCATGCGGTGATGACCCCTTCGGGAGCGCCGCCCACCCCGACGAGGAGGTCGGCGTCACCGTCAGGCAGAAGCACTTCGAAGGCGCCGGCCACATCGCCGTCTGAGATCAACCGCACCCGTACACCTGCCTCGCGGAGCTGGGCCACGAGCGGCTCGTGCCGGGGCTTGTCGAGCACCACTGCTCGCAGGGACCCGACCGGCCGATCGAGAGCATCGGCCACGGCGGCCAGGTTGCTTGCCAGCGGACGCGTGATGTCGATGGCGTTCGCGGCGCCGGCACCGACCACCAGCTTGTCCATGTACCAGGCAGTGGCGCTGCCCCACAGGGTGCCCGCCGGTGCCGCCGCCACGACGGCGATGGCCCCCTCAGAGTCACGGGCGCAGGCCGTGGTGTTCTCCAGAGGATCGACGGCCAGATCGAACTCCCACCCCCGACCGGTGCCCACGCACTCGCCGTTGTAGAGCATGGGCGCGGCGTCCTTCTCGCCCTCTCCGATGACCACCCTGCCGATTCCCGGAAGGAGCCGGAAGGCACGCCGCATCGCATCGACGGCGGCGGCGTCGGCCGCTCGTCCCTCGCCGCCGCCCACGTGGGGCAGGCTGGCGAGGGCGGCCTGCTGGGTGCCGTGCACGAGGTGGAGCGCCAGCGCGTCCAGGTCCACGGCCGGCCCATGGGTCCCCTCCGCTGCCGTGCCGAGCGAGGACGACGGGGACATCGTCGCCGTCATGACGGGCTCTCAGGGTCTGGTGGGGACATGGGGACTCCTCTTGCTGGTCGACATCGACGGTAAGGACCACGGCCGCCGCAGACATCCCCCCTGGGTGGGGTCGGCGGGAGCAGATCGCGACCCACCCCGGACGCCCGGACCCCGCCGATGACCGTCCCTTATGCTGGAAGGGCTGTGACCACACCGCTCCGCCTGTTGCTGGTCGATGACCACGAGATGGTGCTCGGCGGCCTCAAGGCGATGCTGGCCCGGTACCGGGAGCGCATCGAGGTGGTCGCCACCGCCCGCTCCCGGGAGGAGGCGCTGGCCGCCCAGGCCGCGTTGGCACCCGAGGTGGTGCTGCTCGACATCCGGCTGGGGCCTGACAGCGGCCTCGACCTGTGTACCGAGCTGCGCAGCCGCGACGAGGTCTGCCAGGTGGTCTTCCTCACCGTGTACGACGACGAGCAGTACCTCTTCCAGGCCCTGCGCGCCGGCGCGGCCGGCTTCCTGCTCAAGCGGGTGCAGGGCGAAGAGCTGGCCGAGCACCTCGAGCGGGTCCGAACCGGGGTCATCGTCATCGACCCGACCCTGGCCGGGAGGGTGGCCGAGTCGGCGGCCCGCCTCCACCGGGGCGAGTTCTGGCCCGGCGCCCACATGGGCCTGACCCAGCGCGAGAGCGAGGTCTTGGGGGAGATCGTGGCCGGCTGCTCGAACCGGGCCATCGGGACCAAGCTGTTCATCAGCGAGGAGACGGTCAAGAGCCACACCCGATCGATCGACCGGAAGCTCGACGTGAGCGACCGGGCCCAGGCGGTGGGCGCTGCCCTCCGGGAGGGGCTGTTCCGGTGACTACCGAGGCCCTGGCCGGTCTGGGCCTGGAAGAGCCGGGCGCCGAGCTGGCTCTCCTGCGGCGCATCGTCGACACCCTGACCACCGGGCTCGACCTGCGGGGCATCGTCCAGGGGGTGGCCGCGGTCATCACCGAGGCCACCTCCACCGACGTCTGCTTCGTGCACCTCATGGACGACGAGCGCGGTTGCCTGGTGCTGGCCGGGGCGACCCCGCCGTTCGACGCCCACGCCGGCCGGATCGAGCTGGCGGTCGGGGAGGGCGTGGCCGGCTGGGTGGCGGCGCACCAGGAGCCGGCGGTGGTGGCCGACAAGTTCAACGACGTCCGCTACACGTACCTGCGCGAGCTCCGCGGCGAGGAGTTCCGCACCCTGGTCTCGGTGCCCATGCTCAGCGGCCCGGACCACCTCGTCGGCGTCCTCAACGCCCACGCCCGGGAGCCCCGAGAGTTCTCGGAGCAGGACCTGGCCACCCTCCAGGGGATCGCCAACCTCATGGCGGGCGCAATGGACAACGCCCGTCTGCACCGACGGCTGGGCCAGCGTGAGCAGGCTCGCGAGCAGTTCGCGGAGCGGCTCATCGCTGCTCAGGAGACCGAGCGGCGGCGCCTGGCCGGCGAGGTACACGACGGCATCAGCCAGCGGATCGTCGGCCTGTCCTATCACCTGACCGCGGCGGCCGAGGCGATCGACGTGGACCCCGCCTTCGCGACCGGACAGGTCGCCGCCGCACAACGTCTCGCTGCGGCCGCACTGGAGGAGACCCGGATCACCATCGCCGGGCTCCGCCCCTCGGTGCTCGACGACCTCGGCCTGGCCGCCGGACTCGACAGCCTGGCCCGGTCCGTGCCCGGGGTCGAGGTCGAGGTCGACCTGGAGGACTGCCGCCTGGCGGACCACATCGAGACCGCCCTGTACCGCATCGCCCAGGAGGCGCTCCAGAACGTGGTCAAGCACGCCGAGGCCGACCGGGTCCGCCTCACCCTGGCGGCGCGACCCGACGGCGTCGTGCTGGAGGTGGCCGACGACGGGCGAGGCTTCGACGACGCCGCCCGGGACGGCGGCTCGGAGTCCTACGGCCTGACCGGCATGACCGAGCGGGCCGACCTCATCGGGGCCCGGCTGCGCATCGACTCGACGGTGGGCGACGGGACGACGATCCGCGTCCTGGTCGGGAGCGATGAGCCTCCCCGGGTCCGCCTCGGGCGGGAGCCATCGGGCCCCGGTGGTCCCCCGCCGAGCGAGGCTCAGGACGGGGCCGCGTCCTCCATGTCCGGGTCGTAGGAGCCCGTCGCCGCGGCCCGGATGCTCCGGGCCCGCTGCACCAGGAGCCGCTGGCCGGCCTCGATGGTGTCGTCGCGGCCGGCCCACACCTCCAGGGCCGGGCCCTGCAGGGCGCGGGCGTAGGAGAAGCTGAGGGGCCAGGGAGCAGGGCCGTGGGGGTCGGTGGCCGCCATCCGGTTGATGGCGTCGAGGCGCCGAGTGGCGTCGAGGGCGGACTGCCCACCCGAGAGGAACACGATGCCCGGGACCGCGGCGGGGACCGAGCCCCGCAGCGCGGCAAGGGTGGCCTCCGCCACCTCGGCATCGTTGGGGTCCTCGGCTGATCCCCGGCCCGGCAGCACCATGTTGACCTTGAGCAGGACCGCGTCGAGGGCGACGTCCAGCTCGGCCAGGGCGGTGAAGGTGCGGCCCAGCGCGGCGCGGGTCACCGCCAGATCGATCTCCAGCCCGTGGTCTCCGTCCATGAGAACCTCCGGTTCGATGATGGGCACCATCCCGGCCTCGTGGCACAGCCCGGCGTAGCGGGCCATGGCCTGGGCGTTGGCGACCAGGCAGGCCTCGGTCGGCCGGCCGTCCCCGACCGCGATCACCGCCCGCCACTTGGCGAAGCGGGCGCCGAGGGCGCGGTACTCGGCCAGCCGGTCGCGCAACCCGTCCAGACCGGAGGTGATCTGCTCGTCGGCGTGGCCGGCCAGGGCGGCGGTGCCGGTGTCTACCTTGATGCCCGGGTGCATCCCCGCCGCCGCGATCGCCTCGGGGAAGGGGCTGCCGTCGTCGGTCGCCTGGCGGATGGTCTCGTCGTAGAGGATCACTCCGCTCACGTGCCGGCCCAGCCCCGGCGCGGTCACCAGCCACTGCCGGTAGCGACGGCGCCCCTCGGCGGTCGGCTCCGCCCCCACCTGGGCCAACCGCTTGTCGAGCGTGCCGATCGACTCGTCGGCGGCCAGGATGCCCCGCCCGTCCGCGACCAGGGTGCGGGCCAGGGCGGCCACATCCGACGAGTCGGGACCGTCGGTGGTCACGGTGCCGTCCATCGATCGCAGGGTGCGTTCGAGGGCCTGGAGGTCGGTCGGGTCCGTGTCCATGGTGCTGTCTCCGCGCCGGTCGGGGGGTGGTGGCTCCAGGGTGCGCCCGCGGCGCGGCCGCGTCGTCCCCCCACCGAGGGAGACCGGGGGTGGATCGACCGGGGCGACGGGGCGAACCCCCGTGCTCTCACCCCTGGGGGGGATGGCTGCGCCGGGGCCCGGTCGTAGGTTCGAGCTCACGCCTCGCAGGAGGTCGTCCCGTGTTCCCCCACCCCGCGCCCCCTCAGATCGCCGACCGGCCCCCGAGGGGCGGCGCGACCCGCAACGCGTCGGTCCTGCACGCCGACGTGCCCATCGACCACATCGACGCCTACCGGCGGGTCGGGGGCGGGGAGGGCATCACCGCCGCGCTGGCCCTGCCCCCCGACGCCGTGATCGCCACCGTGACCGAGGCGGGGCTCCGAGGGCGCGGCGGGGCCGGGTTCCCCACCGGGGTCAAGTGGCGGTCCGTGCGCGAGGCGAGCGACGGCGTCGCCTACGTGGTGGCCAACGCGGCCGAGGGCGAGCCGGCCGCCTACAAGGACCGGTGGCTGCTGCGCACCAACCCGTACCAGGTGCTGGAGGGGCTGGCCATCGCCGCCCATGCCCTCGGCGCCGGCACCGCGTTCCTCGCCCTGGAGGCCTCCCGCACCGTCGAGCGCGACGCGGTGGCCCGGGCCCTCGACGAGATGGGCGGGGCCGGGATGCTGGGTGCGGTGCGGCTCGAGGTGGTGGCCGGGCCCGACGCCTACCTGTTCGGCGAGGAGACGGCCTGCCTGGAGGCCATCGAGGGCCGACCTCCCCTGCCCCGCTTGCTCAAGCCCCACCAGGTCGGCCTGTTCGCCGACCGGGGCGCCCGCCACCCGACCGCGGTCAACAACGCCGAGACCCTGGCCCACGTCCCGCCCATCCTGCGCGAGGGCGCGGCCTGGTTCCGCTCCCGCGGCACCGACGAGTCACCCGGGACGATGCTGTTCACGGTGTGCGGCGACGTGACCCGCCACGCGGTGATCGAGCTGGACCTCGGCACCCCGCTGCGGGATCTCATCCACGACATCGGCAGCGGCCCCCGGACCGGGCGGACGGTGAAGGCGGTGGTCCCGGGCGCGTCAGCCGGCGTCCTCACCGACGCCGACCTCGATGTCGGGCTGTCGTTCGAGGCCATGGCAGCCGCTGGCTCCGGCCTGGGCTCGGGCGGCTTCGCGGTGTACGACGACCATGCCTGCATCGTCTCGGTGACCGCGGCCTTCGCCCGGTTCCTGGCCGAGGAGTCCTGCGGCCAGTGCCCGGCGTGTCCCGCCGGGGCGGCGCAGATCGCCGAAGCCCTCGACCGCATCGAGGCCGGGATCGGCGGGCCCGACGACGTGGAACGGATCCACGCCAAGCTGACCCGGGTGACCAACGGGTCTCGCTGCGGCCTGCCCACGGGCACCCAGCGGGTGGTGGGCAGCGTGCTGGAGCGCTTCGAAGGCGAGATCGTCGCCCACCTGGGCCGGCCGTGCCCCTTGCCCGAGGAGCGACCCTTCCCAATGCTGGTCGACCTGGACCCGGTGGCCGGCCGCTTCCGGGTGCGGGACCGCGGGCCCCAGGCCTGCGGGGGCGGCGCCGCCGCACCGGCGCCGTCCCGCCCGGTCATCGGAGCCCGGGCATGACTGCGACCGCGCCGGTCGCGACCACCGCGGGCCGCTCGGGCATCGACCTCAAGGTGGGTGACCTGGCTGGCGGCGACGTGCTCACCGCGGCGGCCAGCTGGCCGGTGCGGGTGGCGGCCATCGCCATGTCGGATCGCGGCGTCGGGTCCATCGTCGTGCTCGACGACGACGGCGGGTTGGCCGGCATCTTCACCGAGCGGGATCTGCTGCGGGGCGTGGCCGCCGGCATCGACCTCGACGGCGATGTCCTGGGCGATCTGATGACCCGCGAGGTCGTGACCGCGGCCCGGGACTGGGAGATCTACGAGGCCGCGGCCGAGATGCACGATCGCCACATCCGCCACCTCGTGGTCGCCGACGGGGCGGCGGTGATCGGCGTGCTGTCGATCCGCGACCTGCTCCTCGCCGGCCAGCGCCTTGCCCTCACCGACGGGGCGTGGGCCGTGCTGCGGGATCCGCTGACCCTCACCATCCGCGAGCGGCGGCGCCTCCAGACCCTGCTTCGCGGCCTCGACCCCGGGCCGCTGGCGGGGCCGGTCCTCGATGGCCTCGTCGCCCTGCTGGTGGCCACCTGGTCCTTCTCCCTGCCCCTGCCCACCTCGGACCCCGACGCGGTGGGCACCCTCGACGCCGCCGACCGCACCCTGCTGGAGGCAGCTGTCCAAGACGAGCTGCCCGGCCTCCAGCGGGCCGTGCACCCGGCCCCCGGCTGGCGCTCCTGGCGCGAGCCCTGAGGCGGGGCGGCAGAGCCCTGGGTCATCCCCAGGGGACGAAGCGGGCCGCGGGGTGGCTGGCGGCGGGGTCGAGGAGGTGGCGCACGAAGAGCTCGGCGGTCGGGGGCACCTCTCGACGGGTGACGAGGTGCCAGGGCCGGGGCACCGGCGTGGAGGCGACCGGCACCACCTCGAGCGTCCTCGCAGCCACCTCGGGCCCGACCGCGTCGCGGGACATGAGGGTGGTGCCCAGCCCAGCGACGGCACCGGCCACCACCGCGCCGTTGGAGCCCAGGGTGAGGGTGGGCGGGTCCACCTCGGAAGCGGTCAGCATCGCGGTCTGGGTCTCCCGGGTGCCCGACCCAGGCTCGCGCAGGAGCCAGGTGTGCTCTCCCAGGTCGGTGAGCGCCAGCGGATCGCCGTCGGCCGGCACCGTTCCCGGAGCGGCCACCACGACCAGCTCGTTGTCGCGCGTGCCCCGCACCCACAGGTCACTGGCGTCGGGGGGCCGACCGGCCAGGGCCACGTCGACAGCGTGGTCGGCCATCCACTTCCAGACGTCGGCCTTGGTCCCCACCTCCAGGGCGACGTCGACCGCAGGGTGCTCTCGGCGGAACAGGGCCAGCGACGGGGGCAGGACGTGCTCGCTGGCCGTGGTCACCGCGGCGATGCGCAGACGGCCCCGGGAGGGGTCTGACCCGCCCCGGGCAGCTTGCTCCGCCTCGTCCAGCAGGCCGAGCAGGCGATGGGCGTATCCGGCAAAGACCTCGCCGCTGGCCGTGAGGCGGACGCCCCGACCGTCGGGTTCGACCAGAGCGACGCCGAGCGAGCGCTCCAGGGCCCGCAGGGCCGAGGACACCGCGGGCTGGGTCACGTGCAGGGCCGCGGCTGCGGCCACCACCGAGCCGGCCCGGGCCACCGCGGCGAAGGTGCGCAGCTGGGTCAGCGTCATCGTCGGCCTCCTCACTCCCTACTCATGTTTTATGAATTCAGCGATATTCCTAGCAGAACACTGTTGTGTTGGGCGCCGCCGAGGGTCACACTCGAACCATGACCACCAAGGCCGCCCGATGACCACGACGCTCCGAGATGGCAAGCGCTACGAGCCGGGCGTCATCCCCTACAAGCAGATGGGCTACTGGGAGCCGGACTACGAGCCGTCCGACACCGACGTCCTGGCCCTGTTCCGCATCACGCCGCAGGAGGGCGTCGACCCGGAGGAGGCGGCGGCGGCGGTGGCCGGCGAGTCCTCCACCGCAACGTGGACGGTGGTGTGGACCGATCGCCTCACGGCTTGTGAGCGCTACCGAGCCAAGGCCTACCGGCTCGACCCGGTGCCCGGGAACGCCGAGCAGTACTTCGCCTACATCGCCTACGACATCGATCTGTTCGAGCCGGGTTCGATCGCCAACCTGACCGCGTCGATCATCGGCAACGTCTTCGGCTTCAAGGCCCTCAGGGCCCTGCGGCTGGAGGACATGCGCCTCCCGGTCGCCTACGTGAGGACCTTCGCCGGGCCCCCCACCGGGATCGTGGTGGAGCGGGAGCGCCTGGACAAGTACGGCCGGCCGCTGCTGGGTGCCACCACCAAGCCCAAGCTCGGGCTGTCGGGCCGCAACTACGGCCGGGTGGTCTACGAGGCCCTCTGCGGTGGCCTGGACTTCGTGAAGGACGACGAGAACATCAACTCCCAGCCGTTCATGCACTGGCGCGACCGCTTCCAGTACGTGATGGAGGCGGTGAACAAGGCCAGCGCCCGGACCGGCGAGGTCAAGGGCCACTACCTCAACGTCACGGCCGGGACCATGGAGGAGATGTACGAGCGGGCCGAGCTGGCCAAGGAGCTCGGGTCCGTCGTCATCATGATCGACCTGGTCATCGGCTACACCGCGATCCAGTCCATCTCCCGCTGGGCCCGAGCCAACGACATGATCCTGCACCTGCACCGGGCCGGGCACTCGACCTACACCCGCCAGAAGGACCACGGGGTCAGCTTCCGGGTCATCTGCAAGTGGATGCGCCTGGCTGGCGTCGACCACATCCACGCCGGCACGGTCGTCGGCAAGCTGGAGGGAGACCCGAACATGATCGCCGGCTTCTACGACACGCTGCGCGAGACCTCGACCCCCCAGCACCTCGAGCACGGCCTGTTCTTCGACCAGGACTGGTCCTCGCTGAACAAGGTCATGCCGGTGGCCTCTGGCGGGATCCATGCCGGGCAGATGCACCAGCTCCTGCACTACCTGGGCGAGGACGTGGTGCTCCAGTTCGGTGGCGGCACCATCGGCCATCCCATGGGGATCCGAGCCGGGGCCACCGCCAACCGAGTGGGCCTGGAGGCCATGATCCTGGCCCGCAACGAGGGCCGGGACTACCTGGCCGAGGGCCCGCAGATCCTGAGGGACGCGGCCAAGGGCTGCAAACCGCTGGAGGCCGCCCTCGATCTCTGGAAGGACGTCACCTTCGACTACACGTCGACCGACACGCCCGACTTCGTCCCCACCCCCACCCCGTCGTAGCCAGGAGGCCCACATGCACCTCACCCAAGGAACCTTCTCGTACCTGGACGACCTCACCGACGACCAGATCTCGCGACAGGTCAAGTACTGCCTCGACCAAGGCTGGGCCATCGGCATCGAGCACACCGACGACCCCCACCCTCGCAACACCTACTGGGAGATGTGGGGCCAGCCCATGTTCGACCTGACCGACCCGGCCGGCGTGATGAAGGACCTGGCCGAGTGCCGCGCCGCCAACGCCTCGGACCACATCCGCATCATCGGCTTCGACAGCAGCCACGGCTGGGAGACCACCCGGCTCTCCTTCATCGTGAACCGCCCGGACGATGAGCCCGGCTTCCGCCTGGTGCGCCAGGAGGACCAGGGCCGTCGGATCCGCTACACCACCTTGAGCTACGCGGCCGAACGTCCCGAGGGGCAGCGGGACCAGGACCCATGAGCGCCGCCACCGAGGGGGCAACACCCGCCCCCGAGCACACCGTCGACCTGGCCGCCGCCTACGACACGTCGGAGATCCAGGACATCTTCGACCAGCTCGATCGCGACCTGGTGGGGCTGGACCAGGTCAAGGCCCGCATCCGCGAGATCGCCGCCCTCCTGTTGGTCGACCGGGCCCGCGGCGACCTCGACCTGAGGGCCGGATCCCCCACCCTGCACATGAGCTTCACCGGCAACCCGGGGACGGGCAAGACCACCGTGGCCCAACGGATGGCCCAGATCCTGCACCACCTGGGCTACGTGCGCGAGGGCCACGTGGTCACCGTGAGCCGCGACGACCTCGTTGGCCAGTACATCGGTCACACCGCGCCCAAGACCAAGGAAGCCATCAAGCGGGCCATGGGCGGCGTGCTGTTCATCGACGAGGCGTACTACCTCTACCGACCCGAGAACGAGCGGGACTACGGTCAGGAGGCGGTCGAGATCCTGCTCCAGACCATGGAGGACGATCGCGACGACCTGGTCGTGATCCTGGCCGGGTACGCCGAGCCGATGGACCGCTTCTTCCGCAGCACCCCTGGCTTCCGGTCCCGGATCGCCCACCACCTGAGCTTTCCGGACTATGACCAGGGTGAGCTGACCGACATCGCCGAGATCATGCTGGCCGAACAGAGCTACCAGCTCAGCAACGACGGCCGGGCTGCCTTCTCCGAATACCTCGAGCGACGCATGACCCAACCGCACTTCGCCAACGCTCGCTCGGTCCGCAACGCCCTCGACCGGGCCCGCCTGCGCCAGGCCAGCCGCCTCGTCTCCCGGGAGACGCCGGTGACCAGGGACGACCTCATGACCATCGACGGCCCCGACATCCGGGCCAGCCGAGTGTTCGACGACTGAGACGGGCCCGAGCCGGCCTCATGGCGGACCGAGGTATCGCAGGGATCCCGGCCGCACACATCGAGACCCTCGCCGACAGCGACGACCTCGCCTACGCCAAGCTCGTCCTCGCATCGCCACGACTCTTGATCTGCCAGGCCGAGCCGTGGTCGCGCACCGCTACCCTGTCGCTCCCACGGCCCAAGCCGGGAGGATGCAGCCAGGCGGCAGAGCGGGACAGCGCTCTGACCACCGGTTTCACAGGTCCAGCCCTCGTAGCTCAGGGGATAGAGCATCGGTTTCCTAAACCGTGAGTCGCAGGTTCGAATCCTGCCGGGGGCGCCTCGGAATGAGTGGCTGACCAGGACCTAATACCTGGTCAGCCGTTCAGCCGGCTGTCCGCAGGTGACCGCCAGAACCGCCGATTCTCCTGAAGGATTGGGCGGACACTGGGCGGAGATCTCCTGCCTGTCACACCACCCGCCTAGCCTCCTGTCGTGGATCCGGTGCCGCGACGATGGCCGAAGGTGCTCCCCGGCGACATCCGGGAGCGGGACGAGCCGCCGCTCGACGATGCTGCTGTGCTCGTGCGCGGCGGCCAGTTCCGCATCGCTCACGTGCTCGCCCGAGCCGAGGCTTGCGAGCGGCGACTCGGCTTCCCGGGCGTCTCCGTCGCCCATGCTGTCACGGGTCGGCTGGCCGATCTGTGCGAGCTCAGCCCCCGGCTGCTCGACTACGACGAATGCGCGGTCACCACGGCCGGGCGGGTGCTGCAGCACTACGCGATCGCTCCGACGGGTGCAGCGCCGCACTGCTCGATCGTCCTTCCGGCCGCCGACCTGGCGTCCGTTCGGCTCTTGCGCGACCTCTTCGAGGTCGGCCTGCCTCTCCCTCCGGGCGACTGGCCCCGGTAACCTCGTGCCCAGGTGATCACCATGACTCCCGACGTGTGGGCTGACTACAACCAGATCGACGACGACGGCCATGTCCTCGTGTACCTCGAGGACATCCTCCGGGCCGAGCGCGTCGTGGTCGGCGGCACCGTGATCGTCGCCGACCCTGAGGCGAAGGCCCACACCGCCGTTGTCGTCTCCCTGTCGCCGAGCGGCACCGTCTCGCTCGAGGTCGACTGGGAGAGCCACCCCACCGTGGCCCCGACGGGCTCGGCGGCGACCACCTGACTGGGCGGCCTCGCCGTCGGAGGAAGCCCCACCGGACCTCGAAGATGCACCGGGATTCCGGAGCTGGGTTGAGGGTCTAGGCACCGGAATGGGGGTGTGACCTGAACTGATGCGTGTGGGGGCGCGTGGGGGCCGTGCATCTATGCGTCCCGGGTTGTGCCTCGTCAGGCGGCTGAGGCGTCCGCTGGTGTGAGGTCGCTGATCTCGGCGGGTTCGGCGAGGTTGAGAGCCCGGTAGATGGCGGCCCGGGCGGCGGGGGTGGCGGTGCGGCGCAGGTGCCGAGGTGCATGCGGTCGAGGGCGTGGTGGAGGTTCGCGCCAGGTGTCTCCGGTTTGGTCTCGGCGATGCGGATGAGCAAGAGGGCGAGCCAGCAGAGGACATTGTGGGCGCGGATGCGGTCTTCGAGGCGGTGGTAGACGGGCCGGAGGTCCAACGTGGTCTTCATGTCGCGCCAGCCGCGTTCGACTTCTAGGAGCTGCTTGTAGCCGAGGGCGATGTCTTCGGCGGTGAGGGTGGAGTCCGAGGTGCGGAGCAGGAACTTGCCGTCCAGGCGCTCTTCGGCCCGGACCTTGGCCTGGTCAACCCGGAGCAGGCCGGTGGGCGTGGTGCGCAGGAACCGGCGCAGTCCGGCGGGCAGCCCGCCGACGAGCTTGGCCCGGGCGGTCTTCGACAGGCCGTCGGATCCGGTGATCGCATCTTCGAGTTGGGCCAGGAGATGGTCGCGGATGGTCTGGTCGTCCGCTCATGTCCCATGGCTCCGAGGGTCGCGCGCGGTCGGCGGGTTCCGTCCCCCGAGCACACGGACAGAAGGTTTGGGTTTGCAATGCAGATGCACACCCCAGAGGCCACCGCCGGCCGGGCGGGGTTGCGCGGGTACACCCATCTCCCGCTAGGCTGTACCCCA
The DNA here is from genome assembly GCA_038233075.1 of Acidimicrobiales bacterium. GTDB lineage: Bacteria > Actinomycetota > Acidimicrobiia > Acidimicrobiales > Iamiaceae > Iamia. Next base: position 134,634 of record JBBSMQ010000002.1, read on the forward strand.
TGGCAGCGAACGACCAGGTTCTCGCCGCACTGGATGCGGAGATCGCAACCCTGAAGGCCGACCTCGAGCAGGCACAAACCCTGCGGAGCTGGTGGGCGAAGCGTCGGGCCGACCGTGCCGTCGGTCCAGGTCCCGCGGCGGCCACCCCGCGGCCCAGCGTTGAAGATCCATCCCTTGCGGAGCCGGTCTCACAGAAGACCGCCAAGGACTGGATCATGGACACCCTGTCGCTGGGCCAGGAGCTGGCCGTACCGGAGATCCGGGACGCAGCGCTCGACCGGGGGTGGACGACAACGTCAAAGCATCCGCACCAGATCATCCGCAACAACGTGACCGAGCTGGTAAAGGAAGGCGAGGTCGAGAAGGTCGGCGTCAAGTACCGGCTGCCGCAAGCCGAGATGTCGAGCGGCCCCAATCGGGGTCAGTTGCACGGTGGTGAGCCATGAGGAGATGACAAGGCCCCCCGGTTCTCGCTTGCAGGCTGGCCGGGGGGCCGAATCAGAGGGGCGTAGTGGGAGGGCCGGTCCAGAGTCGGATGCTGTAACACCCGGGACTGGTCCTCTCGCTGCGTTCTGTTGTCACGGGCCGGGTGCCTGGTAGGCCAGCGCTGGCTTTGGCTCCTCCGCTGCGGGTTCGATCCCTGTCCGGTCCACTAGTAACTATAGCAGTACCTCAGCACCTTGAGTAGGGGTGTACGCGCCCCTCGCGTTCGGTGGTCGATTCGCCACGCCCTGTTAGCGGTCAGTCACTGGCCGATACATCAGACGCAACCCCCCGACGCGGCCCACGAGGCGCTTCATGCGCTCGGTGTCCGTCCCGTTGCGGGTGGTGTACCGAAAGTCGAACTCGGACAGTACCGGGGCAGGTGCTCCACCGACACGTGGTGGTGGGTGCCGTCCAGGGACCCGCTTGAGCTGAGAGAAGTAGCCCTCGGCCTGGTTGGTGGACACGTCGCCCCCGCACGTACTCGTGCGACCCGTGGTCGACCCAGGCGTGGGAGGCGAACTCCCGGCCCGGGTGGCCGGTACGCCATGGCTGCGTCGGTGTGGAGGTGGGCGTCGACCTTCTGCGCCTGGTCCTCGATGACCGTTCGCAGTGATGCGCCGGTGACGTCGGGGCCACGGTGGACCGGACCTCGCCGGTGGTCTTGTCGACCAGGGACAGGACCGCAGTCTTGTGGGCGTAGCCGCCCGGGGGCGGGACTTGCGCTCACTTTGTCAAGTCCAGCATCACCACCGGACACGTCAAGGACGCCGAGCCGTTCATGACTGGGTGCGTGGTTCCCGATCCGCTGAGCTCGACCGCCGACGGACCGCCAGTTGCGGCAGGCTCCTCAGCGACCGAGGCCTCGGGCGGGTCCGGCGGCCCGGTCGGTCCCGCGGGCTTGCACGCGGTCGAGGCGCTCGTTCATGGCTGCGCGACTGACCGTGGTGAGTTCCTGGTCGGTGGCGGCGATGTCTCGCTGGAGGTGAGCGGCATCGGGGGCGCCGACCTCGCTCCAGCGCAGCTCTGCGGCGTGGACGGCGCCCCCGAGCTGGGCGAGGGACTTGGCTGCTGTCCGCCGCTTGCGGCGGCTGGCGGTGGGGTCCCATGCCCTGTGCCGGGCGACAGCAAGGCGATCTGCCGCCTGGGTGCGGCTGAGTGCCGCTCGCCCGGCCGGGGTTCCGGCCCATCGGCCGGTTCCTGCGAGCAGGGCGTCGTAGTCGTCGTGGAGGTCATTCAGGCGGCGCCGGGCGTCCGCTCGCCGTTCGCCTGCAGAGCGCTCGGGCGGTTCCGGTACGGGGGGCCTCGGCGGGGTCGTCACCGGGGATCGGCGTCGAACGGGTTCGGGCTGGCGTCCGGGTCGAGCGGGGCCGTCGGTGATCCAGCGCTGGTGGCGGGCGACGCCCCAGTCGGCCTGGATGTCGTCGACGGCCTGGGCGAGATCGTCGGCGGTGGCGTGGATGGTGGTGTGGTCCCGGGCCCGGCTCATGGCGACGTAGCCGAGCTCCCGCCCGCCGCCGGCCGCCAGGACGTGAGCCCGGTGGTAGGTCGCCCCCTGGGAGCGGTGGATGGTGACGGCGTAGCCGTAGTCGAGGTGCTGCCCGTCCAGACCCTCGCCGGTGATCGGCACCGTCCTGTCATCGGAGGTGCACACGACCAGCGAGTCCTCGCGGGCGGCGACGACCGTGAGCGGCTCGCTGGTGACGATCCCCGCCTCCGGGATCGGGGCCAGGGCGACGAGCCGCTCCCCCACGGCGTAGCCGCGTCCCTCGCGGACCTGGAGGTCGCCGCCTTCGAGATGACCGAGTCGGTGCCAGTGCTGGCGGGCGAGGCGGTTGAGGTCGGCGACATCGTCACGCCGCCAGGCCAGGAGGGCGGACCGGTGGCCGGCCTCCAGGTCGTTCGCCCAGGCGCTGGTCATGGCGACGAGCGTGTCGACTCGGGCGGGCTCGACGTGGATGCGGTCGTGGCGCGCGTACCAGGCGACCGCCTCGGGCACCGAGCCGTCGCGCAACTGCGCCAGCGCCCTGCGCTCGTCGAGGTCACGCTGTCGAACGTTCTGGTCGAGGGTGACGACGAGATCGGGACGTTGGGTCAACAGCGCGGCGAGGGCTCCGCCGGGACCGACCGCGGCGAGCTGACGGTGGTCACCGACGAGCACGAGGACGGCACCCGCCCGTTCGACGGCAAGGCTGAGGCGGGCGAGGTTCACGTCGTCAGCCATGCCGGCCTCGTCGACCACGACGACGGTGCAAGGGTCGAGGGCGATCTGGCCGTGGTCGAGACGCCACAGCAGCGAGGCGAAGGTGCGGGCCTCGACGCCGGCCTCGGTCCCGAGCGTGCGGGCGGCCTGGCCGCTGGTCGAGGTGCCAAGCACCCGGTAGCCGGCGGCCTCGAGCGCCGTGGTCGCGGTGTCGATGGCGGTCGTCTTGCCGGACCCCGCCACGCCGACCACCACCGACGCAGCCTGCCCGGAGCCACACAGGCGCTCGACCACCCGACGCTGTCCGGCGGTGAGCCGGTGCCTACGGGTCGACTCTGTCGCCCGCACCACGTCGTCGACCCGCTCTGGGGCGATGGAGGGCCCGGTGCGCTCGGCCAGCCGTTCGACGGTGCGGGCGATGGTCGCCTCGGTCGTCAGGACCTGGGTGGTCGTGTAGGCCTGCTCGCGAGCGCCGGTCCCGATCAGCGGGACGACGTCCCGGCTGGAGAGGACATGCGCGAGCACCCGGTCGAGCTCGACCGGATCGCGGCCGTAGAGCCGAGGGGCCAGCGCGGCGACCAGGTTGGATCGCGTGAAGGCCTTGTGGTTGGCCAGCAGGGAGCCGCCGACGTCGAGCACCTCGCCCGCCATCGCCTCGACCTGAGCCGAGTTCAGCGGGAACACCAGCGGCTGCTCGGGAGCCCGCGATGCGGCCAGGTGGGCCTGGAGGCGGTCGAGGGGCCATCCGATGTCGTCGACCTCCCGGTGCCACCGCGGAAGGAGCTGCTCGACGCTGGTGTGGCGCTTCACCTCACGGGTGGCCCGGGCCGCGATGCCCCGGGCCCGATAGCTGCGGAAGCTCCTCGACGCGAGGTGGTCGGCGATGGCGTCGGCCCGCTTGGAGAAGATGTCGCAGACCTCGCCGGGGATGCCCGTGATGCGCCAGTGCCGGAGGTTGCCCGACGCGCCCTCGTCAGCCTCGATGGCGAAGCCCAGCTCGACCGCCCGCCACGCCGAGTGAAGACGGCCGACCATCGTCGCAGCCTCGACCGTGTCCCGGAGCGACGCGCTGTCGAGACCCTTGAAGCCGCCCCGATCGTCGAGCATCTCGGCGACGTTGGCCACCAGAACGTGGTCGTGGGGAGAAGGGTCCCCGGCCCGGGAGGTCGCGTGGCGAGTGACCGCGCACACCAGCCCACCCGTCGGGGTGCGCTGCTGGGCCCGACCTCGCCGACCACCCCGGTCCTCGAACCAATCGTCCAGCCAGTCCAGGGTCGCCGTCGTCTCGGCGTCGAGGATCGCGTGCATGTCGTCGGCTCGGTCGACCACGCCGAGGACGGCCACGGACTTGTGCGCCGACACCACCAGCTCGAAGCCGGGACGCCGGGTCGTCACCAGCTGCTCACCCGTCACCGGGTGCCGGAACCCGCCGACGCCGAACGCCGCCTCGTAGGCCCCCGCCGTCACCTGCCCGCTGATACCGAGGCGGGCGGCGCCGGCGCCCATCCACCGCAGCGGCGTCTCACCCCGCGACGCGTAGTAGGCCAGCGCGGCCCCCGGATGGTCGTCCTCGCGGCCGACCACCGTCGCCTGGTGGTAGGCGACCTCGTCGACGCCCATCGGGCGAAACCACGCCACCGTCAGGTCCCGCCCAGGGTCCCGCTACCGGAGGTAGCAATCGTGTTCGCCATCGCTGTCGGTTGTCGCGCCCAGGCTCCGGACGTGGGAAGCGATCGTCGATGGCCGGATCGTTACGGTCACTGGCGGACAAGGGTCCGGCCAACTCCAGGAAGAATCCCGAGAACGGGCGCGACATCGGGGCCCGGAAAGCGGCCTTCGTACAGGTGATGGCCATCGACCACGGAGGACCGCCATGACCGAACCGAAGACCGCCCCCGCCGAGCCCGTCGCCCGGCTCTGGAACATCAACCAGGTCGCCGAGGTCCTCGGCGTCGACGTCCGCCACGTGCGCCGCCTCGTCCACGAGCGCCGGATCCCCTACATCAAGTGGGGCCACCTCCTACGGTTCGACCCCGACGACCTCAACGCCTGGATCGACGCCTACCGCCGCTACCCCGGAGGCCACCGGTGAGCCAGGACCTGGCCCCTCCTGAATTTGACCCAGAGTGGTGCTCGACGAATCGAGAAGCGTGCCTCCGCCGTCCGTTGACCGACGCCGGTCAGCTCAGGTTGCGCCGCCGGGGACGCCGTCGATGCGAGACTCGCTGGATGGCGCCAGGCAGAAGAGCGGATCGATGACACCGGTCGAGGCGGTGCTGGCCGAGATCCGCTCGGTCGCCACCGACGAGCACAACAAGGGCGATCGGTTCGAGCAGCTGATGCTCCACGCCTTCAAGACGGACCGGACGTTCCGCCAGCAGTTCACCGACGTGTGGCGGTGGATGGACTGGCCGGCGCGCAGCGGCGCCGACATCGGCATCGACCTGGTGGCCCGTGATGCCGAGGGGGGGCTGATCGCCATCCAGTGCAAGTGCTACGACCCGGATACCACGCTCACCAAGCACGACATCGACTCCTTCGTGGCGCTGTCGGGCCAGCAGCAGTGGGCACGACGGATCGTGGTCGCCACGACGGACCATTGGGCGACCAACGCCGAGAAGTCGCTCGAGGGCCACGTGGTCCCGGTGGAGCGCATCGGGATCGACAACCTCGACCACATGACGGTGGATTGGTCGTCCTGGGACGTCACCAACCCTTCGGGGCTGAAGCCCACCGACCGCCACGTGCTGCGGCCCCACCAGGTGAAGGCGGTCGAGGCCGTGCGGGTCGGCTTCGATGAGCACGACCGGGGCAAACTGATCATGGCTTGCGGCACGGGCAAGACGTTCACCGCCCTGCGGATCGCCGAGGAGCACGCCGGGGCCGGGGGGTCGGTGCTCTTCTTGGCGCCGTCGATTGCGCTCGTCGCCCAGTCGCTGAAGGAGTGGACGGCGGAGTGCGCGGTGCCGATCCGGCCGTACGCGGTCTGTTCGGACGTCACCGTCGACAAGCCGCTGGCGGGCGAGAACGCCACGCCCCACGACCTGGTCGTTCCGCCGACCACCGATCCGGAAGGGCTCGTCGCCGCCAAGATGCACGAGCTGCCGGCAGACGAGATGACGGTGGTGTTCTCCACCTACCAGTCGATCGAGGTCGTGGCGGCCATGCAGGCCAAGACCGGACACGTCTTCGACCTGGTGGTGTGCGACGAGGCCCACCGCACGGCAGGGCTGGCGAGCGTCGGCGAGAAGGACAGCGCCTTCGGACTGGTCCATGCCAACGAGGTGATCCCGGCGGCGAAGCGGCTGTACATGACGGCGACGCCGCGCCTCTTCAAGCCGGTGGCGGCGGATGCTGCGAAGGAGGCCGACGCCATCCTGGCGTCGATGGACGACCCCGAGTACTTCGGGGAGGAGTTCCACCGGCTCGGCTTCGGCGAGGCAGTCGAGCAGGGCCTGCTGGCCGACTACCGGGTGCTGATCCTCACCGTCGAGGAGAAGGCGGTCAGCGAGTCCTTCCAGCACCTCCTCTCCACCGACGGGGCCCTGAGCCTGCCGGACGTGGCCCGCTTCGTCGGCTGCCTGTCCGGCCTGGCCAAGCTGCCGGGTGCCGCTGGCACCGGGTTCGCCGACGGTGACCATCCGATGCAGCGCGCGGTGGCGTTCTGGTCCACCATCGCCGACTCAGAGCGCTTCGCCACCCAGTTCGAGCAGGTGGCCGACGCCTACTTCGACCAGCTCGAGGCCGGCCCCGGCGGCGAGGAGGTCACCGCGCTGTCGGTGCCGACCCGGCACGTCGACGGAGCCACCAAGATCAGCAGCCGTCGCGCCGACATCCGGTGGCTCAAGGAGAGTCCACCCGAGGACGAGTGCCGGGTGCTCACCAACGCCAAGTGCCTCACCGAGGGCGTCGATGTCCCGGCGCTCGACGCCGTGATGTTTCTCACTCCGAGACGATCGAAGATCGACATCGTCCAAGCGGTGGGACGCGTGATGCGCAAGCCGCCGGGCAAGCAGCTCGGCTACGTCATCCTGCCCATCGCCATCACTGCCGGCCTCGACCCAGCCGCAGCGCTCGACAGCAACAGCGACTACGACGCCGTCTGGGAGGTGCTCCAGGCGCTGCGGGCGCACGACGAGCGGTTCAACGCCTACATCAACCGCATCGCCCTGGGCTCCACCAAGCCCGGCACGGGACCCGACGACCCGATCAAGGTCATCCCCGTCGACATCAACGGCCCCGACGACCCCACCGACGTGCAGGGCCGGCTGTTCGAGTACGAGGAGTGGACCGGGGCGATCTACACGAAGATCGTCCAGAAGGTCGGCTCCCGCACCTACTGGGAGGACTGGGCCCGCGACGTCGCCGCCATCGCCGCCCGGCACGAGGCCCGCATCACCGCCATCCTCGCCGCCCACCCCGACGCGGCCGACGCGTTCGATGAGTTCCTCACGGAGCTCCACGCCACCCTCAACGACGGGATCAGTCGCGACGACGCCGTAAGCATGGTGTCCCAGCACCTCATCACCCGACCCATCTTCGAGGCGCTGTTCGGCGACGACGCCTTCGCCGCCGCCAACCCGGTCTCCCAGGCCATGACCGGCATCGTCGCCCTGCTCGACCAGCACAACCTCGACACCGAGACCGACAAGCTCGACGACTTCTACGCCTCCATCCGCCGACGGGTCGAGGGCATCCACCCCGACGATGGCGAGGCCCGCCAGAAGATCATCAAGGACCTCTACGGGCGGTTCTTCAAGATCGCCTTTCCGAAGGTGGCCGACTCCCTCGGCATCGTCTACACGCCGGTCGAGGTCGTCGACTTCATCATCCGTGCCACCGAGGCAGCTCTCGGCGAGCACTTCGACGGCGCCCGCCTCAGCGACGAAGGCGTCCATGTCCTCGACCCCTTCACCGGCACCGGGACCTTCGTCACTCGACTGGTCCAGTCAGGCTTCATCCGCCCCGAGGACCTGGCCCGGAAGTTCGCCGGGGAGCTGCACGCCAACGAGATCCTGCTGCTCGCCTACTACATCGCCGCGGCCAACATCGAGGCCACCTACCGCCAGGAGCGCGCTCGCCTCGACGGGACTGACCCCGGATACGAGCCGTTCCCAGGCATCGTACTCACCGACACCTTCCAGCTCGGCGAGACCGGCGACGGCACTGGCTCCTGGGACGTCTTCCCGATCAACAACGAGCGAGCCGCCCGCCAGAAGGGCCTCGACATCCGAGTCATCCTCGGGAACCCGCCCTACTCCGCTGGCCAGGAGTCGGCCAATGACGCGAACGCAAACCTGAAGTACCCGAACCTCGATGCCTCGATCGCATCGACCTACGGCAAACAGTCGACAGGGGTTCTCCAAAACAGTCTCTACGATTCGTACGTCCGGGCCATCCGGTGGGCATCCGACCGCCTCCTCAGCTCGCCTCCCGGTGGGATCGTCGCCTTCGTCACCAACGGCGGCTACATCGACTCGAACGCAGCCGACGGCCTTCGGCTGAGCCTCACCCGGGAGTTCCACCACCTCTACGTCTTCAATCTCCGCGGCAATCAGCGCACCGCAGGCGAGATCTCCCGCAGGGAAGGAGGCAAGGTGTTCGACGCCGGGAGCCGTGCCACAGTCGCCATCGCGCTCCTGGTCAAGCAGCCCGGGAAGGTGCCTGATTCCGGAGCCGTCCTGCACTACCGGGACATTGGCGATTACCTCTTGCGGGGGGACAAGCTCAGCATCCTCGCAGAAGCGCTATCTCCAGGGTCGGCAGTCACTCCCCTCCTCGCCGACCTAGACTGGACCACGATCGCACCGAACAAGCACGGCGACTGGATCAACCAGCGGTCCGATGCGTTCGCGGCCCTCCTACCACTCCGGTCCGACGAGGGGCCCTCCCTGCTGGGGTTCCACACTCATGGACTGAAGACCAACCGAGACGCGTGGAACTACAACAGCTCGAAGAACAGTCTGGCTGTCAACGTTGAGCGAATGATGGAGTTCTTCAACTCTCAGGTTGAGGCCTTCGCAGCTGCCAACCCGAATGCCGGTGGATCGGTGAAGGACCGCGCAGAGCTTGCGAGACGATTCGTAGATTTTGATCCGACCAAGTTCAGTTGGGAGCGAGCCAACTTCAGCCAGGTCGCCCGCGGGTCGCTACTCACACCAACAGATCAGTCTGTGATGGTGGGCGCCTACCGCCCGTTCCATCGTCGATGGGCTGAGGCTGGGCGCAAGCTCAATAGCGTCGTCGGTCAACTAGGCCGCGTGTTTCCGACCCCGTCGTCGGCGAATCACATCATCGCGCTGCCCCCCCCGGGTTCCAGCGCTCCACCGTTCAGTGTTCTCTTGTCGACAACCATCGTCGACTACGGCTTCTACGCCTCCAGCGCAACGGCGGTCTTCCCTCAGTACGACTACACCATCACCCCGGCGCAGGAGGAAGTCGCTCTCCCAGGCTTCTCCGACCCCGCAAGCCCGGACGGTGGGGGCCGTCGCCACAACGTCACCGACCATGCGCTCGGGCTCTACCGGCCGCTCGATCCTGCGATCGAGAAGGACGACGTTTTCTTCTACGTCTACGGCATCCTCCACTCGACTGACTACCGCACGGCCTTCGCCGCCGACCTGAGGAAGTCGCTGCCCCGGATCCCGCAGGTGCCGACGGCCGAGGGCTTCTGGGCCTTCGCCAACGCGGGCCGCGAGCTGGCCCACCTCCACACCGAGTATGAGACCGTCGAGCCATGGCCGGAGCTGAAGCACACCGTCGCCGCCGGGTTCGACAAGGGCCACCCCGACGCCTACCGGGTGCTGAAGATGAAGCATCCGAAGGTGACCGATCCGACGACCAGCAAGAAGGTCGAGGACCGGACCCGGATCGTCTACAACGACTGGGTCACCGTCGAGGGCATCCCCGAGCGGGCCTACGACTACGAGCTGGGCTCCCGCTCGGCGGTTGGCTGGGTGATGGAGGCCTGGCGGGTCCGAACTGACAAGGCGTCGGGCATCGTCAACGACCCCAACGACTGGGCTACCGAGCACGACGACTCCACCTACATCCTCGACCTCGTCGGCCGCGTCGTCACCGTTTCGATGAAGACGCTCGACATCGTCGAGGCACTTCCGCCGATAGCGCTGTAGGCCCCGATGGCCAACCATGCGTTACGCCATCGCCGGGACGCCCAGCGGCTACGGCCCTCACCACTCGAGGAATCGTCGGACGCCATCCGGGTCGATCTCCCATTCGACGGCGAGAACTGCGAGGCCAAGGATCCACTCCCATTCATCGGTGCTGGTGCCGACAAGGCCCTGGGACACGGCTGCGGCGAGGGTGGCGGTCTGGGAATCACCATCGAGCTCCGATTGAACCCGCCCAGCGAGCTCGATCATGTACTCGAGGACATTGTCCACGAACTCATCGCTACGATGCTCACCGAGCGCCTCGACGGCGGCTTCAAGCCGCCGGTTGGCTTGATCGGCGACGGCTATCACGTCTGCATGCTGGCGCTGCTCCACGGACAGGTCGGCGAGGCCTGACAGGGTCTGTAGGGCTCCGGAAGCCTCCTTGACGAGCGGTGGCAGGGTCATCTGTCGCGCCGCCGGAAGTTGATGCTCTAACTGAGCGAGGTCCGTAGCTGGGAGCCAGGTCTGGATCAGCCGCAACCCGAAGTCGGGGATCCGCAGGCCGTCACGAAGTGGCAACACGACGAAGCTCTCGGATGGCCGGCGGGCATTCTCGATCGCTGTCTGGATCGACGCCTCGATGCCCGCCCATTCGTACAACGGAGGGCTGTCGATGACGACGGCGAACTCGGTCAGGCCTTGGTCGGTGCGTGCTAGTGCCTCGACGTGACGGAGGGGGATGGCGGTCTGAACGATCGCAAGGAGTTCGAGCCTGCGTGACTCTGTCGTTTGCCACAGGAGGTCGCGGGCGGCTGCGGCGGCTCGCGAGATGGCGAATCTGATCGACCCCCCACGAGCGGCATCCAACACCCGAGCTGACTCCGTCTCACCAAGTGCAAGAGCGAGAAGTACGTCGTGAACGCTACTCGCATCGTCCATGAGCCGGCCGAGATCCAGCATCACCTCGTCACCCATGGGGATCAGGTGCCAGGGCTCCTCCAGGGACTCGCGCAGGTGCTTGATCACGTGATCCCGGACGAAGGCCGCAAGCAGAGCGCGGTTCTGTTCGCCGGTGATTCGGACGATCATCCGGGCTGACTGTGTGACGGCCGACGAAAGCGCATCGCCCAACGACAGCTTGACGGTGTCCGTGATGCCCGACGCCCGAGCGTCGGAGGCGCTGAGTCTCGGCGGCAGATCCTCACCCGCCGAATACAGGCTGCTTAGCAACTTGGCAAGCTCTTGGTCCCGCCGCTTGCGTGGCTCGCCCCGTACCCAACGGTTGCAGGATTCTCTGACGACTTGGGCAAGTTCTCGGATGATGGGGGTGGCAGCGGTCAGCCGAACTGTGTCGGGCGATCCCAGTGACGCCCGTGCGGCTGCGGCGCGCGTTTGGCTCCACGCCTGCTCCGTGCGGTCGTGGTCGTAGCGGCGAAGGAGCCCACTCATGCCGTGCACATGCCCTCCGATCTCCATGCGTTGCCGCCCGGGCAATAGCGCCTCGACATCAGTACCAACGATCGATGGAATGTGTCGAAGGAGCGTCCTGGCGAAGTCAACGCAGCGGTCCCGTGGCGAACCCGGAGCGTCGTCAACGTGTAGAAGCCGGGCAAACCCCACCGGGCCCTCGTCTCGCTGATGCACCGCCAGGTCCAGCAGCCACGGGTTCTCGGCCAGGAGCCGGTCTAGCGCTCCGCGCTCACCACCGAGTGCGTCAACGACCTGGACCTGGAGTTGCACGCTTTGCGCCCGGAGTGCGGCCATCACGTCGCCGGCAGCCTCCGAGGGTGCAAGGCCTAGCCACTCGAGGAGCGTCAAGGATCCAGCAGGCACGCTCAGGGCCCCCGGCCAGCTCTGCAGCGTGGCTAGTAGTGCGGTCGCTTCCTCAGGCGCCGACTCGAAGACGAGCTTCGATAGCCTGCCCGTCCCGAACCGGTCCGCGAGGCAGTCTCGGAGATCGCCACCGGACACCAGTGCCATCTGGTCGAGCGCTCGTCGAACGTCGTCGCGGATGTCGAGCTCTCCGAAGTCAAGGCCAGCGATCGCGAACAGCACGACACTCATCTGGATGGACCGGGGGACGTTCAGTTCGGCGAGGATCTCAACCCACCGTCGACTCGCCCGTTCACTGTCCGAGCGGCGGAGCCCTTGGAGGAACGCGGCAAGTCGAGCAGCCGTGTGGGCCGTGCTGTGGCCTACGTCGGCGACCACATCCGCCAGATCTGGTCGATCCCGCAGTGCGTGAGCGATGAACTGCGGCAACTGCTCATCGGCGATCAACGGAAGGAGCCGGGCGACCGTCGCTTCCAGGGTTGGCGGAGGGAGCGCGTGGATGGCTTCGGCGATCGCTGCCGAGCGGATGGGATGAAGCCCGCTGACCTCCCCGTCACGCTCAACGAGAAGGTGCTCGTTGGCCAAGGAGCGAACCGCCTGCCGCAACTTCGCGTCACCACCGTCGAGGCTCTCAGCCAATCGCTCAACACGCAGGCTCGTGGACCATTGATCGGCCACAGAGACCAAGGCCAAGACTGCGAGTTCGTCGGTCTGCCCCCCGGTGATGCGGCGTTGAATCTGGTCACCGATGACGTGTCCGAGGCGGCGGCCCTGGGTGAGCAAGTAGGTGAACTCCAAGGTGAGCCCAGCCGACTGCTCATAGGCCTCACGCCAGTGAGGAAGGACTACGACCCCACGGCGCTGAAGGCCCTCGAAGATCGTGGCCGCGGATGACTCATCGAGCGCGACGTCGACTGTCCGCGTGTCAGCCAAGTCGCCGAGCGTCGCTAGGTCCTCGTTCCTGACCGTCGCCAACAGCACAACCCCCGGCTGCGCCGCTGCTGCGGCGCGGAGGCTTTCCCAGTCCGTGAGGTTGCCAAGTCCGACTCCATCCAGGAGAAAGCCGACAGGGTGCTCATCGGAGGCACCGTGCGCACGAGCGAGCCGAAGAAGGCGATTGCTGTCTTCCGGTGCCTGAAGTCGGTTCACCCGAAACCACGCGATGCCTGGGAGCGCCTCGGGCACGGTCCACAGCAGAGCGCTTTTGCCGATACCCGACGGGCCGGTGATGACGACCTGACCGCCTTCCTGCACGGCAGCGACAATCTCGCTGAGGAGATCCCGACGCAGCACAACCAGACCACGAGATACGTGGCCAGGCTGGGTCGACACGCCTTCGTAGAACTCATCTCCTGCTGTAGCCCCCACCACTCGATCGAGTGGCGCGCACACCCCCTCGCGGAGTGCCTCCTCGAGAGCATCGACATCGATCTGCTCCGAGACGGCATGCAGGTGTCGAAGGACATCGGTCCGGTCGAGCCGGCGACGCTGTGCCCCGTCACGCGTGGTGTTGGCATCGGTCGCACTCGCGACCTCGACCCGGAGACTCCGAGCGACCACCATCCGACCTGCTGGGGGAACCTGGGTAACCGTGGCGAGGTGCTGGTCGGTCTCCCAGTCCAGCTGGGTCCACGTCTGCCCAAGTACCACCGTCCGGCTCAGGCACTCGTCCAGATCGACTGAGCGGGGCCGCTTCGCCGCATCAGCTGCCAGAGCGACGCCGAGGGGTGAGTTCGGCAACAGCGCGTCTCGAAGGGCCTGTCCCGCGCTATCGAGGTTCTCGGAACTGTCGACGCCGTTCTCCAGAATGACCCAGACGAGGTCCGCTGGATGCGACTTGGACGCGTTCGCGGTCCAGGCATCGAGAATATGCGCAGCGGCCTCGGTAGGCCGGAACTGGCCGCGGCGGAGAACCCTGCTCTTGATCTGGACGTTGATCGCCTCTTTTGTCTCAATCGTCATGTCGTCGAGGCCTTCCGGCACGACCACGCCGTCGATCACGCCGACCGCAACTCGGGTCGCGATCCACGCTCCGACCGCATCCTGGAAGTGGAACCCCCGCGCGGCCGTCGCTCCGGCACGGCTGCTGACCCAATCGGCGAGGTAGCCGTCGTCCTCTGCCTTCTCAGCGGCGAGCTGGGCCACCGCTGGACGCTGCGGAGTCGCACCGCGCTGTTGCTTCGGCTTTCCCTTCTTGGACTTCCTGGGTTTGGAGGGCATGCCACGTCCAGTGTGACCGCAGCCTGTGACAGAAACTCGGATCGAGACCGCGAGTGGTCAGCTCACCGAGCACCCCGCCGCAGCTCTACCTCGATGCGCTTGTTCCCCAACTCCTCGTCGCCTTCGAGGGCGCCGACGTACGTGGAAACCAGGGTCTCGACGCTGTGGCCGAGACGGCGAGCGGTCTCGCCGAGGGGGACGCCGGCGCGGAGCCACGTGGTGGCCGCCGCGTGCCGACAGTCGTAGACACGCAGGGGTGGCTGGCCGATCGACTCCAACGCTCGGTGCCAGGCTCGCCCCCAGTTCGACGTGCTCGGTCGAGTGCCGTTGCGCGTGCGGAACAGCAGGTCGTCGGGCGCCGCCAGGTCGTTGTCCTCGATCCACTTGCGGAGGACGTCGACGAGCACGGGAGGGATCGGCACTCGTCGCGGTCCGGTCTTCGGCTCCCCGGGCTCGTCCCGGGAGATGTCGGCCTCGGTCACATCGATCCGACCCCATCCCTCCTCGGACAGGGTGAGCGACCTCACCCGGAGCATCACGACCTCCGAGGGCCGTAGGCCGGCGTAGTACGCCACCGCCGTCATTGCCCGGTACACCTTGCTTCCGTGCTGCAGGTTCTCCATGGCGGAGATGGCCTCGGCCATCGTGGCCGGGGCGGGAAGTGATCGGACGTCGACCGCTGCCTTCGGCCGGGCCACCTTGCGGCGAGCGCGGGACTTGGAGCGCCTCGGCCACGGATCGGTGCGGATGGCGCCGGCCTCGACGGCGGCCAGCACGCAGGCGTGGGCGTTGGTCCGGTAGCGGTTGGCGGTCGTCGCCGCCAGCGGCTCGTCGTCGAGCTTGAGGCTGAGCCGCCGGGCGATCTCGGCCACCGCCTCCCGGTCGAGGTCGGCGATCGTGAGGCAGTGGCGGTCGAGCCACCGCTCCATCTCGGGGACGTGGACGGCATCGGGGACGAGGGCCTCGGTGAGGTAGCGACGCAGATCCGTCGGCATCTCCGCTTTCGGCTTCACGGCAAGCCAGGTGAAGCGAGCCAGCGCTTCCACTGCCGACGTTCTCGTGCGGGGCTGCCACTCGGGCCATTGCTCGGCCAGCCACCGGCGCGCCCACTGGTGCACGCCGAGATCGGCCAGCGGCAGGCTCCACGACGCCGGCTCGCCGGTGCCGAGGTCGAACCGGTCGCCGGCGTGGATCGCCTTCAGCAGCTCACTGCGGTAGCGCTCGGCCTCGGCCTTCGTGCGGTAGGACCGGCTGCGGTGACGACCATCGATCGAGTAGCGGACGACATAGGGGAGGTTACGGCGATCCGCACCTCGCCGGTTCTGCACGGAGTAGACCTGCACCTGTTGGATCGGTCGGGCCATGGTCGTTGCCTCCGGGAGCCGTCCAGAGCACGACAGTAGCCGTGATCTTTGGGCGGAGGCTGGGCGGAGGAGCACCGTAGACCGGGACAGAGTCCTCTGAACAGGAAGTTCTCCGCGATCGGCATCGGTTTCCTAAACCGTGCGTCGCAGGTTCGAATCCTGCCGGGGGCGCCGCCAAAATCCAGGTCAGGACACCGGGCGCTCCGCTCGGGTTCGGGACTCCGGAAGGTGTCCCACGGCTTGTCCCGTGAAACCTGGGTACAACCTGGGTGGGATCGATCCCCGTTGCCACGGAGTCGCGGCAGCTTTCGCCTGAAACGAAAAGTCCGACTACGGGGAGGTCCGCGCCTACGGCGGTTGCGATCCGCCGACGGCAAGGACCGCGACACCAGCCACACGATCCGGGGCGGACGGCGAGATGCCGAGAAGTTGCCTGCCGAGGTTGTCGCCAAGCTCGACCGCGTGGGTCCGACGGAACGCCACACGCTCAACGAGCTCCTCGCTGCCCACATCGACCACCTCGAAGCTCGCGGGCGGGAGGCGCGGACCATCGAGGGGTATCGGTCCATCGCTGGCTGGGGTGGGGCCTCACATAGCCGATGCGAAGGCGAGAACGGACCCGGCAGGGGCGTGACGAGGCCGGATCAGACGCGGCGGAACCACCGGTCTGCTCGCCCTCCTACCCTCGCTTCGCCGCCGTCGCCCTGTTCACTCTCTGACCTCAGCGAGGCGCCGAGGTGGAGAGGTCCTTGAGTTCGTCTCAGTCGAGGTTTGCCCGGTCGCAGGTTGGATCGGCAGTATGCCGGAAGATTGGATCAACCTGCGGAGCGCGGCGGTTCGGTGAGCAGCTCGAAACCGGCTTCGGTCCAGGCGTTCATCCCGCCCTCCAAATCGACCACGGCTTCGTAGCCCATGTCCACCAGCGTCTGCGCGGCCTGAGCCGACATGTTCCCCGATCTGCAGTACAGGGCGATGGGAGCCAAGAGATCCGCCGGGAGGCCCTCCCACAGCCCGATCTCATCGAAGGGGACGAAGTGGTCGGTGCCCTCTATGTGGCCCTCGTAGGGGATGTGGACGTTCACGACAGGCACGTTCGGTCTGGTCTCGAGGTAGTCCGCAAACTCCATTGGCGAAAGGAGCGCAATGCTCTCATCGGCTGCTGGCGAGGCCGAAGGAGCTTGGGTGGTGGCGGCCTGGCTGTCCTCGGCGCCGGAGCCGCATGCCGCGCTCAGCAGCACCAGGATGACGACGATCGGCCGAAGCTTGCGGCGCATCGGATATCCCTTCAGTGTGGGTCTCGAGCCTCCGGAGCGGACCTGGAGGGTGGACCGCCAGGATCGCGCCCAAGCTGACGCAGCGAGGCTTGGCCGCGCAGCGTTCATGTGACGTCCACGTCGATGACCATGCCGGCCTCGTAGTGGCCGGGCTCGTGGCAGCCGATGAGGAGCGGGCCGGGCTCGTCGAAGGTGTAGGCAAGCTCGGCCGTCTCGCCCGGCGGCACCGTGATGCCGTCGTCGTCGTCGGGGTGGTCCATCTCGCCCTCCTTCATCCCATCCATGCTGCGCATCTCGGAGTCGTGATCAGCCTGGGCGGTCTCGTCGCCGATGAAGGCGTCGTGGGCGACGTTGCCCTCGTTGGTGAAGACGAAGCGGACGGTCTCCCCCGCCGCTACCTCGATGGACGTGGGTTCGTAGGCGATGTCGACCATCCGGACCTCGACGGTGCCCTCCGAGCCATCGGTCGGAGCGGCGTCGGGCTCGTCGGCCCCGCACGCGGCGGCCGTGACGAGCAATCCGGCGAGGGCGAGGGGAGCGATGCGAGACGGGAAGGGCACGAAGGGTCCTGAGGCGGCGTGATGGGGTGTCAGGTGGGGACGGCGCTGATGAGGCGATCGGCCTGGATCTGCTGGTTGACCTCGAGGACGGCGAACCCGACGACGGCGGCGCCGACCCAGGCGCGCCGTGGGACGCGGAGGCTCACCCACCGACCGGAGACGCGGCCCACGATGAACCGGACGATCACCGCCATCACCCCGACGGCAAGCAGGGGGACCAGCGGGTTCCACGACCAGGCGGACAGGAGATCGCCCCGCACCAGGAGGTAGGTCGCCCGGGTCCCGCCACAGAAGGGATCCATGATCCCCATCTTGTGGAGAGGACCATGCAGATCGGCGCGCGGGAGTCCCGCCACACGGAGCCAAGCGGCGCCGACCGTCGCCAGGGCGCCGAGGGCGATCAGCCACGGCGCGTCGTCCTGCAACTCCACCCTCACGACGCCTGCCGCATTGGCTGTCGGTTGATCGATCATCGCCATGGGCGCCGATGATACGACACCACGTCGTAGCTGCGCAGGTCGGCCGCGATGGTGACAGACCGAGCTACGACGTGGTGTCGTAGGTTGTCGGTGTGCTCTGGAGCGTCCTGACCTACGAACCCATCGTCCGCATCGGCATCGGGCCCCTCGCGGTGTCACCCCACGGGATCTTCACTGCGATCGGGTTCCTCGTCGGCGCCTGGTTCTTCCTGCGCGAGACGCGGGCCCGGGACATCGACGACGAGCTCATCATCTCGATGTTGACCCGCGCGGGGGTCGCCGCCATCGTGGGCGCCCGCATCGTGTACGTCCTCAACCACCTCGACCAGTACGGCTCGGTGCTCGACTGGTTCAAGGTGTGGGAGGGGGGCATCAGCCTCCTGGGCGGTTTGATCGGCGGTGTCCTGGCGGCATGGTGGTCCTGTCGGCGGGACAGGCTCGACTTCGTCGGCTTGGCCGACCCGGCCGCACCCTGGCTGCCCCTCGGGGTCGCCGTGGGCCGGATCGGCGACATCCTCATCGCCGACCACCTCGGTCCCCCGACCTCTATGCCGTTCGGGTTCCAGTGCCCCGAGACCGTCGATGTCGCCGTCACGGTCGGCTCTCCGTGCCCCCCGGGGCAGGTGGTGCACCTCACCGCGGCCTACGACCTCCTGGCCAGCCTCGCCATCTTCGCCGTCGTGCTGTGGGCCCGGCCCCGCCTCCGTACCGTACGAGGCCAGGCCGCGCTCCTCGTGGCCGTGCTGTACGGCACCAACCGCTTACTGCTCGACTTCGTCCGGGCTGATGACCGCCACCTGGGTCTGACCGGCAGCCAGTGGACCGCACTCGCCGCAGTGGCGGTCGGCACCGCCCTGATGGTCTGGCGGCGACAGACGGCGGACCGACGCCGAAAGGGACAGCCGCCTCCCGCCGACAGCCGGTCCACCGCGGCGCGACCCCCCGACCGCCCTCGGCCCCTGTCCACGACCCCCGAGGAGGAGGACTGACGATGGCCAAGAAGAAGAAGGCATCACGGCCTGCACCACACCGCGCCGAGGTCGCCCAGCGTCGCCGACGGGCCCGTGACGAGGAACGGGCACGGACCGGCGCAGCAGAGAAGGCGGCGGCCGAGCAACGGGCGGAGGAGCTGCGGCTCGCATTCGCGCGGCACCGCCGAACCAAGGTCCTCGGGTGGTCCCTGCTCGGCCTCGCGGTGACGGTGGCGGTCACCCACGCACTGGACCACGGTGGCGCGTTCCACATCTTCTCGAACCAGGGCCTGGAGGACCTCACCATCGGCTATCCGACAGCCGGCCTGCTCGCACTCGGGGCGGTGGTGCTCCTCGGCCAGCTGAGCCCGGCCGACCGTCGGTGACGGCCGAACCGCCCCGGGACCCGACGATGCGGCGGAGGCCAGTGAGGCGCTGCTCACGCGCCACCGAGGTCGGGACGGTCTTCGTCCGACGCCAGGGGATCCGGCCGTCGGGTGCGGCCCGGTTCCCGGCTGACCGGGACACGGGCGGCCGTGACGAACAGCGCCGTTGCGCTCAGCAGGAGCGCAACGGCAGCCACAGCCTGGCCCGGTCCGGTCGGCTCGACCACCACCCAGTACAGGTCCCGGCGGTGACCGTGGCGGGACATGCTCCCGCTCGCCACCGGGATCCAGGTCTCGAGGGACCGGCCCGCGCCGTCCTCCAGCTCGGCGTAGACGAACCACCGGCCATCGGTCGGGGTCTCGACCTCCCCGTCGAAGCGGCAGAGCGGCCCGGCCGCCCGTAGGGTTCCGACCTCGGCCTGTCCAGCACGACGGGCCACCGTCCGCGTGGGTGTGAGACCGGCGCAGTCGTCCAGCACCACCTCGACCCGGACCCGCTGGCCCTCCACGATCCCGGTGACCGAGGCCCTGGTCGCCACCTGCCCCTGACCGGGGTCGTGCGCCGCTGCAGGCTGGCCTGCCGACCCACCTACAGCCAGCGCGGTCCCGATGACGCCGGCGATCGCGGCGCGTCCCATCGTTCCCCGGTCGAACCCCGTCCCACGCCAGGATGAGCGCGAGTGCGCTGACGGCAACCGAGCCAGCCAGGCTCGCAGGAAGGTCGGCGGACTCGATGGCAACGCCGTTGGGCACGGTGGGCAGCCACAGCGCATACACGCCGTGAGAGACCACGGGGACGGCGAGGGCGAGCCACCAAGGCGACCGACGCCACCGGAGCACCAGGTCGACGACGACCGCCAGGACCAGCACCGGAGAGGTGATCGGGGTCGAGAAGCCGATCGCGGCCAGCACCACCACGACCGCAGCCCGCAGGCCCGAGTAGGCGACCGCGGCCCTGGTCACCGCCCACGGAGAAGGGTCGGCCCGTCGGACAACCCCCGTCGCGGTGAGCACCCCTGCGCACAGCACCGGCTGGTACAGCGCCACCGGCAGCTGGGGGACGTCGGCCTCGTACTCCATCACCGGCACGACCAGAGCACCCAGGAGGAGCGCGCCGGCCCCGGCGCGCAGCCAGGGTCCGCTCGCCGTGTCGATGCGTGCCGCCGCACCCACCAGACTGGCGGCCACGAGCGTCGTGGCGGCGACGGCGAGGAGGTGGGGCGGGCTCCAGAGGATGGCGTCTCGCCCGGAAGCTGGAGGAGCCCACCAAGGACCTTGCCGAGGAGAACATGCGGGACGGGGCCGAGGTGGTCGAGCTCGGGACCCAGACGATCACCCCGGAGCAGTACATCTACGACTTCTCCTTCCCCGAGGACGCCGGCAAGCCCAATCCGCACCTCTGGACCGACCCAACGTTGGCCCGCCGTTACGCCGAGATCGTCAAGGACGACATGTCCGAGCGCGACCCGGCCAACGCCGACCACTACTCCGCCAACTACGAGGCGTTCTCCACCATGATCGACGGCTTTGACGCAGCCATGCGCGAGGCCGTCGCCACCATCCCCCGACGTGAGCTGCTCACCTACCACGACGCCTACGCCTACTTCGCCGAGACCTACGACTGGGATGTCGTCGGAGCCATCCAGGTGTCGGACTTCGAAGACCCAACTCCGGGCGAGGTGGCCGACCTGATCGACCAGGTCGAGGCCGAGCAGGTGCCAGCCATCTTCGGCTCCGAGGTGTTCCCCAGCCCGGTGCTGGAACAGATCGGCAAGGAGTCCGGTGTCACCTACGTCGACGAGCTCCGCGACGACGACCTCCCCGGTGAGCCCGGTGATGCGGAGCACTCGTGGCTCGGTCTCATGCGGTTCGACTTCATCACCATGACCGACGCCCTCGGCGGGGCCGCCGCCGCCCTCCAAGCGGTCGCCCTGGATCAGACCGTCACCGACGAGGCCACCTACCCGCAATGACGTCGACGCCCAGAACGCTCATCCGCCTCGACCGGGTCACCTGCGCCTTCGATCACGCACCCGTCCTCGTCGACGTCGACCTCGACCTCTGCTCCACGACCTTCATGGGCATAGCCGGTCCCTCGGGCTCAGGCAAGAGCACCCTGCTCCGGGCCGTGCTGGGCATGGTCCCGCCCGTTGCTGGGACCGTCCAGCGCCGACCGGACGTGCGTGTGGGCTACGTGCCTCAGGTGGAGACCGTCAACTGGAGCTTCCCCGTCACCGTCGCACAATGCGTGCTGATGGCTCGAACGCGTGGGCGCCTGCTCCCCTGGGCCAGTCGAGCCGAGCGGTCCGCGGTCAACGACACCCTCGACCGCCTCGGGATCGCGGCCCTGGCAGACCGCCACATCCGCGACCTCTCCGGAGGCCAGCAGCAGCGAGTGTTCATCGCACGAGCCCTGCTCGGCCAACCAGACCTGCTGCTCATGGACGAGCCCACATCTGGGGTCGACGTGCACACTCGACACGAGATCCTCCACCTGCTCAAAGACCTCCATCGCGATGGCCTCGCCATCGTGTTGACCACCCACGACCTCAACGGCATCGCCGCCCACCTCCCGCACCTCGTCTGCCTCAACACCCGCATCACCGGAGAGGGCAGTCCTCGAGACGTGCTCACCCCCGAGGTCCTCGAGCGCACCTACGGGGGCGCGCATGGAGATCCTCGAGCACGCAGGGATGCCGATCGTCCTCGACATGGTCGAGCCGCACAGCAACGTCATCGGCATCTCACGACGCGGAGCCTGACCGTGCAGGAGCTGCTCCGGCCCTTCGCATTCGAGTTCTTCCGCGACGGGCTCATCGTGGCCACCTTCGCCGGTGCGCTCTGCGGGCTCGTCGGCGTCTACGTCGTGCTCAAGGGCATGAGCTACATTGGCCACGGGCTGTCCCACGCCATCTTCGGGGGTTTCGCGGCCAGCGCCCTGCTCGGCGTCAACTTCCTCTTGGGCGCGGGCGCCTGGGGGATCGCCTCGGCCCTGATGATCAACGGGGTCACCCGCCGCCGGGTGATCGGTGCCGATGCCGCCATCGGGGTGATCACGACCGCATCGTTCGCTCTCGGGCTGGCACTTTTTGCGCTCTTCGGCCGGCGCGGCCAGAGCTTCGACGCGGTGCTGATGGTCGTGCTCGCCGCGTCGATTCTGGCCACGATGCAGGTCCTCGGGGTCACCCTCATCGCGGCCGCCCTGGTCATCCCGGCCACGGTCCCCCGGATGCTGACCAACAGCTTCAGCCGCATGCTGTGGCTGGCCACGGCCATCGGCGCAGTGACCGGCTTCGTCGGCATGAACCTCAGCTACCACCTGGATACGCAGTCCGGACCCACGATCGTCCTCGTCGGCGCCACCCTCTTCGCCCTCGGGTTCTTCGGCAGCGGTGTGCGGGCGTGCCGCCGGCTCCACCACCTCGACCCGCGAGGTGCGCTCACGACGGTCGAGGGCCCCCGAGTCGCCGACTGAACCTGAACCTGGGACAGGCCGCCCAGGCGATGTCGTCATCGCCCCCTGCAGGGGGACGTCCCGACGGACTGGAACACGACGGGCGGGGTCGGTCCTGCGGTCATCGCCGACCACTTCGGCGACTGCTCATCGCCCATCTGGTGATCCGGTCGGAAGGACCGACTCGTAGCTCGGCAGCGGGGGGCGCTGTGCCCCGCCAGATCCGGGCACGGTGTCCTTGCCAACACCCGTGATCTCCTCCCACTGCGCCGGCGCGACCGGCCGGACCGGCGCTCAGGTCAGACGACAGATGTGGCCGACCACCACCGCCAGGTGGTGGACTTGGAGCGTCGAGCTCCCGGCCAGGACGACCAGAGCGAGCACGCCGACGAGCGCAGTCACCGCCGCCATGGCGCGACGGGGCGGCGGATCGCACCGCAGAACCTCGACGCGGCGGCGAACACCGTGACCTGCGAGCGCCGACATCGCTCGCGGGTCGAGGTCGCCCTGGGCCAGAGCGGCGCGAGCCACAGCACAGGCGACGACCCCACGATCCCCCACCGCGACCACGGCGTCCTCGTCAGCCCAGCGCTCGGTGGCATAGCGGACCCGAGAGGCCAGGAGCGCGAGCGGAGGGAAGACCCCAGCGGCCAGGTCGGCCGCGTGGATGAAGCGGTCGTGACGGTTCGAGAGGTGCGAGCGCTCGTGAGCGAAGAGCACCTCCCGCTCTTGCGGCCGCAGGCTGTCGAGCATGCTGCGAGACACGACGATGCGGCCCGGTCGACCCGGCAGGCTGTAGGCGGTCGGCCGACCGGTGGTGAGGATCTCGACCCCGGGGCCGTCGGCCCCTGCGGCTCGCAGGGCGAGGTAGTCCCGTCGCCGTCGATGGACCCTGACGAGGGCCATGCCCAACCAGCTGGCGGCAAGGCCACCCAGGGCCCACGTGAGGCCGTCGGTGGGCGACGCACCAGGGAGGCACCACAGCATGCGCCGGTCACCCCGCAGGACCCCGTGGGCGACCTCCAGCACCAGAGTCGCCAAGACGCTCAGCACTGTCACGCCCCCGACGACGGCCGCCCCGGTCAGGGCCCAGGTGGCCAGAACCGGCGGAAGGCGGTGAAGCAGCGTCGCCAGGGCGATGGCGGCGAGGAGCACCGTCACGAGCGGCACGAGGAGCCCGACGCTCACCCGTCCAGCTCCTCGAGGATCCGTCGAAGGGCTCGCTCGTCCGCCTTCGACAACCCCCCGACGAAGCGCGACAGCGCCGCTGGGCCGTCGGTGGTGGCCGAGAGAGCCCGATGCATCCCCGTCGCTGCGACCTCGGCCTCCGACACCATCGCTCGGTAGAGGTGCGCTCGACCCCGCTTCTCCCGCTCCACCAAGCCCTTCTGCCAGAGGCGGCGCAGGATCGTCATGACCGTGGTGTAGGCCAGCTCCTCACCCAGCTCGGCGCGCACCTCGCCCGGCGTTGCACCCCCGGGCTCGGCCCAGAGGCACTCCAGCACCGCGCGCTCCAGGCTCCCCCTGGGCCGACGCTCAGTCACCTGCCGTCCTCGGGCGCTGACGAGTCACACTTCCGGATCCTACGCGCCGCGCCGACCCCAAGCTGCTCGTCGGCCACCGCCCCCCATGCTCAGGCCGAGGAAGGCGGACCGAGCCTGGAGGCGGACCCCGCGGGTCAGCTGGCGACCTTGGCCATGGTCTCGCCACAACAGCACGTGGGGTTGAAGGTGCCTGAGCAGTCTGGCGGCGCTCCCCTCGTCACGGTGACCTCACAGCCGCACGCCTCGGTCGTGCACCGGTAGACCTCTCCCTGTGCGAACGCCATCTGTCCATCTCCTTCGGTTGGTGCCCAGACGACAGACGGTAGAACGTTGCCGTCGCGTCAAGGTCAAGGGGATCCGATGGGCACGTACACGGTGGGTCAGGCAGCTCACGCCACGGGCGTGTCCGCCCGAGCGGTTCGGCTCTACGAGCTGAGGGCCTGATGCCCACCACCAGGCGCACCAGCGGCGGCTACCGGGTCCTCACCGACGATCACGTCGATGCGTTGCCGTTCATCCGGCGCGGGCGGAGCCTCGGCCTCTCGCTGGATGCCATCGGCGAGATCATGGATGTCGCCGATGGTGGGGAACGTTGTTGCGATCGGACCAGGGCGATGCTGGCGGACCGAGTACAGGAGATCGATGCCACCATCGCGGACCTGCGCCGCCTACGGGAGACGATCGTCGCCGCCCAACAGGCTGACGTGGATCCGCAGCGATCGGCGCGCTGTGCGGTGATCGAGTCAGTGCCCTCGCGGCCGACCGGCCCCTCCGGTGGCTGACGCTGCGCCCCGGACGAGGGCGCCGGTCCAACCCCGGGGCGCCGCCCGCCCCGACCAGACACCGAGCCGGTCGACGATGGCTTGGGCCGGACCGGCCGCGGGCGCGGCCCTGGGGGATCCAGCTGGGTCGTCGCCCACCGACGATCGCCTGCGGTCCGTCACTGGCAGCCTTCACGACTGCCCGGCACGAGGTTCGGTCGCTTGTGGAGTCGGGCCGGAGGATCGGGCTCGACCGCAGTCGTCCTCGTGCACGGGCTTCGGCCCGATGACTTCGTCATGGTTCACTCCGACCGGCAGTTGCGGCAGCGGCCGTCGAGCGAGATGGGATGGGCCGACAGCGTGAACCCGAGGCGCTCCCCGAGGTGAGCGGCGAGCGGGGCCAGGGCGTCGTCGTCGAGCTCGATCACGGTGCCGCACCCTCCGCATATGAGGTGGTGGTGGACGTGGTCGGGATCGGTGGGGTGGTACACGGCACCGCCTGATCCGATGCTGACCCGCTCGATGATGCCATGATGCTCGAGGGTGTCGAGGGTCCGGTAGATCGTCGACAGGTGGACGTCGGGGTGGTCGGCTTGGACCAACTCGGCGACGTCCTCCGCGGTGAGGTGGTGATCTCGGGCGGTCAGAAGGGCGGTGACGATCGCCCGTCGCCCGATCGTCACCCGACCACCATCGGAGCGCAGGACGGCGAGGACGGTTTCGATGCGCTCCGGAGCGTCGGGGTGAGAGTGGGGCTCGCGATGATGAGGGGACATGGTGGTCACCCACTGCCCGATGCATGGCAGCGGTGGCGGCTTCCGGTCGGCACGGCTTCGCTATTGGTGGTCGTGGACCTCTTCGAGTCCTTCCTGGTGAACGTGAGGGTGGGCATGGGTGGTGTCGTCGTGCTCGTGCTCGTGCTCGTGCTCGTGCTCGACGTGAGAGTGGTCGTGCTCGGTGTGCGCATGGGCGTGGGGAGCGCGTCCAGGGTGGGCGTGGTCGGGGGTGTGGGGGGCTTCGTGGGCGCGGTCGTTGGTCATGATCGCTCCTTCATGTGGACGGTCGGCAACAGCGGGGGGTTCGGCGCGCAGGTG
Source organism: Acidimicrobiales bacterium (assembly GCA_038233075.1). Taxonomy (GTDB): domain Bacteria; phylum Actinomycetota; class Acidimicrobiia; order Acidimicrobiales; family Iamiaceae; genus Iamia. The sequence continues at coordinate 160,375 of JBBSMQ010000002.1, forward strand.
CTCGACGTGGCGGAGCGCCTCGTCGAGCAGTGTCGAGATGTGAGGGTCGAGGAGCTGGTAGATGGTCTGGCGGCCGGCGCGCACGCCGACCACCAGCTGGAGGTCGCGCAGGATGCGTAACTGGTGGGAGACGGCAGGTTGCTCCATGTCCACGGCCTGGGTGAGCTCGCTCACCGAGCAGGGCCCCTCCCGCAGACGGGCCAGGAGACACACCCGGCTGGGGGTGGCGAGTGCCTGCATGGATCGGGCGACTTCGACCGCGGCCTCGGTCGTTATCCGTCGCTGGGAGGAGACGCCGTGGTCCTTCGCCATGCGGACATGTTCACATGCGCATTCGAGCATGTCCAACCGGATAGTTGCAATTGACTCGCATCTACTTACGGCTTGCTATAGCATGCGTCCGCATGAACCTGCTCAAGGAGACATCGTCACTGGCCGGGATCGCTCTGATCGTCGCTGTCGCCGCTGTCGGCTGCGGCGGCGACGGCGAGGGGAGTGGATCCGTGGCTGGTGGGGAGGACCGGTTGACGATCGCCACCACGGTGGCCCCGATCACGAGCATCGTGGTCAACATCGTGGGGGACCGGGCCGATGTGGAGGGCATCGTCCCGGAGGGTACGAACTCTCACACCTTCGAGCCCGAACCGAGCGTGGCCGAGCTGCTGTCGGAGGCCGACGTCGTCTACATCAACGGCCTGGTGCTGGAGGAGCCCACCAAGGAGCTGGCTGATCAGAACCTGAAGGAGGGGGCCGAGGCCGTGGAGCTCGGCACCCTGACGATCCCCGAGGACGAGTACATCTACGACTTCTCGTTCCCGGAGGCGGAGGGCAAGCCCAACCCGCACCTGTGGACCGATCCGACGCTGGCCCGCAGATACGCGGAGATCGTCAAGGACGACATGTCCGAGCGCGATCCCGACAACGCGGAGTACTACGCGGAGAACTACGAGGCCTTCTCCGCCCTCATCGACGAGTTCGACACGGCCATGCGCGAGGCCTTCGCCACGATCCCCAAGCGGGAGCTCCTCACCTACCACGACGCCTACGCCTACTTCGCCGAGACCTACGACTGGGAGGTCATCGGCGCCATCCAGGTCTCGGACTTCGAGGACCCAACCCCCGGAGAGGTGGCGGACCTCATCGACCAGGTCAAGGCCGAAGGCGTGCCCGCCATCTTCGGATCCGAGGTCTTCCCGAGCCCCGTGCTCGAGCAGATCGGCCGCGAGGCCGACGTCGAGTATGTGGATGAGCTCCGCGACGACGACCTGCCCGGCGAGCCCGGCGACGTCGAGCACTCGTGGCTGGGACTGATGCGCTTCGACTACATCACCATGACCGACGCCCTCGGCGGGAATGCCTCGGCCCTCGAGGCCTTCGAGCTGCGCAACGTCGCCCCCGACGAGGCGACGTACCCGCAATGAGACGGGCCGCAGCATCGGAACTGGTCCGACTCGACCGTGTCACCTGCGCCTACGGGCCGACGCCCGTGCTGGCCAACGTCGACCTCACCCTGACGGCCGACCAGTTCAGCGGCATCGTCGGCCCCTCAGGGTCGGGCAAGACCACACTCCTCCGTGTCCTGCTGGGCACCGTGGCGCCCGTCGCCGGCACCGTCGCCCGCCCACCAGGCCTTCGCATCGGCTACGTCCCTCAGGTCGACGCAATCAACTGGAGCTTCCCGGTCACCGTTGCCGAGTGCGTGCTCATGGCCCGCACCCGCGGCCGGATCCTGCCCTGGCGCAGCCGCGAGGAGCACGCCCAGGTGGGCGAGATCCTCGCCCGCCTCGGCATCGAGCACCTGGCCGGGCGACACATCCGCGAGCTGTCCGGCGGCCAGCAGCAGCGGGTCTTCATCGCCCGGGCCCTGCTGGGCGAACCCCAGCTCCTGCTCATGGACGAGCCGACCTCGGGAGTCGACGTACGCACCCGCCACGAGGTCCTCCACCTTCTGGACGACCTCCACCACGACGGGCTCGCCATCGTGTTGACGACCCACGACCTCAACGGCATGGCTGCCCACCTCCCCCACCTGGTGTGTCTCAACACCGAAGTGATCGGCCAGGGCCCGCCGAGCGAGGTTCTCACCCCCGGGATCCTCGAACGCACCTACGGCGCACCGATGGAGGTCCTCGAACACGCCGGCATGCCGATGGTGCTCGACCGCTACCAGCCGGCCGAGAACGTCGTCGCCTTCCGGAAGACTGGGGCCTGATGGACGAGCTCCTACGACCGTTCGAGTTCGAGTTCTTTCGGAACGGCCTCGTCGTCGCCACCTTCGCTGGCGCTCTGTGCGGCCTCGTCGGCGTCTATGTGGTCCTCAAGGGCATGAGCTACATCGGCCACGGCCTGTCCCACGCCATCTTCGGAGGCTTCGCCGCCAGCGCCCTGCTCGGCATCAACTTCGCCCTCGGCGCCGGCGTCTGGGGCGTCGCCTCGGCCCTGATGATCAACAGCGTCACCCGCCGCCGCCTCATCGGTGCCGACGCTGCGATCGGCGTCATCACGACCGCATCCTTCGCCCTCGGCCTCACCCTGTTCGCCCTCTTCGGCCGGCGCGGCCGCAGCTTCGACGCCGCCCTCTTCGGAAGCATCCTCGGCGTCGCACGCGAAGACGTCTGGGCCATCATCGCCGTCACCGCCGTGGTCGCCCTCGTCGTCTTCTTCGGCTACCGCCAGCTCCTCTTCACCACCTTCGACCCCGAGGTCGCCGAAGCCTCCGGCGTTCGCACCGCCCGCATCGACGCCCTCTTGATGGTGGTGCTCGCCACCTCGATCCTGGCCACCATGCAGGTCCTCGGCGTCACCCTCATCGCTGCCAGCCTCGTCATCCCCGCCACCATCGCCCGCATGCTCACCAACTCCTTCAGCCGCATGCTGCTACTCGCCACCGCCATCGGCGCCATCACCGGCTTCGTGGGCATGAACCTCAGCTACCACCTCGACGTGCAGTCAGGCCCATCGATCGTGCTCGTCGGCGCGGCGTTGTTCTTCGCAGTGTTCATGGTGACCGGCACCCGCGGATTGCGACGGACCGTCGGGCTCGACCAGAATGCCGCGCAACCGGCGACGGCGCCGCCGCGCCCCGCGACGACGTCCCCGTGATCGCGGCGGCCTGTGAATCCGTCGACGAGGACGCCACCGACTTCGGCACCGAGGCACACCTCGCCGCGCTGGATGCATCCGTGGCCAGCATCTGCGGGGACCGACCTCTCCTCCTCGGCGCCCACTCGATGGGCAGCACGCTGGCCCTGCGCTGGGCGACGAGGCACCCTGGGCGCGTGCGCCGCATCGTCTGCATCGGAGCGCCCGTGTGGTCATCGCGCCGTGAAGCTGTCGATGCTCTGGGCGCGACCGGGCCGATGGCGCGAGCTCTCCTTCACGATGAGCGGGTCGCCAAGAAGCTCTGCAAGCTGAGCTGCGCGCACCGGACGCTTGCCGGGTGGGCCGCGGCGACCGTGGCGCCCCGATGGCCCGTGCCCATCGCGCGACAGGCCAGCCTGCACACCTGGAAGGCCTACGAGCAGACCGTCCACCAGCAGGTCCTCCACGAGGACTGGCAGATCCTGTTCGAACAGCTCGACCGGGCCTCCGTCCCGGTCACCCTGTGCTGGGGGTCCAGTGACTCGATCGGCGATGTCGACTACGCCGAACAGGTGGCGTCGAACCTCGCCGGTGTCGAGGTCCGGCGGATCCCCGGCGCAGACCACACCCTCCCCGCGGCGCGGCCCGAGCTGGTTCCCGCTCTGCTGGAGAGAGCGGGAGACGGAGTTCTGGCCGAGAGCCGGCCCGCGCTCAGGAGGCTCTCGTAGGGTTCGACCCGGGCTTGGTCGGGGGTCGGGTCAGGCTGCGGGTGTGAGGGCGGTGGCGTCGAGGCGCCGAACGACCCATGGTGGTAAGACTTGTTCGATGACCACTCTCGGCGGAGGGCCTTGATGCAGGACCGGAGCGGCTCCGACGGCCAGAGGGGTCAGCAGCTCACGCGCCGTGAAGAGATCACGTGGTACGGCCTGGCGGCCGTGACCTATGTGGCGGCCGGCATCGTCGAGAAGGGTCTCCTCAACTGGATCGTGGGGCCGATCTGGCTCATCGCCTTCGTCTGGTTCGGTCCCCTCCTCACCGACCGAGTTCGTCGGCGACGATGAGCTGGGCCGCCCATCAGTTCGAGGTCTACGCCGTCCAGGCCCACCTGCCCAAGAAGATGCGAGGCAAGGTCAGCTTCTGGGCGATCTGGCTGGGCGACTTCACCCCGGACTTCCTGTCGAAGTTCTGGGTGTACGGCATCACGATCAACGGACGTCGCTACGGGGCCAGCATCCCCGAGCAGTGGCATCGCGGGTGGCCCGGGATGGGCTTCACCCACACCCTCTTCGCCGGCGCGCTGATCGCCGCCGGGCTCTGGCTGTGGAGGCGCAACCGCGCCCTCACGGTCGGCTACCTGCTGGGGTACGCCGCTCACGCCCTGACCGACGTCAACGACAGCGTGGGCACGATGCTGCTCTTCCCGTTCACGACCCTCAACTGGTCTGCAAGGACCTGGGCCTACGCCGCCACCACCGATGGAGGCAAGTACCTCGACGGCGCTGCCTACTACAGCAGCCTGGGGCTGGCCATGGACCTCTTCTGGCTCATCGTCGTCCTCGGATCCTGGCGCGTCCTCACCCGCGAGCACTGGCGGACCTCGATCGTCCCCGCCGACCCCCACGTCTGGTCCTGGTTCGCCCGGTTCATGCCCGAGCGCGCCCTGCTCGCGCTCTACCGCGCCACGTTCTTCTACGGGGTGTGCCGCATGTTCGCCTGGAGCACGTGGGCCCACATCTTCGCCCGGCCAGAGCTCGAGGGCATCCCTCGACGGGGTTACCCGTTCGACCTCTCCTGGACCGGGCCATGGTGGTTGGAGGCGCGCTCACTCCCTCACGTCAACCCCCTCATCGTCATCCCGGTGGCGCTGGTGATGCTCGCCGTCCTCTACTGGGTGATCAGTCGGCTCTGGGAGCCGATGGGCAGGAGAGACCCGGGGGTGGTCGCGGTCGAGGCCTGAGGCACCCAGCGGTCGGCTTTGGCAACCGCCTTCTGACCGAGCACCCCGGCGGGATCGAGATCGAGCTCACGAAGGAACGCCACCGTGCGCGCGTCCCGACCGACCAAGCTGGGCGGCTGGACCAGCCCCACCGAGGCGAGGAGACGATGCACCGGCGCCTTGGCCGCTGCCGCGACCAGCACGGCCTGGGCGACATGCGCTTCCGCGTTGCTCAAGCAGTTCATGCACATACCAGGACACTAGGACCGTCGGCTCGCGGGCGCGCTGGGCATCGCCCCCGGAAGCCCCGATCCGCCCGACAGGTCGCACGGCTAGCTGAGGGCCGGGGGTGCTCTCAGGGCAGGAGGAGGGCGCCGTCGAGCGCGGCGAGGAGGGGCCCGGCGAGGAGTCCGAGGGCGACGGTCGCCACGGCGGCGACGGCCACCGCCCGGGCGGCCCACTGGCCGAGCACCGGTGCCGGGCGGGGGGAGGTGTCGAAGGCCAGGGGTGCGATGACGCGCAGGTAGTAGAAGAGCGAGAGCACGGTGTTGGCCACGGCCAGAGCGGCGAGCCAGGCGTAGCCGCCGTCGATGGTGGCGGTGAACAGGGTGAGCTTGCCCACGAAGCCGCCCAGGGGCGGGATCCCCACCAGTGAGAGCAGGGACACCACCAGGGCCACGGCCAACCACGGGTGGGTCGAGGCCAGACCTCGGTAGTCGGCGAGTGCCGTGCGGCCCCGGAGCTCGGTGACCACGGCGAAGGCGGCGGTGGTGGCCGAGGCGTAGGCGGCCAGGCAGATGACGAGCGAGGGCAGCGCCATGACGGCCCGGTCGATGACCACGATGGCCATCAGGGCGTAGCCGGCCTGGGACACCGACGACCACCCGAGCAGCCGGCGCAGGTCGTCCTGCCAGAGGGCAAGCAGGTTGCCGACGGTCATGGTCACCGCGGCGAGCACGGCGATGAGCGGCCGCCACCCGACGACGTCGGCGGGCAGGACCTGGAGCACCCGGACCAGGGCCACCAGGGCACCGACCTTGGGGACGACGGTGAGGAAGGCGGCGGAGGGGGCAGGTGAGCCCTGGGCCACGTCGGGCACCCAGATGTGGGCGGGCACGGCGCCGATCTCGAAGCCCAGGCCGACGGCCAGGCAGACGACCACGGCCACCATGGCCACGGGATCGGCCCCGGCGGCGAGGGCGGAGGCGGTGTCGGCCAGGTTGGTGGTCCCGGTGCTGCCGTAGAGGATCACCACCCCGATCAACAGCACGGCGTTGGTGAGCGCCCCAATGAGGAAGTACCGCATGCCGGCCTCGACCGCGGCGGGCGAAGCCCGGTGGTAGGCGGCCAGCGTGTACCCGGTCACCGACACGAGCAGCATGCCGACGACGATCTCCATGGTGTCGGCGGCACCGGCGAGGACCATGGCGCCGGCGGCGGAGAACAACATGACCGCGGGGTACTCGCCCCGACGGGGGTCGGTGCGGAACCACTCGGCGCTGAGCAGGAGGCAGGCCAGGGTCACCGCAGCGATGATGAGCTCTGCCCCCTGGGTGGCCCCATCGAGGGCCCAGGCCCGGTCGAAGGTCAGCTGCTGGTCAGCTCCCCGGGCCAGCCCGAGGCTGATCCCGGCCGAGGCCAGCACCGCGAGGGCGGCCACCGGCGTGGTGATCCACTGGCGGTCGCGACCGGTGAACGACGCGACCAGCACCACGGCGACGGCGCCGAGGACGAGGGCGATCTCAGGGGCGAGGTGGCCGACGTCCACGGCTCAGCGGACCCCGAAGGCGCTGACGATGGCCTCGCTGCTCGGGGTCAGCAGATCGAGCAGCCAGGTCGGCCACACCCCGATGACCACGACGAGGACGAGCAGCGGGAGGAGGGCCAAGGCCTCCCGCGGCCCGAGGTCGACGAAGCCGCGCAGCCGTGCCGGAAGGTCGCCGAAGAACAGCTTCTGCACCATCTGGAGGAACAGGGCCGCGGTGATGAGCACCCCGAGCAGCGCCATCGCGGCAGCCCAGGGGTAGACGGAGAAGGTCCCGACGAAGATCTGGACCTCGGCCACGAACCCGGCCAGGCCGGGCAGGCCCAAGCTGGCGAAGGCGGCCAGGGTGGCGGCGCCCGTGAGCTTGGGGGCGGTGCCGGCCAGGCCGCCGTAGTGGTCCATGTCGTAGTCCTGGGTGCGGGTCCAGAACGACCCGGCCACGAGGAAGAGGGCGCCGGTGATGAGGCCGTGGGCGACCATCTCGACCGTCGCCCCGGTGAGGGCCAGGCGGCGCCCGGCCTCTTCCCCGGAGCCCAGCGCCCCGGCCACGGCGATGCCGAGCACGGCGTAGCCCATGTGGTTCACCGAGGTGTAGGCGATGCGGCGCTTGAGGTCGGTCTGGCCCAGGGCGACGAGGGCGCCGTAGATGATGCTCAGTAGGGCGAAGCCCACGAGGACCGGTGCGTAGGTCTCGAAGGTGGCGCGCATCATCGAGAGCGGGATGCGGATCATCCCGAAGGTGCCCATCTTGAGCAGGACCCCGGCCAGGATGGCCGAGGCCGGACCGGGGGCGTTGACGTGGGCCGGCGGCAGCCAGGTGTGGACCGGCACCAGCGGCGTCTTCACCGCGAGCCCCACGAGGATGGCCAGCAGGGCCAGACCGGCGGTGGCGCCCCGTCCGGCCAGGGGCTGGGTGGCGATGAGCACCCGCATGTCGAAGGTGAGCGGGTCGGTCTGGAGGTAGAGGGCGAGGAACCCCAGGAGCATGACCAGCGATCCGGCCAGGGTGTAGAGGAAGAACTTGAGCGCCGCGGCCCGGGCCTCGCCGTGACCCCACCGCCCGATCAGGAAGTACATCCCGACCAGGCTCAGGTCGAAGAACACGTAGAACAGCAGCAGGTCGATGGAGAGGAACACCCCCAGTGACACCGCTTCGAGGAAGAGGAACCAGGCCCGGTACTGGCGGTGTCGACCCATGAGGTCCACCGGGTAGGAGACGGCCACCACGAAGACCAGGGCCGACAGCAGGGCCAGGGCGAGGGAGATGCCGTCGACCCCCAGGCGCCAGCCCACGCCGAGGGTGGGGATCCAATCGGTCTCCTCGACCAGCTGGAACGGCTGCGTGCCACCAGTGTCGTAGCGGATCCACGTCCCCACGAGCAGGACCAGGGGCACGGCGCTGGCCACGACAGCGACGATGCGGGTGGTGGCCTCGCCCCAGCTGCGTCCCAGCACCAGCGCGGCAGCTGCGACGGCGGGGACGAGGATGGCAGCGGTCAGCACGGAGTCATCTCCAAGCGAGGGTGACGAGGACGAGGATGACGAGGCCGACGGCGATGCCCGCGTAGTACTGGTGGGTCTGGCCGGTCTGCAGCCGACGCCCGTCGCGACCGGCGGCCCCGGCCATGCGGGCGACCCCCTCGACCACCCCGTCGAAGGAGACCTCACCCACCCGGTCGAGGACACCGGCGGACCACGCCGCCAGCCGGGCCGCACCCCGCACCCCAGCGTCGACCACGCGGTCATCCCCTCGAGCCAGCAGACCCGAGAGCCCGGCGCCCCCGGCGGCCACGCTGCGGACGCCGGCATCGACCACCCGGTCGTCGACCCGCGCCAAGATCCGCGCCAGGCCCAAGGTGGGGTCGACCACGACGACCTTGGCCACGGCGGCCAGGTCGAACCACCGGGCCACCCGGGCCCACCCGACGGCCGGTGAAGGAGCGGCCAGCCGGTGGGCCCGGTCGAGCAGCACGGCGGCATAGAGGGCAAGGACCAGCGCGACCAGCGACGCGGGGAGCTCCCACGCCTCACTCGGGGGCAGCGCCGACCCCGTGATGCGCAGCACCCGTTCCTCCCCCCACGGAAGCCAGACCAGGCCCAGGAGGACGCTGGCTGCGGCCAGCACCGCCATGGCCGCCGTGGCGGTGCGCCGGCCGTCGATGCCGACCTCGGACGGCCCGTCGCCCGGTTCGGGCCGTCTGCCGTAGGCCAGCAGCTGGAACCGCGCCGCGTAGAACGCACTGAGGGCCCCGGCCGCCACCACCAGGGCACCGACCCAGGGCGCGGCATGGGTGCCGGCCGCCACCACCTGCTCCTTGGTCCACGCGCCCCCGAGAGGTGGGACCGCAGCGAGGGCGAGGGTCCCGACCGCAGTCAACCCAGCCATCGTGGGCAGCCGACGACCCAGGCGCATGCCGCCGAGCTCGGTGGTGCCCGATGCGTCGATGGCCACGCCCGCCGAGATGAAGAGCAAGGCCTTGAACAGCCCGTGGGCCACCAGGTGAGCGATGGCGACCGCCGGATACCCGGCGCCCACGGCGATGAACATCAGCCCGTAGTGGGCCGAGGTGGAGGCGGCCAGGAGCTTCTTGGCCTCGGGCGCCACTGCGGCCACCAGACCCCCGGCCAGCGCGGTCACCAGCCCGATGCCGATGGTGACCGGGCCGAACCAGCTCACCCCATCCAGCACCGGCTGGAGCCGAGCGAGGAGGTAGGCCCCGGCGGCGACCATCGTCGCCGAGTGCAGCAGGGCCGAGACCGGCGTGGGTCCGGCCATGGCGGAGAACAGCCAGGGCGAGAAGGGCGCCTGGGCCGACTTGGCCACCGCAGCCAGCAGGACCCCTGCGGCCACAACGGCCAGCAGGCCCCCGCTGGCTTCCGACAGGGCGCTGAGGTCGAAGGTGCCGGTGGCGGCGAAGGCGGCGCCTAGCGCCAGGAAGAGGCCCAGGTCTCCCACCCGGGTGGCGAGGAACGCGTGGGCGGCTTGAGCGGGCGCATCGCCCCGCCAGTGGTGCGCGATCAGACCCCAGGACAGGACGCCGACCAGCTCCCAGGCGATCAGGAGGGTCAGCAGGTCGCTCGCCAGCAGGAGCAGCTCCATGGTGCCGACGAAGGCGACCAGCAGGCCGACCATCCGGGCCCGGCCATGCGCCTCGCCGTAGCCCAGGGCGTAGGTCACCACGGCGATCCCGACGAAGGCCACGAGCACGATCGGAGCCCGAGCCAGGTCGGCCACCTCGATTCGGAGGGTGAGGCCGGCGCCCCAACGCAGCGAGGCCTCGGGCGTGTCGATGGCGGCGAGCACGGCGACCACCAAGGTCACGGCGAGGGCGACCAGCGCGCCGACGGCCAACGCCGGCCCCGGCCGATCGCCGCGAGCCCAGAGGGCCAGACCCGCCAGCACCGGCACCGCGACGAGGATCAGCAGCACGACGCCCTCCGGACGAGCGCAGGGACGGGAGCACGGTGCTCAGCCACGGAGCGACCCGATGCCCTCGGTCATGTCGGCCTGGCGGGCCCGGTACACCGCAGCCACCAGGGCGAAGCCGATCGCCATCTCCACGGCCATCACCGCCATGGCCACGATCACCAGGACCTGGCCCTTCGGACCCCCCGCGCCGGTCTCGGCCCAGAACCCGGCGGCGGCGAGGATGGCCCCGTTGACCATCAGCTCGATGCCCATCATCAACATCACGAACGACTGCTGGGCCAGCGCACCCCACACGCCGATGCCCACGAGGGCCCCGGCCACGATCAGGACGGTCGTCAGGTTCATCAGTGCCCTCCGTGGTCGTGGCCGCCGGTGTCGGTGTCGACCAGGTCGTCCTCGGGGCGGTGGTCACCACCGGGTTCGAGCGGCGGGGCGACCGAACCCTCGTAGCCGTCACCGAAGCGACCCCGCGCCGCCGACAGGACCACGGCGCAGACCATCGTCGCCAGGAGGGTCACCCCGGCGCTCTCGAACACCAGCATCGACTGCCCGAGCAGCTCGAGGCCGAGGTCGCGCACGGCCTGGTCGGCGCCGACCACCGGGGCGTCGGGGAAGTCGGCGAAGACGGCGACGGCCCAGATCCCCGCGGCGGCGGCGAGCCCCGCCAGCGCCGCCGCCCGGGGCTGGTGGACCATGGACATGGGGTTGAGCCCGGCCGGGTTCATCATGAACATCACCATGAAGAGGGCCATCACGACCATCTCCACGGTCATCATGAACAGCAGCGCGGTGCCCAGGTACTCGGCCAGGAGGAGCACCAGCACCGCGCCCACGTTGAGGAACGAGGCCAGCAGCAGGAACGAGGCCCGGATCATGGAGTCGACGCGGAAGACCAGGTAGCCGCTGAGGACCGCAGCGAGGGAGAAGACCACGAAGGCGACGTCGATCACAGCGACCCCAGCCCGCCGATGAGGAGGTCGAGGAAGGCCAGCGGCAGCAGCACACCCCAGGCCAGGCGCACGAACCGCTGGGCGCTCATGCGCGCCAGGACGACGTCGCCACCTACCAGCACGGCCAGCACCGTCGCCGTCTTCAGAGCCATCCATGCCCCGCCCGGGAGCACCGGGCCGTGCCATCCGCCCAGGAACACCGCCGCCCCCGCCATCGCGAACACCACGAGCATGGCGGCCCGAGCGCCGGCCCAGGTCAGGCGCTGGAGCCCGCTGTCCTCCACTCCCCCGCCGCCGGCCAGGTCGGCTGAGTCGACCACCGCGAGCGGGCCGGAGAAGGTGACCCCCCAGGACACCACCAGCCACAGGGGGAGGCCGAGGGGTTGGCGGACGACGTTCCACAGGCCGGCCTGGGAGTCGACGATGGCGCCGATGGACAGCGACTCGGCCGGGACGGCGGCGGCGATGAGGACGAACATGCTGAGCAGCTCGTAGGACAGGGCCACGGCGACGAACCGGTAGGCGCTGACCAGAGCGAACGGCGAGTTGGGCGACCAGCCGTGGAGGAAGATGACGACGATGGCCAGGGCCTCGGCCGCACCGAAGACGACGATCCCGGTGCGGACGTCGGCCACCGCCACCCCTGCGGACAGTGGGACGACCGCCAGTGCCGCCACGGCCAGACCGAGGTAGGCGGCCGGGGCCAGGATCCAGGTGGCCAGATCGGGCCGCTCGGTGGTGACGACCTGCTGGCCGGCCAGCCACCGGGCCTCGCGGAGCGCCTCGGTGGCCGCCGACAGCGGCTCCCCGCGCCCGGCGAGCGATGCGGCCACGACACGACGCAGGACCACGGCCGCCACCGCACCCAGGCCCAGCACCGCGGTCACCACGACGAGCGCCACCGCCGGGTGGAGAGGGTCGATGCCGGCGGGGACGTCGACACCGTCGCCGCCCATCACCGGCTGGCCGCCTGTGGGGTGCGGTCAAGGTCCAGGCTCACGATGGTCGTGACGGCATCGCCCAGGGTGCGCCCCTCCAGGAGCGCGCCAAGATCCTCGACGGCGGCGAGCGGTTCCTCGGCGGGCGTGGCGCCACGGAGCACTGCGTCGAGGGCGTCGAGGCGACGCGCCCACCGATCCGCGGCATCGCCCAGGTCGTCGGTGGCGCCCGTGCCGCGGAGCATCCAGAGGAGCCCGCTGCGGCGGAGGTGGCGGCGGAGGTGGGCGAACCCGGCGGCGACGTCCCCTCCCTGCCCGCAGTCCCGGGCCAGGCCTGCGGCCCGGACGCCAAGCGCGTCCAGGCCCTGGACGTGCAGGGCGTGGGCCAGCCACCGCAGACCCTGCCGTCCCGGGGCGAGGGACGGGCCGGCCGAGGACGGCGGGCCCGACCGGGTCGCGGCCACCTCTTGGAGGACGTCGCCCTGGAGCGTGATGTCAAGGACCAGGCCCGCGGGCAGGGCGTCGAGGAACGGACCCAGGCGCAGGTGGAGCTGGTCGAGGGCCAGCCCGTCACGGTCGTCGCCGGTCATGGCCATGGGCCGCCCGTAGGGGGTGCCGCCCATCATCCCCTCACCGCCCTGCCCGTGGGGCCCGACACCGCGCCACTCATGGGGCTCCTCGTCGGGCCGGCGATCCGGCTCCGACGCACCCGCCTCGGCCCGCAGCGCCTCGTAGGCCGCGACGAGGGCCGCCACGACGTCGTCAGGTCCCCCATCGACCGTGCGGTCCACCGCCGAGGGGCCGTCGACGCGGGTGCGCCACCCCACGGTGGCGCGGGGGTGGGGCAGCTGGTCGTGCACCCGGTCGACGACCTCGACGTGCTCGCCCGGGATGGAGCCTGCGACCAGGAGGACCGAGGCATGGCGGGGGGTGGGGACGAGGCGGATCTCGGACCGGGCCCGCAGCTCCTGGACCGCCCCCCAGGCGTCGATGGCCGACGCGGCGAAGACGGGGACAGGGAAGCCGGGCCCGCTCACTGCCACCGGAACACGCCCTCGCGGTACCCGTACACCACGCCCACGGAGAGGATGGAGAGGAACATCCCCATCTCCGCGAGCGCCTTGACCCCCTCCTGGACGTAGACCACGGCCCATGGGTACATGAACATCATCTCCATCTCGAAGGCGATGAAGAGCAGCGTCATGGGGTAGTAGCGCAGGTGGTAGCGGCTCCACGCATGGGTCTCGGGCTCGAAGCCACCGAGGAACGGCACGCGCTGAGGCGCCGTGCTGGGTCCCGTCCCCCACCGGTGGGCGCGACCGACGAGGATCAGGGCGGCAACCGTGACCAACACGGCCGCGCCCAACCCGGTCCCGAACGCGCTCAGCACGGAGGCCGCCTTCCCACCCGGACGCTGCTCACCCGTCGGCGGGGAACAAGGGCGGCACCTATCCGGCATCGTGCCGGGGCGACGGCCCTCATCGACCGAGCATCCGCCCGACGGCACCCATGAGCTCTTGGACCTGGTCGTCCGGATCGGTGGGTCCGGCCTCACCGCCGATGAGGCAGTGACGGGCGTGGTCGTCGAGGAGCCCGAGGGCCACCTTGTCGAGCGCGACCCGGATGGCGCTGATCTGCGTGAGGACGTCGATGCAGTAGCGGTCCTCCTCGACCATGCGGCTCACGCCCCGCACCTGGCCCTCGATGCGCGACAGGCGGGCCTGGAGCTGGTCCTTGGTGGCGGTGTAGCCGCGCTCGGCCATGGGGCATCCTCCGGGGACGATCGGAACGGCATTGCACCGTATACCCCCCTGGGGTACGGTGCCCGTACCCCCTGAGGGTATCAACACGTCATCCAGAGGAGACACCATGAGCACCTTGACCAACATCACCGTCACCGGCATGACCTGCGGGCACTGCGTCGGGGCCGTCGAGTCCGAGGTGAGCCAGATCGAGGGTGTGCGGGACGTCGACATCGACCTCGACTCCGGCGCCGTCGTCATCACCAGCGACGGTCCGCTCGACCTCTCGGTCGTGGCCGCCGCGGTGGACGAGGCCGGCTACGAGGTGGCGCCATGAGGACGAGCACGAAGCTCGCCACCTACGGGGCCGGCCTCGTCGTCGTCCTCGTCGGCTCGTTCGGCGTGGGACGGACCTGGGACCCCACGACGAACGATCAAGGCCGCCCCACCCCCTCGACGACCGAGATCCAACCGACCGATGCCCACGGTCAGCAGGGCTCACCATGACCGCCACCACCGACGACGCCAACCGCCTCGAGCTCGACATCGACGGGATGACCTGCGCCTCGTGCGCCATGCGCATCGAGAAGCGCCTCAACAAGGTCGAAGGGGTCACCGCCACGGTCAACTACGCGACCGAGAAGGCTTCGGTGGCCTACAGCGACGACGTCGACCCCGACGCCCTCGTCGCCGAGGTCGAGGCGGCCGGCTACGCCGCCCGCCTTCCCGAGGCGCCGGGCACCGCTCCGGCTAGCGACCCCGAGGATGTCGCCGACCCGACCCGGGCGCTGCGTACCCGGCTGCTCGTCTCCGCCGTGCTCACCGTCCCGGTGGTCGCCATGTCGATGGTGCCGGCGCTGCAGATCGAGAGCTGGCAGTGGCTCTCGCTCACCCTGGCTGCGCCGGTCGTCGTCTGGGGCGCGCTGCCGTTCCACCAGGCGGCATGGACCAACCTCCGCCACGGCACCGCGACCATGGACACCCTCATCTCGATGGGCACCCTGGCTGCGTTCGGCTGGTCGCTCTACAGCCTGTTCATCGGCGAGGCCGGCATGCCCGGCATGCACATGGGCTTCAACCTCACGATCAGCCGGGGCTCGGGCGCCGACGAGATCTACCTGGAGGCCGCCGCCGCGGTCACCACGTTCATCCTCGCCGGCCGCTACTTCGAGGCCAAGGCCAAGCGTCGCACGGGTGCCGCCCTCCGGACCCTGCTCGACCTCGGGGCCAAGGAGGTGGTCGTGCGACGCGGCGGCCGCGAGGAGCGCATCGCCATCGACGACCTGTCCGTCGACGACGTGTTCGTCGTGCGCCCCGGCGAGAAGATCGCCACCGATGGCGTGGTGGAGGAGGGGACCTCGGCGGTCGACGCCTCGCTGCTGACCGGTGAGAGCGTGCCGCTCGAAGTGAGCCCCGGCGATGCCGTCACCGGCGCCACCGTCAACGCCGGCGGCCGTCTCGTCGTCCGCGCCACCCGCATCGGGGCCGACACCCAGCTGGCCCAGATCGCTCGGCTCGTGACCGACGCCCAGACCGGCAAGGCCGCCGTGCAACGCCTGGCCGACCGGGTCTCAGCCGTCTTCGTCCCCGTCGTGATCGCGCTCGCCACGGCCACACTCGGCTTCTGGCTCGGCGCCGGAGACGGGGCCACAGCCGCCTTCACCGCGGCAGTGGCCGTGCTCATCATCGCCTGCCCCTGCGCCCTGGGTCTGGCCACACCCGTGGCCCTCATGGTCGGCACCGGCCGAGGCGCGCAGCTCGGCATCCTCATCAAGGGCCCCGAGGTCCTCGAGTCCACCCGCAAGGTCGACACCGTGGTGCTGGACAAGACGGGCACCGTCACCGCAGGGAAGATGACCCTGGTCGAGGTCCACACCGCCCCCGGCGCCGACGAGGAGGCCGTGCTGCGCCTGGTCGGAGCCCTCGAGCACGCCTCCGAACACCCGATCGCCCAGGCCATCGCCTCGGCCGCAGCGGAGGCCGTCGGGACACCGGACGATGTCGAGTCCTTCACCAACCGAGAAGGACTCGGGGTGGAGGGCGTCGTGGAGGGCCACGCCGTCATCGCCGGCCGCCCCGCGCTCCTCGCGGAGGCGGGCCTGCCGCTCAGCGAGTGCCTCGACGCCGCCAGGACCGCGGCCGAGGCCCAGGGCCGGACCGCCGTCGCCGCCGGGTGGGACGGCGAGGCCCGTGCCGTCCTCGTCGTGGCCGACACCGTGAAGCCCACCTCAGCCGAGGCCATCACCCAGCTCTGCGAGCTCGGCCTCCACCCCATCCTGCTCACCGGTGACAACGAGCCCGCAGCGCGCACCATCGCCACCCAGGTCGGCATCGACGAGGTCATCGCCGAGGTCCTCCCTGCGCAGAAGGTCGAGGCCGTCCGGCGCCTCCAGGGCGAGGGCCGGGTCGTGGCCATGGTGGGCGACGGTGTGAACGACGCCGCCGCCCTCGCCCAGGCCGACCTCGGTCTGTCCATGGGCACCGGCACCGACGCCGCCATCGAGGCCAGCGACCTCACCCTCGTCCGGGGCGACCTCCGCGCCGCGCCCGATGCCATCCGCCTCGCCCGCCGAACCCTGGGCACCATCAAGGGCAACCTGTTCTGGGCCTTCGCCTACAACGTGGCCGCCATCCCCCTCGCCGCCGCCGGGTTCCTGAACCCGATGATCGCCGGTGCGGCCATGGCCTTCTCCTCGGTGTTCGTCGTCACCAACAGCCTCCGCCTCCGCCGGTTCACCCCACTGAGCACCCACACCCCACCGCCGACCCCCCGTGAAACCGTCCGTCGACGGACAGAGATGTCGACGCCAGCTGGGTGATCAGCCCAGCTGGCCGGGCGAGCCGTCGACATCTCGGTGCTGTCGACAACAACCGCAATCTTCCTCACGTCTTGTCTTGACACCAACTTCAGGAGGCGTACGCTGCCTTTGCCTGGGACGGCCACCCCGCCGCCCCCCATCCGGCGACTTAGCTGGCGCCGGACGATCACACCTAGGTCTCACCTGCGGCTTCACCTCCACGAGGTCGGCCAGGGCACCGCGCCGTCCTTCGATGGCCGCGCCGGAAGTTCTTTGCAGGGGATCGGGGGTGTCGAGGCTTGTACCGACAACACCGACAGACACAGGAGACACCACAGTGAGAACACGAACTTGGAGACGGGGCGTCGTGGCCGTGATCGCCGGGTTGGCGCTCGTGCTGACTGCCTGCGAGCGGGTCCCGGTGAAGAACCCGCCGCCCGGCGGCGGCCCCGTGGTGACCGACACCTTCCGACTCGGCCCGTTCGACCTCGAGGCCGGGGAAGACGTCGAGACCACGTTGCCGGCGCCCCGGCCGGACGGCGCCTTCGGCATGGTGGGCATGCGCTTCCGGGTCGTGGATGACCAGGGCAACGACATGTCGATGATGCAGGGGGTGCACCTGCACCACATCGTGATGCAGAACACCACCGACGTCGATCGCCTGTGCACGGGCCGCAAGGAGCGCTTCGCCGGGTCCGGAGGCGAGTACACGCCGATCGACCTCCCCGACCCGTACGCCTACCTAGTGGAGGCGAACGATCAGTGGCGCGCCCAGTTCCACCTCATGAACATGGGCCCCAACAGCACCGACCGCACCCTCTACATCGAGTACGACCTCGACTACCAGCCCGCGGCCACGCCTGACAACGTCCGGCCGGTGATGCCGCTCTACATGGACACCACCGGCTGCGGCAACTCCCAGTACGCGGTGCCCGGTGACGGCGGTCCGGGCAGCGTGCACGTCAACGAGGCGTCCTGGACCGCTCCTCGCGACGGCATCGCCGTCTGGACCGGTTCGCACATGCACAGGGGCGGGATCCGCGGCCAGCTCATCGGCCCGTCGGGCTCGTGGTGTGACTCGGACGCCGAGTACAACGCCATGGGCCACCTGACCGGGATCTCCTCGTGCCAGCTGCACCACCAACTGAAGGCCGGCGAGGACTACACGGTGAGGATCGAGTACGAGAACGACGAACCCATCCCCGACGCCATGGGGCTGAACTTCACCTACGTGTGGTGGGGCACGCAGTAGGCGCTGCCCAGGACACCTACCGCTCGCCGCCCGGTCGCTCCAGTCGACCCGCGACAGATGGGACGGGCCCCGGTCGGTTCCGCCCAGATCCGCGCCATGGCACGACGCACAGTTCGCTGCGTACAGCGCGGCGCCGTCGGGGGCCTGATCGAGCGAGGATGACGTCGAGCTCGAACCGCCACACGCGGCGAACAGCGCCGCACCAGCGGCTAGGAGACGGCTCGGGTGGTTCGATGACAACGATGGCGTCGCCGAGGCGGAGCAGCCAGGCGTAGGCCACGTCGACCGATTCGGCCGGGATCGTCATCATCGGTGGCGCCCCGCCGCCCACACCCAAGATTTCCCCTCCCGGGACGGCATGCGAGGGCCCCGGGCCGGACGATCTCTCGACACCTTCACGCTCTGAGCGCGCGCCCCGTCAGCTCGACGTGATCCCCCGCCGGAGGGTGCGCTCGCCGGCCGCCACGGCCACCCGGGTCGCATCACCCAACACCGAGCGCACGATGTCGAGCCGTTGTTGCTTCAGGCTGTACCGACGAACCGGATCGGTGTCGGCCTCGTACATGTAGGTGTCCATGGTGACCTCGACCTGGATCGCATGGACGCCGTCGGCGGGATCGTGATGCTTGCGCGTGATGAACCCGCCCGAGTACGGGACGTTCTCCGCCACGGTGATGCCCAGGTCGAGAGGTGCGAATCCGGCTTCGAGCGCGCCAAGGAACGCGTCGATGATCGCTTCGTCGGCCGACGTGCCACCCAATGTGCCGACCACGACGTTGTCGCGCGGCTCGCCCTCGTCGTGCACGCGTCCCAGACCGACCGAGGTCATCGAATGACCATCGATCAGCAACGCCCAACCATGGCGCCGCCGAGCTGCATCGACGAGCAGGTCGACCAGGTCGTGGTAGAGGTCGTAGTAGCGAAGGACCTCGTCGACCTCGTCCTCGTCGTAGGGGCGGAGCAAGATCGGCTCGTCGTCCACCGTGTAGTACTCGTGCGGCGGGTTGTGGAGGTGCCGGGGGACCTGAGCTCCTTCTGCACCGGATCGACCGCGGTTCATGTCCAGGAAGTACGGCGTGAGCCTGCTGACCACCTGGGTGGCGGACAGCTGCTCGTAGAGGAGGTGGCTGAGCAGGTCGATCTCGACGAGGGTCGCGTCGTCGCTCGGGAACCGGTCGACGAAGCGCTCGGGCACCAACACGCCGGCGTGGGGAACGGACACGACGACCGGGGTGTCGTCCAGAGCGAACGAGCCGGGAGCCGGTCGCACCTCGACGAGGGCCCGGCCCGACAGCTGGTGCGCCTCGTGCGCGAACACGTCCACGACGTCGACCGGGGCGACGTCGACTCCGTCGCGGCGGTACATGCGGTCGACACGACGGTCGAGGTCCAGCACGGGTCGGCGGTGGATCAGGGTTCCGGGGCTGGCGGCCTGGCCACTGCGCTCGTTCTCGAGGCGGTCGAGCACCTTCTCCGCCAGGACGACACCGTGGGTCTTGAGCAGCCCCTCGCCCCCCGGGAACGCGTTGATCTCCAACACCCGGCCCGA
>JBBSMQ010000003.1:0-171747 GCA_038233075.1 Acidimicrobiales bacterium
CCCCCGTTGGACGGGCACCTCATATAGGAGGAAGTCCATGTCCAGCAAGATCAAGCGGAGGGTGGGGCGGCCCTCGAAGTTCCCGCCCGAGTTCCGCAGCGACGCGGTCGCGATGGTCCTCGACGAGGGCCGCCCGATCGCTGAGGTGGCCCGAGCAACCGGCGTGAACGCCGGCACCCTCGGGAACTGGGTCGGCCACGAACGCATCGAGCGCGGCGAACGCGACGGGCTTACCGTCGACGAGCGGGCCGACCTCGTCGAGCTGCGCGCCGAGTGCGCACAGCTCCGGATGGAACGAGATCTGCTCAAACGATCTCTGGCCTTCTGGGTGAAGGAGAAGTCGACACCGTGACCCGCTACGTCTGTGTCGATGACCAGAAGGCAGCCGGGTTCCCGGTGACGAGCGCGTGCGAAGCGGCCGGCGTGTCCACGTCGGGCTACTACGACTGGCAGCAACGTGAGGCGGCCGGGCCGACCGAGGCTCAGCTCGCCGAGGCCGAGTTGGTAGCGTTGATGCGCCAGCTTTTCGATGACGCCGATGGCAACTACGGGGTGCCCCGGATGTTCAAGGCGCTGCGCCGCGCCGGCCTCGTCATCAACAAGAAGCGTGTCGTGCGCCTGATGCGTTTGCATGGCATGGCCGGGCGGTTCCGGCGTCGCAAGTGCCGGACCACCTTCCCCGGCCCTGACGGCTACCACATCCCGGACCTCGTCGGCCGGGGCTTCGCCCCCGGCCGCCCTGATGCGGCGTGGTGCCAGGACATCACCTACATCCCCACCCGGGAAGGCTGGCTGTATCTGGCGTCGGTCCTCGACCTCGGTTCCCGCCGGTTGCTCGGCTACTCGATGGCCGATCACATGCGCACCACCCTCGTCCTCGACGCCCTGGGCATGGCCATCGCCGCCCGAGGCGGAGACGAGGCGGTCGCCGGCGTCATCTGCCACGCCGATCGTGGTTCGCAGTACACCGCAAACGACTACGTCGACTTCTGCCAGGACCGCAAGATGCGCCCGTCCGCGGGTGCCGTAGGGGTGTGCTGGGATAACGCGGTAGCTGAGTCGTTCTGGGAGAGCCTCAAGCGCGAATGCGTCCAGGGCCGCCTCTTCGCGACCCGGGCCGAGGCCCGCCGGGTAATCTTCAAGTGGATCAACTGGTACAACACCTCGAGGCTTCACAGCAGCCTCGACCACGTCGCTCCTCTCGAGTGGGAACAGCAGCACCAGCAAGCGTCATAATCACCGTCCGCCCGACGGGGAGATGCCCAACCCCATGGAGAGAGGGACCGCCCAACACCGAGGCGAGCCGACGAAGCAGAGCGGTGGCGAACCTGTGCCATCCGGCCCGGGACTCGATGAGCGGATCCGAGCAATGCGGGCCCGCCTCGACCGGCTTGAGCAAAGAGGTACCCGAGAGATCGATCGTTCGCTCGGCCGATGACGCAGACGCAAACCACCACGACACACCTTCCGTCGCAATCACCACGCATCAGAGCGAGGTGCCCTCCAACGAATCCTCTCTGGGTCAAGCGGCAGTTCTCGGGGTTGCTGGGGCGCGTCGGGGAGACGGTGCGGTGCAGTGGTCGTAGCGTTGGTGCGGGTCCGGGAGTGACCTTGCCGAAGATCCGGTCGTCAGGGATGTAGGACCGGCCACGCTGGCCTTGGAGTCGTTCCCGGGTGTCCTCCCGGGCCCGCTCAGCTGCGGCGGGTGGCGCGTCGGCGACGAGGTGTCGATAGACGGTGTTGCTGATCTGGCGTTTGAGGGCGCGCAGCGCTTCCTTCTTGGTCTTGCCCTCGGCGATGCGTCGGTCGAAGTAGGCGCGGCCTTCGCAGTGGGGCTGGCGGAGCTGACAGATGGCGGCCATGTGCAGCGCGTGGTTGATGTTGCGGTTCCCGCGGGTGGAGAGCCGGTGGACGGTGCGACCGCCGGAAGAGAACTCGACCGGCGCGGTCCCGTTGTAGGCGGCGTAGCGGTCCCGATGAGCATGGCGGCGATGATCGGCCCGATCCCGAACACGTCGGTGACGCTGGTCCCCGAGGCTGCGATCGCGGTGCGGATCCGCTTGTGGGACACCTTGAGCTGTTCGTCGAGGCGGCGGATGTCGGCGAGGAGTTCGACGGCCAGGTCGTAGCGGAGCTGCTCGGCCGGTGTGGTCGGGTCGACCTGGGTGAGGAACCGGTCGACGTCCGAAGCGTTGATCTCCTTGGAGATGCCGCCCGGATCGAGCTCGAGCAGCAGGGCGTGCATTCGGCTCACGAGCCGTGTCCGGTGGTTCCCGATGTCGATGTTGCGCTTGGCCAGCAGCCGCAGGATCTCGCCGTGGCCGACCGTCTGGACCTGGCGCAGGCCGGTTGTGCGCAGCGCGGTGACGGCGACCGACAGGGTGTCGTTGGGGTCGCTCTTCGAGGTCCGGCCCGAGCTCAGCAATCGCGTCCTGGCGGCGAGGGTGGCGGGGACGTTGAGGACGTGCTCGCCGGTGGCGACGAGCTGTTGGGCCAACAGGTAGCCCATCCCGTCCGCGCCCTCGATGGCCCACGTCCGGGTCGGGAACGGCTCGGCCCAGGCGAGGAGCTGGTCGACCTGGGTCCGACACGCCCGGACCTTCCTGTGGTCGAGTTCGTCCTCGCCGGCGCTGATCGCGACGGCGGTGTGGGACCCCTTGTGGGGGTCGTCGCCGCCTACAAGTACCCCCGCCACATCTGGTTCCTCGACGACCTGCCCAAGGGCCCCACCGGCAAGATCCTCAAGCGCGAGATCTCCACCGCAGACGTCGCCGCCCAGGAGTGCTGACGGCGTCGGCCCACGATCCAAGACCAAGCCCGGCCTCCAACCAGGCGCAGTCCGCCGGGCCGAGACCAAGAAGGGCGATGTGGCCATCGTGATCGGCTGTGGCCCCGTCGGCCTGGCCACCGTGGCCATGCTCAAGGCCAGAGGCGTCAACACCATCGTCGCCAGCGACTTCTCCTCCCGCCGACGCGAGCTGGCCCAGGCCTGCGGGCCCGACATCGTCGTCGACCCGGGCGCCGACTCCCCCTTCGACGCCGCCGGCGATCAGGGCTGCTGGGTGACCACCATCCCGGACCTCGTCCGGCTCGGGGTCGGCACGACCGAGAAGCTGCAACGCCTCCCCGTGCCCTGGCCCCACATCTGGCGGGTGGCGGAGAAGGTCGGCGCCACCAACGCCAAGCGGCCCGTCATCTTCGAATGCGTCGGGGTGCCCGGCGTGATCGACGGCATCATCGCCAGCGCGCCGTTGATGTCGCGGGTCGTCGTCGGTGTCTGCATGGAGCCCGACACCATCCGCCCCGTGATGGCCATCAACAAGGAGATCGACCTCCGCTTCGTCGTCGGCTACACCCCCCTCGAGTTCCGCGACACCCTCCACGTGCTGGCCGAAGGCAAGGTCGACGCCACCCCCGTCATCACCGGCACCGTCGGCCTCCCCGGTGTCGAGGCCGCCTTCGACGCCCTCGCCGACCCCGAAGCCCTCGCCGACCCCGAAGCCCACGCCAAGATCATCATCGACCCCCGCAGCCCCGTGGCCGAACCCATGCCCATCGATCAGTAGAGAGAGCCCCCCACCCCCTGCGGGCCTCCGGGGGACCAACAGACCTCGTGCGACAAGTGGGTCCACCCCGACCGTTGCCGGCGGGAGTGATGCGGCGCCGACGTCTCGCGTCTCAGGTGCAGGTGGTGGCGTGGTCGATGGTGGCCCCGTGCCCGGTCGGCAGGATGCCGTCGTCCAGCCCCCCGGGTGCGGGTGGTGCCGGCCAGCTCCAGGTGCCCGCCAGATCGAGTTTGGGGGCCACGAGGAGGGCTGCGGCCCGGGAGGGCTTGAGCAGGTAGCTGTTCTGGTCGGGATGGGGCTCTTGGGCCAGCTCTCCGCCACAACCCGTGACGTCGTCGATGGTGATCGATGCAAAGCCGCCGGATGGCCCGTCCCTCTGGTTGCGGGCGGCCGCGACGAGCTCGCCCATGCTGGTCCCCCGCACCCCCGACACGCGGGCCGTGCCGTTGGGGAGGCAGTGCGGTGTGAACATGGCGACACGGTTCCCATAGGCACCCTCGATGTTGAAGGCGACCAGGTCATCAACGATGGCGAACTCCCGGAACCCCACACCGTCAGACCCGGTGGCCGCGCAGTCCGGCCCCACGGGTCGGATGCCATCGGTCTCCACCCGCAACGGGACACCGCCATGGCTGAAGATCGAGGCGAACAGGCAATCTCGGCAGGCCCGGACCTGGTTCGCACCCTGACCCGACGGTGAGAGGATGTTGTAGTGGTTGATCACCCGCACCCGGTGGGGGACCTTCTGGTCCTCGACCACCGGGGTGAACGCGGCGTCGTTGGGCGGATCGAACATCATGGCCACCGTGCGGCTGGTCACGTCGGGGACAGGGCCGATGCCGGTGGCGGTGCGGGCCGCGTTCTGGATGGTGAACACGTTGGCGATGTCGACGTCGTAGGCCCAGCGAAGGTAGAAGCCCGTGACCTGCTCACCGGCGCCCGTCGCTCCAGGGTCGAGGTCCATCACCCACATCGCGTCGGTCCTCCAACCGGCGTTGAACGGGACTGGCGCGTTGGCCATGCCGCCGTCGTCGGGACCGTTGCCCCGGAAGCTGGTGTCGTCGGGCTTGTTGGCCCCGGTGGCGGCCCCGGCCCCGCCGCAGCCGTTGCCACTGGTGATGGTAATGTTGCGAGCTGGGTCACTGTCGGTGCCGAAGACGAACACACCCCAGTCGTTGAGGCGGTTCGGCTCGTACCCGCGCTCGAGCCGAATGGTGGCGCCGGGATCGATCTCGAGGCGGACGTCGTCAGGCATCACGATGCTGCGCAGCACGTAGAGACCCGGTCCCAGGTGGACGCGACCCTGGGGCGCTCCCGACGGGCCGAGCACCCTCTTGCTGGGCTTCGAACTTGCCTGAGCCAAGGCCGCTGTGAGCGAAGCCGTCACGTCACCACCGGGCTCGACGGTGATCCCCTCGCAGCTGGGAGGTTCGTGCACCACCTCGTCCTCGGGGACGGCCACCCCGACGCACCCCGCGGCGACGAACGTCGCCATGCAACAGGCCGCGAGCAAGGCCACGGGCAATGTGGCCCGTCGACGCCTGCGGGCCTCGTGACCGAGTCCGGCCAGACGCCGCCGCGGTAGGTGCAGCGGGGATGAGGGCCGGTCCCCGCGCGGGGCGGCCATGTCCGATCCGGTGCTGGACCGGGGTGGTGATGAAGCCACGTTGGGCGTGCTCTTTGTCGGTGGTGTCATCTGTGACCCACATGGTGGATGCCAGAGGCCATGGGACTGGTGGTCCGATCAGGCATTATGACCCTTGCCGGTCCCTGGCAAGGGTACCAGCGCCGTGCCGGCGAAGGGGTTGGAAGCTCACGACGCCTCCCAGGGTCGGTCTAGGGTCAGCTGCAGACGGGTTCTGAGCTGGGGGGGCGGGCCCCGCTGTAGAGGCCGAGGTGGCGGATGAGGAAGGTCGTCCACTGGTCGTCGGTGACGGCCTTGTGCTGGGCGTAGAGTTCCGCGGCGTGGCCGGACTCGTTGCAGTAGGAGGTGAGCTCGGCGACCAGGCCGTTGGACCGGGCGGTGGTCACGGTGTTGGCGGTGCAGCTGTAGTCGACGGCCCCGTCGAACCTCGAGGCGATCATGGACGTCGGAGCATCCCCGGGCCCGGTCGTCGTGGGCGGCCCGAAGTCGGCCGTCGGGATGCACCCCGACGCACCGATGCCGGCCTGGATCCTCGACTGCTCGACCGACCTGTCATCGCCGGAGAAGTAGCTGTTGGTCCCGACGGTCTCGTGCTCGTGGGCCGCGAGGTAGGAGAGCACGGCGCCCGCGGAGAAGCCGCCGATGGCGATCTTGTTGGGGTCGATGCCGTACTCAGCGGCGTGGGCGCGGACCCAGCGCACCGACGCCAGCGCGTCGGCCTGCGCAGCGCGGATGTTGCGCTCACACTGGGCGGCACGGTCGAGCCAGAGCGGACTGGAGGGATCGACGTTGTCCTGGACCCACTGGCACAGGCTTGGCGGTCGCTGCGTCGCCGTCCCGGTGCCGATCAGGGTCGTGTCGGTGCGGTACTCGACCGAGAAGCCGACGTAGCCTCGCTGCGCGTACTGCTTCGCCGTGCCGTTGGCAAGGCCGTACATGGAGTCGATCCCCACGGCGAACCCGCCGCCGTGGAACCAAAGGATGGCCGGTCGGTTCGTGCGACCATCACGGGGATCCGCCACCCACAGCCGCAGCGGCTCGTTGCCCTTCGCCAGCACGGCCGGGCGCGGATCCTGTTGCTCGATGGCCGTGCCCGCGTAGAGCGTGTCGCCGTAGTTGGCGTCGATGGCCGGCGCCGAACCCCACGTGACCGGGGACGCCTTCGGGGTGACGGCAGGGTGGATGTCGGTCTGCGCCGCCCGGTACAGACCCGTCGGGCCCGGGTCCGGTGGCGCGCACGCAGTGATCGTCAACGCAACCATCACGGTCACAGCGGTCAAAGCCGAGCGAGTCCTCATGGTGGTCTCCTTGTTGTGGGTCATCGAGCCCCCGGGCGCTTCTCACCGTCCGCCGCGCTCGTGGGTCTAGACATCGCGCCCCGCCCTCCTGGGTGCGAATCGCTGTTCGTCACCTGCAGTGAACACCAAACGCCTTGCAGTTCTCTGGCGATCGACAAGTTGACGCGCCAGGGCGTACCGGGGCTCATGAGCGGGGAAACCGGCGAGGGTCGGCGAGGCCATCACGAGGAAACTGCAAGGGCCTCCGTGTCAGATCGACACGCCAGCACACCCGACGTCGAAGGAGCTCGTGCCATGGTCGGCCACCGGGGCTCCGTTCCCGGGCCACGCCCCATCCAAGGATCTCGACACGGAGGCGAATGGGTTTCAGTGGGCGATCTCCTGGCCGGCCAACCTCACCTCCGCCGCGGGGCCGCTGACCGACGTCCGACCCTCTCCGCCCATGACGGCTCGGCCCGGGATCCCCGGGCCCCAGGGACGGCGCCGACCTACGCTCCCCGAAGTACCCCCGACCCGCCACCCGCCCCGGATATCGACGATGTGGTCTTCGCTCCCCCGATCCCTTGATCCGACCCGCACCTGGGGCTCGCCACCCGGCAGCGTCAGCGACCCACCGCGATCCACCTCCACCACGTCCATAAGGGCCGGACTGTGGCCATCACGACCAACACGACCGAGACCGCTAGAGCCATCAACACCGAGATCCAACGCCGCCTCGACCCCGCCGGCCGAGTCCCGCGTCGTCACCTCGCCGACGGCACCCACATCAGCGTCGACCACCAGATCGCCACCCGCCGCAACGACCCGGCACTGCGCACCGACCGGGGTGAGAAGGTCCGCAACCGCCATACCTGGACCGTCACCGCCCTCGACACCACCGGCGGCACCGTCGCCACCCACCCCAACCGGGGGACCGTCACCCTCCCCGCCCTCTACGTGGCGTCCCACGTCGAGCTGGGCTGGGCGGTCACCGGGTACGGCAACCAGGGCGACACCCCGTCGACGTCGGCCTCGCCGTCCTCGAACCGGGCACCACCCGCAACCACGCCTATGTCGCCCTCACCCGAGGACGGTCCACCAACCGGGCCTGGATCCCCGACCCCACCGGCACCCTCCACCCCGCCGACGCCCTCACCACCATGATCACCCGCACCCCCGCCACCGACTCCGCCCTCGCCACCCACGACCGCCTCCACCGCGACGCCGGGTACCCGTGCCCCAACATCAGATGGGCCGCGGATCGGGGATTGCGCCCAGATCGGAACCAGAGCACCAGCCCGAGCAGCCTTGCGGACCCGCACAGCTCGACCCGTCACTCGATGACCGGGTCCGAGCGATGCAGGCCCGCCTCGACCGCCTGCAACAGCAAGGCCGAGGAGGGCGTTCGCTCCACCGATGACCAGGTGGGCGCAGCCCAGTCGGCCGGGCCGATGAGATCGCTCCCGATGGATCTGGGCGCTCGGCGGCCATAGGAGGGACCCAGGCCCGACCCCGAGAAGCCCCCCTACAGCGAGGAGCAGGACCCGTCGAATCAGAGCTTGGCCATTGCGGCGTTGGCCACCTCGCTCACGGCTGCGGGGTCGAAGGAACCCAGGTCGGTCTACACGATGAGACTAGGTGTAGAGGCCCTGCTGGAGCGGGAGCAGCGCCGCAGAGGCGCTCACCCCGTCGGGCGTGGCGGTCAGCTGGAAGCTTTCCTGACGGTCCAGCCCTTTGACCCAGTCGAACCGCACCCGCCCGATCTGGCGCTCAAAGGCCAGACCATCGTCGGTCGTGTCCTCGAACTCGCTGCACCCGCCAAGGGCCGAGGAGATGGTGGCCCACGGCCTCCTCGGTGGCAACAGCCTCGTCAATGACCTCGGCGCGGATCTGCTCGAGTGTCGGAACCCCGCTGCCGTTCATGTCGGAGACCTCAGCCTTGCCGACCTGCTCGTCCTCGAAGCCCTCCGCGTCATCGGGCGCGAGAAGCTCAACCCGCAGCGGGTCACAGAGGTGGCACGTTCGGTGCCCAGTGCTGACTCAGAGCATGGAGCCCAGGTCGGAGCCGACACTCGGGTATGACGCCGACAGGGACTCGAGCTGGCCGGTGGTGAGTCCGAGCTTGATGGCCAGGGCGCAGAAGTTGATGAGCTCGCCGTACTCGGGTCCGAACATGTGGGCGCCGACGATGGTGTCGGTGGCCCGGTCGATGAGGATCTTGGTGGCGGCGGTGGTCTCGCCGATCCGGTAGTTGGAGTACCAGTCGCTGGTGTCACGGTGGTGGACATCGATGTCGAGGCCGGCGGCGCGAGCCTCGGTTTCGAGCATGCCGACCCGGGCCAGCTCGGGGATCGTGTACACCACCGTCGCGACCCCGTCGTAGCGGGGAACGGTGGTGTTGCCGTTGACCATGTTGGATGCGGCGACCTTGCCCTCGAACACGGCGACGGGGGTGAGGGGCATCCCGGGTGTGTCGGCCGAGTCGCCGGCGGCCCACACGGCCGGGTTGCTGGTGCTCTGCAGATGACCGGCAACGGTCACCCCCTTCGGGCCATGTGCGATGCCGGCAGCCTCAAGGCCGAGCCGGGAGAGCTCGGGAACCCGCCCGGCGCCGTGGACGACCAGATCGGTCTCGATGATCTCCTCGGAGCCGTCCTTCTCGACTGCCACCTGAACCTTGGACCCGTCGCGGGTGATCGAGGTGAGGGCGGTGTTGCGACGCGCGTCGATGCCCGCCTGGGCGCTCCGTTCGACGAGGAGCTCGACGAGGTCGGGGTCGAACCCCTTGAGGGGCCGTTCGCCGCGGTCGATGACGATCGGGGAGGCGCCGGCGCGGGCGGCGATGTGGGCGAACTCGAAGGAGACGAACCCTCCGCCGACGAAGAGCACGCGGCCGGGCAGGTGGTCAAGGTTGAGGAAGTCGGTGCTGTCGATCAGCAGCTGGTTGCCGGGGAACTCCATCGGGCGTGGCCGGGCGCCCGCTGCGATCAGGAAGTGGCGGGCTTTGAAGCCCTGTCCGTCGATGTCGAGCCGGTTGGGGCCGCTGAAGGTGGCCGTGCCGTGGAGGGTCTCGACGTCGTTCCCGGCGAGGTTCTCCTCCATCTTCCTGGGCATCGGGTCGGTGAAGCCGCGCGTGTGGCCCATGAGGTCGGCCCAGTTGATCGACAGGCTCCCCGTGTCGATGCCCTTGCCTTCGAGAAGGCGGGCGGCGTCGATGATCTCGGCGCCCCGGCGGAGGATCTTCTTCGGGTCACAGCCCCGCAGTGCGCATGTCCCTCCGTACGGCAGCTCGTCGGTGATGGCGACTCGCCAACCGGCGGCGGCGCACTTGTTCGCAGCGTTGATGCCGGCCATCCCGGCGCCGATCACGACCAGGTCGTAGGGATCGCTCATAGGGGTGTCCTTCCGTCGGGTCACTTCGCTGGCACTGCGTTGCGGCGTGCCAACACATTCGCTTCAGCGTATGCTTTGATGGCCGGACTCCAACCGCGCCGGGAGATGAACAGATGAACGACTGCTGCACCACCCTCGACCCCCCGTCGCCCCCGTGTCCGAGGTGCGGTCGAACCGGTCCCGTGGTCGGGGAGGCGCCGGGGCGCGCACATCGCCCCGAGGCCGCTCCGGGTCCATGGCAGCACTGCGACACGGTGGGGTGCCCCGTCGTGTTCCACCTCGACGGGGCGACGGTGACCGACGATCAGGTCATCGCCAGAGTCGGAGCAAAGGCACCAGCGGCCCGCGAGCCAGTGTGCTTCTGCTTCGCCCACACCCGTGACGACCTGGAGGACGACCTGTCAGCCAACGGCGGTACCAGCGCCATCAAGGCCATGATCACCGTTGCCGTGACCGACGGCCTCTGCGCATGCGAGCACCTCAACCCCGACCGATCCTGCTGTCTCCCGTCGGTGCACCGCACGATCAGGTCGATCCACACCGCACCGCAGCCGCGCCGTCCGCATCGGCGAGCGGCACCAAGGACCGCGTCATGACCAACACCAGTCGGCTCGGGATCGACGGACTCGACACCGGCACACGACATGACATCGACATTGCAGCCAAGTTCTTCCTTGGTCTCGCCAACCCCACCCGACTTCGGATCCTCGCCCTGCTCCTCGAGAACGGCGAGATGCGTGTCGGTGACCTCGTCGAGGCGGTCGGCGGGTTGCAAGCCCGCGTGTCGAGCCACCTCGCATGCCTCCGCCACTGCGGCCTCGTCGCCGATCGCAAGGACGGCCGGAACGTCCACTACTCGGTTCCCGACCCTCGCGTCGTCGAGTTCCTCCCGGTGGCCTTCTCGATGATCGCCGACAACGCCGCCCACATCGCCTCCTGTCACCGCATCGAGCGATGACCGGTCTGGCGCAGAACCATCGTCAACGAAGGTGAGCCACCTCATGTCAACCAACCGTGAATCAAGGGGCGGGCTTCTCGGACTGCTCCTGAGGATGGTCGACTGCTGTGGGCTCCCCGTCCTGCTCGGCGCAGGCATCGCGATCGGTGCCGCCGGGATCGCGGCCGGCAGCAGCCTCCTCCTCGTGGCCGGTGCTGCGCTTGGCGCGTGGGGATGGCGACGCCACCGGGCCACCGGGTGCGACGGGACGGCCGAACCGTTCAACCAGATGACCGACACCCCTGCCCCCTGACCGCCTTCGCCCTGAGCCGGCCAAGACCGCCGCGGCGGCCAATCGGCAGTTCATCTCCGCCGTCGCCCACCCGCCGAGCCCAGCAGACCCTCGGCACCCATTCCGTGCGGTCGAGAACGGACTGCCTCACGCTTCACTTCGAACAGCCTGGAGGGCCTCGGCATCGTTGCGCAGCAACGCGTCGAGGGCCGAGCGATGCGGGAGTCAGAGACGTTCACCGAGCCACCACTGTCCCACGATGGTGAGCCGCCGGCGCCCCCTGCCGGCGAACCAGACGCGGGCCTCCGCTCCTCGCTCTCCGCAGCGACGTCCGCACGGGCTATAGCCGGGGCGAGAATGGTGATCGTGGACTCCGGCCGACTCAACGACGCGCCGGACGAGCCGTGGAACGACCGCGACGACCGGCTCGCCCGTCAGTTCCCGTCCTGGCACCTCGATTCGCTGGATGACCGGCCGACCTGGGAGCAGGAGCAAGTAGTCGTCACGGGCTGGTGCCGCACATGCCATCGAGACCTTGAGCTCGACGACTTCGACCAGCGTGAGAGCTGTCGACTCGCTGCCGGCTGGTGCCGGTGGTGTGTCGACGAGCCGATCGCCTATCGGGCTCGCGGCTGCTGTCGGAGCTGCTATCGCTGGCTTGTTCGCAACCAGGATCGCTACGACGATGCCGAGCTGATGGAGCGGCTTCGAGCAGTCGTTGAGCGCTGACGAGCCCGAAAGCGGCACTGACGCAAGTGGGTCGCCCAGGCCGACATCGACGACGGGGTGACCGGTGGGGTCGGCACTGGTTAGGCGGAGCGGTTGAAGGCGTTGGAGCAGGAGAACCGCGAGCTGCGCCGCACCAACGCGATCCTGCTCCCTCGGCGACCACGAAGCCGGTACCGCGAGATGATCCGCCCCCAACGTGCTCACGAAACGGCTCCGCCAGCTCGAAGAGGACGGACTGGCGCGCGCCACCCCGTACTCCCGGCGTCCTCTGCGACTGGAGTACGAGCTGACCGACGCCGGCCGCGAGCTGGCCGGCGCGCTCGCCATGCTTGCGCAGTGGGGCCGGCGCCAGGGCGGAACGAGCACGCTGGACCCAACGCCACCGACGGACGCGCCGGCTTCCCACCGGAGCTGTGGAACGACACTCGAGACGCGGCTGTGGTGTCCGACGTGTGATCGACCGGTCGACGACCCCGAGGCGGACGAGCTCTACTGGCTCTGAGCGCAGATCCTGCGGCGCTGCGCCGGGAGCGCCGCAGGAGTCGAGTGCCGGTGTCGCCGGTCGATCAGGGTTCGATGATGAACGTCTCGATGACCTTGTCGGCCACCGCGATGTCGGCCTGGGTCGCCAACTGGATGATCGCGAGCGCCGTGAAGCTCTGGTCCTCGGGTTGTGCTGCGATCGCGAGGACGACCGCATCGGATCCGCCGCACTGCGTGAAGACCTGCGTGAGTCCCGTGTAGAGCCCGTCGTCGTAGTCGATCGGGTCGTTCGCCGTGCACGCGTCTCCTGCGTTCGAGGTGATCTCGCTCAACAGCTGGGCCACGTCGGTGCCCTGTTCCGAGCCGACACCGGACAACGACAGACCCGGCGCATCCCAGTTCTCGAAGAAGGCCTGCAGGTCCGGCGCTGCGGAGACGTTCGGCACCGTCGTGCCGTCGTCGAGGGTGATGACCGTGCCGTCGACCTGCGACCACGAGGTCGGGACCTGCACGCTGATCGCCCCGGTGTCGTCGGAGATCTCGGTGAACTCGGTGTACTCGGTGCCGCTGTCCAGCTCGTCGCCGCCGGTCTCCTCCTCGACCACCGAGGCGAACGACTCGGTCTCGGTCAGCTCGTCGCCGTTGAACTCACCGGTCAGGACCACCTCGTCCTCGAAGCGGAGCACCTGCACCGCCAGCTTGTCGTCGGGTTGACGGGACTGGAGGACGTCGCAGTAGTCCTTCATGGTGCCGTCGGTTCCGAGGGTGAGCCCCTCGATGCGCTCGATGATGTCGCCGCCCTGGAGGCCGACCTCGCCGGCGGGGCTGTTGGTGTCGACCCCCGAGACCCAGACCCCGGCGATGTCGTTGTCCTCGTCGAGCACCGCGACGCCGTTCACGCCGAGCGACTCGACGTCACCGTCCTTCAGGTCCTCAACGCGCTGCTGGGCGAGCTCGGAGGAGATGGCGAAGAACTGCGAGGTGCCCGTGCCCGGATCACCACCTGCGTAGTTGACGGCGACGACCTTGCCGGTGTCTGCGTCGACGAGCGGGCCACCAGAGTTGCCGGGCTGGATGTTCGCGTCGTGCTCGATGACCGAGTCGACCGAGGCCCAGTCCGTGTCGCCGTCGGTCTCGGCCTTCGACACGATGCCCGTCGTCATCGTGAACTCCGGGTCGCCCAGGGGGAAGCCCGCCGCGCGGACCTCCAGGCCGGTCTGGATCTCGTCGTCGTACCAGTCGAGATAGGGGTACGGCCCGCCGTCCAACTGGATCAGGGCGAGATCAGC
This sequence comes from Acidimicrobiales bacterium, assembly GCA_038233075.1. Taxonomy (GTDB): domain Bacteria; phylum Actinomycetota; class Acidimicrobiia; order Acidimicrobiales; family Iamiaceae; genus Iamia. The sequence goes on from JBBSMQ010000003.1 coordinate 13,612, forward strand.
GCATTCGGACACGCCGATGACCTTCGCGTTGACCGACTCGTCGCTGCCGCCGACGAACACCTCGAGGCTGGCGTTGCCGGTGACCACGTGGTTGTTGGTGACGGCCAGGCCGGACGGGTCGATGATGAAGCCGCTGCCGCTGCCGGCACCCTCGAACTCCTCGTAGGCCGCGAGTGAGTCCGCCGGCTGGACGAAGCTGCCCTTCGAAACGACCTGGATGGTCGCCGACTTCACGTCCTCCACGCTTGAGACCGCACCCGAGCTGTCGTCCCGGGAGCCCGACGTCTTCGACGGCGACGCGTCGTCGTCGCCACCGCATGCGGCAGCGACGAGGGCTAGGGCCATGAACAGCACGGTGACGGGTCGAAAACTCCGGTTCACGCCGGGCCCCCTGGGTAGGTGTGAGTCAGAGGCTACTCAGTGAGCCGGGTTCGACAAGTAGGAATCTTGTTGCCGGGAGTGTTCGGCGCCTGCGCTCACCCTCCGTTGTCAGGCGTACGTCAGACGGTGTCGGGCTGGGTCAGGAGGGATCGTCGCCGGGGCCGAAGGCGCGATCGACGAACTGGCGCCGGCCTTGGTCGAGGACCCAGTCATGGCCCCAGGTCACCACGGGCCGGGCGACGCGGGCGGTGCTGCGCAACATCGGGTTCGCAGGGGCGAGGCGCGACCGCAGCCGGGCCCGACTGTGGGTCGCGTCGAGCCGGGCGATGCTCAACGTCGCGTCGCCCTGCACGTCGCCGGTCACCGTCGCACGGGCACCCCGTCCTTCGTCGACACCGTCCAGGTGGACCAGGAACCGAACGCTGTAGGGCAGCGGCGGAGCCACCTCGCACCGCCAGGTCGCGCCGGCGACGAGACCGTCGTCGGCATCGAAACGACGCAACCACGGCCACCACGACCGGTACTCGTCGACCGCGACGATCCGACCCCACAGCTCGTCCGTGTCGACGTCGAAGGTCCAGTCCCGGTCGGACAGGTTCGCTCGGGCCACGGCTCCACTGTCCCACGGCGCGGCCCTCACCGGTCAGGCCGGCGTCGACATCGCCCCTGATGCCGGGTTCGCCACCGCCCAGGACTGGGTCGAGCTCTACGGGCGCAGCATCGACCTCCAGCGCTACGTCGGGCGGGGCGCGCCCAACGATGCCGAGCAGGCCAAGGCCGAGCCGACTGGTGCTCGGACGATCCTCGCCTGCTCCCCGTTCCCTTCATGCCTCTGACCGACGTCGACCGGGCACTGGAGGAGCTCGACACCGCCCTCGATCTGGGATGCGGCGGGGTCCTCGTCCCCACCGTCGCCCCGAGAAGGGAGATGGGTCCCGGTCACCTCGCCCTCGACCGCTTCTGGGCGCGGTTGCGGGATGCCGACGTCCCCTTCCTCACCCACGTCGGCTCGGGGGCAAGCTGGTGCCGAGGGGGTACCGCGAGAACGGTCGGCCCCTGCCGACCGACTTCCTGGGCGGAGGGGAGAACATCCGCTCCAAGGACTTCCTCAACATCGGCTACTGGCCGGAGAACTTCCTCTGCGCGCTCACCCTCGACGGCGTCTTCGAGCGCTTCCCCCGTCTCCGGGGGGCCTCGATCGAACAGGGCGCGGAGTGGGTCGTGACCATGCTCAAGAAGCTCGACGGCGTCATGCAGTTCGCCCGCGCCGAGCCCGACCTCAAGGCACTCCCCCTGCCGGCCGCCGACTACATCCGCCGGCAGGTGAAGTTCACCCCGTTCCCCAAGGACGACGTCGCCTGGATCATCGACCAGGTCGGCCCCGACCTCCTCATGTTCTCCACCGACATGCCGCACCCGGAGGGGCACCATAGACCCGCTGGGCCGCTTCCGAACCCACCTGGAAGGTGCCGACGACACGACCAGGCAGCGGTTCTACGTCGACAACATGCGCGAGCTGCTCGGCACCTCATCGCCTTGAGACGACGTGGGGCCCGGCTCGCAACGGCGCCGCACCAACGCCGACGCGTGGGCTGTGGAATCCCAGGGATGACCCCGGACCCAGGCGATCAGCTCTGCTCCTGCACCTCGGCGCTCACCTGCCGCTGCGAACCCGCTCAGCATGACCGAACGGCTGTGTCGAGGACGCCGTCAGCCCTGCGCCTGGTCGAAGGCCATGTCGGTGATGGCGGCCAGCGTGTCGCCGTAGGGCGCGAAGAAGGCGTCGTTGAGGTCCCCCTCGCCGCGCTCCACGACCCCCCGGGGGTTGGAGAACTCCCGGAAGCCCTCGATGCCGTGGTGACGGCCCATGCCGCTCTGACCGGAACCCCCGAAGCCGAGTGACGGCACGGCGCCCTGCATGGCGCAGGTGTTGACGCACGCACCACCGGACGTGGTGGCCCCGAGGACCTTCTCCGTCGCGACCTCGTCGTCGCCGAAGACGTAGAGACCCAGCGGCCGCTCGCCCTCGTTCACGTGGGCGATGGCGTCGTCGAGGCCGTCGTAGGGCTTCACCGGCAGCAGAGGGCCGAAGATCTCCTCGCACATGAGGTCGAGCTCGTCGCCCGGGTCGACCACGAGCGAGAGCGGCATCTGGCGGGTGGTGCGGTCGACCGAGAAGTCCGGTTCGGTGTCGACCACCCGGTAGCCGGCGTCGACGGCCTGCTGGCGCATCGCGGCCAGGCGATCGAGGTGGCGCTCGGTGATGATGCCGGTGCAGGAGTCGCTGGCGGCGTAGCCCGGAACCCGCTCGGACATGTGACGGGAGGCGAGGTCGACGAAGGTGTCGAGGTCATCTCGGGGCACGAGGACGTAGTCGACCGAGATGCACATCTGGCCGTTCTTGATGAGCTTGGTGCCCATGATGTTGGCAACCGACGCCTCGTCGACCGACCCGGGGGTGAGGATCGCCGGGCACTTGCCCCCGAGCTCCAGGGTCACCGGCGTCAGGTTCTCGGCCGCGGCCCGCATCACCTCCCGACCGATGGCCGGGCTCCCGGTGTAGAGGAGGTGGTCCCACGGGAGCGTGGGGAAGGTGCGGGCCAGCTCCAGTCCACCGACGGCGACGGTGACCCGGTCGGGGTCGAACGTCTCGCCGATCATGTCCCGGAGCAGCTCGGCACAGGCAGGGGTGAAGTCCGACGACTTCACGATGACCCGGTTCCCTGCCGCCAGCATCTCCACCAGCGGGCCCACCCCGAGGTCGAAGGGGAAGTTCCAGGGGACGATGTTGCCCACCACGCCCTTCGGCTGGTGGCGGATCACCGCTCGGGCAGTGCCGAACATGGCCGGGTCCGCCTCCCGCTCCTCGTCGGCCATCCAGGCCCCGAGCTGGCCCATGGCATAGGCGGCCCGCCCGGCGACGCCCAGGCACTCGATGAGGTCGGTGAACAGCTCCGGGTGCACGGAGAAGTCCTCGCTCATCGCCACCCGGATCCGGTCCCGGTTGCCCACCATCATCCCAGCCAGTGCCTCGAGGTGGCCCCGCCGCTCCTCGAGCGAGGGGACGGGGTCGGCGACGAACGCTCGGCGCTGGCGGTCGAAGGCGGCGCGGAGGCCGGCGATGGCGGCGGCGTCGTCCTGCTGCTGTGGGGTGCGATCGATGAGGGTCATGGCCTGACCTCCGGGCCTCGGCGTCGGCTGACGATCAGCCAATGGTGAGGGTACCGGCGGTGGGTGGATGTATGGCGGGCGTCACGGCCCGCCGACGATGCCCGTCGCAACCGCCTGAGGCGGACCAGTGTCGCCCTCGGGTCGGTCCCTCGCGATCAAGGGTCGAGCTCGCACCACTCGAGCCCTCTCGCCCTCGCCGACCCCGTCTGGCCTGAGGTACGGCTCGGGCACGATCTCGGTCGGCAATCCCGTCCAGCTCTTCTACGACGAGGACCCGTGACCGTGTCGACGGCGACGGGATTGCCCCTTGACGACCTCCGGTCAGAGGGTAACCTATTCAACACATGGTCAGTAGCCGCACCACCCGACGTCGCCGTCTCTCGGTCGACGTCCGGCGCGAGGAGCTGCTCCGGGCGTGCCTCCACCTCATCGGGACCCACCCGTGGGACGAGGTGTCGATGGCCGACGTGGCCCAGGCGGCCGGGGCGTCGAAGGCGCTGCTCTACCACTACTTCTCGACCAAGAGCGACCTCTACCTGGCTGCGGTCCGTGCCGCCGCCGACGAGCTCAGCGCCGCGACCAGACCGGATCCCGACCTCCCGGTCGAACCCCGGCTCCGGACGGCACTCGGGGCCCATCTGGAGTGGATCGACGCCAACGCCCTTGCCTACCAGGCCATCCTCCAGGGTGCCGTCAGCTCCGCCCCCGACGTCCGAGCCATCGTCGAGCAGTCCCGCGCCCAGGTCGTCGCCCGGTTGGCCGAGCTCTTCGACGGCGACCTGACGCCGCCCCAGCGGATCGCCCTGCGGGGGTGGGTCGGCTTCCTCGAGGGGGCCGGCCTGGACTGGCTCGCGACCAAGGACATGTCCCGGTCCCACCTGACCCGCCTGCTGGTGGCCTCGCTGCAGGGCGCCATCGCCGCCTCGCAGGTCACCGATGTCCCCATGACGGATGACGCGGTCACCGTCGGCCGCTGAACACACCGGAGGTACGACCATGGCGAACTTCGCCCAAGAAGCAGCAACCGCAGCGACCGACGCAGCAGACCGTCCCGCGGTCCGCCTCGACGAGACAACGCTGACCTACTCCGCCCTCGACGGGGCCGTCGCCGCCGCGGCCGGGCTGCTGCGGGGACGGGGCGTCGAGCCCGGCGACCGGGTGGGTATGCAGCTGCCCAACGTTCCCTACTTCCCCATCACCTACTTCGGCGCCCTGCGCCTGGGCGCCGTCGTCGTCCCCATGAACCCGCTGCTCACCGGGCGCGAGGTGGCCTACCACCTGTCCGACTCGGGTGCCCGCCTCATGGTCGGCTGGCACGGGTTCGAGGAGCCCGCCCGCGCCGGCTGCGACGACGCCGGCGCCGACCTCCTCCTCGTCGAGCCCGGCGCCCTCGACGGCCTCCTGGCCGACGCCGACCCGGTCACCGAGGTGATCGACCGTGCCGATGACGACGCCGCGGTCATCATCTACACCTCCGGCACGACGGGAACGCCGAAGGGCGCCACCCTCACCCACGGCAACATCCGGGCCGGGGCGGAGGTCGGGCGCGAGCTGGTCGACGCCGGGCCCGACTCGGTGGCGGTGGCCACGCTGCCGCTGTTCCACGTGTTCGGGATGAACTCGATCATGAACACGGGGGTTCTAGCGCGGGGGCTGATGACCCTGGTGTCCCGCTTCGACCCCACCAAGGTGCTGGAGGTCATCGAGCGCGACCGGGCCACCACCTTCGCCGGGGTCCCGACCATGTACGCCGCCCTGCTCCACCACCCCGAGCGCGACCGCTTCGACGTCTCCGCCCTCGAGCTGTGCGTCTCGGGCGGATCGGCCCTACCCGTCGAGGTCCTGCGCGGGTTCGACGAGGCGTTCGGGGCCAAGGTCCTGGAGGGCTACGGCCTCTCCGAGACCACGGGCATGGCCTCGTTCAACCTGCGCGACCAGGAGCGCAAGCCGGGCTCGATCGGGGTGCCCGTGGGCGGCACCGAGATGAAGGTGGTCGATGACGACGACCAGGAGGTCCCCCACGGCGAACGGGGGGAGATCGTGATGCGCGGCCCGTTCGTCATGTCCGGCTACTGGGGCCGCGACGACGCCACCGCCGAGACCATGCGAGGCGGTTGGTTCCACACCGGCGACATCGCCACCGTCGACGAGGACGGCTACTTCTCCATCGTCGACCGCAAGAAGGATCTGATCATCCGGGGCGGCTACAACGTCTACCCCCGGGAGGTCGAGGAGGTGCTCTACGGGCACCCCGAGGTGCGCGAAGCCGCCGTGCTCGGCGTGCCCCACGACTCGCTGGGCGAGGAGGTGGGCGCCGCGGTGGTGCTCACCGACGGCGCCGAGACCACGCCGGAGGAGCTGCGCGACTTCGTCAAGGCGAAGGTCGCGGCCTACAAGTACCCGCGCCTGGTGTGGCTCACCGGCGAGCTGCCCAAGGGCCCGACCGGGAAGATCCTCAAGCGCGAGATCGACCTCTCCGCGGCCGCGCCCGACAGCGACTGACCAGCATCCAGCCCACCCCACCCCACAACCCCAAGGAGCAGACCCCCATGGCCGACTTCGACATCAGCAGGCTCGACATCACCCAGCAGAACGTCGCCGTCGAGAAGGTGCTCGAGCGCACCGACAACCCGCGGCACCGCTACCTCCTCCAGGCGTACCTCCGTCACCGTTACCTCGAGTCGGCCGGGCGCTGGGAGGAGATCCTCGATCCGCAGCTCACCGTGGAGCACCCCTTCTACCGGTTCAGCCTGATCGGGATGGATCCCTTCACGCTGGATGGCCGCGAGCAGGTGGCCGCGCTCTACGGCCACTGGACCCAGACCGACCAGTGCGTGTTCTACGTGGAGGACGAGAGCGTGGCCGTCGGCGATCACATGGTCGTGGGCCGGGGCATCGGCTACCAGCAGACGCTGGGCTCGGAGCTGGCTGCGGCCGGCGTCGATGCCGAGCCCGAGGCCATGTACCTGAAGAAGTCCCAGATCATGATGCTCTGGCCCTACGACGACCAGTGCCGCCTGCTCGGGGAGGACGTCTGGGAGTTCGACACCGCCGAGAGCGGACTGTTCGAGCTCGACCCGGCCGACGTGCTGACCGCCGAGGCGGCCGGGAAGCTGCTCGACCCGCTCATCCAGCCCCTCCCTGCCTTCGACGACAGCATGCTGCCCGCATGAAGGCAGTCGTCTGCGAGGACGCCACCCTCGAGCTCGTCGACCTGCCCACCCCGGAGCCGGCCGAGGGCCAGGTCCTCCTCGACGTCGTCGGCTGTGGGATCTGCGGCTCGGACCTCCACGCTCGGCGCCACGCCGACGCCCAGGCCGACGTGTTGGCCGAAGCCGGCTACGACGGGCTCATGCGCTCGCACCAGCGGGTCGTGATGGGCCACGAGCTCTGTGGCGAGGTGCTCGACCACGGACCCAAGGCGGCCAGGGAGCTGGCACCCGGCACACCCGTGGTGGCCATGCCGCTGGTCAGGAAGGGCCACGACATCCACCCCATCGGCCTCTCGGATGCGGCCCCCGGGGGCTACGCCGAGCAGGTGGTGGTGGAGGAGTCGCTCATGTTCGCCCTCCCCAACGGACTCTCCCCCGACCTCGGCGTCCTGACCGAGCCGATGGCGATCGGCTACCACGCCGTCCGTCGGGCCGAGATCAAGAAGGGTGACGTCGCCGTCGTGGTCGGCTGCGGACCCGTCGGCCTGGCCATCGTGGCCATGCTCAAGGCCCGCGGGGTCGCCACTGTCGTCGCCAGCGACTTCTCCTCCCGTCGCCGCGCGCTGGCCCGCGCCTGCGGGGCCGACATCGTCGTCGACCCCGCCACGGACTCGCCCTTCGAGGCTGCGGGTGATCGGGGGTGGCTGACGACCATCCCGGAGCTGGTGCAGCTCGGTGTGGGCACGACCGAGAAGCTGCGGCGCCTCCCCGTGCCCTGGCATCGCGTCTGGCGGGTGGCCGAGAAGGTGGGGGCCACCAACGCCAAGCGTCCCGTGATCTTCGAGTGCGTCGGGGTCCCCGGTGTGATCGACGGCATCATCGCCAGCGCTCCTCTGATGTCGCGGGTGGTCGTCGTCGGGGTCTGCATGGAGCCCGACACGATCCGCCCGGTGATGGCGATCAACAAGGAGATCGACCTGCGCTTCGTCGTCGGCTACACGCCCCTCGAGTTCCGCGACACCCTGCACCTGCTGGCCGAGGGCAAGGTCGATGCCAGCCCCCTCGTCACCGGCAAGGTGGGACTCCCGGGGGTCGAGGCCGCGTTCGACGCCCTGGACGACCCTGAGACCCACGCCAAGATCGTCATCGACCCTCGCAGCCCCGCGGTGGAACCCACCACGATCACCGGCTAGGGCCGGGGCCGACGACCTGCGCGCGGTTCGCGCCGGGTTCGCGCCGGTCGAGGTGGACTCGAGGTGGCTGGGGATGCGCCGCTCGTCGAACGCCTCTGCCGGGGCGTCGGAGACCGACGTCGGTCAGGGGATCAGGCGGTGGAGGGCTCGGCCAGGGCCGCGTGGGCCGCGGCCAGGCGGGCGACGGGGATCCGATAGGCGGAGCAGCTCACGTAGTCGAGGCCCATGGCATGGCACAGGGCGATCGATGCCGGGTCGCCGCCGTGCTCGCCGCACACCCCCGTCCCGATGTCGGGTCGGGTGCTGCGGGCCCCCTCCAGGGCCAGGCCCATGAGACGCCCGACGCCGTCCTCGTCGATCGACGCGAACGGGTTCTGCGCCAGGATGCCGTCGGCCAGGTAGGCCAGCAGGAAGGCGGACTCGGAGTCGTCGCGGGCCATGGCGAAGGTCATCTGGGTCAGGTCGTTGGTGCCGAAGGACAGGAAGTCGGCGTGCTGGGCGATCTGGTCGGCGGTGAGCGCGGCGCGGGGCACCTCGATCATGGTGCCGACCTGGTAGGAGATGGACCGGTCGCCGAGCACGGTGGCGGCGACGTCCTCGATGAGGGCCCGCTGGCGTTCGAGCTCGTTGGCGTGGCTGACGAGGGGGACCATGATCTCGGGCCGCGGGTCGCCGCCCTCGTCGGCCACCTCCACCGCCGCCTCGAAGATGGCCCGGGCCTGCATGCGGGTCAGCTCGGGCCGGCGCAGTCCGAGGCGGACACCGCGGAGCCCGAGCATGGGGTTGGACTCGTGCAGGGCATCGACCCGCTCGAACATGGTCTGGGCCTCGGACAGACGCCCGACGAGGGACTCCACGGTGGCGAGGTCGGCGGCGTGGACGAGCTGGATCTGAAGGTCCGAGATGGTGCGGTGCAGGTCCTCGCGGGCGGGCAGGAACTCGTGGAGCGGGGGGTCGAGGAGCCGGATGATGACCGGCAGGCCGTCCATGGCGCGGAACAGGCCGGCGAAGTCGCCCCGCTGGTGCTCGAGCAGGGCGTCGATGGCCTCGCGCTGCTCGACTCGCGTGGGCGCGGTGATCATCTGCTGGACGAGGGGGAGCCGCTCGGATGCGAAGAACATGTGCTCGGTGCGGCACAGCCCGATGCCCGTCGCCCCGTAGGTCCGGGCCCGGGTGGCGTCGTCGGGTTCATCCGCGTTGGCCCGGACCTCGAGCCGGCGGAACCCGTCGGCCCACCCCAGCAGGGTGGCCAGCCACTCGTTGTCGAGATCCGGCTCGACGGTCGGGACCTGGCCGACGAAGACGTCGCCTGTCGTCCCGTCGATGGAGAGCCACTCTCCCTCCTGCACCTGCTCCCCGCCGATCGACAGCGTGCGGGCGGCCATGTCGATCTCGATGGCGCTGGCGCCGGTGACGGCCGGCTTGCCGAACTGGCGGGCCACCAGGGCGGCGTGGCTGGTGCGCCCACCGCTGGAGGTGAGGATGCCGACCGCGGTCAGCATGCCGTGCACGTCGTCGGGCTTGGTCTCCGGTCGCACCAGGAGCACGTCGCGCCCCTCCCCGGCCCACCGCTCGGCCAGGTCGGGGTCGAGCGCGACCTGGCCGACGGCGGCGCCGGGCGACACGTTGAGGCCGCGGGTGAGAGGAGCGTGGGCCTCGCCGGTGTCGGATGCGAACTGCGGGTGCAGGAACACCTCGACCTGCTGGGGCGTGATCCGGGCCACAGCTTCCTCGGGGGTGATGAGGCCCTCGGTGGCCTGGTCGACGGCGATGCGCACCGCGGCCTGAGCCGTGCGCTTGGCGGTTCGGGTCTGCAGCAGCCACAGGCGGCCGTCCTCGATGGTGAACTCGACGTCCTGCATGTCGCCGTAGTGCTGCTCGAGCCGGGCGACCACCTCGCCCAGCTCGACCGCGATCTCGGGCAGGGTCGTGGCCAGCTGGGCGATGGGCTGGGTCGGGCGGTTGCCGGCCACGACGTCCTCCCCCTGGGCGTTGACCAGGAAGTCTCCCTCGAGGGTCCGCTCCCCCGTCATGGCGTCCCGTGACATCACCACACCCGTCGCCGAGGTCGAGCCGGTGTTGCCGTAGACCATGGCCACGACGTTCACCGCCGTCCCCAGGTCGTCGGCGATGTCGGCTGCTCGTCGGTAGTCCTGGGCTCGCTTCGAGCCCCAGCTGGCGAACACGGCGCCGACCGCCAGCCTCAGCTGCTCGTCGGTGTCGGACGGAAAGGGTGATCCGGACCGTCCCGTCACGATCTCCTTGAACGTGTCGACGGTCTGGCGGAGCACGTCGGGCGGGAGCTCGGAGTCGTTGCCGACCTCGGCCTGACGGCGGTGGTCGCGGAGGACCTGCTCGAAGGGCTCACCGTCGAGGCCGAGGACGACGGTGCCGAACATCTGGACCAGGCGTCGGTAGGAGTCGAGCACGAAGCGGGCGTCGCCGGTCCTGGCGATCATGCCCTCGGCCGTCTCGTCGTTGAGGCCCACGTTGAGCACCGTGTCCATCATCCCCGGCATCGAGAACTTGGCGCCGGAGCGCACCGACACCAGCAACGGGTCCTCCGCGCCGCCGTAGGTCTTGCCGGTCGCCGTCTCCATCGTCGCCATGGCCCGTTCGACCTCGTCCCACATCCCGCCCGGCATCTCGCCGCCGGCCGCGACCGATGCGTTGCACGCCTCGGTGGTGATGGTGAAACCGGGCGGGACCGGGACCCCCAACGACGCCATGTCGGCCAGGTTGGCGCCCTTGCCACCCAACAGCCCCCGCACCGCGTCCCAGTCGCCGCCGCAGCGCTCCCGGGCCTCATCGAGCTGGTCGAAGCCGTACACCCATCGCGCCCCTGCGGGCTGGTCACCCTCGGACGGGCGATCGGGCGGTGCGGTGGGTGCGGCCATCACCGCTCCCCGACGGTGCGCTGGACGACCTCGGCAACGATCGCGGTGGGCATGGCACGAGTGTCCCCCATGAGCGGGCTCGTCCGCCACGAGGCTCGCGAACCCGTGCCGACGCGGCGCTCGCCCACCCCTCCGAACTTCGTACGGAAGTGTGCCGATGAGGGCAACATCAGTACGAAGTTGGCGACCTCTCCTGAACCTTGTACGGAAGTGTGCCGATGAGGGCAACATCCGTACGAAGTTGAGGACGAGCTCAGCGTCCTGTAGGAGTCGACTGACTCGACTGGCTACGGTTGCGGCGTGGGGAGAGACAACGTTCGGCGCCGGGGGCTGACGGCCATGTTGGCCGCGGTGATGGCGATCTCCGCCGCCTGCTCGGGGGGCTCCGGGGAGGGACAGGGCGGGACCACCACGGTCAGCGATCCCACCGCGACGTCATCGCCGGCCGGGGGTCCCGAGACGTCCGTCGGGCCGGGCTCCTCGCCAGTGGCGCCGACCGAGGCCTCCTTCACGTTGCCCGCGGACCGGCTCGATGCGGTGGACGCGGCGGGGCTCCGCTTCGAGGAGTTCGACTACCCCGTCGGACCCGACGACGTGCCGTGGCCCACGGAGTCCTGGCCCACCGGCGAGCTCTCCGATGAGGTCGACGCCGCTGAGGTGCAGGCGATCGTGGACCGGGCGTTCGGCGAGCTGTCGGCCGACGGCCAGACCATCGACGCCATCCTGGTCGCTGACGATGGACGGCTGGTCGTCGAGGAGTACAACGGCTGGGATCCCGAGGCGCCCCACATGTCGTGGTCGATGGCGAAGTCCATCAACGCCGCCCTGATCGGGATGCTCGTCGGGGAGGGACGGCTCGACATCTTCGAACCGGTCGACGCGCCGGAGTGGTCCGCCCCTGACGACCCCCGCGGCGCCATCACCCTCGACCAGCTCCTGCGGATGAGCAGCGGCCTCGCCTGGGAGGAGAGCTACGTCGACCCCGCCGGTGACGTGCTCGCGACCCTCGGCGGCGACGCCGACCGGGCCGGCTACACCGCCCAGAAGCCGTTGGCCGTCGAGCCCGACACCGAGTGGTCGTACTCCACCGGGACGGCGAACCTCATCGCCCGCAGCGTGGCCGACGAGGTCGGGTACGGCGATGAGCTCACGGGATGGATCGACGAAGAGCTGTTCGACCCGTTGGGCATCGACACCGTCGAGCACAACCTCGACGCGACCGGGCTGATCAGCGGGGGGTCGTGGATCAACCTCACCCCCCAGGACTTCGCTCGGTTCGGCCTGCTGTTCGCCCGCAACGGCATCTGGGACGGCCGCCGCCTGCTCCCGGACGGCTGGGTCGACTACAGCCGCATGCCGACCCCCACCAACGAGGCCGGCACCTACGGCGCCCAGTGGTGGCTCGATCCTGATCGCCCGGGCATGTTCTTCGCCAGCGGGTTCAACGGCCAGACCATCAACGTCGTCCCTGAGGAGGACCTGGTGATCGTGGTGCTCTCGACCGCCGGTGACGGTCGCGACAACGAGGTGCGCGAGGCCCTGTTCGACCTCTTCGAAGTCTGACGTCGCGCGGCGAGCGAACCGGGCGCTAGGAAGGCCTCATGACTGACCGAGCGTCCCTCGCCGACCTGCTTGCGGAGTACGACCGGGCTCGGGGCTACACCGACGCGCTGTGGCGGGACCTCAGCGCCGACGAGGTCCGCTGGCGCCCGCACCCCGACTCCAGCGCCATCGGCTGGCACCTCGGCCACCAGGCCGCGGTCGCCCACTTCATGGTGCGCAACCTCACCGCGGCCGAGCCCAGCCTCGACCCCCACCTCGACGCGCTCATGGACAGCGCGACGGCAGAGCGCGACCGGGGTGAGCTCCCCGATGTCGGCGATCTGGCCCGCTACCGCGACACGGTGGCCGAGCGGGTCGCCCACCACGTCACCACCATCGACCGGGGCGAGGTCGGTGCCCCCGCCCAGCTGCGCGCCATCGCCGAGACCATGCTGGTCGCCCTCACCGACCACGAGTACCAGCACGACCAGTGGATCGGCGAGGTCCGCTCCGGTCCCCTCGGTCATCCCCTGCCACCCCGACCGAGCTCGGGTCTGCTCACCGAGGTGGACAGCTACCTGATGATCGGGACCTCCGCACGCGCGGCGCGATGAGGTTGCCCTCCCGGTGACGTCTGAACGGGTGGAGGCTCCCAAGGGTCACAGATGGGACCTCGGCCTCCGTCGCCCATTGACCAACCAAGGAGGATCCGCTGACGGCCTACCTCAGATCGCCGAGGCGGCGTGGGAGGCTCCTCCCATGTCCGCCTCCACCCAGAAGATCACCTTCACCGGATCGCAGGGGGACGAGCTCGCGGCCCGCCTGGACCTGCCCCCGGGTCCGCCCGCCGCCATCGCCTTGTTCGCGCACTGCTTCACGTGTGGCAAGGACATCGCCGCCGCCTCGCGGGTCAGCGCCGGGCTGGTGGCGGAGGGGTTCGGCGTGCTGCGCTTCGACTTCACCGGCCTCGGGTCGAGCCAGGGCGAGTTCGCCAACACCAACTTCACCTCGAACGTCGATGACCTGGTCGCCGCAGCCGACATGCTGCGCGACGACCACCAGGCACCCAGGCTCCTCATCGGCCACAGCCTGGGCGGCGCCGCCGTGCTCGCCGCCGCGGCCCGGATCCCAGAGGTCGCCGCGGTGGCCACCATCGCAGCGCCGTCGGACCCGGCCCACGTCGCCGACGTGTTCACGCCCGATGCCATGGCCCGGATCGAGGAGGACGGTGAGGCCGAGGTCGACCTGGCCGGTCGCTCCTTCCGGATCCGGCGCCAGCTGCTCGATGACATCGGCCGCCAGAACCTCGATGCGTGCCTCGCCGGCCTCGATGCCGCCCTGCTGGTGATGCACTCCCCCATCGACACCCTGGTCGACATCGACCACGCCCGGCGCATCTACGAGGGGGCCCGCCACCCGAAGAGCTTCGTCAGCCTGGACGGGGCGGATCACCTCCTCACCGATCGCGCCGACTCCGCCTACGCGGCGAGGGTCCTGGCCGCCTGGGCGGCACGGTACGTGCCGGAGGTGCAGGCGGACGCGGGACCCGAGGGCGCCGAGGGTGAGGTCGTGGTCGAGGAGGCCGGCACCGGGGGCTTGAGCCAGACCGTGGCCGCCGGTCGTCACGTCCTTGCCGCCGACGAGCCCCCCGGCATCGGCGACGACACCGGCCCGACGCCCTACGACCTCCTGCTGGCCGGACTCGGCGCCTGCACCTCCATGACGCTGCGCCTGTACGCCCGACGCAAGGACCTCCCCCTCGACCACGTCCGGGTGACCCTCAGCCACGAGCGGACCCACTCCGACGACTGCGCCGACCCCGACGACGCGCCCTGCCGGATCGAGCGGATCACCCGATCCATCGAGCTGACCGGGGACCTCGACGACGACCAGCGATCTCGACTCCTGGCCATCGCCGACCGGTGCCCGGTCCATCGCACCCTCGAAGCCGACCTCCGCGTCACGACCGAGCTCGTCGGAGCCGGGGACTCCTAGATCGACCTCGACGGGCTCGTCCGTCGCCGACGGCCCACGGCGTGCCAGGATGACGTGGGTGTCAGGCGCCGAGACGTCACCGACGTGACCACGACCCTCCCCTCCGACGCCGCTCACTCATCGGATCGGACCCGATGACCGCCGTGGGCACCACCGCGGGCATCGCCCTGTCCGAGGACCACCTGGCCCTGGCGGCCACGGTCCGGCGGTGGGCCGCGGCCCACGTCCCGGCCACGGTGCCCCGAGCCCTGCTCGACGCCGACGACGAGCCCCTCGCTCCGTTCTGGGAAGATCTGTCCCGCCGAGGCTGGCTCGGCCTCCACCTGCCGGAGTCGGTCGGCGGCGAGGGCTACGGGCTGGCCGAGCTGGTGGTGGTGCTCGAGGCCCTCGGCGAGGTGTGCGCCCCGGGGCCGTTCCTGCCCACCGCGGCGGCGGCCGCCGCCATCGCCCGCTTCGGCCCCTGCGAGCTGCGGGCGTCCCTGCTACCGGACCTGGCCGCGGGGCGCGCCATCGGCGCGGTCGGACTCGGTGGCCGGCCGGTCCCCCTCCGCACCGACGGTCCCGACACGATCGTCTCCGGGACCTGGACCGAGGTGCTCTCCGGGGCCCAGGCCGACGTGCTCGTCCTCCCCGTGGAGGTCCCCGGGGCCGGCGCCTGGGTCGTCCTCGACGCCGCCGACCTTGACGTCGAGGCCTCGACCAGCCTCGATCGGACCCGTCGAGTGGCGCGGGTGACCGCCCACGACGTGGCCGTCGCCCCCGACCGCCTCCTCACCTGCCCGCCCGGATCACCCGACGTGGACGACCTCGTTGTGCTGATGGTGGCGGCCGAGTCGGTCGGCCTGGCGGCGTGGTGCGTGCGCACCGCGGCGGAGCACGCCGTCATCCGGGAGCAGTTCGGTCGCCCCATCGGGCAGTTCCAGGCGATCAAGCACCGCGTCGCCGACATGCTGGGCGCGGTCGAACAAGCGCGGGCGGCGGTCTGGGATGCGGGCCGCAGCGGCGACGCGCTGGCGGTGGCGGTGGCCGCCGCGCTGGCGCCCGAGGCCGCCCACCGCGGCGCCAAGGACTGCGTGCAGGTCCTGGGCGGCATCGGCTTCACCTGGGACCACGACGTGCACCTGTACCTGAAGCGGGCCCTGGCCGGGCGCGCGCTCGTCGGTGGGCCGCGGCGGTGGCAGGCGGAGGTGGCCCGCCTGGCCCTGGCCGGGGCGCGCCGCCACACCGCCGTCGAGCTGCCCCCAGGAACCGAGCCCCACCGCGACGAGGTGCGCGCGTTCCTCGACGACCTCCTCACCCACGAGAAGTCCACCTGGAACGCCCATCTCGCCGATGCCGGCTACCTCGTCCCCCACTGGCCCCGCCCCTGGGGTCGCGACGCCTCCCCCGTCGAACAGCTGGTCATCGACGAGGAGCTCCGCCGGGCCCGGGTCCGCCGACCGCACCTGGCGGTGGGGGCGTGGGCCCTGCCCACCCTCATCGCCCACGGCACCGAGGAGCAGCAGCGCCGCTGGATCCCCGCCACGCTCCGAGGCGAGGTGACCTGGTGCCAGATGTTCAGCGAGCCGGGCGCAGGGTCCGACCTCGCCTCGCTCGCGACCAAGGCGGTCCGCACCGACGGCGGATGGCTCCTGACCGGCCAGAAGGTGTGGACCACACTGGCCCACGTGGCCGACTGGGGGATCTGCCTGGCCCGGACCGACCCCCGCGCGCCCCGCCACGAAGGCATCGGCTGCTTCCTGGTGGACATGCGATCCGAGGGCATCGACGTCCGACCCCTCCGCGAGCTCACCGGGGCCGAGATGTTCAACGAGGTGTTCCTGTCCGACGTCTTCGTGCCCGACGAGTGCGTGGTCGGCGCTCCGACGTCGGGCTGGGCCGCGGCGCGCACGACGCTGGCCAACGAGCGGGTCTCGATGGGCAGCGGGTCATCCATGGGACCGGGGGTGGAGGCGCTCCTCGACCTGGCCGCGCCCCAGGCCGCCGAGGACGCGACCGTCGCCGAGGCCCTCGGGCAGGTGGTGGCGATCGACCAGTCTCTTGCGGCCATGGGCAACCGGATGACCCTGCGGGCCCTGGCCGGTTCGGCCGCGGGACCGGAGGCCAGCATCCGCAAGCTGCTCGGCGTCGAGCACGACCAGCGGGTGCAGGAGATGGGCCTGGAGCTGCTCGGGCCCGCGGCCGCCTCGGGCGAGGGGGCGGCGGCGGGCTGGATCGCCGGGTTCCTCGGCAACCGCAGCCTGTCCATCGCCGGGGGCACCAGCGAGATCCAGCGCAACGTCATCGCCGAACGCCTCCTCGGGCTACCCCGCGACCCGTGACCGAACGCCCCTTCCGCGTGCTGCCCCGCGTCGACGACCGCACCCGCCCGTTCTGGACCGGTGGCGCCGAGGGCAAGCTGCGGTTCCTGCGCTGCGGGGCCTGTGGCTGGTGGCAGCACCCACCCGGGCCCGTGTGCGCCCTGTGCTTGAGCGACGACCTCGCCGCCGACGCCGTGTCCGGGCGGGCCACCGTGCACACCTACACGGTCAACCACCAGCCCTGGTACCCGGGCCTCGACCCGCCCTACGTGATCGCCATCGTCGAGCTGCCCGAGCAGGTCGGGCTGCGGCTCACCACCAACATCGTCCGCTGCGAGCCCGACGAGGTCCACATCGGCATGGAGGTGCAGGTGACCTTCGCCGACTACGACGATGTCTGGCTGCCCCTGTTCACCCCCACCACGGGAGGCGGCGATGACTGAGAAGGCCGAGCACCGGACCGTGATCTCCGGCGTGGGCCAGTCCCAGGTCGGGCGGCGGATCTACCGCGACCCGCTGGAGCTCACCGTCGAGGCGGCGCGACGGGCCCTCGACGACGCCGGCCTCGACCGGGCCGACATCGACGGGATCGCCACCTATCCGGGCAACATGGATGTGCCGCCCGGGTTCTCCGGGGTGGGTGTGCCCGAGCTGCAGGACGCCCTGCGCCTGGAGCTGGACTGGTTCGCCGGCGGCCTGGAGTCCCCGGGCCAGCTGGGATCGGTCATCGGTGCCGTCACCGCGGTGGCGGCGGGCCTGGCCCGCCACGTCATCTGCTTCCGCACCGTCACCGAGGCCTCGGCCCAGGGCGACCAGGGGCGCGGCTCGGTCACCATGGGCGGCGGCGGGGGCGGCGGCGTGCGCATGGGCGGGTTCCTCCAGTGGGCGCTGCCTTTCGGCGCCCCGTCGGCCGCCAACTGGATCGGGATGATGGCCATGCGCCACATGCACGAGTTCGGCACCACCCGGGAGCAGCTGGGCCAGATCGCCCTCAACGGCCGGCGCAACGCGGCCCGCAACCCCCAGGCCATCTACACCGAGCCCATGAGCATGGACGACTACCTGTCGGTGCGGATGATCTCCGAGCCGCTCTGCCTCTACGACTGCGATGTCCCCGCCGACGGCAGCACTGCGGTCATCGTCTCCCACATCGACACCGCCGACGACCTGCGGCGTCCCCCGGTGCGAGTCGAGTCGGTGGGATCGGCCATCCGGGGTCGGCCCAGCTGGGACCAGTGGGACGACCTCACCACCATGGCCAGCCGCGATGCCGGGGCCATGCTCTGGGAGCGCACCGACCTGACCCCCGCCGATGTGGACGTGGCCGAGCTGTACGACGGGTTCAGCTTCCTCGCCCTCGCCTGGCTGGAGGCCCTCGGCTTCTGCGGCCACGGCGAGGGCGGCCCCTACCTCGAAGGCGGGGCCCGCATCGCCCTCGAGGGTGAGCTGCCCCTCAACACTCACGGCGGGCAGCTGTCGGCCGGGCGCCTCCACGGCTACGGCTTCCTGCACGAGGCCTGCCTCCAGCTGTGGGGTGAGGCCGAGGCGCGCCAGGTCGCGGGCGAACCCGAGGTCGCGGTGGCCGCAGCGGGCGGTGGACCCCTGGCCGGCGCCGTGCTCCTCACCGCGCCGCGCTGAACCGCGGCGCCGGGTTGACGCGGCCGTTAGGTTGCGCCCGACGTCGATCCGAGGGGGGATGAGGTGACCAGGCTGCTGGTGGACCAGCTGCGGGCCATGGCCGAGGCCTTTCCCGACGAGACCGGCTACCGCCTGGTCGACACCGGCGAGGCGCTCTCCTACCGAACCTGGGAAGCGGCCTCCAACCGCCTCGCCCGCGGCCTGGTGACGGCAGGCGTAGCGCCCGGTGATCGCGTCAGCATCGACCTCCCGCCCGCGGCCCTGATCCCCTGGCTCGTCGCCTACCCCGCCATCCACAAGGCCGGGGCCGTCGCCGTCCCCACCAACACCCGCCTGCGCCCTGACGAGCTGGCCGTGGTGCTGGGCCACGCCGGGGCGTCGATAGTCCTCACCAGCGCAGAGCTGCGGCCTGCGGTCGATGGCATCGCCGACCGCCTTCCCGACCTGCGTCGGGTGGTGGTGGCGGACGACGGTCCCGAGGGCTTCGGCGAGGTGTTGGACGACGACGACTCCACCTTCCAGGTCGCCCTCGACGGCGACGCCCTGGCCGACATCCTCTACACCAGCGGCACCACCGGGACGCCCAAGGGGGTCGCGGTCCGCCATCGCAACCTCGGACTGGTCGGTGGGGCGGCGCCATCCTTCGATGGCAGGGGCTGGCTGCACGGTTCCCCGCTGTTCACCTTCGCCGGCATCGGGTTCATCTTCAGCCCCATGACGATGGGGATGTCCGGGATGTACCTGGCCCGGTTCGACGCCGGCGACTGGCTCGGCGCCGTCGAGGAGCACCGGCCCGCGGCCACGTTCCTGGTGCCGGCGATGGCCACGCTGCTCACCGACCACCCTGACTTCGCCTCGGCCGACCTCTCCAGCCTCGAGATCTGCGCCATCGGCAGCGCCCCGCTCCCCCACGAGACCCTCCGGGCCGTGCAGGAGAAGCTGCCCGACGCACTGGTGACCAACGGCTACGGCATGACCGAGGCCGGCGCCGCCTACTGCGTCCTCCCGCCCGGCGAGGCGCTCAGGCGCCCCGGCTCGGTGGGCCAGCCGGTGCCGCCCACCGAGGTGCGGGTGGTGGACGCCGACGACCGCGACGTCCCCGTGGGCGACGAGGGCCAGGTCCTCCTCCGGACCAAGGGCCGTCAGCGCGAGTACTACCGAGACCCGGAGGCCACCGCCGCGGCCTGGGGCGGGGGCTGGCTGCACACCGGCGACATCGGTCGGATCGACGAGGACGGCTTCCTCTACATCCTGGGTCGCACCAAGGACGTCATCATCCGCGGCGGCCACAACATCCATGCCACCGACGTCGAGGAGGTGCTCCATCAGCACCCCGGCGTGCGCGAGGCGACCGTGGTCGGGGTGGCCCACCCGGTGCTGGGCGAGGACGTGGCTGCGGTGGTCGTGCCCCGGGACGGCCACCACCTCGACCCCGCGGAGGTCGCCGCCTTCTGCCGATCGCGCCTGGCCGACTACAAGGCGCCCCGCCGGGTCGAGGTGCGCGACGAGCTGCCCCGCAACGCCACCGGCAAGGTGCGCAAGCGGGAGCTGGCCCTCGAGCTCGAGCCCTCCCGAGTCGACGCCGGCGCTGACACCGACGCGCAGGGCTGAGGCCTGCGGAGGCGTGTCTCGACGCGGCGTCACCTACGGCCTGCTGCCGGTCGTCGCCCTGGCGGCCACGGTGGCGGTGGAAGCGGGCGAGCGTCAGTCCCTCGCCCAGGCGGTCGACGGCATCCAGAGCGAGTTCGGCATCTCCGACACCGCCATCGGGGCGCTGCCGGCGGCCATGATCGTCATCGGCGTGCTGGGCTCGCTGGTGATCGGCGTCCTCGCCGACCGCAGTCGCCGGACCCGCCTGCTGGGCGGGGCCATGGCGGCCTGGACCGTGGGCATGGTGGCCAGCGCCGTCGCTCCCGGGTACGGCGCGCTGCTGGCCGCCCGCCTGGCGGTGGGCGCGGTCGAGGGGAACGGACCGGCCGCGGTGTCGTTGCTGGGCGACTACTACCCGGTGCGACGGCGGGCCCGCATGTTCGGGCTGTACCAGTCCGGTGCGCTCCTCGGCACCATGGTCGGGCTCCTGGCGGGCGGGGTGGCGGTGTCGGTCGGCGGTTGGCGGTGGGCGTTCTGGCTCTGGGTGCCCCTCGGCGCCGTGGTCGCGCTGTGGGTGTGGCGGGTCGAGGAACCGATCCGCGGCGACCAGGACGGCGACCTCTCGGTCACGAGCGGCGAGGCCGTCGGGCTGGCGTCGGTGGACGCGGCCGCGACCCTCGCCCTGCCCCCCGCATCCCGGGTCGGCACCCTCGACTACCGCGGGGCAAGCCTGCCCCAGGTGGTGCGGGAGCTGCTCCGCATCCCCACCATGTGGTTCGCCCTTGTCGCCCTGACGCTGTCCCAGTTCCTCCTCGTCGGCCTGCAGTTCTGGGGCGTCGAGTTCTTCAAGCGGGCCCACGGCCTCTCGGCCACCGGCGCCGCCGGCTTCACCGCCCTGTTCGGGCTCGGCGCCGCCGCGGGGGTGCTCCTCGGGGGCTTCGTGAGCGACCGCTTCCTCGAGCGCGGCGTCGTCAACGCCCGGATCCAGGTGGTGGCCCTCGCCTCCCTCGCGGCCCCACTGGCCCTGGTGCCCGCCTTCCTGATCCCCGAGATCTGGCTGACCACGCCCTTCTTCGTCATCGGGGGGCTGCTGCTCACCGTGCCCATCGCCCCCGGCGAGGCGGTGCTCAACGACGTGGTCGCGGCCCCGCTGCGGGGGCGGGCCGCATCGGTCCGGGGCGTGCTGCGGAGCACCGCCGCCCTCAGCCCGGTGCTGATCGGCGTCCTCTCCGACGCCATCGGCCTGCGCCGCGCCCTGGCCGCCATCACACCCGTCTACGCCGTCGGCGGACTCCTCGTGCTGCTGGCCACCCGCACCTACCCGTCCGACCTGGCCTTCGTCACCGCCGAGGCCGAACGGCTCCACCTCCGCGCCCCGGCACCGGCGGGCGACCCGGCCCCGCCTGACGCCACCGTCAGGTACGGCGAGGATGAGAGGTAGGGTCACCGCCAGCCGGACCGGGAGGACCGATGGAGCCACACGAGTTCGCCGGGACGCTCGCGTCCTACCACTGGGGCGCCGAGCCGCACTGGCCCTCCGAGCCCCGGGCCCCGGAGGGGGCGCCCAACGTGGTCATCGTCCTGCTCGACGACGTCGGCTTCGCCCAGATCGGCTGCTACGGCTCCGACATCGCCACCCCCCACCTCGATCGCCTGGCGACCGGCGGCCTTCGCTACACCAACTTCCACACCACCGCCCTGTGCTCACCGACGCGGGCCTGCGTGCTCACCGGACGCAACCACCACACGGCCGGCATGGGCCGCATCATCCAGCTGGCGACCGGGTTCCCCGGCTACGACGCTCGCATCCCTCGCTCGGTCGGCTTCCTGCCCGAGATGCTCACGCCCCACGGCTACGCCGCCTACGCGGTGGGCAAGTGGCACCTGACCCCCGAGGACGAGACCCACCTCGGTGCTCGCCGCGACCGGTGGCCGCTGGGCCGCGGCTTCGAGCGCTTCTACGGCTTCTTCGACGGCGAGGCCCACCAGAACGCTCCCGCCCTCGTCCATGACAACCACCAGGTCGACCAGCCCCGCTCGGTCGAGGACGGCTACCACCTCACCGAGGACATCGTCGACCGGGCCATCGAGCACACCGTCGACCTGCGCCACGTCGACCCCGACAAGCCGTTCTTCCTCTACCTCGCCACCGGCGCCTGCCACTCGCCGCACCAGGCGCCGGCGGAGTGGATCGAGCGCTACCGGGGGGCCTTCGACGGCGGCTGGGACGAGTGGCGGGACCGGGCCCTGGCCCGCCAGGTGGAGATGGGCCTGCTGCCCGAGGGCACCCGCCTCTCCCCCCGCCCCGACTGGGTCCCGGCGTGGGACTCGCTCTCGGCGCGCACCCGGGCGGTCTACGCCCGCTACATGGAGGCCTTCGCCGGCTTCCTCTCCCACACCGACCACCACCTCGGTCGCCTGATCCACCACCTCGAGGCCACCGGCGAGCTGGACACCACCCTGCTCATGGTCCTGTCCGACAACGGGGCCAGCTCCGAGGGCGGGCCCGTCGGGTCGCTCAACGACGTGCGGACCTGGAACGCGGTGGCCCAGTCGGTCGACGAGGCGTGGGCGCGCGTGGACGAGATCGGCGGGCCCCGCATCCACAACAACTACCCGTGGGGCTGGACCGTGGCCGGCAACACGCCGTTCAAGCGCTGGAAGCGCGAGGTCCACGAGGGCGGGGTGGCGGACCCCCTCATCGTCCACTGGCCGGATCGGGTGGGCGCCGACGGGACCGCCGGGCCGGGGTTGCGCCCCCAGTACGTCCACGCCATCGACCTCGTCCCCACCATCCTCGACGCCGTCGGGATCGACGCGCCGACCGAGGTCCGAGGGGTCGCCCAGCGACCGATCGAGGGCACCAGCTTCATCGAGACCCTCGACCGGGCCGACGCCCCCGACCGCCACCGCACCCAGTACTACGAGATGTTCGGGTGCCGGGCCCTCTACCACGAGGGCTGGAAGGCGGTGACCTACCACCCGATCCAGGACGACGAGCCCGGGCTGGACCGGTCACCCTGGGAGCTCTACGACGTGGTCGCCGATCCCTCCGAGTGCGACGACCGGGCCGAGGCCGAGCCCGAGCGGCTGGCCGCCATGATCGATCGGTGGTGGGCCGAGGCCGGCCGCCACCAGGTCCTGCCCCTCGACAACCGACCCTTCTCCGAGATGGTCCTGGAGCGCCCCGAGACCATTCGGCCCCGGTCGCGCTACGCGTACCAGCCCCACACCGCCATGATCCCCGAGGCGGTGGCGGTGAACGTGAAGAACCGCCCCCATGTGGTGCGGACGACCGTCGAGGTCCCCGAGACGGGAGCGAGGGGCGTGATCATCGCCCAGGGCTCGGTGCTGGGCGGCTGGATGCTCTACCTCACCGATGACGGGCGCCCCCGGTACATGCACAACCTGTGCGGGCGCGACCAGACCTTGGTCGGCAGCGACGGTCCGCTGGCGCACGGACGCCACGACATCGAGCTGCGCTACGGCAGAGATCCATCGGCCCCCCAGCGAGCCGACCTGCTGGTGGACGGCGACCTCGTCGCCGCGGCCGAGATCCCGACCTTCACCTGGAACCGCTTCTCCCTCACCGGCGCCGGGCTGTGCTGCGGATGGGCCATGGCCCCCGCCGTGTCCGACGAGGTGGTGGCCCCCGCCCGCTTCGTCGGCCGCCTCGGCCCCGTCGTCATCGAGGTCGAGGGCGCCCCCGTCGTCGACCCCCTCGCCGAGGCCCACGACGCCATCGCCAGCCAGTAGCCCCAACCCCCGGAGCGGTCAACTGGCGGCGGTGAGGGTGCGGAAGCGGGCGTAGCGCTCGGCGACCGGGGCGGCCCAGCCCGGGTCGGGCTCGAAGCGCCGGCCGCGGCGAGCCCAGCGGGCCGCATCAGTGGCCGTGGCCTCCACCCCCGCCGCCACCCGGGCCAGGAAGGCGGCCCCGAGGGCGGCACCCTCAGGCACCGCCACCGCCTCGACAGGGAGCCGGGTGGCGTCGGCCAGGGCCTGCATCCAGGCGTCGACCCGGGAACCACCTCCGGTGGCCACGATCCGCCGGGCGTCGACGCCGGCCCGGTCGAGGTGGTGGCGCACGACGAACCCGGAGGACTCGTAGGCGGCGCGCAGCACGGCCTCGGGGCCGTGGGTGAGGTCGAGGTCGTGGAGCCCGGCCCGGCGGTCGGGGTCGTGCAGCGGGGTGCGCTCGCCCCTCACGTAGGGAGTCCACACCGGGACCCGCGCCGGATCGGAGACCGGTTGCTCGCCCGGTCCGGCCAGGCGACGAGCCCAGTCGAGGAACAGACCGCCGGCGTTGCTCGGGCCGCCGATCAAGGTCTTCCCCGCCACGCTGTGGGGCACGGTCCAGAGTCCGTCCACCTCGCGCCACTCGGGGATCACCGCCCAGGTGATGAGGGTGGCGCCGCAGATCACCAGCACGTCCCCGTCCCCGTCGGCGCCGGCGACCAGCTGCTCGGCGAAGGCATCGATGGTGCCGCCGGCGAGGAGCGCGCCGGGCGCGATGTCGGTGAGGCGCCCGGCCGGCTGGTCGCCGGGCACGATGCCGGGCAGCTGATCCACGGTCGCGCCGGCACCGGCCGCCACGTCGGGATCCCAGCGCTGGTAGTCGAAGAGCGGCACCGCGGTCATGGCCGTGATGGTGTCGATCACCGCCTCACCGCCGAGGGCGTGGTTGGCCACCGCCTGGGCCGGCCAGTAGCCGGCGGCGTCGGGCGCCTCGGCCGCGCACCACCGGAGGAAGGCGACCAGCTCGCCGCTCTGGGCCGGATCGACCCCGGCGGGGACATCCGCTCGGGTGTCGCCGTAGAGCAGGCCTGGTGTCAGCGCCCGCCCCTGGCCATCGACTGCGCCCAGCGACGGGACCATGCCCGCCACCGCCACCGCCACGACCTCCTGGCCCGTCGCCACCTCGCCCAGCGCCTGGCGCACGCCGGCCCGCCACGCCTGATCGGGCCGGTGCTCCAGCCGGCCCGGCGCGCCGACCACCAGGTCGTGGGGCACCCGGGACCGGGCCAGCACCCGGCCGCTGCCGTCGGCGGCCACCGCCTTGACCGACGTGGTGCCGATGTCGACGCCCACCGTCACCTCGGTCATGGCTGCTCTCGACAGGGCGATCGGGGCGGGATCCAGGCCCGGGCGGGTCGCACCGGCTGAGTATGACACGAGGGTCAGATCAGTAGGATCGGCACGCGTGTCCCCTGTTCCCGCTGATCGACCGGTCGCCCTGGTCACCGCCCCGTTTCGCGGCCCCGGGGTCGACGAGCTGGCCGCCGTCGCCGACCTGGTGATCGACCCCTGGATCGACCACCAGCCCCTGCGTCTCTACGACGGGGAGGGGCTGGCCCGTCGCATCGAGTCCGAGGGGGCCACCATCGTGATCTGCGAGGGCGATGTGGTGGGCGGCCCCGTGCTCGACCTGCCTCTGGTGGCCATCGGGTCGGCCCGCGGCGACCCCACCAACGTCGACGTCGCCGGTGCCACCGCGGCCGGCATCCCGGTGCTCCACGCGCCGGGCCGCAACGCCGATGGGGTGGCCGAGATCACCGTCGGCCTGCTGCTGGCGGTGACCCGCCACCTCATCCGCGCCGACCGCGACGTGCGCGCCGGCGAGGTCTACCGCGACGGCTCCATCCCCTACCAGCGCTTCCGGGCCTGGCAGCTGGCCGGACGCACCGTCGGGCTGGTCGGGCTGGGAGCGGTGGGTCGGGCCACCCGATGGCGCCTCGAGGGGCTGGGCATGCGGGTGATCAGCGCCGATCCCTTCGCCCCGGACGCCACCCACGCCCTCGATGACCTGCTGGCCGAGGCCGATGTGATCTCGATGCACGCCGCCGTCACCCCCGACACCGCCGGGATGATCGACACCGAGACCATCGATCGGATGCGCCCCGGTGCCGTGTACCTGAACACCGCTCGCGCCGCGCTGCACAACCTCGACGCGCTGGCGGATGCCCTGGCCGCGGGCCACCTGGCCGGGGCCGGCCTCGACCACTTCGCGGGCGAGGTGCTCGACCCCGACCACCCCATCGCCTCCCTGCCCAACGTGGTGCTGGCTCCTCACATCGGGGGCGCCACCTACGACACCGAGGCCAACCACACGGCCCTGCTCGCCGCCGACCTGGTGCGGCTCCTCGCCGGCGAGCGACCGCTCCACATCGCCAACCCCGAGGTGCTGAAGCAGTGAGTGAGCGCAGCGAACGAACCCGACCGGACACCGACGAGGTGCGCGCCTCGGTGTTGGCCGCGGCCAAGGACATCGCCCGACGGGGACTGGTCGAGGGCACGTCGGGCAACGTGTCGGGTCGGCTCGACGACGGGCGGGTGTGCATGACCCCCTCGTCGCTGGCCTACGACGCCATGACCCTGGACGACCTGGTCGTCGTCGACCTCGACGGCGAGGTCCTGGAGGGCGAGCGCGGGCCCACCACCGAGAAGGCCCTGCACCTCGCGTGCTATCGCTCCTACCCCGAGATCGGCGGCGTGATCCACTCCCACCCCGTCTACGCCACCATGTTCGCGGTGGCCCGCCAGCCTGTCCCCGCCGCCATAGAGGAGGTCACCGTCTACATCGGCGGCGACATCGAGGTCTGCGAGTACACCACCACCGGCACCGACGAGCTCGGTGAGGTGGTGGCCGCGGGGCTGGCCGACCGGGCCGCGACCCTCCTGGCCAACCACGGCATGGTCACCGTCGGCTCCACCGTGGAGAAGGCGCTGCACGCCGCCGCGGTGGTCGAGCGCACCGCCCAGATCGTCTGGGGCGCTCGCCTGCTGGGCCCGGCCCACCCCCTGCCCGACAAGGTGAACGACGACTTCGCCGGCGTCTACCGCTTCGTCCGCGAGAACGGCCTCTGACGACCTCAAGCGGTCTCGGTCTCGGTTTCGGTCTCGGTCTCGGTCTCGGTCTCGGTCTCGGTCTCGGTTTCGGTCTCGGTGGAGCGGTGACCGGGGCCCAGGAGTCGGGCCACCTCCTCCTCGGCGCCCGCCGTCGGACCCGTCCAGACCACCTCGCCGCGCCGCAGCACGGCCACGTCGTCGCACAGCTCCAGGGCGTGGCGCACCTGCTGCTCCACGATGAGTAGGGCAGTGCCGCTGCGCCGGAGCTCGGCCAGCCAGCCGTACACCTCGTCGACGATCATGGGGGCCAGGCCGAGTGACAGCTCGTCGGCCACCAGCAGCGAGGGGCGGCCGACCAGGGCCGACGCCAGGGCGAGCATGCGCTGCTCTCCCCCGGACAGGGTCCCGGCCTGCTGGCCCCGGCGCTCGGCCAGGCGGGGGAACTGCGCGAAGGCGCCCTCGAGACCGTCTTCGCCCCCGCTCCCCTGGGCCAGGAGTAGGTTCTCCTCCACGCTGAGCGAGGCGAACACCGACCGGCCCTCAGGAGCGTGGAACACGCCCGCCCGGGCGAAGCGGTGGGCGCGGGCTCGGGTCAGGTCCTGGCCGTCGATGTGCACCGATCCTGCGGTGGGGGTGACGAGGCCGGTGGCCACCCGGGCGACGGTGGTCTTGCCTGCCCCGTTGGCACCGACCAGAGCCAGGGCGCCCCCCGGGGCGACGGTCAGGTCGACGCCGAACAGAGCCCGGAACGGGCCGTACCCCGCGTGCACCCCCCGCAGCTCCACGGCGGGGCTCACGACGGCTCCGCCCGGGAGTCGCCCAGGTAGGCGGCGCGGACCTCGTCGCGCGCCAGCACCTCGTCGGTCGGGCCGGCGGCGATGCTGCGACCGAAGTCGAGGACGTGGCAGCGCTCGGTGAACTGTGCGACCAGGTCGATGTCGTGCTCGACGAGGAGGACGGCGAAGCCGGCGGTGGCCTGCACGGACCGAAGGGTGGTGGCCAGGCCGTCGGTCTCTCGCTGGTCGAGGCCGGAGGAGGGCTCGTCGAGCAGGAGGAGGCGTGGCCCCGTCGCCAAGGCCCGGGCGACCTCGACCAGGCGGGCCTGGCCCAGGCTGAGCGTCTCGACCGGCTCGTCGGCCAGGGCCTCCAGCCCGAGCAGGCCCAGCAGCTCGTCGCCTCGCTCGCTCTCCGCTCGCGTGGGCGGACCGCCGCCCCATAGGTCGCGCACCACTAGCCACGACCCCCGTCGCATCCGATCGGCCACCAACAGGTGCTGGCGGACGGTCATCTCCGCGAACAGCCCGACCCGCTGGAACGTCCGGCCCATGCCGGCCCGGGCCCGTCGGTGGGCCGGCATGCCGCCCAGGTCCCGGCCGGCGAAGGAGATCCGTCCCCCGCCGATGGGGGTCGCGCCTGTGATGCAGTCGAAGAGGGTGGTCTTGCCGGCACCGTTGGGTCCGATGAGCCCGACCCGCTCGCCTTCGGCCACGGTGAGCTCGACACCGTCGAGGGCACGGATGCCGTCGAAGGTCTTGGTGACCTCTGAGACCTCCAGCAGCGTCACACCGAGATGTCCTCGCCGACGGGCGCGGGAGCGGCCGGTGCCGGGTGGGTGCGGATCCGTCCCAGTGCGGTCGTCAGCCCCTGCTCGGCCCGGCGGGCCAGGTAGGCCGCGATGCCCTCCGGGTGACGGGCGTAGGTGATGGCGGCCAGGCCGAACACGACCGACATCCAGGGACTGGTGCCTCCGCCGGAGCCGGAGCCGAGCTCGGGGAGGATGCGCAGGGCGGCGGCCGCGAGGAGGGCGCCCACCATGGTGCGACAGCTGAGGGCGACGACGATGAGGAGCCAGAACAGCCCGACGAAGGGGCTGTAGCTGACCTCGTAGGCCACCGACCCCTGCCGCATGGCCAACAGGGCACCGCCGAGGCCGGCCACCCCCGCCGACAGCCCGAAGGCCAGGACACGAGCACGCCACGGCACGATGCCCACCGACTGGGCCGCCCTCTCGTCGGAGCGCAGAGCCCGCAGCACCTGCCCGGTGGTGCCGCGCGCCAGGCGGGTGACGACGAACGCGACCAGAGCGAGGATCAACGCGCACATCACGAAGTAGGCCCGATCATCGGCGAAGTCGATCGGGCCCAGGAACGGGCGGGGGACCTCGGTGCGCTCCAGGGTGGTGCCCCCGACGATGTCCAGCTTGGCCAGCACCGCGTCGTAGAACAGGGCGAAGGCCAGGGTGGAGAGCGCCAGCCAGACCCCACCGAGACGCAGCACCGGCAGGGCCAGCAGCATCCCGACCGCGGCGGCGAGGAGGGCCCCCACGACCATGCCGGCCATGACCGAGAGGTCGAAGCGGGCCGCCAGCCGCATGACGGTGAAGGCACCGATGGACGCGAAGGCGGCCTGGGCGAGGGAGATCTGCCCTCCGAGGCCGGTGAAGATGGTGATCGACGACAGGATCACCGAGAAGATGACCGCCTCGGTCATGATCAACAACCAGAGGTCATCGGCCCCGAAGAACGTCCAGACCGCGGCGGCGGCCAGGACGGCCACCCCGATCAGCCGGAACCCGAGCACCACCCTCGGATCGCGTCCGGTGACGACGCTGGTCGGGGGCGGGGGGTCGACACCTGCGAGGGGGTCGTCGTGCTCGCCGGCGGACCGCAGGGACGGGACGAGGACGACGGCGCCGAAGAGCACGATGAACGGGAGCGACGGCCCCAGCTGGCGGGCCAGGAGGGTCGACGGGTCGAGGAAGGTGGCCAGGAGGGTGGTGAGGATGCCGAGACCGAGGGCACCCACCAGCGCCCACGGGATGCTGACCAGGCGGCCGATCGCGGCGGCGGCGATGGCCACCACCACGAGCTGGAAGAACGACCGCGGCTCGATGGCCACGAAACCCGGGGCCAGGAGGACGCCGGCCAGGCCGGCGAAGAGGCTGGAGAGCATCCAGGCCACCGCCGAGACCCGATCGGCGTCGACGCCCCGCTGCTCGGTCATGCGGGGGCTCTCGACCACGGCGCGCATGCGCAGCCCGAGGGTCGTGGCGCGCAGCATGAACCCGAGGGCCAGCGCGCCACCGACGGCCACGGCCAGCTGCACCAGCTCGTCGCGGGTGATCGGGTAGCGATCGAAGAGGCGATAGGTGGTGCGCCCGTCGGGGACGATGCCGACGGCCCCGAAGGTGCTTTCGCGCCCGAAGTCGGTGAGGAGGTCGAACGCCTCGGGCACGGCGATGAGCAGGCCCAGCGACGCCACCAGCTTGGCCAGGGGGCTGGCCCCCCGCAGGTGGCGGAACACCAGCAGCTCCAGCAGCAGGCCCAGGAGGGGGGCCAGCACCCCGACGGCCAGGAGGAGGGCGAGCCAGATGGGGAGCTCGCGACGGATGTGCAGCTCGTAGTACGCGGCGGCCGACACGAAGGCCTGGGCGCCGAAGGCCAGGTTGAACACGCCCGAGGTCTTGTAGGCCAGCACGAAGCCCACCGCGATCAGGGCGAAGACGGCGCCCACGGGGACGCCTTGCAGGACTGCCTGGATGGCCTGCTCGACGGTGCTCACGTCAGGTCACGGGTTCGAGGCGGCGATCCGTGCCCAGCTCTGTCTCACCCGTCATCCCCGAAGTTGATCTCCGCGAAGTCTCCGACGATCTGTGGCGTGCCGTATCCCTCCTGCATCCGGTTGAAGCAGGCCCACGGCTTGCCCTCCTCGCCGGTGAAGGGCACGAACTCGCCACCCTGGATCTGCACCGCAGCCACGCAGCTGAGCGTGCCCCGCGCCTCGGCGTTGGCGACGGGGTCCGCCAGCTGGGTCTCCCAGTCGATGGGGACGACCATGTTGTCGGCGGTGTAGTTGGTGAAGGAGCGGGCCGCCTCGATCACCGTGGTGCGGTCGAACTCGGGGCCGGCCGCGAGCAACGCGGTGAAGACGAGGTGGGCGTTGAGCCACCCGACCATGGTGAGCTCGAGCTGGTCGACCCCCGTCTCGTCGGTCCAGGTGAAGAACTGGTCCTGCACCTCGCTGTCGACATCGACCTCGAAGGGGGTGAAGGTGGTGGTGACCAGGTCGCCCTCGAAGATGTCGGCGTTGGCGGCCACGAACCCGGAGTCGTAGGAGTTCGGGTGCTGGAGGACGACGTCGTCCATGTCCTGCTTGGCCAGCTCCTCGCCCAGGACTTTCATCCCGTTGAGGTCGATGCACGTCTGCACGTAGTCGACGCCGTTGCGCTTCATCTCCGACACCTGGGGGGCCAGCCCGCCGGGCAGGCCGAAGCTGAGGTTGTCGTCGAAGAAGCCGACCTCGACGCCGCCGGCGTCGGCGCCGAACTCCTCGATGGAGTCGCGGACCCCCTGGGCGCACAGCTGGGACGCCTGGGAGGTGTTGTAGCCGAGGATCCCGACCTTGGTGCCCCCCGCCTTGTTGGCCAGGTAGGGCCAGGTCCGGATGGAGCACCCCGTGCACAGGGGAGCGATGTGGCCGAACAGGCTGCGCTTCTCGGCGAACTCCTGGTGGATGCCCCAGCCGAAGGTGGGCACCTGCGCCTCATCGAGGACATCCGCGCCGGTGAAGAGCAGCGTGGCGACGAAGGCGCCGAAGGCATCGTCACCCGTCGCCACGACCTGGGCCTGCTCGGCGTTGCGCCCGACCTGGTCGTCGAGG
Source organism: Acidimicrobiales bacterium (assembly GCA_038233075.1). Lineage (GTDB taxonomy): Bacteria > Actinomycetota > Acidimicrobiia > Acidimicrobiales > Iamiaceae > Iamia. The sequence continues at coordinate 44,976 of JBBSMQ010000003.1, forward strand.
GTCTCGGACAGGACGAGGTCGCGGCCGAAGATGCCGCCCTCGTCGTTGCGCCATGCGAAGTAGGCCTTGATCCCATCGTTGTAGGCGTCGCCGATGTTCGTCCCGATGGGGTTGCTGGTGATGGTGGCGATGGACGCGAAGCGGATCTCGTCGTCGGTGACCCCGGGGGCATCGACCGGCACGTTGGTGTCGCGCGCGTCCTCGCCGTCGCCGGCCTCGACATCGGGTCCCGCACCCGGCTCGGGCGACGACGCCCCATCGTCGGAGGAGGAGTTGCCGCACGCGCTGGCCAGCAGCAGGAGTGCCAGCACGGTGGCGATGAGAGAACGGTGACCACGGACCATCTGCTGAGGTTCCCCCTTGTTTCCGGGCGCACGGCACTCATGGATCCCGAGCTCAACCCGGGCCGAACAGCGTGTGACGCACACGTTAGGTCACTCCGGCGTCAGCGTGCTGGGGTCGTCGGCGTGCTGAGATGGCGCGCATGGCGGATCCGCGGCAGGCGGCGGTCGACGAGCTCCTCGATCTCCTGCGGATCCAGCGGCGGGGCGACTCGTGGGTGGGACGGACACCCGATTGGTACGGACCCGTGGTGTTCGGCGGGGTCGGCCTCGCCCTCACGATCAGCGCCGCATGCGGCGATGCTCCCTGGGCAGTCGGCTCCACTCACTGCACGCCCACTTCCTCCGACCGGTCCGAGGGGCACGGGAGATCGTCTTCGACAACGAGGTGGTGAAAGCGGGACGCGCCATCAGCGTGCACAGTGTCACCGCATCCCAGGATGCCAAGCCGGTCCTCACCATGACCTGTTCGACCCTGGCGTGGTCCAACCTGTCGTCAACCTCCTGGCTGAGCTGGCGGGGACCGGGGCGGCTCTCGAGCTCGGCATCGGGACGGGACGGATCGCGCTGCCCCTGCGCCGTTGCGGCGTCCCCGTCCACGGCATCGAGCTGTCTCCGGCGATGATCACCCAGCTTCGAGCCCACGAGGGTGCCGCGAAGGTCGGGGTGACCCAAGGGGACCTCGCCACCGCCGCGGTGGACGGGACCTTCGCCCTCGTCTACCCCTGCGCAACACCATCACGAACCTGACGACCCAGGACGAACAGGTCGAGTGCTTCGCCAACGCCGCCCGGCACCTCGAGACCGGTGGCCTGTTCGTCGTCGAGAACTGCGTCCCTGCGCTGCGGCGCATCCCACCGGGCCACACGACACACGTCGTCACCGCCACCGCCACCCACATCGGCGTGGACGACTACGACGTCGTCGATCAGATCGAGATCTCCCGGCACTGGTGGGTGGTGGAGGGTGAGCTGAGGACGTTCTCGTCGCCGCACCGCTACGTGTGGCCATCGGAGCTGGACCTCATGGCCCGCCTCGCCGGACTGCCGTTGCGAGACAGGTGGGGCGGATGGCACGGCGAGCCGTTCACTGCCGACAGCCGAGGCCACATCTCGGTCTGGGAGAAGACCGCAAGCGACTCGTCGCCCACGGGGTCGAGGCCACGCCACCGTTCGACCACGGCTTCGCCCTCCTCACCGCCTTCCGCGACCCCGACGGGAACAACATCCAGATCATGACCCTCGCCGGTGGCTGAGCCCGGCTCTCGGGAACCGCCAATCGCCCTTGCGGCCCACCACCTCGTCTGGGAGCGCTCCTGCCCGCATGCCCGCCGGTCAGGAGCGCGCAACGCGATCGGGCTTTATAGAGGCAGTCGCGTGTGCCGGGCAAGGTCCCGACGGGTGGTCGGCTCGGGTAGCGCGGGCCCGGTCAGGTGATGTGGGTGCCGTCGGGGCGGGTGATGTGCCAGGTGCCGGTGGGGTCGCGCCAGGCGGTGTAGCCGTGGTGTTTGAGCCGGTTGTGCCTCCCGCAGGCGGGTCCCCCGTTGCCGGGGTTGGTACATCGGCGTGTTCTGCGAAGGAGGCCTCGTTGTCCACCACGGCGGTGCGGACCCGCCGGTTGGCATGGGCCCGGGCAATGCGCTCCACCTGGCACCCGCCGATGCGCCCCGCCCGAAACGCGTCGGCCACCGTGGGCAGCTGTCGCAACGCCTTCGCGCAGGCGGCCCGCCGGCACGCCTCGGCATTGGAGATTCTGGCCACGTGGCGGACCATGACCTTCGCGGAGGCGTGGCCCGTCGACGTGGTGGAACCCGCCCCGGTCGATCTGATCGACCAGGTCGACCTGAGCGGAGCGCAGTCGCCGGGCCTGGACCTCCAGCTCGGCGATCAACCCCCGCGCATCAGCGGCGTCGGCGGGGGTCACGCCGCCGCCAACACCGCGTCGACACCCGCGGCGAGACGGTCCAACGCCTCCGCCTGCTGGGAGTCGACCACCGCTGCCATGCGAACAGCTGTACCCAGGGGGTGTGACAGCGAAGCCGGGCCGACGGGACCACCGGGAATCTGGATGCTGGTGCGAGCTCCTCAGGACCGACAAGCGGCTCCGTGCGGAGCAGATCGCGGAGAGGCTTCCGGGGATCTTCGAGCTGCATCTCGGGGTGCTCGGCGCGTCCGGTGCACCGTTGGTGGCTCCCCTCGACGGGATCTTCTTTCGCGGACGCGTCTGGATCGGGATCCCAGCAGCTGCCCTGCGCGCTCGACTGGTTCGGCGAGACCCGCGGGTGAGCGTCTCATACAACTCGTCGAACCTTGCGTTGATCGCCCACGGCACCGCAGTGGAGCTCCCACGTGACGATCCCGTCATGGCCGAGTTCTCGATCCTCATGAAGGACATGTACGTGGAGATCTACGGACCCGGATGGCGGGACTGGTTCGATGCGGTCCAGGCGGAGTCCGCGGGTCGCGACTTCACGGGCTACATCGAGCCCAGGGTGATGTTCGCCAAGAGCGGCGAGTAGCCAACGTTGGGGGCCATCGGCCCCGACACGGTGGTGGTCCGGAGAACTCGCTGGCCTCGGCGACTGAGCACTGCGAGTGTCCTGATGTGTTCGAGGACCACTTCGGTGAGGACGTCGCCGCTCGCTATGACGAGCGCTCCGGCTCGATGTTCGACCCAGAGGTGCTCGGTCCCACGGTCGACATGCTGGCCGAGCTCGCCGGCGACGGCGCCGCGCTCGAGCTCGCCGTCGGCACCGGTCGCGTCGCCTTGCCGCTTGCCGCTCGCGGTGTCCCCGTGTCAGGGATCGAGCTCTCCCCCGCCATGGCCGCCAGGCTCCAGACCAAGGGCGGCGAGCACCGCGTCGAGGTGACCATGGGCGACATGGCCACGACTCGCGTGGGTCGCACCTTCCGGCTCGTGTACCTGGTGTTCAACACACGATCGGGAACCTGACCACCCAGGACCAACAGGTGGCGTGCTTCGCCAATGCCGCCGCCCACCTCGAGCCCGGCGGCTCCTTCGTGATCGAGGTCGGCGTCCCCGACCTGCGCCGCCTGCCACCGGGCGAGGACGCCCGCGTGGTCTCCCACGCCCCGGGCTACGTGGGCTACGACCGCTACACCGATCTCGTGGCGCAGCAGGCGACGTCGCACCACTTCGTTGCCAGCGAGTCGGACGGGCGCGAGCTCACGACGCCCTTCCGCTACGTGTGGCCGTCCGAGCTCGACCTCATGGCCCGGCTCGCCGGCCTGTCCCACCGTGACCGGTGGGCCGGCTGGGACCGCTCGCCCTTCACGGGCGAGAGCACGTCCCACGTGTCGGTCTGGGAGAAGGCCGATCGCTGAAGCTCGGTCCTGAGAGCGACCCAGTGCCCTGTGGCCGCGCGCGACTGGCAGCCCCGCTGCGAGCAGTGCAGGGGTACGGCGGCGCTCCCGGCGCTGCGGGCCGGTTCGACGTCGTGCGTTCGCCAACCGGGAGGTCGGGCAGGCTGGGCGTCGTGGATCAACTGTCGAGTGAGCTGCTGGGCTTCGCGAGTGACGCGCGGGTGCTCATCGTCAGCTGCGACGACCTCGGGATGCGCCACGCGGTCAACGCCGCCGTGGTGGAATCGATCGAGGACGGCATCGCCAGCTCCTGCAGCCTGATGGTCCCGTGCCCGGCGGCGGCGGACGCGATCCGGCTGCTTCGCGACCGCCCGCACATCCCCTTCGGCATCCACCTCGCGCTCATCCGCGACTCGCCGGAGCACCGCTGGGGCCCAGCGTCCGCCAAGGTCGACGTGCCCTCGTTGCTCGACCCCGACACCAACGAGCTCTACATCAACACGCCGGCCCAGCGCGCCGCGCTCCTCGCCGCGGCCGAGCTGACCGACGTCGAACGCGAGGTGCGCGCCCAGATCGACGCCGTCGTCGACCTGGGACTGGCACCCACGCACCTCGGACTGGCACTGCCTCGCCGACGGCGGGTCGCGCCGACATCGGCGACCTCACGATGGCGCTGGCCAAGGAGTATGGCCTCGCCGCACGGGTCTGGCTCGCCGAAGGACGCGGCAAGGCTCGTGCGCAGGGCAAGCCGGTCGTCGACAACGCCTTCCTGGACAGCTTCTCCATCAGCCTCGACGACAAGGCAGGAACCTACGAGCGCATGCTCCGCGAGCTATCACCAGGCCTCAACGAATGGGCCACCCACCCCGGGCACGGCACCGAGCAATGGCAGACGATCGAGCCCGACGGCTGGCGCGTCCGGCAGACCGACCACTCGTTCCTCACCTCACCACGCGCGCGCCAGATCCTGGACCATGAGGGCATCACCGTCATCGACTACCGGTCAGTGCAGCAGGCGTGGAACGCCTGACCGCGCGTCCTCGGTGCCGATCAAGATGCGATCCGTAGGTCGCGTTGGGATCGCTGACCCCGCTCAGGGGATGGCGCCGGAGTCCTTGAGGGCGGCGATCTGGTCCCAGTCCATGCCCACCTCGAGCAGGAGGAGCTCGGTGTGCTCGCCCAGCTCGGGGGCCCGGCTGAGCGTCGCCGCCTCCTCGTCGAACAGGGTTACGACCGCGACCAGACCAGGGGGAGGTGTTCGATCTGACGCAGGCCCGGGGAGTAGTCGAGCACGGTGTCGGGGGCCAGCGCGTAGTCCGGGACCCGTGCGTGCCACTCCTCCAGGGCCACCCGCAGCTCGAGGCGGGCCAGGTGCGAGCCGAGGCATCGGTGCACGCCCCCGCCGAAGGCCAGGTGCTTGTTGGCGGGTCGGGTGAAGTCGACCTCGTCGGCCCGGTCCCAGGACGCCTCGTCGGTGTTGGCCGACCCCAGGAGCGCCACGACCTGCTTGCCGGCTGCGATGGGACAGCCCGACAGCTCGGTGTCATGCGTGGTCATGCGCACCACGCCGGGCACGGGGGTCTCCCATCGCAACAGCTCCTCCACCGCGTGGGGGATCAGCGCCGGATCGTCGGTCAGCTGGCGACGGTGATCGGGATGTTGGGCCAGGAAGGCCAGCATGCAGTCGAGCGAGGCGGTGACGGTGTCGAGGCCGGCGAGGAAGAACAGGTAGCAGATGTCGATCACGTCCTCCCGGCTCAGCTGGTGACCGTCGACCTCGGCGGTGAGGAAGCCGGAGATGAAGTCGTCGGCCGGCTCCTCGGTCCGGGCGTCGATCACCTCCTCGAGCACGGCGTAGATCACCTGGCCCGTCTCGTTCACCAGGACCTCGCGCTCCTCGGGGCTGGAGGCCGGCGGGCGGATGATGCCGTCCTTCAGCCGAATGAACTCCGGGGCCCGGTCCACCGGGAGGCCGAGGAGCTCGAGGAACACCGTGGAGGGGAAGGGCTCGGCCACCGCGTCGTTGAAGTTGCAGCTGCCCTCGTCGACCACCGCATCGACGAGGGCGCGGGCCAGGTCACGGATCCGCGGTTCCCAGGCGGCGATGCGGCGGGGCGAGAAGAGGGGGTCGAGCAGCTTGCGGTAGGCGTGGTGATCCGGCGGGTCGACCTGGAGGGGGATCAGCGGACGGACCTGGCCGATCCGGACGGCATCGAAGCCCGACGAGAAGACCTCCGGGGTGCGGAGGGCCTCCACCACGTCGGCGTGCTTGCCCACGACCACGCCGCGCATCTGGCCGTCGGGCAGCTCGATGACCGGCGCCAGCTCCCGCATCATCCGGTAGGAGGGTTGCGGGTCGCGTGCCACGTCGGCATCGAACAGCTCGGTGGTGGCCTCGGTGGCGTCGGCCCCGCTCTCGCTCATGAAGGTGGGCGCTCCTGCGTTCGGCGGTGTGGTCCGTTCACCCGTGTATCGCGATCGCGTCCTCGGGGCAGTTCTCGGCTCCCCGGCGGGCCGCCGCCTCCAGCTCCGGGGGGACGAGAGAGAGCCGCAGCACGCTGTGGCCCTCCTCGTCGGCATCGAACACCTCCGGGGCGAGCGTGTAGCAGCGGCCGTGGCCGGTGCAACGCTCGCCGTCGAGGGTGATCCGCATGTCCCCGTTCTAGCCCAATCGGCCCCCGGCATCTAACAGCCGCGTCACAGGAGGGTCCACCACGCCCCGGGGGCCGGGTGGTTCAGCCGGAGGTGGGGTCGAGGTTGTCGGCCCAGTCCCAGTGCTGGACCTCGACCATCATCGGGAGCAGGTAGCCCACGTAGAAGCTGTGGAGGCGGAGGACCTCGAAGTCCTCGACCTCGGGGGCGATGAGCCGCACCCCGTCTTTGCCCTCGGCGAACGCCGCGGCCCGGCCGTGCATGGCGTGGAGCTCGTCGAGGGTGGCCACTGACAGACCGAAGTGGTCGTCGGGTGGACAGGCCATGGGATCGTCCGCCGCGGTGATGAACACGAACTGGTCGTAGGAGTAGGCCTGCAGCACGAGCCGCGTCCCCGGCTGGGTCATGGTGGGCATCTCCTCCCACCCGAACACCTCGCCGTAGAAGCCGATGATCTCGGCGCGACCCTCGTCGTCGAGCACCCACGGCGCCACGCTCATGGCGACGTGGTTGAACCGCGGCGTTGGTGTCCGTTCGGTCATGGGTGTGCCTCCCGGGGCTGATCGCGGTCGGGTTCGGGGGGTCGGGGCCGGACCAGGACCTTGCCCGTGATGTCCCCGCCGGCGAGGCCCTCCATGGCCGCCAGCGCGCCGTCGAGGTCGACATCGCCGGGTTCGGTGAGGGCGTCGACGTCGACGCGCCCGGAGGCGAGCAGCGCCACCGCCTCCTCGACGCCTCCGGCGTCGTACTCGAAGGCCCCGGTGATCTCCAGCTCGTTGAGCAGGATGCGGTTCGGGTCGAGCGCCAGGGGCTCGATCCCCGTGCCGACCAGCACCAGCCGTCCCCCTCGGATCAGCTGGGCCAGCGCGGCACCGATGGCACCGGCACGGCCCGAGCACTCCAGGGCCACGTCGACGGGGTCGGCGACCAGGCGGCGAGGCTCGGCCATGGTGGGGACGTCGAGGGCGTCGGGGGTCACCGTGGCCGCGCCGAGGCGCTCGGCCAGCGCCCGACGGCCACCGCTCGGCTCGCTGACCACGATGTCGTCGACGCCCCTGGCGGCCAGTGCGGCGACCACCAGCATGCCGATCGGACCGGCCCCGCTCACCAGCACCCGCCCGCCGGGCGACGCCCCGGCCTGGGTGATGGCGTGGAGGGCGACGGCCAGTGGTTCGGCCCGCGCGGCGGTGCGCAGGTCGAGCCCCTGAGGCACCGCGACGGCGGCGTCGGCGTCCACCAGGACGTAGTCCGCGAAGGCGCCTCGCGGCATCTCGGTGCCGGGGGTGGCCCGGGCGTCGCACAGCGAGGGGCGCCGGGCCCGACACGGCGGGCACGCGCCGCACGCCGGTGACGGACCGCCCACGACCTCGTCGCCGCACGCGAACCCTGCGACCTCCGGGCCGGACTTGACGACCCGGCCCGACCACTCGTGGCCACCCACCGAGCCGGGCCGGCCCCAGCCGTCGAGCACCATGTGCAGGTCGGTGCCGCAGATCCCGCAGTGGCTCACCTCGGCCAGCAGCTGGCCGGGACCGGGCTCGGGCACGGCCACTGCCTCGATGCGCAGATCTGCGGGGCCGTGCAGCACGGCCGCCCGCATCATCGACCCTGACATGACCAAGACGTTAGTTCCGCCGCCGCGCCCCTTGGGTCGAGGCCGATCAGCCGTCGGGGTTCTCGGTCGCGTAGCGGGCGCGAAGCTGGCGGGCGATGACCATCTTCTGGATCTCGCTGGTGCCCTCGCCGATGATCATGAGCGGGGTGTCGCGGAAGTAGCGCTCGACGTCGTACTCCTGGGTGTAGCCGTTGCCACCGTGGATGCGCAGAGCCGAGGTAGCGACCTCGAAGGCGGTCTCGGAGGCGAAGAGCTTGGCCATGCCCGCCTCCATGTCGATGCGCTCGCCCTCGTCGAACCGGCGGGCGGCGTCATAGGTGAGCAGGCGCGCGGCCTGGAGCTTGGTGGCCATCTCGGCCAGGGTGAAGGCGATGGCCTGGTGGTCGATGATCGGCTGACCGAAGGTCTCGCGCTCGTGGCTGTAGCGGAGGGCCCGATCCAGCGCGGCCTGGCCCACCCCGACGGCCCGCGCCGCGATGTTGATGCGTCCCAGCTCCAGGGCGGACAGGGCGTAGCGGAGCCCGTGGCCCACCCCGTCGTCGCCGCCGAGGACATCGGCGTGGGCCACCCGGTGACCGGCGTAGGACATCTCGACGGTCTCGATGCCCTTGTAGCCGAGCTTGGCGATGGTGCGCGACACGGTGATGCCACCGGAGGACGAGCCCGGTTCCTTCTCCACGATGAACGCCGTGATCTCCTGGGGGCCGGTGCGGGCGAGGAGCATCACCAGCGAGGCTCGGCGACCGTTGGTGACCCATGCCTTGGTGCCGTCGATGATCCACTCGTCGCCGTCCCGCACCGCCCGGCAGCGCAGTGCCCCGGCGTCGCTGCCGCTGTCGGGCTCGGACAGGCTGAACGCGGCCCGGAACGACCCGTGCACCATCCGTGGCAGGTAGCGGCGCTTCTGGTCCTCGGTCCCGTAGCGGCCGATCATGGTGGCCGCGACCTTGTGGGTGTTGAGGATGCCCGAAAGGGTCATCCACCCGCGGGCCAGCTCCTCGACGATCCGGGCGTAGAGCGTGGCCGACAGGCCGAGGCCGCCGTACTCGAAGGCAATGGTCGCGCCGAACAGCCCGAAGGCATCCATCTGCTCGACCATGGCCGCGGGGTACTCATCGGCGTGCTCCAGTGCCGACGCCTTCGGGATCACCTCGGCGTCGACCCACCGCGCCACGGTGGCCACCAGCTCGTCGCCCACCTCCTCGTCCACGGCATGGCCGGCGGCGGTGCTCACGGGGCCGAGCCTGCCCGCCCTTGGGGCCCGTCACCCAGCACGGGACGGCCCGCTGACGGGTGCTTCACGCAGGCCGAGCCGCGAGGAGATCGAGGACGTTGTCGCGCATCACGGTGCAGATCTCCTCGTCGGTGAAGGTGGGGATGTCCTTGACGAAGTCGGTCGGCTCGGGCAGGCCCTCGGTGTGGGGGAAGTCCGACCCGAAGAGCAGTCGCTCGACACCGAGGCGGTCCTTCAGCAGGGCCATGTCGTCCTCGTAGTAGGGAGCGACCCACACGCAGCGCCGGAACTGCTCCACCGGGTGCTCGTCGAACGCGAACGGCATCTTGCCGTACCCGTCGGCCAGGTTCCGCAGCAGGTCCGGGATCCACATGGCGCCGTTCTCGATCGACGCCAGCCGCAGGTTGGGGAAGCGGGACAGCACCCCATGGCAGATGAGGGCGGCAAAGGTGTCGGAGATGCCCCGGTCCTGGTAGGCGACGAGGGGGAAGGCGGCGTGCTTGAAGCCCTCGACCTCTCCGCCACCACCGTCGCCGCCGGTGCCCCACAGCTTGCCGTACTGACCCACACCGCTGAGCCCGGCGTGGAGCGCGAGGGGCACGCCGGCCTCGGCCAGCTGGGCCCACACCGGATCGAAGGAGGGGTGGCCGGGCGAGACGTAGCCGTCTCCGGAGGGCACGGGACCGGGGACCATGACCAGGATCCGGGCGCCGGCGGCGAGCACGCGGCCCACCTCGTCGGCCGCCAGGCTCGGATCGGCCAGGGTGATCATGGGCGCGGCATAGAGGCGGCCGTCGCCGCGGTCGAAGCCCCAGTCCTCGTCCAGCCAGAGGTTGAAGGCCCGGAAGGCGGCGTGGAGGGCGGGCACGTCGCGCTTGAGGGCCTCCTGCATGCCCACGCCGAGCGTGGGGAAGAGCAGTGCCCCGGCCAGGCCCTGCTCGTCGAGGAGAGCGACCCGGGCGTCGCGGTCCCGGTACGGGGCGTGCTCCTCGATGGGGTCGAGCTCGCCGAACATGGTCTTGAGGTCGAGGCCCTCGGTGTTGCGGCCGCGGAAGTAGTCCTCGAGGCTGCCGGGCCGGGCGATGGGGTCGAAGGTCGGGTTGGGGATGAACTTGTTGATCTTGCCCCCGACCAGCAGGCGCTTCTTGTCCCCCACCGTCGCCCACTGCATGGCCCGCTTGGCCATCTTCGGGTCCATGTGGCGGATGAAGGCATCCTCGGCCTCGTAGTAGTGGTTGTCCGCGTCGAACGCGTCGAAGTCCAGGTGGGCCATGGGCCCGATGCTAGTGGCTGCCCTGACACCCGTGTCAGGGGTCGCAGGCTCGAGGCGCAGCCACGATCTATGACGGTTATGTCATGTTAGGGTCCGCGCGTGGTCCTCGACGCCTGGGTCAACATCTTCCCCGAGGGCTTTGCGGAGCAGTGGTCCTCCCAGCAGGAGAACGCCTCGGTCGGTGCGCTCTTCGGTGAGGACCTGGCCCGGGGTCGCACCGTCGAGAGCCTGGTCGAGGCCATGGGCGACGCCGGGATCGATGTGGGCGTGCTCACCAGCGGGCTCCGTAGCCCCGCCGCGCTCCACCGCCGGGGGGGCTACGCCGCGGAGGACTTCCTGGCGGTGGCCGATCGCCACCCGGGACGGTTTCTGATCTCAGCCGCGGTCGACAAGGCGACGCGCCCGGTGGAGAGCTGCCGTCGCATCCGCGAGCTGGCCCAGCACGACCGGATGGTGATGATCCGCGTCACCCCGCTGGTCGAGCAGTACGAGCTGAACCACCGCCTCTACTACCCGGTGTACGCCACCTGCGCCGAGCTCGGGCTCCCGGTGTCGATCAACGTGGGCATCCCCGGGCCCCAGGTCCGGTCCCGGTGCCAGGACCCGGTGCTGCTCGAGGACGTGCTGATCGACTTCCCCGACCTCACGGTCATCGGTGCCCACATGGGCCACCCCTACGAGCGGCTGCTCATGACCTACATGCTCAAGTGGCCCCGGCTCCACCTCATGACCTCGGCCTACCTGGCCACCTACATGGACCCCGACCTGGTCCGGTTCATGGACTCCTCCCGCGGTCGGGGCCGGGTGTGGTTCGCCTCGGACCACCCGGTGCTCCCGGCCGGCAAGGCCCTCGAGGCGGCCCGACAGCTGTCGCTGTCAGCCGAGGGCATGGCCGAGTTCCTGGGCGACGCGGCCCACCGGGTCCTGGTCCGCCAGCCCGCCCGAGGTGCGCAGCGCTGATCCTGTTGCGCCTCCGCTGCGGAGCATGGCCAGGGCGCCGTCGAGGGCGATGCGGAGCTGTCGGGGGTCGCGGCGAGCCTGGGTGAGGACCAGGCCACCCTGGAGGCTGGCCATGGTCGCGGTGGCCAGGGCGGCGGGATCGGCATCGGGGCGGAGCTCGCCTCGGGCGGCCATCCGCTCCAGGCCGTGGGCCAGATGTCGCTCCCACCGGTCGAACGAGGCAGCCAGGGCGGCCCGGGCGCCCTCGTCGCGCTCGGCCAGCTGGCCGACCAGTGAGCCGATGGGGCATCCGCCCGCGCCGTTGCGCGCCTGCTGGAAGGACACGAGCTGATCGCACCACGCCTCGATGGCGGCCCACGAGTCCAGGTGATCGAGGTGCTCGTCCTGGCCGGCGAGCACCGCGTCGGTGGTCACACCCACCACCGCCCGGACCAGGTCCGCCTTGTCGTCGAAGTAGTGGTACAGCTGGCTGCGGCTGACCCGGGCATGGGCGCAGACATCGTCCAGGCTCACCCCGGCCACGCCCCGGTCGGTGATCAGGTCGGCTGCGGTCGCCAGGACCCGGTCGCGGGTGGCCCGGCCCTTCGTCGTCTTGGGTTCGACGCGGCTCATGGCCCCCATCGTACTCAGAACTGGACTTGACAGTCCATAGTCTGTGTGCTTGCCTTCTCCAAGTGGACCACACAGTCCAGACTCTCCCCGACCCAGGAGCACCACGATGTCCGACTCCCTCACCACCTCCCCCGGCGTCCTCCCCCGCCAGCCCGCACCCGAGCTCAACGTCGAGCTGCTGTCGGGCGGCACCTACCGCCTCGCCGACCAGAGCCCAGAGCGGTTCACCATGGTCGTGTTCTTCCGCGGCCTGCACTGCCCGGTCTGCAAGGGTCAGCTGACCGAGCTGGATCAGCGCCTGGGCGAGCTCACCGAACGGGGTGTCGACGTCCTCGCCGTCAGCAGCGAGACGCGCGAGCGGACCCAGCAGCTCCACGACGAGTGGGAGCTGTCCGACCTCGCCCTCGGCTACGGCCTCACCGAGGACGCCATGCGGGCATGGGGCCTGTTCGTCTCCACCGGCATCGGCGACGCCGAGCCCGCCCAGTTCAACGAGCCCGGCCTGTTCCTCATCTCACCCGACGGGACGGTGTACTACGAGTCGATCCTCTCCATGCCGCTGGGTCGCCCCCCGCTCGACGACCTGCTCATGGGCATCGACTTCTGGACCGAGAACGACTACCCGGCCCGGGGCGTGGCGTGAGGGCCCGGTCACGCCGTGTGCTGGGGGTGGCCGGGCTCGCCCTCGCGGTGATCCTCCTGGCCGGCTGCGGCGACGACGACGCCTCGGCCTCGGAGGCAACGGCGACGTCCACGTCGTCATCGGACTCGGAGTCCGGGTCCTCGTCGGCCGACGGCGGCCAGCAGTTCCCGGACGTGGTGGAGGTCGAGGTCACGCCCGCCGGCGAGGGCGAGTTCCAGGTCGCCGCCACCGTGTCGTCACCGTACGACTCACCGGAGCGCTACGCCGATGCCTGGCGGGTCCTCGACACCGAGGGCAACGAGCTGGGCGTGCGCGAGCTCGCCCACGACCACGCGTCCGAGCAGCCCTTCACCCGGGAGGAGACGGTCTCCATCCCCGACGACGTCGACGAGATCACCGTCGAGGGCCGCGACCTGGCCAACGGCTACGGCGGCGACACGGCCACCGCGACCGTTCCCCACGGGGACGGGTGAGCCGCACGGGCACGCTGAGCTCGCCCGTCAGGGCGCGCTTCGCGCCCGGGCGACCTGGCCTCACCCTCCGGTGAGGCGCCCGACGATGGCGGCAACCAGGGCGAGGGCCTCGACGGCGCCATCGTGCTCGCCCTTCTCGAAGTCGTCGCCGCTCGTCGCCATGGTGTTGGTGACGTGGGCGACGCAGATCACGTCCCGGTCGCGGGCCTCGGCGTAGGCGTAGAGACCAGCGGCCTCCATCTCGACCGCGACGGTCCCCAGGGCCTCGGCCCGGGCGATGGCGGCCGCCGTCTCCCGGTAGGGCGCGTCGGTGGTCCAGGTGGGACCGGTCGCCACCGGTTGGGCCAACCCCGTGAGGGCTCCGGCCAGGCGGTCGAGGAGGTGGCGGGGCGCGTGGGCCCAGGTCGCCGGGGGGAGGTAGTGGTGGCTGGTGCCCTCGTCGCGCAGGGCGCGATCGATGACCACGAAGTAGGGCGGGTCGGCGACCGGGACGATCGACCCGGAGGAGGTGATGCTGATGACCAGCTCGCAGCCGGAGACCGCGAGCTGCTCGGCGACGAGCACCGCGAACGGGGCACCGACGGCGGAGCCGACCACCCCGACCTCGGTCCCGTCCAGATCGAAGGTCTGCAGCGTCGTGTGGTAGCAGGCCCAGCCCTTGTGCTCGGTGGCTCGGCCGGTGCGGTGCAGGTGGGCCACGATGTCGCCGTCGGGATCGAGCAGGCACACCGCGGGGACCGCCACGTCGGCCCGGCCCCGCTGGCGCCGGCCCTCCCGGAGCAGGTTCGCGGGTTGGAACACCGACCCCGCGTGGTGGGCCTTGGCGCCCAGCAGTGGGCTGGGGGGATCGGGTGCGCTCGCTCCGCCGCCGGAGGGCCCGTCCTGTCTGGTTCGCTCGCTGCGCTCTCTCATTGGCGCACCAGCCTGGCCTGTCGGGGCCCGCGGGGCCGCACCGGGCAGGTTCCTTCGGCCCAGGCGTGGCCCGAGGTCAAGTCGTCGGTACCGTGATCCCCGAGCGAGCCTCCCGCGAGGCCTCAATGGCGCGCGGGTCTGCTCCGCCGCCCACCCTCTGGAGGATCGACCGTGGATCTGACCACGACCACCCGAACGGTCGACCGGTCCGTCGCCCGCTGGGCACCGACGACCCTGCGCGTGGTCGCCGGGTTGCTCTGGCTGTCGAACGTCTCCTGGAAGATCCCGCCCGACTTCGGTGAGACCGCCGACGGGTGCCGGGGGATCTGCGGGTACGTGAACGCCGGCGCCGAGAACACGGTGCTGCCCGGTTCGTCCTGGTTCTTCGACTCGATCGTCTCACCGAACCTGGCCGCGTTCGGCTGGCTCACCCTGTTCGTCGAGGCCGGTCTGGCGGCGGCGCTCCTGTCGGGTCGCTTCGTGCGGGTCGCAGCCGTCGTCGGGATGCTCCAGAGCCTCGGCATCGGCCTGGCCGTGGCCAACGCCGAGGGCGAGTGGTACTGGTCCTACGCGCTCATGATCGCCCTGCACCTCGCGATCCTGGTGCTGGCGCCCACGTTGCGAGCAACCTCCCCACGGGTCGCGGGGGCCTGCGTCGCCGGCTACGGGGTCGTCGTGGCCGCGGCCCACCCCGCCGGCGGCTTCACCGGCGACGGCTCCTTCACCCTCTTCGAGCAGGCCAACGACTTCCCGGGTGACTTCGGGCGCAACGTCTTCCCCGGCTCGATCGCCCTCGGGGTGCTCCTCATCGTCGTCGGCGTCCTGGCGTGGGTTCTGACCGACCTTCCCCGCCCGGGCGTCCAGACCGCGGGCTACGGCCTGGTCGGCGTGTCCGCTCTGCTGCTCCTCACCTACCGGTCCGACGGCCTGCTGATCGGCCTCCAATCGAGGGCCACCACCGCGGCTGTGCTCGCGGCCGTGGGCCTGGCTCTGGCCACCTCATCCCCGGGACGAGCAGCCGAGGTGACCGGCGAGGCGGAGCTCCACGCCGCCGACCGCGAGCCGGCCAACCGCCAGTAGCTCGGCTCCGGAAGACCGCACCCCGGTCTCCCGGGCCGGTCACTCCGGGCCGACGAGCCCGGTGACCAGCAGCCGGGTGAAGTCCTCGGCCAGATCGCCGATGGGGGGGACGGTCCGGTCCTGGCGGTCGGCCATGGCCTCGAGCGGGGCGTGGATGGTGGTCAGCCCCTGGACCGTCGCCCAGCACAGGGCGGCAGCCATCTCGACGTCGAGGTCTGGTGCCCGGTCGCGACCCAGGCGCTCGATGGCCGACAGCAGCACGCCGAAGGCTCGCTGGCCCCACTCGTGGTAGGCCGGGTCGTCGACCGCCACCGCATCGGAGCGGAAGGCGATGGCGCAGTGCCCGGGGTGCTCGACCGAGACGGTCACGTAGGCGCGGGCCAGGCGGGCGAGGGCCTCGACGGGGTCGGCGATGCCGCTCGAGGCCGCCTCGCTCGCGCGGGTCAGGTACTGGAAGGCCTCGACGGCCACCGCCGTGAGCAGCCCTCGGGCGTCGCCGAAGTGGTGAGCCGGTGCCGCGTGGGACACGCCTGCCCGCCGAGCCACCTCCCGCAGGCTGAACCCGGCCACCCCCCGCTCGGCCAACAGGTCCGCCGCGGCCTGGCGCAGCACGTTGGGCAGGTCGCCGTGGTGGTACTGCGCCGGCGCCGATCCCGCCACCGCGGGGAAGGTGTCCGATGCCACCGGGTCAGTGTCCCTGGAGATCTTGACGCCGTCAACCCAGATCTTTACGATGGCAACTTGTCAGCGTCCAGATGGGGCGCCCGGAACGGAGGCATCGCTCGCCATGACCACCACCGCACCCGCCGACGTCAGACCCGAGGTCCACCGGCGGCGGTGGGCCGTGCTCGCGGTGCTCTGCCTCAGCCTGTTCGTGGTCGTCATGGACGGCACCATCGTCAACGTCGCCCTCCCGTCGCTCAGCACCGAGCTGGGCGCCACCACCCGGGAGCTGCAGTGGATCGTCGACGCCTACCTCCTGGTCTTCACCGGGCTCCTGCTCGCGGCGGGCAGCTTCGGCGACCGCTACGGACGCCGACGGGCGTTGGCGACCGGTCTGGTCGCCTTCCTGGCCACCTCCGTGCTGGCCGGTTCGGTCGACACCCCGGCCACGCTGATCGCCAGCCGAGCGCTCATGGGCATCGGCGCCGCCCTCATCTTCCCCGCCACCCTGGCCGTGCTCACCAGCACCTTCGCCGACGCACGGGAGCGGGCCGCGGCCATCGGCATCTGGAGCGCCATGAGCGGCATGGCCGTCGCCGGCGGACCGATCCTCGGCGGCTGGCTCCTCGAGCACTTCTGGTGGGGATCGGTGTTCTTCGTGAACGTGCCCCTGATCGCAGTGGCGATCGTCGGCGTGATCGCCGCCGTCCCCGAATCGAAGGATCGCTCGACGCCACCGCTCGACCTGGTGGGACTGGGCCTCTCGGTCGCCGCCATCACCGCCCTCGTGTTCACCATCATCGAGGCCCCCGAGTGGGGCTGGCTCAGCCCGCAGACGGCGATCGGTGCGCTGGCCGCCGCGTTGCTGCTGGCCGTCTTCGTGGGGTGGGAGCTGCGGGTCGCCCACCCGATGCTCCCGGTCCGGATCTTCCGCAACCTGCGCTTCACCGCCGCCAGCGTCTCGATCACCAGCGCCTTCTTCGCCCTCTTCGGGTTCATCTTCCTCATCACCCAGTACTTCCAGCTCGTCCGGGGCTACTCACCGCTGCAGGCGGGCGTCCGCACCATCCCCGTGGCCGTGTCCATCGCCGTCGCCTCGGTGTTGTCGCCCAAGCTGGTGGACCGGCTCGGCACCAAGAAGGTGGTCGCCGCCGGTCTGGCCTCCATGGCCGTGGGTTTCCTCTGGGTGTCCACCGCCTCGGCCACCACGCCGTACGGCGAGATCGTCGGCCAGATGCTCTTCCTCGGACTCGGGCTGGGGCTGACCACGGCGCCGGCGACCGAGTCGATCATGGGCTCGGTCTCGGTCGACAAGGCCGGCGTCGGCTCCGCGGTCAACGACACGACCCGCGAGCTGGGAGGCACCCTCGGCGTCGCCGTCATCGGCTCGGTCTTCAGCTCCACCTACGTCGCCGCCCTGCGGGGTGGGGCCGTGTTCTCCCAGCTGCCCGACATCGCCCGCCAGCCCACCGAGGACTCCGTCGGCGCGGCCCGCATCGTCGCCGAACGGCTCCCCGCCGCCCTGGCCCCCGCCTACCTCGGAGAGGTCGCCGACGCCTTCCTCTCCGGCCTCGGGATCGCCTGCCTGGTCACCGCGGGCGTGGCCGCCGCCGGGTCCCTCTTTGCCCTCCGCTACCTGCCGGCCCGGGCCGCGACGCCGACCCCCGATACCGACGAGCCCGCGACGCCGCCCCAGCCGGCCCCGGTCGACTGAGCGATCCGGCGATCCGGCGATCCGGCGGTCCAGTGGTCGCGACGCGACCCTCGACGGTGCGAGCACCGGCGGGCCGGGCGCGGCGGCGGGCCGGGATGCCTGTGGCAGGGTGGTCGGATGCCTCGATCTGGCCGCGGTCTCCTGGTCCTGCCCCTGGCGCTGGTGCTCCTCGTCGTCGGGTGCGGTGATGACGGTTCCGACGACGCCGGGTCCACCACCGAACCCCTGGGCGCAGCGGAGCCGGCCGAGGCCCCCGTCCCCGACGTGACCCCGGCCGGCACCGTGCGCGACCTCAGCCCCCAGCCGGAGGGCATGGTCTACGACACCGAGACCGACATCCTCGCCGTCGCGGTCCGCAACGCCACCGAGCTGGTGCTCATCCAGGGGACCTCGGGCGAGGAGCTGCGTCGCATCCGCCTGCCGGGTCACGCCCGCCACCTGCAGCTGGCCGGGCCGGGCGGGCCCGTGCTGGTGCCGGCCGAGGACTCCAACACCTTCGTGGAGGTCTCCCTGCCCGACGGGGAGACGACCCAGACCCTCGTGGGCGAGTACCCCCACGACGCGACCCAGACCAGCTCCGGGCGGGTCCTCGTGGCCGACGAGCGGGGCGGCACGCTGTCGGTGGTCGAGGACGGCGAGGTGATCCACCGCTTCGACGATCGTCAGCAGCCGGGCGGCGTCGCCGCGGTGGGTGATCAGGTCGGCGTGGTCGATGTGGGCGACTTCACCCTCTCGCTCTACGACCTCGACGCGGAGGAGCGGATCGCGACGGTGCCCGCCGGCGAGGGCCCGACCCACGTGGTCGCCACCTCCGACGGTCGTCTCGTGGTGGCTGACACCCGCGGCGACGCCATCGGCGTGTACTCGACCGATCCGCTGGAGCAGATGGCCAGCCTCCCCCTCGAGGGCCGGCCCTACGGCATCACCTACGACGAGGAGGCCAACGTCGTGTGGATCACCCTCACCGACCGCAGTGAGCTGGTCGGGCTCGACATGTCGGGCGCCACCCCCCGCGAGGTGGCTCGCATCCCGACCGTGCAGCAGGCCAACACCGTCGCCGTCGACCCCACCTCGGGGCGGCTCTGGACGACGAGCCGCGAGACGGGCGAGCTGCAGACGATCGATCCCTGAGCTCAGCCGACCGGCCGCAACCCCCGGCCGGCCTTCACGCGAACGTCAGATGACGCGGCGGTGCGGGCCGTCCCGACGGCGACGGGCCCGCCACGCCTCCAGCAGGATCTGCCACAGCGAGTCGTCGGGGACCACGGTCACCGGAGCACCGGAGGCCCGGGGCTCAGCCGCGACCCGCGTCCCGTCGGCGCGCAGGGCCGCCCGCGCCGCCAACAGCTCGCGGAACTGGCCGGCATCGCCCCCGTGATCGGGGTGCGTGCTCCGGGCCCGGACCCGGAACGCGGCCTCCACCTCGACCGGATCGGCGTCGGAGCCGATCTCCAGGAGCCGGCGGGCCCGAGCTGCGTCCACCGCGGCCACCGTACCGGGAGGGGCGAACCGTGCCGGCGCCGGTACGTGACGCGCGACCCATCGGCGTCTCCTATGGTGCGAGGTCTGGCGAGGGATCTCCCCCCGCCCTGTCATCCGGGACCCGACGGGTCCCACGGAGGTCGACATGCCCCTCCCCCGGTTCTGCCTGCTCATCGGATTGGCCATCGGTGCCGTGTGGGCCCTCGCCGGGGTGGACGGGGCGGCCATCGCCGCCGGTCTGGCAGCCGTCGGTCTGCTTGCCGGCATCGTGCTCGGGCAGGGCGTCGACCTCAGCGCGTTCAGCAGCCGGCGCGACGACACCCTCTGACCCCGCCGGGCCCCCGTCCGGATCCCCAACCCACTAGGAGCCATCCATGGCCGAATCCACCCGCAACTCCCCCTCCTCCTCGTCCGGCTCGGGCGACAAGAGCGTCGCCAGCCTCGAAGGCGACCACGGCTCGACGACCATCGCCGAGTCCGTCGTGTCCAAGATCGCCGCCATCGCGGCGCGGGAGGTCGAGGGGGTCAACGCCCTCGGCGGCTCCCTGTCCGGTGCCATCGCCGGGGTCGTGGGCCGCATCCGCGGCGACGAGCACAAGACCGCCGGCGTCGGTGTCGAGGTCGGCACCAAGCAGGCCGCCGTCGACGTCTCCATGACCGTGGCCTACCCCTCGTCCATCCACGAGGTGGCCGAGGCCGTGCGCCAGAACGTCATCGACCGCATCCAGTCGATGACGGGCCTACAGGTCGTCGAGGTGAACATCGCCGTCATCGACCTGGCCTTCGACGGCGGCGAGGAAGAGCCGGGCCGGGTCGAGTAGCACCCGCGTCCGTGGCCACCTCGCTCACCCCCCTCGCCCTGGCGCGCCTCGTGGCCGCCAGCGCCTCGGAGTGTGACGGGGTGGCCGCCGTCGCGCCGGGTCCCTCCGGCGTGGCCGCCACCCACGGGCCGGGGGGGCGGGTCCCCGGGGTCATCCTCCGGCCCGCAACGGCGGAGGGCGCCACCGTCACGGTCCACATCGTGGCCGAGGCCGTGAGCTCGCGGCCCGACCTGGCGGCCGCGGTGCGCACCGCAGTCACCAGCGCGCTCGACGAGGCCGTCCCCGCCTCGGCGCCGTGGACGGTCGACGTCCACGTCGCCGATCTGGTCACCCCGGACCTCGACCGCCCGCACCCCCTGCCGTGAAGGCCGTTGATCGCCTCCTCGCCCTCGTGGCCGGCCTCGCGCTGGCGGGGGTGGGGGGCCTCGTCGCCCTGGAGACGGGCTTCTTGTCCGCCGACCAGCCTGCGGTGGTGGTCCCCCGGTCGCGGTGGGATAGGGGCATGGGGGACTTGGAGTGGTCGTCCACCTCGCTGCGGGTGGCGGCCATCATCCTCGTCGCCAGCGGCGCGCTCCTGCTGGTGCTGCAGCTGGTCCGCCGCTCGCCCCGTCGCCTCGCCCTCGACGGCGGGCCGGGTCGCACTGCGTGGATCACCCCGGCGAGCGTGCGGCGCGTCGTCGAGCGAGCCGTCATCGACGACAACGACGAGGTCCGCTCGGCCCGAGCCCGTGTCGGCCGCCGCCGGGTGCGCATCCAGGCCGAAGTCGTCGCCGGCAGCGACGATGCCACCCCGAGACGGGTGGCCACCAGTGTGGAGGAGGCGGTCGGAGCCCTGGAGATGCACCGCTCCCCCCGCGTCCGGGTCCGCCTCCAACGCAACGATGGGCGACGTGTCCGGTGAGCTCGGTGACCGCCTCCCCCGACGAGCGGGCCGACGCCCCCGCTCCCCCCGAGCGCCCGACGACCGGTGCCGCGACGCGGGCCGGCCGTCGCCAGCGGAAGCGACGACGACGGCAGGCGGCCACCGGCGCAACCGGTGTCGACCGAGCCGATCGGCTGCTGCTCGGCCTGATCGGCCTGATCGCCATCGGGCTCGGCACCGTGGCCCTGCTCGAGGCCGACGACCGGATCGGGCTGCGCCAGCCTCGCTCCCTGTACGCCGACGCTCGAGAGTCGGCCATCGAGCACCAGGAGATCTGGACCGGCGCCGCCATCGCCGCCGGCATCCTCCTGGTGCTGCTGGGGCTCTGGTGGGCCTGGGCCCAGGTCCGCCTCCGGCCCGAGCGGGGCCGCCTGGGCGAGACCGTCGTGGCCCGCCAACGACGAGGCCAGACCTCGATCGAACCGGCGCCGGTGGCCCGCGCCCTGGCCGCCGACGTCGCCGCCCTCGACGGGGTGACCTCGGCGTCGGCCCGCCTGGTCGCGCTGGGGGAGCTGCCCGAGGTCCTGGTCTCGGCCCAGCTCGAGATCGACGCCGACGTGCCCCGGGTGCGGTCGGCCATCGAGGTCCCGCTGGCCCGCATGGCGGCGGCGCTCGGCGTGGATGCGGTCGACGCCGAGCTGCGCTTCCGCGTCGGGCGCACGGAGTCCGCCCGCGTCGTCTGACGCAGTCGTGAGTGTCTGTCCGGCGACACGCGGCGGGACCGGGACCCACTCAGCAGATCGCGTGCGCCCCTACCAGGAACTCGTCCGCCAGCCCGATGGACAAGCCGGGGTCGGCCTTGGCCCGGTACAGGGAGGCGTCGGCGCGCAGGAGAAGCGAGGCCGGGGTGTCCCTGTCGTCGCTCAGGGCAACGCCCATGCTCGCACCGATGACGTCCACTCCCCGTCGGAGGGGTGGGCTCGACAGGACGGCCCGGAACCGATGAGCGGCACTCAGAGCGCCGTCGCAGCCGTTGACGGGATCGAGGATGATCACGAACTCGTCGCCGCCGATGCGGACAGCGGTGTCGCCGGTGCGAGTGACGGCGCGGAGGCGCTCGGCGACCTCGACGATGACCGAGTCGCCGACGGCGTGCCCGTGGTGGTCGTTGACGGCCCTGAAGCGGTCGAGGTCGACGAAGCGCACCCCGACCCTGTTGCGCTCGCGCGTGGCCCGGGCCAGCGCCTGTTCGAGACGAGGCTCGAGGACGCTGCGGTTGGGCAGATCGGCGAGGGGATCGTGCTCGGCCAGGTGGGCCAGCTGCATCGTCAAGCGGCGTTCCTCGGTGACGTCGGTGAAGGCCACGACGACCTGTCCCTCGCCATCGGCGTCGGGCACGCAGGAGACCCTCAGGAGCCGCCCTGAACCGTCCGGGCGCAGCCAGCCCACCATCTCCTCGCTCACCGCCTCCCCTGCCATGGCGCGCCGCACCATCCTCCGCTCGGGGGGGATCGGGTCCGGCGGCGGGCTGGGCCGTGACCCGGAGCCACGCCAGAGAGCGGTCCCGTCGGTGCACGCCCATCACCTGGTCGCGCTGGGCCTGTCAGGTCCGCAGGCAGACCACCGCGGGCAGGGACTCGGCCGGCCACTCCGAACCGTCGAGGCGCACGGCCTTCCAGTCGGGGTCGTTGGTGCTGCGCCTGGCGAGCTCCTCGCCGGTCAGGCCGAGGAGGCGCTCTGCCGCGTTGTTCCACTCGAGGAACTCCCCGTCGGTCCCCGTGAGGACCAGCGCCTTTCCCTGCTGGTCGTGCAGCACCTGCCCGGCGTAGAAGCGGATGCGAGGATCCCCCACCACCAACGGGTTGTGGGCGAAGCGGGGCCCGCGGCCGCATCCGGCACGACCAGGGTCGACGGGTTGGTGGCGGCGATGGCATGGGTGCAGAAGGACGTCTCCCGCGGCAGCTCGGCCACGTCGAGCCCCACTCGGGACTTGAACCACTGCCGGTCACGGTCCACCAGGCTGATGAGGGCTATGGGCACGTCGAAGACGAGCGAGGCCAGCCGGGTGAGCCGATCGAAGCGCTCCTCGGCCCCGTGTCGAGCAGGCCGGCGCGACGAAGAGACGTGAGGCGCGCCCGCTCATCGGGGTAGGGAGCCACTGGTTCCATCACCCGTCCCATCGGCCGGTGCGAGGCGAACGTGAGGCAGAGCACGACATCTCCCACCCGCGGCTGTGGCGGTCCGAGGTCAGCGGAGGGAGGGGGCGGTCTCGGCGCGGCGCGACAGGGGCCTCGATGCCCGGGCCCGGTCGACGACCTCGCACATCACCACCGCGATCCCGATGGCCAGGACCGGTCGGGCGATGGCGCCGAAGCGGGGGTTGCCATAGCTCGCCACCGCGCTGAAGGCGACCACGACCAGGGGGGCGAACAGGAGCAGGACGTCGCGCCGGGGGCGGTGGCGGCGAGCCAGCACCACCAGCCCGGCGAACCCCACGATCGTCATGGCCGCGTCGAGAGGACGGGCCACCAGCTGCCAGCCCTCGCGCCGGGACTCCTCCGTCGCGGCGGGCCAGATCCGTCGGGTCCCAGACGCCCCAGGCCCGCGCCTCGCGCGCCGCGGCCACCAGCGGCAGGCGCCCGAGGTGGTCGCGGGCGTGGTCGAACGCCTCGGTCCGTTGCGTCTCGGCGACCTCGGCCTCATCCGCACCCGATCCCGTCGGCGGAGTGGCCGCCTCGACGCACGGGAAGCGCCAGCTGCCGAGGTCGGCGCCGGCGTAGGTGAGGTCACAGTTCGCACCGGCCAGGGCACTGCTGGGCGACACCGTCGACACGGTGAAGGAGCCGACCTGCCGGTGATTGCGCCACGCCCACGGCGTCACGACCGCGGCCACCACCGCCAGCACGAGCACCCCCGCGCCGACACGGCCCAGCCGGCCCGGATGGCGACTGGCCACCACCGCCGGGACCGCCACGAGGGGGACCAGCAGGAGGAGGTCCTGACGCGTGAGTGCGGCGGCCCCGCAGAGGATACCCAGCACGAGGGTCCACGCCACCGTGGATCCGTCGATGAGCACCCGGTGCCCGACCAGGACCGTCACCACCACCATCGGCACGGTCAGGTTCTCGCTCATCCCGGAGCCGTCGACGGCGATGAGCGAGGGCAGCACGGCCACCACGCCGGCCGCGACGAGACCACCGGCGGGACCGACGAGACGACGGCCGAGCACCCCCACCGCGACGATGGTGACGGCGCCGGGACCGATGCCGGCCAGTCGGACCGCCGTCGACCCCGATCCCGCCACGGCCTGCCACAGCGCCTGGTACAGCGGGTACACGGGGGGAAGGCGGCCGTCGGCGCCGTGGTGGCTTCGAAGAGCGAGGTGGGAGCGACGTAGCCGGTGCCGTCGCCGATGCTGCCCCCCTGCAGCGAGTACCAGATGGCGTCGAGCCCGGGCTCCACCCCGTCCAGGACCACCACCACGTAGACCACCCGGGCGACGGCGCCCAGCGCCGTGATCGCGCCCAACCACGACCACCACCACCGATCGCGGGTCAGCGACACCCGGGCAGGGTAGAGGGCGGGGCCCGCCCCCCGGCAAGCCACACCCGCCGTCGGCGTCGTCGCCCCGCAATGCGGCGGCCCACGGGGCAGGCTGACCGTCCGTCACCTGCCGAGAGGACCGAGCCGTTGTCGTTCACCACGCCCGTCACCGTGACCGGACCGCCGCGCCTGCCCCGCCAGATGCTCGACGACCAGAGCTACGACGGTCACTCCAGCATCCACGACCAGGGGACGGCGGACACGTTGGGCCTGGCCGGGGCGCCGATCGAGGGCCCCACCCACTTCTCCCAGGTCGACCCACTGACGATGGCCCTGTGGGGGCCGCGCTGGTTCGAGACCGGGTGCATCAGCGCCCACTTCAAGACGATGGTCGTCGAGGGCGAGGAGGTCACCGCATCGCTGACCGCGGACGGAGGCCCGGTGGCGCGCCTCGATGCCGTCAAGGCCGACGGATCCCCGGTCCTCACCGGGACGGCCTCGGTCGACCCCGACGCCGAGACCGAGCTCGACGCGCGCCGGGCCCGCCTGGGTGACCCCGGCGAGCTGTTCATCGTCGACCGGCTCTCGGTCGGTCAGCGCTGCTCGGCGCCCGACGCCTCGGTGGACCTCGACACCCCGAACGGCGGGCTCTACCCCTTCTCACTCAGCCAGAAGCTGGACGGCATCACCGAGTCCACGCCCTGGTACCGCTCCGACGCCAACCCCTGGGGTCGCCCGATCCTGCCTCTGGAGATGATCAGCGTCCTCACCCAGAAGACGGGGGTCGACCTGCCCGTGCGGGGCCCCGCCCTCGGGCTGTTCCTGGACCTGGAGGTGCGCCTGCTGGACGGCCCCCTCTTCGTCGGCCAGCTGTACTCCCTGGAGCGAGAGGTGGTGGGTGTGGGCCAGAGCCGCCGGACCGAGTCCTACTGGGTGCGCACCACGGTCACCGACACCGAGGAGGACAGGGAGGTGGCGACGGTGGTGCTCCACTCCGGGGTGTTCAAGGAGTCCTACGCCGACTACCCGACCGAGCGCCTGGGCTGACCCCGAGCGACCGGAACGGTCCGTGCTGCCTGGTCAGCGCTCACGCAGGGGGGACGCGGTCGGTGGCGGTGAGCTCGGCCAGCTGCCCGACGACCTGGTCGTAGTTGACCCGCCACCCGGCCCAGGCCCGCCACGTCGCGTCCCCGTCGCTCGGCAGGGAGACCCCCTCGGCAGCCAGAGTGGCGAGCATGGCGTCGAAGGTGGCACGGTCCACACCGATGGGGCCGTCGGGCGCCGCGTCGGCCTCGACCACGTAGCGGTAGAACTCGGCGATGGCGCGTCGCGCACATCCTCCTCGCCCCGTGGCGGCGCCGGGGTGCGGCCGGCAACCTCTCGTGCACGTCCAGCAGACGACGCACGCCGGTGAAGAGCAGGCGCGCAAGGCGAGCGGGCCGGCCGTGGGGCATGACCACCGTCCGGGTCGCCGCAGCACGACCGCCACTACCACCGCGCTCCTCACGTCCGGCGGCGCACGGGCAAAGCTGACATCGGGCCATCTCAGCCCGTCGGGCCCAGATGCGCCAAGGAGGCGCCCGAGACGGGTCCATCAGAGATCTGACCGCCCGGGAGGAAGCTCTCGGGCGGTCAGATCACCGCGTCGAGAGCGATGACCACGCCGACCCCGACGACCAGCGCCAGAGCCAGGTTGGCCCAGCGCCAGGTGATCACGGTGGCCACCCCGGCGGCGACCAGGCGGGCCACCAGGCCCGTCGAACCGTCGGGATCGGCCAGCTGGAGACCCACGATGGCGGCCAGCGCCGCCGGGGGGATCATGCGCAGCACCCGCTCGACACGCCGCGAGACACCCTGCGAACGCTCAGCGACGAGAAGGAACGAGCCGCGAGCGGCGAGGGTGCCCAGGCCCACGACGGCGACGACGAGCCAGACCCGGCTCATCGCCCGAACCGAGCCTCGCACCAGGCACCGGCCCCGATGCCGCACAGAGCCCCGACGATGAGGGCCAGGTCGGCCGGCAGCCCCTGGGCCGCCATCGCCACCCCACCCGCCACCAACGCCGCGACCACGCGGGGCCGATCGGTGAGGCTCGGCACCAGCACCGCCAGGAACACCAGCGACACCGTGAAGGACAGCGGGATGTCCTCTGGCACCTGGTTGCCCACCGCGACGCCCACGAGGGTGGTCGTCTGCCAGATCGTCCACAGCGGCACCGCCACCGCCAGGTAGAAGGCGAACCGAGCCGACAGCGGATCGTCGCGCTGCTCCCAGCGCACGATGGAGAGAGCGTAGGCCTGGTCCACCAGCAGGTAGCTCATGGCCAGGCGCCGCCGACGGGGCAGCTCGCGCACGTGGGGCGCCAGCGACGCCGAGTACATGACCATCCGCAGGTTGATCACCAGCGCGGTGGCGATCACCACCAGCAACGGAGCGCCGGAGCCGAGCAGGTCGATGGCGGCGAGCTGGCTGGCGCCGGCGAACACCCCGAGCGACAGGCCGGCGGCCTGGAGGGCGGAGAGACCTTCCTCGGAGGCGGTGGCGCCCACCACCAGCCCGAAGGGTGCCACCCCTAGCGCGAGGGGAGCCATGGCCACGATGCCGTCCCGGACCGCCGACCGGACCGTCGTGGGGGACTCGCTCACCGTCGCATCACAGCGCACTGCGGAGGATCGCCACAACCGGGTTCACCGTGCGTCTCACCTGTCCAGGTGACCGATCCGCCTGGGGCGGCGTGGCGATCGATCGCAGGGATGGACGGTCCCGCTCGAGGCGCTCGGGGCCCCACCGTCGTCGCAGGCTCAGGACGCGAGGCGGGCTCAGGGCGCGACGCGGGCGACGAGAGCGATGCGGGCTCAGGAGGCCATCCGGGTGGCCGGGTCCTGGCGGTAGAACCCTCGGAGCACCCGGTAGAGGTCGGGCTCGTCGGCCGCCAGACGGTCTGGGACGTCGAAGAAGGCCTCGGTCGCCACCGCGAAGAACTCGCCGGGATTGATGGCACCGTAGTCCCGCAGTGGAGGGCGGGGGCGGCCGGCCCGCAGGTCCTCGAAGGCGTCGGTGCAGATGCGGACCCACTCCTCGGCGTCGGTGCGGTCGAGCGGCGGGGTGCCGTCGATCATCCCGTCGAGCATGTCGAGCTTGTGGGCGAACTCGTGGAACACCACGTTGTGGCCACGCTCGGGGTGACGGGCCGCGGCGCGAGCCTGGTCCCAGGAGATGAGGACCGGTCCCCGGCGATCCTGAGCCAGGCCGTGGATGGGCACCACGTCGTCGGTCGCCGTGCCGGGGACGGGCCCGGCCCGCTCACCGCGCTGCAGCGAGGTCGAGGGGTGCACGATGATGGCGGTCACCTGACCGTAGTGCTCGGGCGTGAGGCCCAGGATGAGCAGGGCGGCCTGGGCGGCGATCACGACCCGGATGGTGTCGTCCAGGGCGAACCCCGCCGCCGCCTCCCAGCCCTTCCGGACCAGCAGCCACTCGGTCAGCTCCAGCAGGCGGGTCGCCTCGTCGGACCCGAGGTGGCGCCAGTGGGCGATGTGGGCGGCGACGATCTCCTCGGCATCGGGCGGCAGGCCCGTCCGGCGACGCCACCTCATGAGGTCATCGGCAGATCGGTGTTGAGGTTGCCGGATCGCAGGCCATCGAGGTCGACGGTGACCCGGTCGTACCCGGCGGCGCGCACGCCCTCCACGACACGGATCCGGGCGTCGAGCACGTCGTCGAGGCGGTCGAGCGGCACCTCGACCCGGGCGGTGGTGCCGTAGTGACGGACCCGGACCGCGGGGAAGCCGAGCCGGTGCAGGGCCGCCTCGGCCCGGCCGACCCGGTCCAGCGCGCCCAGGGTGACCGGCGTGCCGTAGGGCAGGCGCGAAGCAAGGCAGGCCGCGGCGGGCTTGTCCCAGGTGCGCAGCCCCCGAGCGCGGGAAGCCGCCCGCACCATGGACTTGGTGAACCCGGCCTCGACGAGTGGGAACACAGCACCGGCCTCGGCCGCCGCGGCCTGGCCCGGACGGTGGTCGCCCAGATCGTCGAGGTTCACGCCCAGCACCACGGTGGCGGCCTCGGCCTCGGCTCGCGGACCGAGGACGTCCATCAGTGCGGTCTTGCACCAGCGGCACCGATCCCCGTCGTTGGCGACGTAGCGGGGATCGTCGGCCTCATCGGTGGCCAGCCCCTCCCAGCGCAGCCCCCACTCGCCGGCCAGGGCCCGGCAGTCGGCCAGCTCGTCGGGGGCGAGCGACGGCGACACCGCGGTGGCCACCAGGCAGGCCTCGGGTCCCAGCACCTCGTGGGCCACGTGGGCGAGGAGGGCCGAGTCCGCGCCCCCGCTGAAGGCCACCACCACCGCCCCCCGGGCCCGGAGGGCGTCCTCGAGCACACCCACCGCGACCTCGGCGTCCAACGCCGGGTCCTCCGGCGGTCGGCGGGCGTCAGGCACAGCGTCCATGGGCCCAGTGTGTCCCACCAAGCCGCGAGGGCCCACCCCCGACCCGGGGTGGGTGGCGGTCGGGTCCCTCGGCCAGGATGACGGCCATGGACGAGCCCGCCCTGCGCACGTTGGTCGACGATCTGCGCGCCGGCACCCTCGACGCCGACGAGGCGGTGGCCCGACTCCGTCGTCTCCCCTTCGCCGACCTGGGCTTTGCCCGCGTCGATCACCACCGGATCCTTCGCACCGGGCTCCCGGAGGCGGTGTACGGACCGGGAAAGACCCCCGCGCAGTGCGCCGCGCTCGTGGGGGAGCTGCTGGCCGCCGACGGGGGGCCCGTGCTGCTCACCCGCGCCGACGAGGAGCAGGCTGCGGCCAGCCTCCAGGCCCACCCTGGGGGTGAGGTCACAGGCGAGCGTCATCGGCTCCTCGTCTGGCGTCCGGCCCCGGCGCGGCGCGAGCTGGTCGCCGTGGTCAGCGCCGGCACCGCCGACCTGCCGGTGGCCGACGAGTGCGCCGCCACCCTGGCCGCCCTCGGCGTGGTGCCCCGACGCCTCACCGACGTCGGCGTGGCCGGTGTCCACCGTCTGCTGGCCGACGCCGACACGCTGGTGACATCCGACGCCGTGGTCGTGGTGGCGGGGATGGAGGGGGCGCTGGCCAGCGTGGTCGGCGGGTTGACGCCGGCCCCGGTCGTCGCCGTGCCCACCAGCGTCGGCTACGGCGCCGCCCTCGAAGGGGTGACGGCACTGCTGGCCATGCTCTCGTCGTGCGCGGCGGGGGTCACCGTGGTCGGCATCGACAACGGCTACGGCGCCGCCTGCGCCATCAGCCGGCTTCTGACCCACCGCGGGGCGATCCCGTGAGACCCATCAGCAAGCTGGCCTGGTTCCACTGCTTCTCAGGCGTGGCCGGCGACATGGCCCTCGGCGCCTTGATCGACGCAGGGGCCGACCCGGCCGAGGTCACCGCCCTGATCCGGCGCCTGCCCCTGGACGGCTGGGACCTGGAGGTCGAGGCCGTGCGGCGCGGCGGCGTGGCGGCCTCCCAGGCCCACGTCCGGGTCGGCGACGGAGCCCCTCACCGCAGCTGGGCCACCATCCGCGCCCTCCTGGCCGAGGCCCGCCTCCCGACACGGGTGCACGAACGGGCTCATGCCACCTTCGCCCTCCTGGCCCGGGCCGAGGGTGCCGTCCACCGAGTTCCTCCCGACGAGGCCACCTTCCACGAGGTGGGCGCCCTCGACTCGCTGGTCGACGTGGTCGGCACGTGCGCGGCCCTGGAGGTGCTGGGCGTCGACGAGGTGCGCTGCTCCCCGCTCGCGGTCGGCCGCGGCACTGTCGACGCCGCCCACGGCACCCTGCCCAACCCCTCCCCCGCCGTCGTCGGCATGCTGGCCGAGGTCGGAGCCCCGGTCCACGGCGTCGACTCCTCCGTCGAGCTGACCACCCCGACCGGTGCCGCCCTGATGGCTGCCCTGGCCTCCGGCTTCGGCCCGTTGCCCGACGTCGAGCTGCGGGCCAGCGGCTTCGGCGCCGGGTCAGCCGATCCCGATGGCACCGTCAACGCCACCCAGGTGGTGATCGGGCACACCGCAGGCGCCGCCATCGGCACCGGCCCGGCCCAGCCGGTGGTGGTGCTGGAGACCACTGTCGACGACGTGACCGGTGAGACGCTGGCCGACGCGGTGGCGGCCCTGCTCGCCGGGGGCGCCCTCGATGCGTGGGTCATGCCGGTGGTGATGAAGAAGGGTCGACCCGGCCACGTGGTCAGCGCCCTGGCCGAGGTGTCCTCGGCCCCGGCGGTGGCCGAGGTGCTGCGCGCCGCCACCGGCACCCTCGGCGTCCGCGCCTCCACCGGCGAGCGTTGGCCCGCAACCCGGACCATCGCCGAGACCATGGTCGACGGGCACCCGGTGCGGGTCAAGGTGTCGCCGGTCTCGGCCAAGGCTGAGCACGACGACGTGGTCGCGGTCGCGGTCGCCACCGGCCGACCGCCACGAGAGGTCGCGGCCCGGGCGGAGGCGGCCTGGTGGTCGACCGTGCCACCCGCAGGCTGATGGTGACGAGCATCGTCATGCGGCCGGCGACGGCCCGGTCGACCTAGCCCGTGGGACCCACCCAGGGGCAGTGACGACAGCCCGAGCCGCAGCACTCGCCCCGGGCGGCCAGGGAGTCGGCGGTGAGCACCTGGTACCCGGTCCCGGGGTCCAGGTAGGCGAGGTCGCCCGAGTTGCACGCCTCGCGATGGCGGCGCAGGACCTCGGCGCGGAGCGGGTGGTCCGCCGGCAGGCGGGCCGGACTGGGCTCGGCCCTCCAGTGCGGCCGCTTCGGTGCCGGGAGGTCGGGGGCCACCTGTGCATGGTCGGTCTCGCCGCCCCTGCCCGTCCAACCCGGTGGTCGGCGGTCGCCACCCATGTCGGTGACCTCAGTGAGACGGCAGGCCTGGGAGACACCCGGGCCGACGTCTGGGATGCCGTGGCTCTGCCGGACCTTGGAGCCGGTCGCGATCAGACGTCAACGTCGGAACCGGGAGACCACCTCGACGTGGGAGGTCTGCGGGAACGCGTCGAGCACCTCGCAGCCCAGGAACGTGAAGCCACCCTCGACCAGGAGCCGGGCGTCGCGGCCGAGGGCGCCGGCGTCGCAGCTCACGAGGACCGCACCGGTGGCGCCGCTGGCGACGACCGAAGCCACCCCGCTGCGGCCCAGACCCGTGCGCGGCGGATCGGCCACGATCACATCGGCGGGGTCCGGGCGCCACCGGGCCATCGTCGAGCGGACGATCCGCGTCGGGGTGTCGCGGAGGTTGTGGCGAGCATCGGCCACCGCTGACCGGGATGACTCGACCGCCACCACCTCGCTGGCCGATCGGCCGACGGTGCCGGCGAAGAGGCCGATGCCGGCGCACAGATCCACCAACCGGTCCGCCCCGGGGGCGACGTCGTCGACGGCCGCACCCACCGCGTCGACGAGGGCGTCGGCCGCCTCCGGCGATGCCTGGAGGAACGATCGGGCCGACACCCGCCACGTGCGGCCGGCCAGCTCTTCTTGGATCCAGGCCTCGGCCCCGGCGTCGAGCTCGTCGGCGCCGACCACCCGCACGTCGTCGGGGACGACCAGCCCGGCGGCGGTGGGTGAGGCCATCACCATGCGCTCACCGGTCCGGGCCCCCACCCGCACCACCACCTCGTCGGCCCCGCCGAAGCGGCCCTCGACGATCAGCTGCTCGGCGGCGGGGTGGGTCACCAGACAGGCGCCGACAACCACCGGATCGTGGGAGCGACGCCGGCGGAACCCGGCGTGCCCGTCGGCGACGACGGCCCGCACCGTGGTGCGCGCCGCGTGCGTGGGCAGCGCCGGGCCCCGGGTCACCACGGGGTCGACCAGGCGGCCGATGCGGGTCAGGGCGTCGGTCACGATCGTCCGCCGCAGCGCCCGCTGCGCCTCGGTGTCGATGTGCTGCCAGTCGCAGCCTCCGCAGCCGTCAGCCACGTGGGGACACGGTGGCTGTCGACGCTCGGGCGCGGCGCGGACGACCCTGGCGAGGTCCCCTCGAGCGTGGCGACGCCGCACCTCGGTCACCACCACGGTCACCTCCTCACCGGGCAGGGCCCCGGCCACGAAGAGAGCGCGCCCGTCCGGGGCCCGGCCCACCCCCTCGCCCCCGGCTGCGATGCCGTGCACCGCCACGTCGACCTCGCCGGCCTCCACCGGGCCGAACTGCTCACCAGGGCGAGACCGGCGGATCACGCTCGGAGCGTACGGACCCACCGGAGGGGCCTGACGTCGAGACCGAACCGCGTGCAAACCGAAGCGCTCGATCTGCGTGATCCGAGGCCACTTTCCGCACCCTCGCCCGCCCAATCCGAACGGCGAGCCCGACGAAGGTGCGGTCGGAGGTGGCGGACGGTTCTTCATCCTCCTTCAGGTGAAGCGGTTCTCGATGGAGCAGGTCCAGTCGGCCAGCTCGTAGAGCTCACACCAACAACCTGGCCAGAATGAGGCCAGGGTTCGTGACGAGCTGGCCCGTGCCCTTGAGGATGCGCTGACAACGCTTCAGCGATGCAACCGGGGTGAGCCCCACGGGTCCACCGAACGTTGCCAGAACTGCTCAGGCCCAGGCCGTCTTGGTCTCCTCCACCCGGAAGCGCAGGGCGGAGAGAACGAGGAAGGCCACGGCGAAGCCGAGCAGCACCCCGACCGGCACTGCCACCCCGCCGAGCCCGGCACCGTCGATGGTGACGTCCTGGAAGCCCACCACGGCCCAGTAGGTCGGCGTGGCCGGGGCGATGGCCTGGGCCCAGCCGGGCAGAAGCTCGACGGGAGCCACGGCGCCGCCGAGGCCGCCGAGGAGCATGGCCCCGGCGTTGCTGAGGGCGTTGAGCTGGATCACCGATCGGCACACCGACAGCAGCAGGAACCCGAGGGCGACCTCCATGACGGCAAGCGAGGCGGCGACGGCCACGAACGCGGTGAAGGTGCCCCGCAGGTCCAGGCCGAACAGCAGCGACCCACCGCCCAGCAGCACGGCCAGCTGGAGGGCCAGGCTGAGCACCGGCGCGATCGACTTGGCCAGGATGAGCTCTCCGGTCGACAGCGGTGAGGCCCGGAGCCGCTCCCACGTGCCCCAGCCGTGCTCACGAAAGATGCCGAAGCCGAGGTTGCCCACCAGGAACCCGCTGAAGAGCACCGTGGCCCCCGGGACCACGACCGACGCACCGGTGAGCCCGGAGTCGTTCAGCTCCAGCGCGAGGGCGGAGCCGAAGGCACGCTCGGTGAAGGCCATGAACGCCAGCGGCATCACGGTGAAGATGACGAGGAAGGCGGGGTCCCGCCGCAGGATGCGGAGATCGTGGCGGGCCACGGCCTCGATGCGCGACCACCTGGATGCCGCGTTCACCGGGCCGTCTCCCCAGTCACATCGGCATCGGCAGCGGCGATCGAGCCCTCGCCGTCGTCTGTGCCCTCGTCGCTGCGGTAGATGCGGCCGGTGAGCGAGAGGAACACCGTTTCCAGGCTCGGGGGTACCAGGTCGATCGAGACGAGGCGCTCGGCGTCGCGGCCGAGCCCGGCCGTGAGCCGCGCCGCGACGGGCCCGGGCCGATCGGTGGTCACCCGCAGCGTGTCACCGGAGCAGTCGGCGCCGGGGGCCTCGGGGGCCGGGCCCTCGAAGGTGAGCTCGACGAGGCCCGAGCCGTGCTGGTCGACCAGGGAGTCCAGGGAACCCCGGGCCAGCAGCCGACCGTGGTCGATGATCGCCACCGTGGCGCCCAGCTCCTCGATCTCCGGGAGGTAGTGGGTGGAGTAGACGACCGCGCACCCCTCCCCGGCGGCCAGGTCCGAGATGGCGGCCAGCAGCCGTGATCGGGTCGCGATGTCGACGCCGGTGGTCGGCTCGTCGAGGAGCAGCACCCGGGGCCGGTGGACCAGGGCCATGGCCGTGTGAAGCCGGCG
The DNA here is from genome assembly GCA_038233075.1 of Acidimicrobiales bacterium. GTDB lineage: Bacteria > Actinomycetota > Acidimicrobiia > Acidimicrobiales > Iamiaceae > Iamia. Next base: position 79,064 of record JBBSMQ010000003.1, read on the forward strand.
CTTCTCGCCGCCCGAGAGCTGGCGACCGAGACGATCGAGGAGGTGGGTCAGCTCCACGACGTCGGCCACCTCCTCGATGCGCGACCACAGGGCCCGACCCCCGAGCCCCGCCAGCCGGGCGAAGAGCTCGAGGTTCTCACGCACCGTCACCGTCGGGTAGATCGCCGTCTCCTGGGACGCCAGGCCGACGGCGGTGCGGGCGGCGCGCCCGCCGCGCGCCACGTCGATCCCGTCGACGTGCACCGTGCCCCGGTCGGCCGAGCGCAGCCCGGCGATGATGGAGACCAGGGTGGTCTTCCCGGCGCCGTTGGGGCCCAGCAGGCCGCACACCTCCCCCGGCACCAGGGACAGGTCCACCGAGTGCAGCGCGACGTGGTCGCCGTAGCTCTTGGCCACACCGTCGACCTGCAACACCGCCGAGCGGCCCTCCTCCAGCATGGACCACAGTCTGGTCGCGGGTGACAGGTGCCACCGCACCATTTCCGATCCGACTGTTCGCGGCCCGATCCACCGGGGGCGGCCCTACCATGCGCCCCGATGACCACACCGCCTGCACCCCGCCCGGTCTCCATCGTCCCGTCGGTGCTGCCGGCGGACTTCAGCCGCCTGGGCGAGGAGTGCGTGGCCCTGGCCGAGGCTGGCGTCGACCGCATCCAGTGGGACGTGATGGATGGCCGCTTCGTGCCCAACCTGACCTTCGGCCCCGATGTGATCGCCAGCTGTCGCCCGCACGTGTCGCTGCCGTTCGAGGCCCACCTCATGGTGGAGGCCCCTGACGACCTGCTGCACCTCTACGTGGAGGCCGGCTGCGAGCTGCTCATCGTCCACGCTGAGACCGCACCCCACCTGCACCGCACCCTGGGTCGGGTGGCCGACCTCGGGGCCCGGGCCGCGGTGGCGCTCAACCCGGCCACCCCCGTCTCCGCCATCGAGCACGTGCTCGACCTCGTCGAGATGGTCCTGGTGATGACGGTGAACCCCGGATTCGGTGGTCAGGCCTACATCCCGACCATGGAGCCGAAGGTGGCGCAGGTCCGCGACCTCGCCGACGCCAGAGGGCTGGATGTGGACGTGGAGGTCGACGGAGGCATCGGCCCGGACACCATCGAGGGTGCGGCCGGCGCCGGAGCCAACGTGCTCGTGGCCGGCAGTGCCCTCTACCGCGACCCCGAGGGCCTGGCCCACGCCGTGACCGACCTGCGCACCCGGGCCGAGGAGGCCCAGACCGACGCCGCCTGGGTCGAGGCGGTCGAGCCTGCCCCCCCGCACCAGTGAGGGCGCGCGCGCGCACCATGGTCATCGCGGGGGCGGTGGCGGCGGCGACGCTGCTCGGCGCCTGCACCGACGACGGCAACAGCGACGCCTTCTGCGACCGAGTAGCCGACGTCCCCCCACTGGCCCAGGTGCTGGCCCAACTCGACACCAGCGACCCCGGCGGGACCCGCCGTGCGCTGGAGGCGGCGGTCACCCAGTTCCGGTCCCTGGAGGCCGACGCCCCGGGGGCAATCCGGTCCGACGTGGCCCGGCTGCGGGAGGGCATCGAGCTGATCGTGGAGGCGGTGGAGGCCAACCCCGGTGACCTCCCCGCGGCCCGGGAGGCCATCACGGCCCGGACCGCCGAGCTGGGAGGTCTGGCCCAGGCCAGCCGGCGGGTGGTCGACTACGCCGACGAGGAGTGCGGGATCTCCCTGGGCCAGGACCCGGGGACAGGCGTGACGACCCCTCCTGCGACCGGTGGGTCGACCACCACCGGCGGATGAGGCCCCGCGCCGTTGACCCGCCCCGACTCGGTCTTGGCGTCGCGGCTGAGGCCCGGCGGCCGTCCCCCTACGACTCGGTCATCTCCTGGCGGCGGCTCACCACCTGGTCGATGATGCCGTAGGTCTGGGCCTCCTCGGCGGTGAACCAGCGGTCGCGCTCGGAGTCGGCCTCGACCTGCTCCACGTCCTGGCCGGTGTGCTCGGCGATGCGCTGGGCCATCAGCTTCTTCACGTAGAGGATCTGCTCGGCCTGGATCTGGATGTCCGACGCCTGACCCTGGAAGCCGCCCGAGGGCTGGTGCATCATCACTCGGGCGTGGGGCAGCGCGAAGCGCTTCCCCTGCTCGCCGGCGCACAAGAGGAACTGGCCCATGGAGGCGGCCAGGCCCATGCAGATCGTGCCCACCTGCGGGGTGATGAGCTGCATGGTGTCGTAGATGGCCATGCCGGCCGTCACCGACCCGCCCGGCGAGTTGATGTAGATGAAGACGTCCTTCTCGGCATCCTCGCCCTCCAGGTAGAGCAGCTGGGCGGTGATGAGGTTGGCGATGGTGTCGTTGACCTCCGAGCCCAGGAACACGATGCGGTTGCGGAGGAGGCGGTTGAAGACCTCGCTCTGGGGGTCGAAGCCGGCGCCGCCCTGGGCGACGGGGGGGACGGAGATCTGCGGCGGAGCCATGGCTCGGGAGGCTAGCGGCCGACCCTCGGCACCCGACGCCGCGGACCTGCGCCTCCGGCCGCGGTGCGGGGGCGCGGGATGCCTATCCTCCGGGAAGCGCCGGCGTACCCCAACTGGCAGAGGGACCAGGTCTAGGCCCTGGACAGTGAGGGTTCGACTCCCTCCGCCGGCACGCAGGACCGCGGTGTCAACCGGCGCCGACGGCGGCCAGGGCGGGTCCCAGCCAGGTGGTCCAGAGCCAGGTCGCGCCCTCGGCCGAGAAGTGCTGCCCGTCGTCGGGGCGGGGGTCGCCCACGTCGTCGACGTCGGTGCGGGCGCGCCCCTCGACACAGAGGACATCGCTGGGGTCGAGGGTCGTGGCCGCCGGGCGGTCGGCCACCACCGGTCCGACGACCTCGTCGCGGAACCAGGCCTGCCGGCGGCGCCCGTCCTCCTCGGGAGCGCACGGATCGACCCACAGCGCGACCCGGGCGCCGCCGGCGGCCAGGGCGTCGACCCGGGCCGCCAGCACACCCCGCAGCTCCTCGGTCCAGGCGGCGTCGCCGGGGCCGACGGTGCGACCGTTGCGCACGTGGTCGGCGCGCTCCCATGCCCCCAGCACCAGGAGGATCACCTCGGGGCCGGCACCGAGGGCCCGGGCGTCGGCGGCGGCGACGGCGGCTGCGCAGCCGTCGTAGTCGGCCGGCGCCCCGGCCGCGACGGCGCCGGGCGGCCTCTCGCCCTCGGTCAGCAGACCGCAGCCGGGCAGGGTCGCGTCCACGACGCTGGTCACCCCCGGGATGGACGCCGGCGTGTCCTGGGCCAGGGTGAAGCCCACGCTGTCGCCGACGACCGCCACCGACACCGGTGACGGCGCCGCCGTGGTAGGCGGGGCGGTGGGCGGAGGCGGGGGCGGAGGCGGGGGCGGAGGCGGGGGCGGAGGCGGGGGCGGAGGCGGGGGCGGGGGCGGAGGCGGGGGCGCCGTGGTCGACGGTGCGGTCGTCGTCGTGGTCGGTGCGGTCGTGGGGGGAGCCGTGGTGGTGGACCGACGGGTCAGTGCAGCCGTCGTCGAGGTGGTCGAGCTCCGGTCGACGGTGGCGGCCGTCTCCCTGGTGGGCGCCGATACCGGCCCGGCGTCACCGTCGCCGCAGCCGGCGACCGTGAGCGCGATGACGACGACCGCCGCCAGCAGCGGCCTCATGGCGACCAGGCGACGACCAGCCACGGTCGTGCCAGAGTCGCCGGTCCGTCGGGACATCCCTCTATCCAACCACACGGTGGCGGTGGACGCAGCCGGGCCCGACGCCCCTGGGAGCGGGGCCGAGGCGGCAGACTCCCCCGGTGCCCGAAGGCCACACCGTCCACCGTCACGCCCGCCAGCAACGGCGCGAGCTGGCGGGGCATGCGCTGGCGACCGACGCCGTCCAGGACCGCTTCGCGCGCTCGGCGGCCCGGCTCGACGGGCAGGTGCTGACCGAGGTGGAAGCCTGGGGCAAGCACCTGTTCCAGACCTGGGAGGGCGGTGAGGTCGTCCACGTGCACCTGGGGTTGTACGGGAAGTGGCGCCGCCAGCCCGCGCCCCCCGCGGCCATGCGGGGCGCGGTGCGGGTGCGACTGGTCGGCCCCACCCACAGCTGGGACCTGGCGGGAGCCACGGCGTGCGAGCTGCTCGGGCCCGACGAGGCCGAGGCCATCGTCGCCCGCCTGGGACCCGACCCCCTCCGGCCCGAAGCCGACGCCCAGCGGTTCGTCGATCGGGTGGCCCGCAGCCGGGCTCCCATCGGCACCCTGCTGCTCGACCAGACCGCGATCGCCGGCATCGGCAACCTCTACCGGGCCGAGATCCTGTTCCTCCAGGGGATCCACCCGCTGCGCACCGGTCGGGAGCTGCGCGACCACGAGCGGGAGGGGCTCTGGACCGAGACGGTCCACCAGCTCCGGCTCGGGCTGCGTCGGGGCAAGATCATCACGCGCCGGGCCGGGGAAGTCGACGGGCCGACCTCCCGCCTCCCCCGATCCGAGGCGCACTACGTGTACCACCGCACCACGTGCCGGGTGTGCGCCGGTCGGCTGCGGCGCATCGAGCTGGCAGCCCGGCGCATCGACCTCTGCCCCCGGTGCCAGCCCCGGCGGCCACGGCGGGACCACGCTCCACCGGTCGCCCAGGAGCGAACGGAGCGACACGGGTGACGACGCAGGCTCAGTCCTCGTCCTGGGCAGGGGCGGGGCGGAAGCGGACCACCTGCTGGGGGAAGGGGATCTCGATGCCGGCCCGGCCCAGGGCCACGTGGGCGGCGATGCCGACGCGGGAGCGCACCCGCCACATCTCCATCATGGTCGGACGGTGCCAGAACTGGAGGGCGAGGCTGACCCCGGAGTCCGACATCTCCATCACGAAGGCGTGGACGGGCGGCTCGGCCAGCACCCCCTCGACCTCCCGGGTCGCGCCTTCGAGGACGTCGACGGCCTGGGCCAGGTCGGTCTCGTAGGCCACGGCGACATCGAGCGTGGTGCGGCGCCGGCCCCGCGTGGTGAGGTTGATGATGGTGTTGGAGAGGACCTCGTCGCAGGGCACGAGAGCTCGCTCGCCGTCGAAGGTGCGCAGCGACACGGTGCGGAAGTTGACCACCTCGACGGTGCCCTCGATGGCTCCCTCCTCCGCTCCCAGGGCGACCTGGTCACCGCGCTTGAAGGGTCGGCGCGTGCGCAGGACGATGCTGGCGAAGAAGTTGGCCAGGATGCTCTGGGCCGCGAAGGCGACGGCCAGACCACCCAGCCCGATGGCGCCCAGCAACGGACCCAGGCGGACCTCGAGGCCCGACAGCGCGTAGACGATCCCGGCCAGGATCACCAGGTTGCGGAACCCGGCGGCGGCGAAGTGGGTGATCTCCGCGTCGGTGTCGTCGCTGCTCATCACGCGCTGGACGATCGCCTGCAGCACCCGGCCGATGACGATGGCGCTGGCCAGGATGATCGCGGCGGTGACCCACTGCCGGAGCTCGAGGCCGTCCCCGAAGGCGTCCTCGAGGTTGCCATCGCCGGTGGCGCCCGTGGCGGCGACGAGGGTGCCCACGACGGCCATCATGGCTCTTCCTCGCGCAGGCAGGCCGCCAGGGCGCGCAGCGCCCGGCCCCGGTGGCTGATGGCGTCCTTGTCTGGCGGCGCCAGCTGGGCCAGCGTGCGGTCCGGGATGTCGACGGGGGCGAAGATCGGGTCGTAGCCGAAGCCGTGGGTGCCCCGGGGACCGTCGGTCACGGTGCCCTCGAGGACTCCCTCGGCAGCCACCTCTCGGCCGTCGGGCCAGCGCACGAGGACGACGGTGCGGAACCGGGCCGTGCGGGGCGCAGCGGGCACGAGGGCCAGCTCGAACAGGACACGGGCCACGTTGGCCGTGTCGTCGTGGTCGCGCCCGGCGTAGCGGGCCGAGCGGACGCCCGGTCGGCCGCCCAGGGCATCGACCTCGAGGCCGGTGTCGTCGGCGAGGGCCGCCAGCTCCGTGGCCTCGGTGAGCGCCTGGGCCTTGAGCCGGGCGTTGCCCGCCAGGGTGTCGGCGTCCTCGACGACGTCAGGCACCTCGTCGGGACGGGGGCGGAGGTCGACCTTCGCCCCCGCGGCGCCCAGGATCGAGCGGATCTCGGTGACCTTGTGCGGGTTGGCCGTGGCCAGCACCAGCGTCAACGTGTCCCCCGCCATTGTCGGCCACCCTAGGAGACGTCCGGCAGGGGCCCGGGTGTCCGCAGGGGCCCCGAGGGTCATCGGGGTGTGGGCGCCTCGGCCACGGTGGCGAGCTGGAGGGCGGACAGCTCCCCGATCCCCTTCTCGGCCAGATCGAGGAGGGCGTCGAGGGCGGCCCGATCGAAGGGCTCGCCCTCGGCGGTGCCCTGCACCTCGACCAGGCGGTCGCCGGCCATGACCACGTTCATGTCCACCTCGGCCCGGGAGTCCTCCACGTAGGGGAGGTCGAGGACGGGGGTGCCGTCGACGATGCCGACCGAGATGGCGGCGCATGTGGTGGTCAACGGGTGCTGAGCGGTGCCCCCACCGGCGACGAGGCGGGCGCAGGCGTCGTGGAGGGCCACCCAGGCCCCGCAGATGGAGGCGGTGCGGGTGCCGCCGTCGGCCTGGAGGACGTCGCAGTCGACGGTGACGGACCGCTCACCCAGCGCCTTCATGTCGCACACGGCGCGCAGCGACCGGCCGATCAACCGCTGGATCTCCTGGGTCCGGCCCGAGGGCTTGCCGTCCTTGACCTCCCGGCGGATCCTCTCGGAGGAGGCCCCCGGCAGCATCGAATACTCGGCGGTGACCCAGCCCGTGCCCCGGCCTCGCATCCAGCGAGGCACGTCCTCGTCGACCGAGGCGGTGCAGAGCACGGTGGTGCGGCCGAAGCGGACCAGGGTCGAGCCGAGGGCGGCATCGGTGTAGTCCCGCTCGAAGCTGACGGGGCGGAGGGCGTCGGGCGGACGACCGTCGGGGCGCATGGGGTCTCCTGGGCAGGCAGGGGGCCAGGTTGGGTCCGGCGGTCCCTCCCGGGCAAGCCCGTGGGGCGGGTCACACCCAAGGTGTGCGCTCCGCGGCGGCCAACTCGGGGCCGAGCAACCGGGACCCGAGGCGCTGGAACGAGTCCACATCGCCCGAGGACAGGAACCGTCGGGTGGGCGGGGCCAGGGCGGCTCGCGGGTTCGGCCCGTCGACGCTCTCGAGCAGGGCCCGCACCTCGAAGGCGGTCTCGTCGGCCGAGGAGACCAGCACCACGTCGCGGCCCATGACGTCGCTGATGGTGCGGGCCAGGTAGGGGTAGTGGGTGCAGCCGAGCAGCAGCGTGTCGACGTCGGCCTCGACCACCGGGGCGAGCAGCCGCTCGGCCAGCACGTGGACCTGCTCGCTGCGGGTTTCGTCGCGCTCCACGAACTCGACGAAGCCGGGACACGCCGCGCAGGCGAGGGTGACCCGGGCACCGGTGGCCGCAACCGCCCCCTGGTAGGCGCCGGAGCCGACGGTCGCGACGGTGCCGATCACCCCGACGCGACCGGATCGGGTGGCCGCCACCAGCGACCGTACGCCGGGGTCGATGACCCCGACGACGGGCACGCCGGCGGTGGCCCGGAGGTCGTCGAGTGCGGCCGCGGCCGCGGTGTTGCAGGCCACGATGACCAGCTTGGCGTCGAGGTCGTCGACGAGGTGGTGGGTGATCTGGTGGGCGAAGGTGGCGACCTCCTCCAGGGGTCGGGAGCCATAGGGGTAGCGTCCGGTGTCGCCCACGTAGACCGTGTGCTCGTGGGGCAGGAGGTCGATGACCGCCCGGGCCACGGTGAGCCCGCCGAACCCGCTGTCGAAGAGGGCGATGGGTCGCTCGTCGCCCGTGTCCTCAGCGGCACTCACGGCTGACGGACTCCTCCATCACCTGGGCCAGGCGCAGCGAGCCCGCCGGAACCGGGTGGATGCGGTCCTCGGCGATGAGGTCGGGGTCGGGGTCGGGGCCATCCCCTGCATCGACCGCGTCGCGCCAGTCAGTGCTCACGTGCACGGTCGATCTGTCCCCGGCCAGGTCGACCAGGTGCTGGTTGAACTCCTCCGCCGCCTCCGGGGAGTAGTCCCCCTTCGTCGGCAGGAGCAGCCACACCGCGCACGGGAAGTCGGCGGAGACGTCCATGAGCTCCTCCACTGCGTCCGACGTGTCGACCCCCTGGAGGAGGTCGTTGTAACCGGTGAACACGACCAGGAAGTCGGGGTCGACCTTGTCGATCTGCTCCGCGGCCAGCAGCCGGATCTGGTCGGTGCGGTAGCCGGGGCGGCCCTGGACCTCGACTTCGGAGGTCCAGCCGAAGGCCTCGGTCGCGACCTCCCGCGACATGAAGGTGACCGAGTCACCGACGACGAGCACCTGCGACCCGCCACCCGAGTCCCGGGTCGCCAGGACGGCGACGACGGCGATGACCGCAACGACGACGAGCGCGACGACGATGAGGGGGACCGTCGCTCTGCGTCTGCCCGCGGCCATCCCCGGTGCCTAGCAGGGCCCGACGGCGCGGAAAGGGTCACGTCGACCGCCGGGTGCCTGGCTCAGAAGTAGATGATGCTCTCGGCCTTGGCCTCGGCCTCGTCCAGATCGTCGGTGTAGGCCCCGGTCGAGAGGTACTTCCAGCCCCCGTCGCACACGATGAACACGATGGTGCCGGAGTCGATGCGCTCGGCCACCTTGGCCGCCCCCGCCAGGGCCGCACCCGAGGAGATGCCGGCGAACACACCGGCCTCGGCGACGAGGCGACGGGTCCACTCCAGGGACTCTCGGGGGCGCACGATGCGCTTGCCGTCGAGCAGCTCCAGACCGCCCCACTTCTCGAACACGGGCGGGATGTAGCCGTCGTCGAGGTTCCGGAGCCCCTCGACCAGCTCTCCCGCCGGAGGCTCGACGGCCAGGATCGAGACATCGGGTCGGGTCTCGCGCAGGTAGGTCCCGACCCCCATGAGCGTGCCGCTGGTGCCCAGACCGGCGACGAAGTGGGTGATGTCGGGGACGTCGCGGAGGATCTCCGGTCCGGTGGTGTCGTAGTGGGCCTGGGGGTTGGCCTCGTTGCCGTACTGGTAGAGGAACACCCACTCGGGGTGCTCCTCGGCCAGGGCCTGGGCCCGACGCACGGCCCCGTTGGAGCCCTCGGCCCCGGGCGACAGGATGATGTCGGCGCCGAAGACCTCCAGCAGCTGACGACGCTCGACCGAGACGTTCTCGGGCAACACGATGGTGATCGGGTAGCCCCGCAGCTGGCAGATCATGGCCAGGGCGATGCCGGTGTTGCCCGACGAGGGCTCGATCACCCTCCGCCCCGGCTGGAGAGTGCCGTCGGCCTCGGCCTCGTCGATCATCTTCAACGCGATGCGGTCCTTGACCGAGCCTGCCGGGTTGTTGCCCTCGAGCTTGGCCAGCAGGCGGACGCGTGGGTTCGGGCTCAGCTGGCTGACATCGATGATCGGGGTGTCACCGATCAAGTCGGTGATCGAGGAGTAGACGGCCACGGGGCTCCACGGCGAGGTTCGAGGGGCACCCACCCGGAAACCCGAGTGGTCTGGTCAGCAATCCTACCGCCGGGGGTGCGCGGTGCGGACCCCCTGACCACCGAGGTTGAGCTCAGGCGGGGCTCATCACCACCTGCTCCTCACGCACGCGGCGACCGGCGAGCAGGAAGGAGCGCAGGACCGGGCTGGGCTCCCGCAGCGAGACGATCACGGAGTGCCACCCCTCGAGGAGGGGGTTGTCGGCCTTGTCGACGTCGGTCTCCGACGGCCACGCCTCGGAGTGGGTGTGGGAGTGGGCCACACCCACCTGGTCGAGGCCGAGGGGGTCGAGGTGACGGTCGGCTGCCAGGAAGCCCTCGGGACCAATGGTGTACGTGCGCGACGACGCATCGTGGTTCCGGGTGGGGACGAACGCCTCGACGGTGGCTCGGGACAGGCCGTCGGCGTCGAGGCCGTCGAGCACCCGGCCCCCGAGGAGCCCGCACGCCTCGTCCGGGAAGCCGCCGAGGGCGTGGGCGACCAGCAGGGCGCGGGCGGTGGGATCCAGGTGCAACACGCCGCCGAGCGTACCGACGCCGGTCGCCGCGCCCGGCCCATCGACGCCGCTCCCTGCCCGGTAGCGTCGAGTCCCTCATGGCCACCAGGACGGGCGACGGCACCACCGTCATCGCCACCAACCGGGTCGCTCGGCGCGACTACGACATCCTCGACTCCTGGGAGGCCGGGGTCGTCCTTCGCGGCGCCGAGGTCAAGTCGCTGCGGGAGGCCAAGGTCCAGCTGGCCGACAGCTACGCCCGACTCGTCGACGAGGAGCTCTGGGTGTTCGGCATCAGCATCACGGCCTACTCCCACGCCTCCAAGCAGGTCCCCCCGGAGCCGGTGCGGGAGCGCAAGCTGCTGCTCCACCGCCACCAGCTGGACCTGATCAGCGACCGCCTGGCCCGCGAGCGTCTCTCGCTCATCCCCCTCGTCCTCTACTTCAGGGACGGACGGGTGAAGCTCGAGCTGGGCCTGGCTCGCGGCCGCCGCCAGGTCGACAAGCGCGAGGTGATCGCGCGCCGCGACGCCGAGCTCGAGGCCCGGCGCGCCATGGCGCGAGGTCACCGCCGAGGCTGAGGGGCACCCGCCGCGAGGGTCACCGTTTCGGAGGATCGGGGCTGCGAAGATTGCGCCCGTGCTGCTGCACGAGCTCGCTCTGGATCCCTCGGCGGCAGCCGACGAGTCCCCCGCCCTCATCACCCCCGACGACACCTGGACCCGGGGGGAGCTGCGAGCTGCGGTCACCGAGCTGACGGGCGCAGCCGCGGCGGTGGCCCGCCCCGGGGGACGCATCGCGATCGTGGCCGACAGCCGACCGGAGGTCGTCGCCTTGCTCCTGGCGATCCCGGCCGCGGGCCGGATCGCCGTACCGATCAACGTGCGCCTCACGCCCGAGGAGGTGCTGGATGCCCTCGACCACAGCGGCGCCGAGACGCTGGTGGCGACCGAACCCGAGCTCGCCCGGCTGCGTTCCGTCCTGCCCGCGGCGGCCACCGTGGAGACGACCGTGGGCCTGGACCCGGGCGCCGGGGACATCAGCCTCGAGACGCTGTCGGCCGCCCCCGCCCTGCCGACACCGACCTCAGCGGTGCCGGGCTCGCTCGATGCCCCGGCGTGGATCATCGCCGCCAGTGGGACGACGGGCCGAGCCCGGGGCGCCGTGGTCACCGCACGCAGCCTCGGGGCGGCGGTGAGCACCACCGCGGCGGCCCGCCCGCTGGCCGACGACGACGTCTACCTCTACCCGTTCCCGCTCTACCACGTATCGGCCTACAACGTCCTGCACGCGCTGTCCCGGGGGCGTCCTGTCGTGCTGCCCCTGCGGTTCGACGCCCCGACCGTCTGCGCCCTGGCCGAGGCGCACAGGGTCACCGCCATGTCGCTGGCGCCCACCATGCTCCGATCGCTGCTCGACCACCGTGGCACCCAACCCGACCCGGAGTCGGTGCTGGCCGACCTGCGCACCGTAGCCTACGGGGCGGCACCGATGCCCCGGGCCCTGCTCGTCGAGGCCGCCAGTTCCCTGGGGGTGGGCTTCGCCCAGGGGTACGGGATGACCGAGCTGTCAGGTAACGCGGTGTTCCTGTCCCCCGAGCACCACCGACGGGGCATCGAGGGCGACGGGCGCCTACTGGGCGCGGCCGGGTGGCCCGGCCCGGGCGTCGAGCTGCAGATCGTCGACGACGACGGCACCGAGCTCCCGTCGGGTGAGCCGGGCGAGGTGTGCGTCCGCGGCGAGCAGGTGTGCACCGGGTACTGGGGAGACCCGGAGTCCACCACCTCCGCGTTCCGGGACGGTTGGCTCCGCACCGGCGATGTCGGCGTCCTCGACGACGACGGGCTGCTGACCATCGTCGACCGGGCCAAGGACATCATCATCACCGGCGGCGAGAACGTGGCCTCCCGTGAGGTCGAGGACGTGATCGGCGGGCACCCGCTCGTGTCGCGGGTGGCGGTGGTCGGCGTGGCCGACGACCAGTGGGGCGAGGCGGTGTGGGCCGTGGTCGTCGCCCGCCCTGACGCCGAGCACGACCCCGTCCGCCTGAAGGCGGAGATCGCGGCGCGGGCCCGTCGTCACCTCGCCGCCTTCAAGGTCCCCAAGCAGATGGTGCTGGCCGAGGACCTCCCGATCAACGCGGGAGGCAAGGTGCAGAAGGCCGAGCTGCGCCGCCGGCTGTCGGGTGTTCACGCCGGGGCCGACCAAGCCTGAGCTGTCCATCCTGTTGCCCGTGCAGGGGTCGCGCCTCCCGGCCCCTAGAATAGACGCCCGCCCGCAGCGCGGGCCGCTGGTTCCTTGACATCCCAACCAGCACACGGGGCTGACCGGTTTCGACGTCGAGTCTGTGACCCCATCGTGCGACCGGAGTTGCTCAGACTCCTAAAACAGGGCACACAAGTAACCGCCGACGGCGATTACGCTCTCGCCGCCTGACCCAGTCAGGTGACAGAGAGACACAGCGACCAGCAATGGCACGCGGGGCCTGACCACGACAGCCCGGCAACAGGAGTCGTGGTGGACGGCGGGAGAGACCGCTGACCGCAGGGAAAGACCGCTGACCGCTCGGAAAGCCGAGTCGGTGCCCGCAAGGGCAGCCCACCCGGGGGCGCACCAGCCGTAGAGGTGCAGGCACGGGAACGGTCGTAGCGCGGTCGGTGATCGCTTGGCGGACGGGGGTTCGATTCCCCCCAGCTCCACTCCACCCTGGACTTCCCCTCGGACGGGTCTCGTCGCGCCGACGCGGCTGTCGGCATCTGCGCGCACAGGGTGGCTTCACCGCCGAGAGTGGTGACGCACCACCGGTCTTCCACGCGCGCTGCGTGCAGGGGCCTCAGGCGAGTCGGCCCGAGCTGGTGCGCCGGACATTTCCGCGCCCGCACGGATCACTGCGGTCACGACCCTGCCGCCGACGTGACCGAAGTCTCTGCGAACGGCAGGAAAAATCTCACCCTCTGTGCTGACATGGCGGCTGCAAGCACGTAGAGTGCCACCACGAAGAGCGGTTCTCGCTCGATATAGACACAGAAAGTAGGCAGCGAGATGCAGGCAACGACCCCGGCTCCCACGGCGACCGACGACGACCAGGACGACATCGACGACCGCGGTGGAGCGGCTGTCGAGCAGCTGCTCGCCCGCCACCCGGCCGAGGCCGAGGCCGAGCAACGCCGCCCGGCCTGCATCCTGATCGCCTCCCGCAACGGCGCCGTCCAGGTCGGGGCGGTCATCGAGCGGGCGGTGCGCCAGTGCCCGGTGTTCCTGGTGTCCGACGCCAGCACCGACGACACCGTCGCCATCGCCGAGGCCGCCGGCGCCGAGGTGCTCCCGCTCGAGGTAAACGTGGGCAAGCCCTCAGCCATCCGGGCCGCGCTCGAGCACTTCCGCATCGTCGACCGGTTCGAGACCGTCACGGTCATCGACGACGACACCAGCCTCGAGGCCGACTTCGTGGCCCGGTGCCTGGCCCGCATGCGGGGCGGCGTCGCCATCGTCGTGGGCAAGACGGCGTCGGACTGGCGCTCTGAGGTGAGGTGGAACCCCTGGGTCGCCTCCCGCGCCTTCGCCTACTGGCGCTACCAGCTCTTCGTCCGCCGAGGGCAGTCGGCGTTCAACGTCATGAACTGCATCTCCGGCTCGAACTCCATGTACCGCTCCGACCTGCTGGCCGACCTCACCGGCCAGCCCACGCCCTACATCGTCGACGACACCTACTGGACCCTGGAGACCCACCGCCGGAAGCTGGGTCGCATCGTCTACGCCCCCGACGCGGTCGCCGCAGTGCAGGACCCGGTCGACATGTCGAGCTGGTACTCCCAGAACCTCCGCTGGCTGTGGGGCACCATGCAGGGCATCCACGGCCACAAGGTGGGTCGCCGCCGCAGCTGGTTCGACGTGGCCTACGTCGGGCTCATGCTCGACTGGGTCCTCTACGTCCTGCTGTGGCCGGTACTGCTGGTCGTCGGCATCGTCACGACCAACGCCTCGCTCGCCGAGTCTCTCGCCATCTACGCCGCCGGCTACCTCGGCTGGTCGGTGATCGGTGCCATCGCCCTGCGGCGCTGGCGCCTGGTCGCCCTGTTCCCGCTGCTCATGGCCATCGACTGGATCTACCGGGTGCTGTTCGTGCACTCGCTGGTCAAGACGATCCGCCAGCCCCGGGTCGAGAGCTGCGTGTGGGAGTCCCCCGCCCGCTACGAGGCCGCCGCCTGAGCTCCAAGACCCCCAACACAAACCTCACGAACCTCACGAACCTCACGAACCCAAGGAGACCACAATGTCCAGCTCAGCCCTCCCCACGTCCATCGGCATCGGCCCCTCCATCGCCGGCAGCAGCCTCGGCGGCAACGTCGGCCTCGGCGGCATCGGCGGCGGTCACGTCGACGGCGCAGCCGGTGCGGTCGGCGTGAGCGGCACCGGCGTGCTCGCTCTCACCGGCGCCGGCCCGGGCACGCTGCTGCTCGCCCTGACCGGCCTGATCACCCTGATCCTGGGCGCCGTCGCCATGCTGACCGGGCGCAAGCTGCTGACCACCAGCGACACCGACTCGCCGCTGCGCGACCTGTCGGGTCGGGTGGGCGAGCTGGCCTAGCGACGTTCGGGCGGGTCGGCCTCGCCACTCAGCCCGACGCCGCGACCAGCAGGCTGCTGCGGTCGTCGTCGCTGCCCAGGTCCCAGACCGCGACGCCCCCCAGGGAACGCTCCTGGGCGTAGGCCACCTTGGCCCGGATCGACGCCGGGTCGTCGTAGGTGATGAACAGCCCGGAGCGGGCGTCGTAGAGCGACGGCACCTGGGCCGCGCGGCTCCACGACCGGGTCATCGTCGGGATGTGGTTCGCCACTAGGTCCGCGTAGTCCCACAGGCCCGGCTCTGAGGTGCCCATGGTGGTCCCGGTCGCGGGCTGGAACAGCCCGTCGTTCGTGCTGGAGACCCCGGTCCAGCCCCGCCCGTAGAAGGGGATGCCGAGGTTGAGGAGCCGCGCCGGGACCCCGCGTGACCGATACAGGTCGATCGCCGCGGTGACCGTGAACGACGGAGTCCCATCGCCAGGGGCGGCGCGGAGCGGTGCGTTGAACCCCGTTCGCGCCTCCCACGAGCCGTGGAAGTCGTAGGCCATGACGTTCAGGTGGTCCACGACCGAGGCGACCTGATCGATCTGGAAGTGGTCGAGGCTCCACGCCGCCGCCGGCGTGGCAGCGGTGAGGAGGTAGCGACGTCCAGCTGACGCGCCGCGAGCGTCGAGCTCGCGGCGTAGCTCCCGGAACAGGAGGGTTGCGTTGACGCGGTCGGCCGGGCGACCCTGCGCCGCGCCACCGCCCATCGGGTATTCCCAGTCGATGTCGATGCCGTCCAACCCATAGCGCTGGATGAAGTCGGCGCAGGTCGTGGCGAACCTTCGGCGCGACGCGTCGGTGAGCGCGGCATCGGAGAACCCCGATGAGAACGAGGATCCTCCGACCGAGATCGTGGTGCGGAGGTGCGGGTGCGCCGCTTTCAGCAGCTGCAGCTGACGGAGGTTGCCCTTGAACGGCGCCGTGGGCGGATCGCCAGGGAACGGCTTCTGCACGTCGGCCCACGGGTCGCCGAGAACGCACTCACCACCGCGGACGTCGGCGAAGGCGTAGTTCAGGTGCGTCAGTCGGTGAGCCGGGATGTCGGCAACCTGGCGGTCCCGCTCGTAGGCGCTCCACGAGGAGTAGTAGCCGACCACGCGGGAGCTGTGGACCGCCTCGACCTCGGGGATTCGCGGCGACACCGGGAGACACGCTGCCATGCCGATCACGGCCAGCGCCATGAGGGCGACGAGGCGGAACCGGCCGGCGAGCAGGGCGCGCACCGTCCCCGGTTCGGGTCCCGCCGCCCTGTCCATGCCGACCCATCGACAGGCGATCCTCCGTCATGAGCCCGGCGGGCCCGTTTCTTCGGCTCCCGCTCAGCGCTCGGGGGTGGAGGTGACCTCGAGGTGGACGGCGTAGGCCGGGGCGATGTTCTCGTCGATGACGAGGGTGTGGAGCAGGCCGATGGGCAACGGGGTGGCGTCGATGCCCTCGCCCTCCCCCGCGACCCGGCCCATCGAGCCCACCGCCTGGACCTCGCCGGTGTCCATGTCGACCCGGTAGATGCCGTTGGTGTCGTCGTCGGTGGCCAGCCAGATGGCGCCGTCGCCGATGTCGGCGCCCTGGATGCGCTCGATCGTCCTGCTCATCTGGAGCGGCTCCTCCGGCATCACCGTGGTGCCGTCGACCCGATACCGAACGAGGGTGTCGTCGATGAACCGGTCGGCCGACCACACCAGCCCGTCGTCGGCGACGGTGACGAACGCGTTGTTGTGCTGAGCCACCTCGAACGAGTCGACCGGCTCGAGGGTCTCGGGGTCGAACCGGGCCGTGACCTGGACGCCGGTCTCCTTGTCCGGGGTCTCCAGCGGCACCCACAGCAGCCCGTCGTGGACGTCGCCATCACCCATGTGGTCATAGCCCCGGGCCGCCAGCTCGGGGGGGATGCCCGGGGTCGTCTCCTGCACCACGGTGAAGTCCTCGTCGGTGCGGAACAGCATGTTGTTGTTGGTGATGACCCAGCCCCCGTCGACCCGGGCGATGCCCTGGCGGAACGCCGGGTTCACGGTCACCTCGCCGGCGATGGTCGCCGTCCAGACCAGCGGCGCGGTCGTGGTCGACACGGCCGTGGTCGTGGTGGCCTCGCTGGTCGGGGTCGCACCCTCGTCGGGTGGTGACGACGTCCCGCAGGCGGCCAGCAGCACCACGGCCACCGCGACCAGCGACCGGACCGACAGCACGAGATCTTTCACCAAAGGACGGTTGGGCGGGCGCAGGAGACGGATCAGGTCAGCTCGTAGAGGTGGGGGGCCCGGCCCCGGCCGTGGTGGTCCTGCTTGGGGCCCAGGTTGCGCGCCTTGCGCTCGGCGACCATCTCATCGACGGCCTTGCGCACGGTCTGGGGGGAGCCCCCGCCCGCCTCGTTGGCTACGTCGGACAGGGTGAACTGCTTGGGCAGGCGCAGGGTGGCCGCCTTGAGCTCCTCGATCGAGACCATGGGCGCCCGGCTGCCCCCACCGCCCCGCCGCCGTGAGCCGCCCGACGCGCGACGTCCACGACGGCCCACCTCGAAGCCGGCCCGGCGGAGCAGCTCATCGGGAACCCCGGAGGCCCGGAACGCGGCCACGGGGATGGACTCGGCCTCGGCGTAGGCCTTGGCGTGGGCCACGAAGTCCTCGGTGGCGGCGTCGCTGTCGGCCTCGCGTGCGTGCTCGAGGTCGGCCAGAGCGTGCAGGCGGGCCATGGGATCACCGGCGGCGGCCACCGCCGCCTCGGCGCGGGCGACGGCGTCGGCGTCGACCAGCGAGGAAGGGTCGTCCAACCACTCGAGGTAGCGGCGAACGGCGGTGTCGGGCGAGACGGGAGTCATGCCCGCGGGTCTACCAGAACGACGACCGCCTCTCCTGAGACACCCGGGTCCGACCCGATGGCCCCCACCCAAGCCATCGGCACGTGGTCGCTCTCAGGGCTCGATCAGGGCGGCGGTGTGGAACAGGTCCAGGGCGACGAGCAGCTCGCGGATCACGCCCGCGTCACCCGACTCGATGGTGAGGGAGCCGTCGTCGACGAGGGCATCGAAGCGGTCGGCCTGGGCCATCACCGCCACCAGCGTGGCCCGGTCGACGGCCACGACCACCTCGGCCTCGGCCGGGGCGTCACCATCCCAGTCGAGGACCCGGTGGTGGATGGCGTGGTGGGCGACACCGATAAAGTGGGCCTCCTCCACGTCGGTCAGCCGCAGCACCACGGTCGCCTCGGTGCGGAAGCGGGACGGATCGAAGCGGGTGCCGAGCATGTCGACCATCTGCTCGCCCGACATGGCCCGGTCGAGCGCCTGCGGCCGCCAGGCGCCGAGCTGGAGGGAGCCGTGGCGCAGCTCCTGGGCTCCGGTGAGGTAGGCGTTGCGCCAGGTACCGGACTCGGCCTGGTAGCCCAGCTGCTCCATGGCGTCGGCCGAGAGCAGACGGGCGGCCCGATGGCTCGGATCGGCGAAGATGAGGTGCGCCAGCACCTGGGCCACCCACCGATACTCCCCCCGGTCGAAGGCCGCCTGGGCCCCGCGCACCACTGCATCGGGGCCGCCCATCATCTCGACGTAGCGCTTCCCGGCCTCCACCGGCGAGAGGGGGTGGAGGTGGGCCGGGTTGCCGTCGTACCAGCCCAGGTAGCGGTGGTACACCGAGCGGACGTTGTGGGAGACGGTGCCGTAGTAGCCCTGCACGTGGGACTCGCGGGCGAACGACTCCGGCAGAGCCAGCTCCTTCGCGATCTCGTCGGCGACCAGGCCGTGGTTGGCCAGGCGCAGCGTCTGGTCGTGCATCCAGCGGTAGACGTCGCGCTGCAGCGAGATGAAGGCCTTGACGTCGTCGCGCCCGAAGCGGGGCCAGTGGTGGCTGGTGAACATGGTGTCGGTGGCATCACCCCACAGCAGCAGGGCCTCCTGGAGGTACTTGCTCCAGGCCAGGGCGTCGCGGACCTTGGCTCCCCGGAGCGGGTACACGTTGTGGATGTTGTGCGAGCAGTTCTCGGCCATGCACAGCAGGCCCCGGTCCGGGAAGAAGAAGTTCATCTCCGCGGGGGCCTCGGCGTCGGGGGTGTCCTGGAACACGATGCGGATCCCGTCGACGTCGAGCTCGGTCCCGGTGCGCTCGATGGTCTCGGTGGGAGCAATGAGCCCGGAAGCGCCGAAGGGCAGGGCCTGACCGAGACCGACGTCGACCTGGCCCTGCGGCCCGGGGGGGAGCAGGGGGCCGAACTGGTACATGGCCCGCCGGGCCATGATCGGGCCGGCCAGCGAGTTCTCGCTGAAGGCCTCGTGCATGAACCCCTGGGGGGCGATGATCCGCACGTCGCCGGCCGCGACGGCGTCCTCGGAGGTGACCCCCAGGACCCCGCCGAAGTGGTCGACGTGGCTGTGGGTGTAGATGACCGCCACCACCGGTCGGGCCCCAAGCGTGTCGTTCGCCAGGGCGAGGCACGCCGCTGCGGTCTCGGCGGTGGTCAGGGGGTCGATGATCAGCCACCCGTGGTCGCCGGCCAGGAAGGTGATGTTGCTGATGTCGTAGCCCCGGGCCTGCCAGACGCCCTCGGCCACCTCGAACAGGCCGTGGTGGGCGTTGAGCTGCCCCTGTCGCCACAGGCCGGGGTGGACCGTGTCCGGCGCCGGATCGTCGGTGCGGAGGAAGTCGTGGCTGGCGATGTCCCACACGGTGCCGCCGTCGCGTTCGATGCGGCCCGTGGGGTGCTGGGCGATCAGCCCGCGGCGGGCGCGGTCGAAGTCGCCGGCGTCGTCGAAGCTCACCATCGCCGCGGAGTGGCGGGTCGCGGTGGCGGGCGTGGCCGGCTTCGGTCCCAGGTCGGTGTCGCTCATCGATGCTCCATGAGATGGTGGAATCCGCTCCGGCGGCTGCCTGCGGGCGAGCACCGATGAGCGCCATCGGCTGCACTCGCTGCGCTCGCTCCGCCACCGGGGAGAGCTGTGCTGTCGGGTTCGCTCGCTGCGCTCGCTCACATTGGAGAGTGTGGCGCGCCAGCGGGATCACGACTGGCCAATGCGCCTCACCGACGGCGGGCGCGGATCCTCAGCCCCCACCGGCCGGGGACGGGTACTCGGGATAGACGTCCTCGGGCGGGGTCTCGGTGAACAGCGCAGGGGCGGTGGCGGGGTCGTGGGGGATGGGCGGGCCGCTCTGCATGCGACCCGGCAGGATGCGCTCCCCCCCGTTGCCGTAGCGCCACATGCCCGGTGCCTCGCTCTTGCCCTGCTCGTCGGGGCCCATGGCATCGCCATCCCACCAGATCTCGACGACGTCGTCGATCGCCAGGTAGTCCGGTTGCTCGAACAGGCCCTGGTTTCCGTAGGAGATCTGCGGGGTGGTCGGGCCGCCGCCGGTGGGCGGGTAGCTGAACATGCCGCCCTGGAAGGTCTCGGGCGTGAGGTTGGGTCCGGCCATGTGGATGCCGAGCATCATCTGCGCCACCGACGGGTAGACGACGCCGCTGGTCAGGCGGGCCTCGGGCTCCTCGCCGAAGTACCACTCGTGCAGACGCCACTGCTCCTGCTGCTCGATGGGGCGACGGCCGGGCAGGTTGGACAGCCCGAAGGCGTGGACCCACTGGAGCGGGTCGTAGGTGCGGCCCAGGGTGGTGGTGTCGGTGAGCACGGTGCCGGCGATGACCCACTCCGGGAAGTAGTCCTCCCGGGTGGCGGCCTGGGTGAGGTAGCTAGGCGTGATCGGGTCGCCCAGGAAGATGATGGTGGTGACCCCGGCGGCCTTCATCTTGGCGACGATGGCGGCGGCCCGCTCCGGCAGCTTGGGGATGTCGAGCAGGTAGGTCTCGCTGACCGCGGCCTCGTAGCCGCGCAGCCGGCCCCGGGCCCGGGCCTCGTCGCCGACCTTGGTGAACACCGGCGGGTCCTGCTCGAAGTTGATGGTGCCGAACACCCGCTCGCGGTCCGCCAGCTCGGGCCCTGCGAACTCCGCCGTGCGGCCCAGCAGACGCCGGACGGTGAAGTCGCCGAAGGTGCGCAGGAACTGCTCGGGGGTGGGCAGGTAACCCCACATGTAGGGCGCGTTCTCCTGGAACTTGGAGTCGGGCACCGAGAGCCCGCAGCCGAAGCAGATGATCCCCCTGTCCGAGAGGGTGTCGGCGAAGGCGTCGGTGAGGGCGGGACCTCCGAGCACCGCGAAAGGCTGGATCTCCTCCGCGACCTTGATGGCGTCGGCCACCGCTGCGGACTCGTCGTCGCTCGGGCCCGACCCCACCAACACCTCCGGGACGACGGTGCGACCGTAGGTCTCGTAGACGTCGTTGAACATCTCGATGAAGGCCTCGCGGGTGCGCTGCTGGACCTCCGGGGGATCGAGGAGGCCGGACAGGGCGGCCTGGATGTCGTTGCCGGGCGGCGGCTCGTACACGACCACCTTGATCTCCTCGGCCGTGACACCGATCGAGGTGGCACCCCCGTTGTCGCCCGTATGGGCGGGCACGCACGGCGGCGCGTAGAGGCTGGGCAGCTTGACCCGGCCGGTGATGAGGTCGCAGCCCTCGCCCCAGTCGATGTCGCCTGTGGTCCCGGCCACCTCGGCGTCGCGGAGGTAGGTGGGCAGGTCCGGGTTGTCGGTAGGGTCGCTGCCTCCCTCGCCCCCGTCTCCCACCGGGCCGCTGGTGGCCCGCTCGCCGTCGTCGGCCGGGCTGCCCTTGACGCTGGCCACCACGGCCACGACGAGCAGGACGACCACGACGAGAGCGAGGGGGCCGAAGCGGGCCAGCGGCCGGGGCCGGTCGGGCAGGGGCGAGACCATCAGGTGCCTCCGTGGGGGCGAGGGGTGGGGATCACGATGTCACAAGCGCTCGGCGCCAGGGTCGCGGGCGGGGCCCGAGCGGGCCAGCACGGCCGGTTCGGTCCCCAGGTAGGACGCCACCACCTCGGGGTGGCGGAGCACCTCGTCGGGGGGACCGTCGGCGACGACCCGTCCGAGGTCGAGGGCCATCATGCGGTCCGAGACGGAGGTGATGAGGCCCATGTCGTGCTCGATCACCACCAGGCTGGCGCCCAGCGCGTCGCGGATGCGCAGCAGCAGCGGGCCGAGTGCCTCGGCCTCGCGCTGGGCGATGCCCGACGAGGGCTCGTCGAGGAGCACCACGTCGGGGCGGTGGGCCAGGACGCAGGCCAGGTCGACGATGCGGCGCGAACCGGTGGAGAGCTCACCGACGAACTTGCTGCGGAAGGCGCCCAGCCCCAGCAGGTCGATGAGCTGGGACACCTCGGCCGCCACCGCGGCCTCGCTGGCCACCAGCGGCGGAGCGCGGAAGGCCGCGTTGAGGGGATCGCGCACCGCGATCCACCGCTCGAGGGCCACCGCGATCGCCTCCTCGACGGTGAGCGAGGGGAACAGCCGGGAGTCCTGGAAGGAGCGGCCGACCCCGGCCCGGGCCCGCGCTCCGGCGCCGAGAGCCGTGAGCTCGACGTCGCCCAGCACGACGGTGCCGGCATCGGCCGGCGTGTGGCCCGACAGCAGATCGATGAGGGTGGTCTTGCCGGCACCGTTGGGGCCGATGAGCCCGAGCACCTCGCCGGGGGCGACATCGACCGACACACCGTCGACCGCCACCACCCCACCGAAGCGGACCGAGAGGTCGCGGGCCGACAGGGCGGGACCGGCGGGCCGCTCCCGACCCCGGGCGCCCCCGAGCAGCGGAGCGGCCGAGGCCGCGGCCAGGGCCAGGAGGTCGTCCTCATCGGAGCGGCGGCGGGCGGCGCCGGCAGCGCCCCCGCCGGCGGGGGCCGGCGCGTGGCCGGCGCCCGCACCGGGATCGCCGCCGTCGGTGCCGTCGGTGCCGATCCCGGGCCCGCCCCCCGGGGCCGAGGTGGCGTCGGCCAGGCCCTTGCTGGCGCCCTCGAGGAAGACCGAGCGCAGCACGTCGGGGCGGTCGAGCAGCTCCGCGGTCGGACCGTCGAAGCGGACCTCGCCCTTCTCCAGGAAGTAGGCCCGGTCGGCCACCGAAAGAGCCACGTTGACCGACTGCTCGACGAGGAGGATGGTCGTGCCCTCGTCGCGGAGGGTCCGCACCACGTCGAGCAGCTCCTCAACGACCACGGGAGCCAGGCCGAGGGAGAGCTCGTCGATGACCAGGAGCTGGGGCCGGGTCAGGAAGGCCATCGACAGGGCCAGCATCTGCTGCTGGCCACCGGAGAGGTCGGCGGCCGGGTCGTCGCGCCGCTCCACCAGGACCGGGAACATCTCCTCCACCCGGCTTCGACGCTCGGCCAGGGTCGTGGGATCGCGCCGGGCCATCCACCCCGCCACCCGCAGGTTCTCGGCCACGGTGAGCCCGGGGAAGGTGCCCTTGCCGCCGGGGACCTGGCCGATGCCGAGCAGGGCGATCTCCTCGGGTGGGGCGTGGGTGATGTCGCGCCCGTCGAAGATCACCGCGCCCCGACTGGCGGGGACGACCCCGGAGATGGCGTTGAGGAGGGTCGACTTGCCGGCCCCGTTGGTGCCCAGCAGGGCCACGATCTCGCCCTCCTCCACCTCCATGTCGACGCTGAAGAGGATGCGGATGTCGCCGTAGCGGACGTCGAGGCCCCGCACCAGCAGCAGCTTCTGACGCCCGGCGCGTCGCTCCCGCAGCAGCTCGGCCCGAGCGGCGGCCCCGGCCCACACCTGGTGGACGTCGCTGTCGATGACGCGACCCACCGAGGCGATGAGGAGCCCGCCGAGCAGGTACACGGGAGCGAGGATGGCCAACCCCCAGCGGAACCCGTGGGCGTCGCCGATCCAGCCGATGATGGGGATCACCACCAGCCCGGGGAGGACGAACAGGGCGCCGATGGAGAACCCGACCGACCGGGCCCGGGGTGGGATGGCGAGGGACAGGCTGGAGAGGACACCGGGGCCGACGATGGCCAGGCAGGCCACGATCAGGGCGTTGGCCGCGATGGCCACGGCGAGGACGGGCGCGGTGGCCAGGACGATGACCAGGGCGGCGGCGAGGAAGGCCGACAGGGCGATGAACCGGAACACCTGCGCCGGTCCCCGGGCCAGGGCCTTCATCCCGAGCCGGGCCCCGACGAAGAGCCCCAGGAGCTCGGTCAGCTGCACCGGCACCAGCACCCAGGAGCGCTCGATCTCGTCGAGGCCCCACACCTGCTCGTAGAGGATGGACGAGATCGACACGAACCCGGCGATCGATGCGGCCAGGAAGGGCAGGGCCAGGAAGATGCGGCGGAGGCTGGCGATGGTCCACACCATCCGGTAGGCCTCGGCGAACGAGGGCGGCGGTTCGTCCGCGCTGAGCAGGTCGGCGTCGGCGCCCATGGCGGCCCGCTCGTGGTGACCTCGGCCCGGATCAGCCAGCCGCATCCCGATGACCACCAGGATGAGGGTGGGCACTGCGAACACGAAGAACGGGGTCCGCCAGCCCGCCACCTGGGCCAGGAGGGCGCCGACGACGGCGCCCACGACGGTGCCGATGGCGTTGGCCGAGCGGTGGAACGAGTACATCCGGGGGCGGAGACCGGGCTTGTAGTAGTCCGAGAGCAGGGAGTTGTGGGTGGGGAAGGTGACGGCCTGGCCGATCGACGACCCGGCCCGCATGGTCACCAGGACCCACGCGGTGAAGGCCAGACCGGTGCCCAGGGAGAAGAAGGCCCACGCCGCCGCCCCGAGCAGGGCGATGCGCACCCGGTTGCCTCGGTCGGCCCACGCCGCGATGGGCACGGTCAGCAGGAGGGCGGCCGCGGCGGCCAGGGCCACGACGCCCAAAATGCCGCTGTTGCTCAGGTTGAAGTCGTCGCGGATCTCGGGCAGCAGGACCCCGAACGCGCTGCGGTCGAGCTCGTCGGTGAGGTTGAGGCCGAACAGCAGGAGCAGCGGCGCGACCGGTGCGCCGTCGGTGACCCGGCGCCGGAGCCAGCCTGCGACCCCGTGCGCGTCCGACGCGTCGGGCTCGACCTCACCGGCCGCCTCACCGACCACCTGGTCGGCGTCGCTCTCGGTCCCCGGCACCCCGGAGGTCACGGGACGATGACCTCCTCGGACACGTGGTCGGCAGCATCGACCAGCGGCGGGACCTCGTCGTCCTCGTCGTCCTCGTCGTCCTCGTCGGTGCGGACGTCGGCCACCAGGCTGGGGACCACCAGACCCCGGCGATCGGCCACCTTGCGGAGCACGGCGTCGCGACCGCGATTCACCAGCTCGCCCAGTCCTCCTGGCAGGAAGGTGAGCACGACCAGCACCCCGACCGCGGAGGGGAGCAGCTGCCAGTCCGGGGGCAGGAACCATCGGCCGCCGTAGAGGAAGAGGGCCCCGATGACGGCGCCGCCGAGCGAGCCCAGACCTCCGACCACGGCCGCGGTGAAGACGTTGAAGCTGACCTCGGGACCGTA
Organism: Acidimicrobiales bacterium; assembly: GCA_038233075.1. GTDB lineage: Bacteria > Actinomycetota > Acidimicrobiia > Acidimicrobiales > Iamiaceae > Iamia. The sequence continues at coordinate 103,978 of JBBSMQ010000003.1, forward strand.
GGGCTGCTCGCTGAAGCCGAGCAGGGCGTGCACGTAGAGACACCCGGCCACGGCCGCGACGAAGCCCGACAGGGCGAAGGCCGACAGCTTGGCCCGCACCACGGCCACGCCGTAGGCCGAGGCCGCCGACTCGTTGTCGCGTAACGCCAGCAGCACCCGACCGGTGCGGCTCGACCGGATGTTGCGCACCACCACCAACCCGAGCATGGCGACCGCGGCGGTGACCCAGTACATGGTCCGCTGGCTGGTGAGGTCGATCACCGCGAACAGCTGGGGGCGCTCCAGGGTGTCGGCGTACAGGAAGCGGTTGTTGCTGCGGTTGAGCAGGTAGCGACTGGACGCCAGGGCGAAGGCCAGGGTGGTGACGGCGAGGAACGGGCCCCGCAGGCGCAGGGCGGGCAGGCCGATGACCACGGCGACCAGGGCACCGGCCACCCCCGACAGCAGCATGGCCAGCGACAGGTCGAGGCCCCACTCCCCCGTCGCCTGGGCCCCCATGGCCGCCCCCACGGCCACGAAGGACATCTGGCCCAGCGACACCTGTCCGGCCCACCCGGTGAGCACCACCACGGAGGCCGCGATGAGCACGAAGCAGGCGATGAACACGCCTCGGAGCGCCAAGCTGGGTGACACGAGGAGCGGGTAGACGACGACCACGGCGCCGGCGAGCGCGAGCAGGGCGATGCGCACGCCCCGCACCTCGGGTAGACGGCGCAGCTCGGCGGGAAGGGGCCGGACCTCGTCGGCCGCCCGCCAGGCGACGGTGGCGTCGGTGGCGGCCCGGGTGCTGCCCAATCGGCGCACCAGCATGCCCACCACGATCACCCCGCCGATGACGAGCGAGACGAACCCGTCGGCGGCGTTGAAGACCACGCCCTGCTCGAGGATCCCGAGGGCCACTGCGGCGGCACCGACGGCCACCAGGTCGGTCAGGTTGCCGAGCACCAGCGCGGCGAGGGCGGAGAGCAGCACCCCGAAGCTGAGGGTCGCAGCCACCGGGAGGCCCACGACACCGGCTCGCAGGAGCACTCCCACGAAGCTGAGGACGGTGGCCAGGCACCAGACCACCGTCTGCAGGCGGCGCACCGGCACGCCCAGCAGGGCGGCCCGATCGTTGCTGTCGGCCGCGGCCCGGATGGCCACGCCCACGTCGGTGAAGCGGATGAAGGCGGCCAGGGCGGCGATCACCAGGGGGACGAGGACCAGGGCGAGGACGTGGTCACCGGTGAGTGCGGGCGGCCCGTCGGACAGGCGGACGTCGAGGGGGATGTCGATGTCCTGGTCGACCAGGGTCTCCCCCCACAGCCGGGGCAGGATGATCGAGACGAAGGTCAGCAGCTGGGACAGGCCGATGGTGGCGACCATCAGGATCAGCCTTGGGGCCCGGGTGAAGCGACGGATGACGGCCAGCTCCACCACCAGGCCGAGGGCCACGGCGGCGGCCAGGCCCGCGGGCACGGCCAGCCACCAGCTCAGCCCGCTGAAGGTGATGAGCCCCACGACGAGCACCGTGGGGGCGGTGCCCAACTCGGCCTGGGCGAAGTTGAGGACCCGATTGGCCCGGTAGACGAGGGCCATCCCCAGGGCCACGAGCGAGGACATGAGCCCGAGGACGAGCCCGAAGGCCCACTGGCCCGAGGGCAGCGGGAAGAAGGCGACCTGGAGCCACAGCACCCCGGCCACCGGCGCCACCACCCGGGTGATCGCGGGACGGCGGGTCACGATGCCGATGACGGCCACCGCGAGGGCCACCAGCCAGGCGCCGCCCGAGAGGGGTTCGTCGAGCGCGACGAGAACGGTGAGGAGGGCGGCGGCGGCCAGGGCCGTGAACAAGGTTGCACGCATGCTGCAAGGTTCCCGGCGGGCACTGTAGGCGCGCCGCCTGTGGCGGACGACACGTCACCCTGCCCTCGACCTCCTACCTACCGGTCGGTAGGCTACTCATCAGGCCGTGGCCGCGGCCCCGATCTCGATCGGTGGGTGTTCATCCCGCCAGTGAGGACCACTCTTCTCGTGAGCAGCACCCACGCCATCGAGCGAGCGCCAGACGAGCGCGTGAACTGGATCGCCTCGATCCCGATGTTCCTGATCCACGGGCTATGCCTGCTGGCCCTCGTGACCGGCATCACCTGGCAGTCACTGGGGCTCTGCGCGGTCCTGTACTTCGGCCGCATGTGGTTCATCACCGCCGGGTTCCACCGCTACTTCTCCCACCGGGCCTACAAGACCAACCGGGTCTTCCAGTTCATCCTGGCCTTCGGCGGGGGCGCAGCGGCGCAGAAGGGTGCCCTGTGGTGGGCCAGCCACCACCGCGACCACCACCGCTTCAGCGACACTGAGCGCGACACCCACTCGCCCCAGAAGGGCTTCTGGTGGAGCCACATGGGCTGGATCCTGTGCGACAAGTTCAAGGGCTGGGACCCGGACTCCATCAAGGACTTCAACAAGTACCCCGAGCTGCGGTTCCTCACCAACCACGACTGGATCCCGTCCTGGACCCTCGGCATCGCCAGCTACATGATCGCCGGCTGGCCCGGCCTCATCGTCGGCTTCTTCTGGTCCACCGTGCTGCTGTGGCACGGCACCTTCACGGTCAACTCCCTGGCCCACGTCATGGGTCGCCGCCGCTACGCCACCACCGACACCAGCCGGAACTCCGCCCTCATCGCCTTCTGGACCGGCGGCGAGGGCTGGCACAACAACCACCACTACTACCAGGCCGCGGCCCGCAACGGGTTCTTCTGGTGGGAGTACGACCCCACCTACTACGGCCTCAAGGTGCTCTCGTGGTTCGGCATCGTTCGCGACCTCAAGACCCCCCCGAAGCGGATCCTCCACACCGCCCGAGTCCGCGACGGCTCGTTCGACATGGGCATGTTCAAGGCCCACTGGGGCAAGGCCACCGCCGCCCTCGCGGCCCACGCCCACCGGGCCGACGTCGCCACCGGCGGGGGCGACGAGGTCGACCCCGCCCTCGTCGCCGAACGCGCCGGGGCGCGAGCCCTGGTCAGGGCCGGTACCCCCGCGCCCGACACCGAGGGTGGCTCCCGTCTGGACGGCATCGAGGACAAGATGCACGCCAGCCGGGCGGCCCTGGAGGAGAGCATCCGCACCGCCATGGCCTCAGCCGAAGAGCTGGCCAGCCTCTCCAAGCGCCACCGCGCCACCGCCCGCGCTGAGTGACGCTTCACCGTCGTTCGCTCGCTGCGCTCGCTCCACTCCGACGAGCTGATCGTGCTCTCGGGGGGAGGCGCGATCAGCGGGACCGGTCGCCCCGGCGGGCCAACGCCTACTGCAGTCCGGCGTTGAGCTTGTCGAGGGCGTCGTCCTCGGTCACGTCGAGAGCGAAGCTGAGCTCGGAGACGAGGATGCCCCGGGCCCGGTCCAGCATGGACTTCTCGGCGGTGGACAGGCCCTTGCCCGCCTCGCGGAGGGCCAGGTTCCGCACCACCTCGGCCACCTGGTAGACGTCGCCGGACTTCATCTTCTCCTGGTGGTTCTTGAACCGACGGCTCCAGTTGGCCGGCTCGCGCACGTCGCGCTTGCCGATGAGACGGAACAGGTCCTCGACGTCGGAACGGCTGATCGGCGGGCGCATGCCCACCTCCTCGGCCTTGTCCACCGGGACCCGCAGGGTGAGCTCGCCGTGGACCATCTGGAGCACGAGGTACTCCCGCTTCTCGCCGAAGGCCTCGATCTTCTCCTTCTTCTTGATCACCGCCGCACCGTGGTGGGGGTAGACGACGCGGTCTCCGACCTTGAAGGTCACTCTGGGGGCTCCTGGGGATCGAGCAGCGAGGGGGCGCGGGCAACGGGGATCGTCCTGCGCCCGACGGTCCATTCTGCCACCCGGACCGACGCGATCCTCAGCCGGCCCCAACACGCGACCAGTGATCGGGAGGGGCTGAGGCGCCAGGCGCCGGTAACGTCGCCCGATGCCCGACCGGCCCCTGTCGCCCGCCCCGGCGCCGCCGTCGGCCCGGGCCGAGGATCGGGTCGAGGTGCTCGGTGGTCACCGAGTGGCCGATCCCCACCGCTGGTTGGAGGACGGCGAGGACCCGGCGGTCCGACGCTGGGACGAGGCCCAGACGGCACGCACCCGGGCCGTGCTCGACGCCCTCCCCCACCGCGCCCGGCTCCACGACCGGCTGCGCTCGCTGCTCGATGTCCCCGTCGTGGTCGGTGCCGCGCTGGGCGGTGACCTCGCCTTCACCCGCGAGCGAGGAGGTGGCCGCGACCAGGTGGTGCTGATCGCAAGGCCGGCCACGGGCCAGGGGGCCGAGGAGGGGAGGGTGCTGGTCGATCCCGTCGCCCTGGTCAGCGACCCGACCGCGGCCCTCGACTGGTTCCACCCCTCTCCGGACGGGGCTCGGGTGGCGGTGGGGATCTCGACGGCCGGTGATGAGCTCTCGACCTTGCGGATCGTCGACGTCGCCTCCGGGCACCTGCTCGACGACGAGATCACCCGGACCCGCGCCGCGTCGGTCGCCTGGCGGTCCGACGGATCCGGTTTCGCCTACACCCGCTACGCCGATCCGACCACCGTCCCCGACCGCGAAGCCGGCTACCACCGCATCGTCCTCGACCATGACCTGGGGGCCGACCCTGACGCCGACCCGGTGGTGTGGGACGCCCTCCCCGATCCGACCGCGTGGCCCGACGTACGCTGCTCAGAGGACGACCGCTGGCTGCTGGTGCACGTGTCGGTGGGCTGGGGCCGCACCGACGTCCACCTCTGCGACCGCAGCGACGGCACCTGGCGCACGGTGATCGAGGGCGTCGAGGCGCTGACCGACCTCCAGGTCGTGGGCGACCGGCTGGTGGGCACCACCACCCTCGACGCGCCGACCGGCCGGGTCGTCTCCTCACCGCTCGACGACCCCGGGCCCGACGCTTGGACGGACCTGGTCGCGGCGTCGGAGGCCGTCCTCGTGGCGGTCGTCGCCACCTCCGACTCGCTGCTCGTCGCCTCGACCGACCAGGCCATCAGCCGCTTGGTCTGGCTACCCCGGCCCGACCGCACCGAGCCCGGCGACAGGGCCGGGTGGCCGGGGCCGGTGGATCTGCCCACCGAGGGCACGGTCTTCGCGCTGCGGGGAAGCACCCAGCGCGACCAGGCCTTCGTCGGGTTCACGTCCTTCGCCCTGCCCCCGACCCTGTTCCGCTGGGACCGAGCGGGGCTGACCCGGTGGGGGCCCTCACCACCGGCCGGCTCGCTCGACCCCGACGTCTTCGTGGTCGAACGGCACCGGTATCCGTCCACCGACGGCACCGACATCACCCTTTTCAGCCTGCGCCGGGCCGACGTCGAACCCGGCCCCCACACGCCCACGATCCTCACCGGCTACGGGGGCTTCGGCCTGACCATGAGCCCCTCCTACTCGGCCGACGCCGCCGTCCACGCCGAGGCCGGCGGGGTGTGGTCCGTGGCCTGCATCAGGGGTGGATCCGAGGAGGGCGAGGAGTGGCACCGGGCCGGGCAGGGGGCGCGCAAACCGCAGGTGTTCGCCGACTTCGAGGCCGCCGCCGACTGGCTGGTGGCCGAGGGTCGCACCAGCCCGGCCCACCTCGCCTTCCGGGGCGGGAGCAACGGTGGTCTGCTGGTGACCGCCGCCCTCACCCGCCGTCCGGACCTGGCGGCAGCGGTGCACGCGGCCGTGCCCCTCTGCGACATGGTCCGGTACCCGCGCTTCCGCATCGCCCGGCTGTGGGTGCCGGAGTACGGCGACCCCGATCGGCCCGAGGATCTGGCCTGGCTGCTCTCGTACTCGCCCTACCACCACGTCGTCGACGGCATGCGCTACCCCGCGGTGCTGATCACGACCGGCGCCGAGGACTCCCGGGTCGATCCTCTGCACGCCCGCAAGATGGCGGCCCGGTTGCAGGCCGCGGCCGCCGAGGTGGCCGACGCGGCGCCGGTGCTGCTGCGGGTGGAGCGGGAGGCAGGTCACGGTCAGGGTAAGCCCAGCTCCCGACGGGCCGACGAGGGCGCCGACGTCCTGGCCTTCCTCCATGCCGCCACCGGGTTGTCCTCACCGTCGACCGCCCGCCCGAACCGCTCGCCGGACTGATCGACAGCGCCGATGCCCGACCCCGGCACAGTCGCCCACGACCGGACAGATGACCCCCGCAACCGAGCTGGTCGACATCCTCGGCCCCCCGCTCCGACGCGCCACGGCAAACGTCGCCCACGACCGGATGGGGGCGGGGTCAGCCGCTGAGGGGCCAGGCCTCAGGCTGGAACCACAGCCCGGCCGCAGCCAGACCCAGGCCCACGACCAGCAACACCCCCGCAGGCACGGTCAGGCGACCGTGGGGCAGGAGTCGGCGGGCCAGGGCGTCGAGGGCGAGGTGACTGCGGAAGCGCGGCCCGCCCCGCCCGGCCGACAGGCACAGCAGCCCCCCAGCCCCGATCCCGGTCGCGCGCAGCACCCAGGGCCCGGCGACCGCCAGCGCGTCGTAGGTCTCGCTGCCCCACCAGAGGCCGAGACCGACACCCAGCACCAGGATGGGACCCACGGCCCGCAGGGCGCCGACCACCAGGTTGCGCAGCCACCAACCCGGCATCCACCCCGCGCTCCGGTGGGGGCGCAGGACCCGATCTCCCGCCGTGGCCAGGAGCGGCGCGACGAGCAGTCCGATCACGAGCGGGACGGTCACCGGCTGGGCGCTGGCCAGGGCGGTGGCGCCCAGGCCCAGGGGCACCGTCACCCAGGCCCGTCCGTGCGGGGAGCCGGCGGCACCGGCCTGGTGGGGCGGGGCGACGCCGAAGGGGGATCCGCCGGCGGGGCCGACCGATGCCGGGTGCCGGGCCTCATCGGGAGCCGGCACCACGTGGCTGGCGGGACGGACGGTGGGGCGTCGCCCGTGGCCGCCCCGCTCCGGCGCGGCCGGGCGAGCCGGGGCGGGGACGGTGGTGGCGGACCCGGCGGCGCGATCAGTGACGCGGTCGACAGCCCGGGGGGCGAGGCGGTCGTCAGGGGGCCTCCAGCCGGGATCGTCGCCCTGATCGGTGACCCCGTGGGCGACCTGGTGGGTGGGACCCTCGGGTCCGGCGCCATCACCGACACCGATGTCGGGCGCACCCGGCCCGCCATCGCCGACGGCCCTGGTTGCCCCATCGAGGCCGGCACCGTCGGGCCCCCCGCGGTCGGCCCCTGCCCGCTGGGGGCCGTCGGGCCCGACTCCGGCGCGTTCGTCGGCCCGGGCCGGCAACCCGGTGGTCGGCCACGGCGACACGGCGGGGGGCTCGGCGGGGCGCTCCGCGGGGGCCGGATCTCCAATGGCCTGCGGTCCCGGTGCGGCTCCGCGTGGCCGGTCGGGATCAGGCGGGTCGTGGAGATCGAGGTCGTCGGTGGCGACGCCGAGGCGGTCGAGCAGATCCCGCACCGTCGGAGGTCGATCATCGGCATCCAGGGCCAGCGCCGCGCCCACCGCCTCGCTCACCCGTCGCGACACAGTGGGGTTGACCCGCCACAGAGGCGAGGGCGCGCGCCCCTGGGCCCGTGCCGCCGCATCGGGGGGGACCTGACCCGACAGGAGGCGGTGGAGCGTGGCCCCGAGGGCGTACACGTCGGCTCGGGCCGACAACCGGCCGGCACCGGCGTACTGCTCGGGCGGGGCGTAGCCGGGGGTGACGATGCGGGTCATGGCCGTGGTCCGGTCGTCCGCGAAGGGGCGGGCCAGACCGAAGTCGATGAGCACCATGCGGCCGTCGCGGGTGCGCATCAGGTTGGCCGGGCTGACGTCCCGATGCAGGACCCCGGCGCGGTGGACCACCGAAAGGGCCGCCGCCACCGGGCCGGCGACGTCGAGGGCCTCGGCCTCGGAGAACGGACCCCGGCGACTGCGCAGCTCCTGGGCCAGGGTCCGCCCGTCCAGTCGCTCCAGCACCAGGTAGGCGGTGCCGTGCTCCTCGAACACGGCGAAGATGCGCACGATGGACGGGTGCCCGAAGCGGGCCAGGGTGGTGGCCTCCCGGAGGAACCGCTGCCGAGCTCGGGCGAAGCCCTCGGCCGCGGCGCCGGACACGACCACCGAGGTCCCCTCCCGTCGGGCCCGCTCGGGGAACAGCTCCTTGATGGCCACCGGGCGCTCCAGGCGCAGGTCCTCGGCCCGGTAGGTGATGCCGAACCCGCCCCGCCCGAGGGGCGGCCCCAGGCGGTAGCGACCGCCATCGAGCAGTGACCCGGGGGCGAGGACGTCGAGATCCAGCGGAGGGGCGTCACCCACCCACCCCTCCCCGTGCACGCGATCGGGAGAGAGGGCGGCCACCCTCCGAGGCTACGTCGTCGGCCCGGCGCCGAGCAGGGCCCTCCGGGGGGCGCCCTCCCCGTTCCGCCCCGAGATCACCCGAGCGCGGCGACCTCCGGGACGCGCGTCAGGGCGGGGGTCGGCGGGGCCGGTCGTCGTCGACGCCAGGACCGGACTCGTCGCCGCGGCGGTCGCCACCAGACCCGTGTCCCGGGCCCATCGGGTCGGGGCATCGATCGTCGGGCTCGTCGTCGGATGCCACCGCCGCGTCCAGGATCTCCTCCAGCTCCATGGGCGTGAAGGCCAGGTCGAGTGCCGACCAGATGGTCCGGGCGAAGGGGTAGAAGGCGATGGGCACGGCGACCGCGGCCACCCCACCCACCGCCAGGGGCACGGCCAGTGGGGCGTCGGGGTGCCCGCTCAGCCACACTGCGAAGGCCATGACCACCACGAACAGCACCGTGAGCACGACGGCCAGGTTCACCAGGTAGACACCGGTGAAGTAGCCGGGCTCGCGCGCGAACAGCAGCCCGCAGCGGGGACACCGGTCGCGTATGGACCAGAAGGTGCGGAACAGCCTCCCCCCGCCGCAGCGGGGACAGCGCCGGCGAGCTCCGCGCCGCAGCATGACCGCCCAATCCGGAGACGGGGCGTCGGCGTCGGCCGGGGACAGCTCGGAGGACACAGTGCCGACCCGGGTGGGCCTACTCCACGGTCTTGAACTGGCGGACGGCCACCCGGAGGAACACCACCCCGAGCACGGCCACCAGTCCCAGCTGCAGCAGGATCGGCACCTCCCAGCCCCACCAGGTGAGGGGCGGGTTGAGGGCGTCGAGGGCCGCCGGTGAGGCGTCGACCCGGCTGAACGCCGCGGTCCGCACCGGGTTCACCGCGTAGGTCACCGGGTTGATCTTCACGAGGAACGTCAGCCACGAGGGAAGGTCGGTCACCGGGTAGAGCGCACCGGACAGGAACGACAGGGGCAGCACCACCATCTGCATGATCCCCATCACGGTCTGGATCTGCTGGATGCGGGCGACCACCACCAGACCCAGCGAGGTGAGGGTGAACGAGAGCAGGAACACCTCCCCCAGGATGATCAGCGCCAGTACCGGGGTCATCGACACCCCCACGACCGGGGCCAACAACAGGATGACGACGCTCTGCAAGGTCGCCACCAGGGCCCCGCCGAGGGCCTTGCCGAGGATGATGGAGCTGCGCCGCACCGGGGCGACCAACATCTCCCGGAGGAACCCGAACTCCCGGTCCCAGACGATCGACACCGCCGCGAACACCGCGGTGAACATGGTCGAGGTGGCCATGATCCCGGGGTACATGAAGGTCTGGAGGTCGACGTCGCCGGTGGAGCGGTCGGTCAGCGATGAGAGGCCGGTGCCCAGCACGAACAGGAACAGCACCGGCTGCACCAGGGCGGAGAGGAAGCGGAGCCGGTCCTGAGCGAAGCGGATGAGCTCGCGGTGCATGACGACCTTGACCGCCTGGAGGTCTCGTCGCAGCCCGGCGTGGGCGACCAGGACCGGCACCACCGGTCGGTCGGCGGCCTCGGGGGCCTCCGAGGGGGGCGGGGTGGTGGTGGTCATGGGCTCACCGTCGGCTCTGGGCGAAGGGGTTGACCATCCCGGGACCGGTCTCGGCGTCGCGGATGGTCCGCCCCGTGTAGGACAGGAACACGTCGTCGAGGGTGGGCCGACTCACACTGATGGAGGTGACCGCCAGGCCCAGCCCGGTGACGAGGGTCGGGACGAAGGCCTCGCCGTCGGCGACGTTGACGGTGAGACCCTCAGGATCGGCGGTCGGCTCCAGCCCGAACCGGTCGCGCAGCAGGCCGGCGGCGGCCAGGTCGTCGGCGGTGCGGAGCCGGATGGTGTCGGTGCCGATGGAGGCCTTTAGCCCGACCGGGGTGTCGAGAGCGATGACCCGGCCGGCGTCCATGATGGCGATGCGGTCGCAGTTCTCGGCCTCGTCCATGTAGTGGGTGGTGAGGAAGATGGTGATGTTCTCGCTCTGGCGCAGCTCGTCGATGTAGCCCCAGATCGAGAGCCGGGTCTGCGGGTCCAGCCCGACGGTGGGCTCGTCGAGGAAGAGCACGCGCGGTGAGTGCAGCAGCCCGCGCGCGATCTCCAGGCGGCGCTTCATGCCGCCGGAGAAGTTCTGCACCTTGGACGACCGCCTCTCCCACAGGCCCACCATCTCCAGCACCTTGCGGAGCCGAGCGTCGAGGACGTCCTTGGGCACGCCGTAGAGCTCGGCATGGAAGCGGAGGTTGCGCTCGGCGGTGAGGTACTGGTCGAGGGTGGTGTCCTGGAACACCAGGCCGATGTGGCGGCGGACCTCGTCGCGCTCGGTCACCACGTCGTGGCCGGCCACCCGGGCGGCGCCCTCGGTGGGCCGGGCCAAGGTGCAGAGGATGCTGATGGTGGTGGACTTGCCGGCACCGTTGGGCCCCAGGAAGCCGAACGTCTCCCCGGGGGTGATGTCGAGGTCGATGCCGTCCACCGCGGTGAGGTCGCCGTAGCGCTTGACGAGCCCGCGCACGTGGACCGCGGGCTCGACACCGCCGATCCCGTGCGTTGTCTGCATGACGGCTTCCCGTGACGTGGCCCTGGCGACCAGACCCTACCGTCGGTCCCCGCCGCGCTCACCCCTCGGATCGGTGTCGCCGGGGCGGCCGGCGCTCGTCGGCCGCCCCGGCGAGGGGCGCTAACGGATGGTGACGGACTGGTTGGCGGGGTTGGACCCGCTCACCACGATGGTGCCCCAGGAGACCTGGCGGCTGTAGGCACCGCCGGCGCCGGACTGGCCCTCACGGCCGGCCTGCCAGGACGCGGTGGCGACCCGCATGGTGCCGCCCGAGTCGCGGAAGGCCGTGAGGCCCCCCACCCCGGTGCGCCCGTTGCCGGATCCCAGCATCGGGGCACGGGAGTCGAGCGCGCACGGTCCGGTGGGCGTGACGCAGCGGGCGAACCCGGTGACGTAGTTGGATCGCCACCACTGTCCCGCCGAGTAGAAGAGCAGGTAGCTGCGACTGGCCGGGTCGTAGATCATCGACGGGTTCTCGAGGAACGCAGCACGGCCATCGAAGGAGCTGTTCACCGTCCCGTCGTGCCAGGGGAAGGACTGGCGGGCGAGGATGGTCGGGGACGCGTTCGGGCCGCCAATGACCCGCCCGATGCTGTCGAGGCGAACGACGCCGATGTTGCCCGTCGTCCGCCCCAGCGCCACGAGCAGGTAGAGCCGCCCGTCCTGGCCGCGCATCACCTCGGGGTCCAGGGCGCTGCGGCCCCAGAGGTTCGACCGCGATTGACCCCCGACCGCGCCCTCGGCCCGCAGGCCGCAGTAGACCGGGCTGGCCGAGGGCAGGTAGGGGCCGGCGGGGTTGGCGGACTTGGCCCAGCCGATGCACTTGTCGTTGAGCTCGTCGTAGATGGGAGAGCCCGACGTGGGCCGGCGCGCCGCCGAGAACCACATCACGTACTGCTCACCCAGCTTCTTGACCGTCGGGGCCCAGATGTGGGGCTCCGCCGGGTCGACCCAAGCCGGGGCCGACGGCATGGCATTGCGGGCATCACGGGCCCAGTGGGACTTGCTGTCGGCCAGGCTCTGGCCGAAGGTGGTGATCCGTCGGACCGGCACCCGCATGTTGTTGCTGGAGCCGAACAGGTAGGTGAGCCGGTCGGGGGTGACGAGCACTGCCGGGTCGCTGTTGTCCCACACGCGAGGCGAGGGCACCCGCAGGTTGGTGGCCGCGCGCCCCAGGGGGGGCGTACATGCGGCCAGGAGGCCGACCAGGGCGACGACCACCCCCAGTCCGACGAAACCTCTCCGCGTCCGGGTCCTCGACATCGTTTGCTCCCTCCGTGTCGCATGGCGCGACTGTGTGTCGGACTACCTCGGCGGGCCACCCACGCCCCCGCCGAGGTGCCCATCGGTCACCAAGCCCGAGACCTTAGGGCGCTCGGTCGAGACGACCGCGAACCGGGTGCCGGCTCCGGGACAGCCTCTACGGTGGAGCCGTGACGAGGATCTGGGTCGACCACGACGAGTGCGTCAGCTCGGGGGCGTGCGTGCTGGAGGAACCCCAGCTCTTCGCCTACCAGGACGGCCCCGAGGCCCTGGCCGTGGCCCTGCCCGCCGCTCAGGAGCTGACCCGCCCCCGACTGGAGGAGCTGGCCGAGATGTGCCCCGTCGGCGCCATCAGGGTGATCGACGAGACCGCCGACGGCGACGGACACCAGTGAAGGCGGCGGCCGAGGTCGACCGCCCCCACCCGGCGGACCATGGCGACGGGGGGCCCGACCGGGAAAGGGGGGTCCTGGCGGAACCGGTGCCGTCGCGATCCCTGCACCGGCGCGCCGTCGTCGTCGCGCTCGTCGTGGCGCTGTGGTTGGCCGTGCAGGTGGGCCTCCCCCTCATCCGGCTGGTGGAACGGGGTGGGGGCGAGCGCCCGCGCACCTTCGGCTGGCAGATGTTCAGCCACCAGCTCACCGAACCGGCCGAGCAGTTCTCGATCACTACCGCCGACGGCACCCAGCCGATCGACGTCACCGGCCTGCTGACCAGCCCGATGCGTCGGGAGATCCTCTACGCGCCACAGATCGTGGCGGAGCTGTGTGCACGACCCGAGGTCCTCTCGGTCCAGGTCCGCGACGCAGAGTGGGGGACGTCGGAGGTGCCGTGTCGGTGACGGCCACGCCGGTGACCGCGGTGTGGGTCCGCCTGGTGGCCACGACGGTGAGCGGGCGGCCCCTGGCCGCGACGCGGATGCTCTACGCCGTGGCCGCCCTGGTCATGCTGCGCTCGTCCTGGCGTCGGCTGGGCCCCGGCTTCGACCCGGACCGGCTCCACATCCCGTGGCCGATCGTCGGGGACCACCTGCTCGTCCTCCCTCCTGCGGTGCCGGCCGTGCTCTGGGGCGTCGGCGTCGTGGCCCTGTTCATCGGGTTCCTGCCACGACTGGCCGCGGGGTCGGTCGTGGCCGGGATGGGCGCCTTCTACGCCGTCGACCGTCAGCACTACGCCAACGGCGGCTACCTGATGGTGCTCATCGGGGTCCTCCTGGTGCTGGCCGACAGCGGGGCCAGCACCACGCCCTGGGGCCCGGACCGCCGTCGGGCTCCGTGGTGGCCGACGCTGCTCCTCGCCCTGCAGCTCTCCATCTCCTACGGCTACGCGGCGGTGCAGAAGCTGCGGTCCTCGTCGCTGCGGGGCGACACCATCGACTGGCAGCTGAAGGGTCCGCTGGTCGACACCGTCGCCTGGTCGCGCCTGCCCGAGGCCCTCAACCTCCTGGGCCTCACCGCCGAGGTGTTCTGTGCCGTGGGCCTCTGGTTCGTCGTGACCCGGCGCCCCGCGGTGGCGGTGGGGGTGCTGCTGCACCTCGGCGTCCTCGCCTTCCTCCGCGACGCCCCGGACCTCCTGGCCTTCGGCATCGCCTCGGTGGCCCTCTACCCCGCGTTCTGGGTCGCCTCTCCCCCGCTTGCGGCCGCGTTCAGCCTGCTGCGGGATCCCGGCCCGGCTGAGGATCGGCGCGCCCCGGCTCCGCCCCTCGGTCACGCCTGACAAGAGGCTCCCCGATCGAGCGTCAGCAGGACCTCCAGGTCGACGGGGCCGGCCGATCCGGGGGTGGAGCGCCCGCATCGCCGGCCCGCTCGTTGGCGTCGGTCGAGTGTCAGCCGATCCGGTGCCGTGCCTCGGCCCGAAGCGCGGGCAGGGCGGCCACCAGGGCGCCACCGGGACAGGTCGTGTCGCGCACGTCACCGTGGCCACTGATCACGGCGGGGAGCCTGCGCCCGTTCTCCAGGGTGACCGCCGCGCCCATCGGGTCGAGCGCGCAGCTGCGGCTCACCGCCACCACGAGCTCGAGCAGCGCGGCCCACGCCGCCAGGGTCGGGCGACGGTCGAGAAACCGACCGGCGACGGCCACGCCGAGGGTCCCCGGGTTGTGGCCGTAGGCATGGCCCGCCACCACCCCGAGAGGGGCGGGGGCGCGGGTCGAGCCGGTCCGACCCTCGGCGATGCGGCCGTCCTCCAGCACCACGAACGAGTAGCCGATGTCTCCCCACCCCCGTTCGTGGGCGTGGAAGCTCTGCACTCGGCGGAGCATGGCCAGCGGGTCGGGGTCGTCGTTCCTCGTGCCGGTGTGGTGGACGACGATCGCCTGGAGGGGCGCATGCGCGGTCGGCCATCCGTCGGCGGGCTCGGCCCCCCAGTCGGCGCGGGTCAAGAGCGGAGCATCCAGACGGTCGAGGGTCCTCGGTCCCTCGTCGATGGCGAACGCGGTCACGAGACGAGCCGTTCTCCCGCACCGAGGGCCTCGTCGAGGGCCCCCACGATGTCGCTCAGCTCGTTGTCCAGGGCGGCGGTGCGGATCTCGGCCAGGTAGGCCCGGTCGGACCTGTTCACGGCGGGGTGGGCGGCCAGGGCGTCGAGGTCGAGGCTCGCGGGCAGCGTGGCGATGGAACCGAGCCCGCCGGCGACCGCCAGCGCGGCGTGGGTCCGGAGGCACTTCTGGCACTCCCCGCAGTTCACGGTGCCGGGCACGTTCCGCCAGCACACCCGCAGGGTGTCCCGGGCCAGGCCCGACGCCGCCACCGCCGCCACCTTCTCGACGCGCGTGGCCGTGCGACCCTCGATGCGCATCTCGGTGCGCTCGTTGCCGAACCCCGAGCTCCGCAACCGCACCGCCTCGTCGGGCAGGTGCCGGTCGGCGACCGAGGCGGCGCACAGCACCGTGTGGTGGGTCCTCTCCAGGAGCAGGCTGGTGGCGATGAGCCCGCCGTAGACGAACCAGGTCCAGTCGCACACCGGGTCCGAGAAGGCGCGCAGGTCGGTGTCGACCACGATGAGGGGCTTGCCCACCGCGTCGGCCGCGGCGCGGACGGTCCGGAGCACCTCCTCGTTGCGCTCCCGCTCGTGGACCCCGACGTCGAAGCCCCGCACGAAGAGGAGGTCATCGATCACGTCCTGGTGCTCGGCCAGGAGGGCGAAGCTGTCGACCCCGCCGGAGAAGAAGGCGGCGACCCGCCGGCCGTCGGGTCCCGGCGTCGGGGACCGGTCACGGCGGTGCCGGGCGTGGAGCGGCGCGGCGCGGTGGTCCGGGAAGAGGGCCAGGTGGACGCGCTGGAAGACGTCGATCTGCTGGTGGAACGCTCGGCCCAGACGAGGGAGGGAGATGATGCGCTGGTCGGTCTCCATGCCCATGACCCGAGCGATCGCGGCGAAGGCGTCGGCCACCGTCCGGGGATCGGGGGCCACGCCGTCGAACCGCACCGTCGAGGTGCGCCGACCGACCCGGAAGCGACCGGTGGCGGTCGACCCAGTCAACGAGCAGCGCTCCAGGACGAGGGGCGCGTGCGATCCCATCACTGCTCCCCGGCGAGGGTCCGGCCCAGGACCGCGGTGCACGGAGTCTCGAGGATGGCCTCGTAGCCGAGGCGTTCGTAGAGCGGCCGGGACGAGCGCTTCTCCCCGAGGACCTGGTAGCCGCTCGACGCCACCGTGACGAGCGCGTGCAGGCCGCGGCTCGCGCCGGCGGCCTCGACGTGGGCCACCAGCCGGGAGCCGATGCCGCGACCCCGCCGATCGGGGTGCACGAGCAGCGTGGCCAGCTCGGCCACGTCGGGGGCGAAGGGCTTGCAGATGGCGTACCCGACCAACGTGTCCCCGTCGTAGGCGCCGGCCGCCGGAGAGGATGCGACCCACGAGCCCAGCAGGGTCAGGTCGGCCGGCCGGCCGGTGTGGGCCTCGAAGAGCACCCCGACCGCAGGGAGGTCGCACCGTTCGAGGGCCGCGATGGTGTGCTCCGATCCCATCCCGCGCCTTCCCGTAGTCCTCTCGTCGTCACCCTCGCGAGCGACCCTAGCGACCGGCGCGCCGCGCTCCCGGGATCGTCGGCCTCGCTCTCAACCGCCCTGGCCGACGAGCTGGTGGAGGGCCACATCGTGGTCGGCGGCCATCATCTCCGCGGCTTTCTCGCCGATCATGATCGTGGCGGCGTTGGTGTTGCCGCTGACCACGTTGGGCATCACGCTGGCGTCGGCGACCCGCAGGTGGGCGACGCCGTGGACCCGGAGGCGCTCGTCGACCACACTGCCCATCCGGCAGGTGCTCGTCGGGTGGTACACCGTGAAGGAGTAGTGCCGGGCGAGGTCTTCCAGCAGGGCATCGCTGGGCGTGTCGCCCTCGGCGTGGCCGTGCTCGGCGGCGAGGGCGGGAGGGACGAGCCACGGACCGATCTCACGGTCTCCCGGCCAGCTGGCCATCACGTCCAATGCCTTGCGGATGACGGCGACCATGACCCGCAGGTCGTGGGGGTCGCCGTAGTAGTTCATGCGGATGTCGGGGTGGTCGCCCGGATCCGCGCTGGCCAGGACGACCTCGCCCTCGCTGTGGGGTTGCACCGGGTTGGCCAGGACGATCAGGGACTCGGCGTCGGGCGCCAGGCGCGCCGAGGCATCGTCGAAGTACGTCCCCGGGTCGGTGCGGAGCAACCCGCTCCAGATCTGGGCGTTGTAGCCGCAGGAGAACAGCCCGAGCTGGGCGTCGTGGGTGTGGTCGTCGCCCAGCCCCGTCGAGAACCAGGCACAGGCGTCGTACAGCGACGAGGACACCAGGCCACTTCCCGTGGTGGCCCACTCCGAGACCCGTCGCTCGGCCTCGGCCTTGAGCTCCTTCAGCGCCGCGGGCAGGGCGTCGTCGTCGGCCGGGTCGGCGGGCAGGGGCCCGGCCGGCTCGCGAAGGGCGTCGGGACCCATCGACACGCCGACCTCGTTCATGGACACACCGGCCCCCGGGGCGGGGAAGAACAGGCCGACCTGCAGGTGGTCCTTCAGGTGCTTGCCCACGTCGGGCGCGTCGAGGCGGCACTCGACCCCGACGGCCTCCAGCTCGTCCCGGGGCCCGACGCCCGACAGGAGGAGGATCTGCGGCGAACCGATGGACCCCGCGCTGAGCACGACCTCCTTCTCCGCTCGGACGATCGCGGTCTTGCCGTCGGGGGTCTGGTACTCGACACCCCGAGCAGTCAGCCCCTCGCCGTTCGTCTCCAGCACCACGCCAGTGACCTGGGCGTGGGTGATGATCTCCAGGTTGGGCCGCTGCTCGACCTCGCCCTCGAGGAACGCGTGGTACGTGCTGGCGCGCTTGCCGTTCCTCGTGGTGGTCTGGAGGAGCGAGACGACGCCCTCCGGTCCGCCCCGGTCGCGACCGTTGTAGTCACCGGCGGGGATCCCGGCCGCGGCCGCGGCCTCGACGAACTCCCGTGCGCCGGTGATGACCGGTGCGCGCACCGACACCCCGAGCGGGCCCTCGGTGTTGTGGGCGTCGGGATCGACCACGATGTCGCCGCTGGGGGCCAGACCCTCGCTCTTCTTGAAGTAGGCCAGCACGTCGTCGTAGCTCCAGCCGGTGGCACCGTCGGCGGCCCAGGCGTCGAAGTCACCGGGGTGGCCTCGCACGTAGGCCATGTAGTTGATGCCCGAGGAGCCGCCCAGCATCTTTCCCCGGGGCACCATCATCCGGCCCTCGGCCAGGCCGAGCCCGGCCTCGCCGGCATCCGCGGTGTACATCCAGTCGGTCTCGGGGTTGAGCTGCAGCGCCGGGGAGCCGGCGGGCATCAGCTCCTCGGGGGGCGGCGGGCCGCCGGCCTCGACGAGGGCCACCCGGCAGGTGGGGTCCTCGGAGAGCCGGGCCGCGATCACCGCACCCGCCGAGCCACCCCCCACCACCACGACGTCGAACGCTTCCTGGGTCATCTCATCCCCTGTCCCGCAGCCCCATCGGCCGCGGGGGCGAACCTAGCCAGAGCCCGTCTTCCTCGCTGGCGGCCGTCGAGTGACTGATGTTATGATGTTGCTTCATGCGGACACAGATCGCCCTGGAGCCTGAGCAGCACGCGCGGGTCAAGCAGAAGGCGGCGAGCCTCGGCATCACCATGGCGGAGTACATCCGCAGGCTCGTCGACCAGGACCTGACGAGCGTCGCTCCCCGGGCGACGCCCTCGGCCATCATCGGCATCGGCCGCTCGGGGGGGAGCGACATCGCACGGGAGGGCCCCCAGGCCCCCATGGCGGCAGTTGCCGATCATGCGGCCCGGTCGCGGTGACGGTCTTCGTCGACACATCGGCCTGGTACGCAGCCGCCGATCGCGATGACGGCAGCCACCACCGAGCGGCCGACCGGCTCGAGGAGTTCGCCGGCGAGCTGCTCACGAGCGACCACATCCTGGTGGAGACCTGGTACCTCGCCGCCAGCCGCATGGGGTCAGATGTCGCCGAGTCGCTGATCAACGGCATCCGAGCTGGGATCGCCCGAGTGGAGAACACCCTGCTCTCCGACCTCGAGGTGGCGGCATCGACAGGGTCGACCTTCGCCGATCAGGGCTTCTCCATCGTCGACCGCACGAGCTGGTCGGTGATGGTCCGCCTCGGCGTGCACGACGCCATCGCCTTCGATCGCGACTACTCCATCTTCCGTTTCGGCCGCGACCGCACCCAGGCCTTCACCGTCCACTCCTGAGGTCCGGTCAGGAGCACCGACCCAGGATCGTGCTCGTCACCGTCGGGGGGGACCGGTGGGTCAACTGGGGACGGGACGGTTGAAGTACTCGCGGCTGGCGGCCAGGGTGACGGCCAGGTCGAGGTCGTCGACCGTCGTCAGACGGCTCGACCAGTGGGCCAGGCCGCCGGCGTCCGGACTGCGGCCGAGGACGGTCTGGTACGCGTCGGCCGCCCGCAGGCGCCTCGACTCGGCCGAGCCGTACACGGCCCGGGCGAGGAACCAGCGGCGCGTACCGGAATCCAACGCGGCGACCCAGTGGGCCTCGCCCCCCGGCTCGACGGCCCGATCGAGGAGCACCTCGTACACCTTGACCACGTAGCCCTCGGGGGTGGAACCCGCCTTGCGGTAGACCTCGCCGGAGTTGAGCAGGTTGGCGAACAGGGCCGTGCGGGTGAACCCCGCCTCCAGGCGAGCATCCCAGAAGGCGAGGCCGGCGGCGTCGGGCCCCCGGCCCAGCACCTGTTGGTAGGCCTCGGTGATGGTCCGCTCTCGCGCCTCGGGATGGCGGATGAGCTCGGCGACGAAGGCGCCGCGAGGCAGCCCACCCCGTAGGCGCTCCAGGGCGGTGGCCCGTTCATCCGGCGAGGGCTCGCGCCCGACCAGGTCGCGGTGGATCTGCTCGACGAAGGTCTCCAACGGCGTGGGATCGACGTCGGCCCGAGGGTCTCCGGCGTCGACCCTGTCGTAGTCGCACACCCCGTCAGGGTGGATCCTCTCCATCCGCAGGATCTGGGCTGCGGTCGGTGTCCACGTTCCGTACGCGCCCTCGGCCACGGCCTGGTCGACGGTCCTGGTCTGGCACTTGAAGTGGAGGCCGGTGATGGGACCACCCGCCTCGCGACGGCTGGTCGAGTACGGCGGCATCACCTCCGTGCACGCGCCGGCCGGTCCGTCGTCGAGGATGCCGTCCCACACGTCGGACCCGGAGGCCAGCAGGGTGCCGTCGGTGGCGAAGCAGCTGTCGACCGCGCCGGCGGGCTTGTTGGCCCCGATGCCCGACGACGGGTCGGCCTTGATGTTCATGATCCAGTCGTGGAGGACCTCGAGAGCCATGGCCGTCTGGTCGAACTGGCGCTCGGGGCGGGCGTCGGTGAACCAGATGATCTGGTTGTCGTGGTTGCCCTGCTCGTCGTCCATGCGCTGACGGGTGGCGAAGGACTGGGAGGAGTGGTGCATGTCGAGCTCCTCCTCCAGGTAGTGGCGCCAGTCGATGAAGGGGATGTCGGCCGCGCCCCGGAACACCAGACCCTCGTCGTAGGCGCCGTGCATGGCCTCGATGTCGCCCTGGCGGCGCGGCGCCGGGGTCACCCCGCCGTCGGGCGAGAGGTTCATCTGGCGCGCCGACCAGGGATCGAGCTCGGTGGGGTCGCCGCAGAGCGACTGGTCGAACGGGCACCCCTCCGGGACCATGTCCTCGGGCTCCTTCCAGGAGCCGACCTGGGCGTTGAGGTCGAGGAACTCCTCGGGCGTGATCTGGCCCGCGGCCACCGCCTCCAGCCCGTACTGCACCCCGACGTTGTCGTAGGGGTTGCGGGCGAAGCCGGACTCGTCGGTGCCGTAGACGTTGACCGCGTCGGCAGCGTGGGTCCACTCCACGCCCTCGGTGCCCTGGGCCAGCTTGTCGATGTCATCGACGTTGGTGAAGGTGGGGTTGAGCACCAGCGGGGTCAGGCCGTACCAGGACTTGCGACACTCGGTGAGACCCGGGGTCGGCGCGCCGTCGGGTGTGGCCGGCGGCGTGGCGCCGATGGCGGGGTAGAGCGCGCCGTAGATGAGGTTCCACTGGTTGATGGCCCCATCGCTCAGGTTGCGGGGACGGGGCTCAGCGTTGAGGCCCTCGATCAGCTGACGTTCGTCGACGTCGCGCCAGCGGGGGTTGTCGCCGTCGGTCTGGTCGAAGTAGTGCTCGAGCAGCTCGCAGTCGCCCACGTGGATGGTCTGGGTGATCATGTCGGAGTAGGAGTACTGTGGCACGCCGCCGTCGATGAGGCCCGGGTGGTTCTGGGCATAGACGTACTGCTGGATCGCCCCACCGGAGCCCCCGACCCCCACCGTGTAGAGCGGATCGCCGTGGGTGGCCACGAAGTGGTCCTTCACCATCACCGCGGTCTGGCCGCCGACGGTCAGGTTGTAGTGGGTGTTGGTCCGGGTGCCGCTCGAGTAGAGGATGGCGTAGCCGAGCGACAGGGCCTCGTGGTAGAGCGCCCCACTCTGGGAGAGGCGGCCCTGGCTGCGCCCGATGGCCACCCCACCGTCGAAGCTGAACACGACCCGGCCGTTCCACAGGTCGTCCTGGGGGGCCTCCGGATCGGTCTCGGTCACCGGGGCCAGCATGGCCACCGAGTAGATGTAGCGGTTGATGGTGCCGCGCTCCCAGCGGATCACGTACGGGGCGGTGACGCCTTCGGTGGTGGTGACGCTGTCGATGTCGGCCGGCAGCGCAGCGGTCGGGTCGGCGAGCGGCTTGGTGGAGCCGTCGGTGCTGCGGTAGCGGTACTCGACGACGGGGTCGATCTCGCAGTCGCGGCTCCAGCCCACGATCTCGGCCTCGGCGGTGGGGTAGCCCCGGTCGTCCTGGGGGTAGTTCCCGGCCTCGTCCTCTCGGGCCACGGGGATGCCCTCGCGGTCCTGGTTGTCGACCTTGGGCTGGCCCAGGCCCTCCCGGGCCACGGTGCACACGAACGGGTACTGCGGCGGGATGGGGTCGAGCGAGGTGTCGGCCGGGTCGACCTGGGTGGCGACCGGCGCGGCGCTGACCGGGGCCGGACCCCCGAGGGTCAGACCGCTCACCGTGAGGACGAGGGCCACCGCGACCCCCGTGGCCCGGGATGTGGGCTTGATCGGTCGAGCCATCGAGGTGCCTCCTCGGTTCGGTCCACGACACCGGCCCCCCACCGGTCACAGCTGGACTCTGCCTGTCGCGGGAAGTGTGACACACGTCTCTCGACGGTGCTCGGGTTCCGGCCTCCGGGCGGGCCCGACGCGGCGCGACGGGTCCGACGCCCCCTTCCGTCGCCGCCGGGCGTGACGGTTGGCGCTCCGCGCTCGTGGCACGGTGCCCGACCGGGCACGGTTCGTCGAGGGAGCAGCGTCTCGGCGCGAACCACGTTGCGCGCCACGCACTCGCGCTCTGTGTCAGGGTGCGCCGACACCTCGGCTGGTCGAGCCCCGGAGGTCGGGGATCCGGGGTGCAGCGGCCCCTCAGTGACCCCGGAGCTCGGTCACCGTGTCGGCCACCCTGGCGAAGAAGTCGGCGCGCTCGCCGTGTCCACCCATCAGGGCCGCGACCGATGACCGAAGCTCGTCGACGTCGACCGTGTGCGCCGCGGCCATGGTGGCAACGTCGAGGACATCCTTGGGGCGGGCGAAGAACGCCTTGAAGACCGCCAGGTCGGCACAGGCGAGGACGGGCAGCGCGTCGACTCCGCCGAACGGCACGTGCTGGACGCGTCCTCGTACCTCCTCGTGGAACGCGTGGTTCGAGAGGAAGACGTCGACCGGCGTCCGCTCCCACCACAACCGGACCTGCGCGTCTCGTCGGAGCCGCGCCGTGGCCGAGGCGTCGATCTGGACCTCGGGAAGGAGCGCCTCGGCGAGGGAGTCGGTCCGCTCCGAGCCGATGAACACGTTGACGTCGATGTCCTTGGTGGCCCGCGGCTCCTGGGTGCAGAAGGCGAGCGCCAGCGCTCCACCGAAGGCGTGGGGAAGGTCGGCCTGCGCCAACATCCGGTGAAGACCGAGGACCTTGTCGCCGAGGCCGAGGGTCATCGGCGGTCGGAGCGGGCGAGATCAGCGAACCGTGGTGCGTCGAGTCGTGCCCGATGCTCCCGGGGCAGGAGGTCAGCCAGGGCCAGCACCTCCCAGAGGTCACGGCCGCTGTGACGATGGTCGATCGTCGGTGTTGGTCGGGAGCGCAGGACCAGCTCCTCCCCCGCTGCTCGCAGGAGTCGATCGACGGTGTCCACCCGTGGCACTCGTTCACCCCGTTCGTAGAGGCAGACGGCGGCCGCAGACGTGCCGGCCCGCTCGGCTAGGCCCCGTTGGCTGAGCCCGGCCCGCCGGCGTGCCGCGACGATGAGGTCTCCGATGCCCACATCCCCGATGTTATCGGATGCGACAACACGACGGAGAATGGCCGACCCCTCCTCAGCGGCGCGAGGCTGACGGGCTGATCCAGCTCCGACGAACCGCGGGGGTCTGGGGCCCGCCGTGTTCTGCGGCGCGGCCGCGGTGGCCGCCGGTCGTCAGCCCGGGTACTCCCATCGCTCCCACCACGTCAGCGGGCTCGCGGCCCGAGAAGAACGCTCGGCCAGGGTGATGGTGCCGGGCTTCGTCGCGCTGAGCGCCTCCAACCTCCTCGCCCCGCGACCCGACATCACCCTCGCCCGCCTCGGTCGTGTCGCCGGGGTGACGACGCTGCTGGCCGGGCTGATCCCGGCCAGCACCCCCGCCTGCCCCCGACCGGGCATCGATCCGGAGGCGACGGCCACCCGACGTGGGCCACACGGTCGTCAGCATCGCCACCTTCGGGGTGTGGACGGCCATGCCGTTCGTAGCGGCACGGCATCCCGGGTCGCGGTGGTTCCGGTCATCGAGCAGGGTGGCCGGCGTGGCCTCTCTTGTCGCGCTGGCGGTGGCCGGGCTCACGACGCAGGTCGGATCGCGCCACAAGGGCCTCGCCCAGCGGGCGTTCCTCGGCACCGTGTTCGCCTGGCAGGCCGCCTCCACCGTCGAGGGCCTGACCCGTGAGCCGAGTGCGGCGTGACCACCGGGTGCGCGTCGCCGGACACGACGCCGCGGCGTTCCACGCGTCCGGGTGGGCTGCGCATCCCGGCGGCCACCGTCGTCGCCATGGTGGCCGAGAGAACGACCGCCAAGGAGATCCTCGCCGAGCACCCCGACCTCGAGGGCGAGGACGTCCGCGAGGCTCGCCGTCGGCGCCGCGGAAGCCGAACGGGAGCGAGAGCTCCCGCTTCGGCTCAAGGCGTGAGGTTCCGAGAGGTGCAGTCGCGCACCATGTACATCGACTCCAAGGCGAGGCGGCGACCAATGCGGCCGATACAGGGTGCCGGGTGGCCATGGTGGCCAACAGGTCGGTGAGCTCGATTCCGGTACTTCGCCGCTTCGCTCGTCCACCTGCAGAGCGGTCAAGGACGGGTGAGCTCGACCACGACGCGATCGCAGCACCCTGCTCGCTCACTGGTCCTCCGACCGAGAGGCCACCCCCGCCTCCCGTGATCGGCCCTGCGCGGGGGCGGACACAGGTGATGTGAACTCCCTCGCCCATGGCTGCGCCGGCTGTCATGCTCGATGGCGTGGCGGAGACCCACTTCGACGGCTGGATGGCAGGGCGAGCCGTTCACGGCCGACAGCCCTGGCCACATCTCGGTCTGGGAGAAGACCGCGTGGCCTGCGCTTCGCCATCGATTTGACGAGAGAACCCGACCAGCATGTCCGTGCAGGCGATCGGCGCGCTGCTGCTCATCAGCGACCACCCAGAACAGCTCGCCGCCTTCTACCGCGACGCACTCGCTCTCCCCATCGAGGAAGAGCGACACGATGACGTGCCGGTCCACTACGGCTGTGACGCCCGCGCTCGGGATCCAGATCTGGGTGGCTCGGTCGGCGCCATGCGATAGTTCGTGGGTGTCCCTGCGCGAAATGCCTGAGATCGTGCAGCTGCACCTGGCAACCCTCGTCCTGCCGGATTGGCATCCAGAAGCGCAACGGACGCCCTCGTGTGTGGTCTACGGCTACGCCATCGATCATCCCGACGGAGCCATCGTGTTCGACACCGGTGTCGGCACCGATAGCGAACTGATCGACGAGCTCTACGAACCCGATCTCGTACTGCTCGATCAGGCGCTGACCGCCGGGGGTTTGCAGCTGGAGTCGGTGGCCGCAGTCGTCAACAGCCACCTCCACTTCGACCACTGCGGGCAGAACCCCTTGCTCTATGGCTCGAAGGTCCCGTTCTTCATCGGTCGAAGCGAGATCGACGAAGTACAGAACGATTCCACCTACACGATCACCGAATGGGCGCTCCCTCCGGACGATCAGCGCCGGCTGGTGGAGGGTGATCTGGCCATCGCCGATGGCGTCACGGTGCTGGCGGCACCTGGACACACCGCCGGACATCTCGCACTCCTCGTGGAGGCCGATGATGAGCGTGTTGTCATCGCTGGCCAAGCAGTCTGGAACCTTGCGGAGTTCGTCGATGAGGTTGCGACGCCGTCAAACGTGGCGGACGATGAGCTACGGCCGGTCGCTGTGGACACGATTCGACGCTTGAAGGCCCTCGAACCGACCAGGGTTCACTTCGCCCACTGCGATCACTACAGCCCCGATCCCCAGGGTTCGAAAGATGAGTAGCTGCGCGCCGCAGCCTCGATCTCGGCGGCGCGTCGCACGCCGCCACGACCGGCGGTAGGTGATTGTGAAGACGTCCGCACCCCACGCTGCATACCGCATCGGTATACTTGGTTGGCATGGCCACCGAACAGATCGCCGTCCGTCTCCCCGAGGCTCAGCTCGCGGCACTCGATGACCTTGTGGCCCGAGGCGTCTACGCGACCCGAGCAGAAGCGGTGCGAGCCGGCATCGATGCCGCCCTCGAGCTCGATCGACGCCGCAGGACGGATCACGCCATCGTCGCCGGTTACCGACGGACACCGCCGACCGACGCTGAACGAGCCGCAGCGGTTGCGTCGCTCCGCGACGCCATCGCCCAGGAGCCATGGTGAGCGAGCCACGCCGTGGCGAGATCTGGTGGGGCGAGATCGAAGACGTCGGCCGTCGGCCGTTCCTGGTCATGACTCGGACCGTCGCCATCCCGGTGTTGCACAGCGTGCTTGCCGCGCCCGTCACTCGAACCGTCCGGGGCATTCCCTCGGAGCTGGCGCTGGACCCCGACGACGGCATGCCCACCGAGTGCGCAGCGGCGTTCGACAACCTGCGGGTGGTGGCCAAGGCACACCTCGTCGAACGCCAGTGCGTGCTCGAGCCGGAGCGCATGGCCGAGGCCTGCGGTGCCATGCGGGCAGCAGCGGACTGCTGATCCGCCGTTCGGAGACAGGTTGCTACGTGCAAGCACCGGCCATCATGGCCGGCTCGTTGCAACCGCCGATGGAGCCCGCCCTGTCACCCAGCGACTCGCGGTGATGCGGCAAGGATCTCCCCGAGGAGTCGTGGTCTACGGTTCGCGGATGCTGGGACTCACGTACCGGGACGCGACCATCGACGACCTGCCCATCATCGTGCGGATGTACGCAGACGATGACCTGGGTGAGACACGCGAGCGTCCTTCCGAACCGCTCGCCGCTGCCTACCTGGATGCATTCCGACAGATCGACGCCGATCCGAGGCACCGCCTGGTCGTGGCCGTAGAGAACGGCGATGTGGTCGGCACGCTCCAGCCGTCGTTTCTTCGTCACGTGGTGTTCCTGGGTGTCGAGCGGGCACAGATCGAGGCCGTGCGCGTGACGGCGGACCGGCGGGGAGCTGGCCTCGGAGACGCGCTACTCAACTGCCATCGAGCAAGCCCGGCGCCGCGGGTGCCGTCTGGCCCAGCTCACAACCAACGCCGACCGCGAGGATGCACAACGGTTCTACGAGCGGCAGGCTTCAGGCCGACGCACGTGGGCATGAAGATGGACGCCTGCTGGTCAACGACGGCGGCCACGGCATCAGCATCGGCCTGGATCAACGACAGGACGAAGACGTCCGGGGACTCCGCCCGGAGGGCCGGCGGCACCGCGGCGGGAAGTCGGTCAGGTTGGCCGTGACGATGAGATCCGCCTCTGCTGCGGCCGCCGCGGCGAGGACGTGGCGGTCGTCGGGGTCGGGCAGCTCCGGCAGTCCGATACGACCCTCGAAGCCCTCGACCATGGCGTCGGGCAGAGCCGTGATCATCAGGCGACGGGTCCTCTCCAGGTTCGCCAACGGGAGATCAGGACGGTCAGCGAGGAGGTTGTCAAAGCACTCGTCGAGGATCGGTGCGCTCCAGCGAGCATGGCATCGGCCGTCGACGGCCAGCCTGAGGAACAGGTCCCGCAGCCGAGCGGGATACAGCACGTTCGCGTCAAGCGACGCGACCGGGCGCTCCACACTCAGTAGATGCCCAGTTCCTGTGCTTCGGCGGCGAGGCCTGCGACGGCCTTCAGCCGGCGGGCGTGATCGACCTCGCGGTAGAGCAGAACGTCCGCAAGCTTCAGCCGGCGACGGTGCCAACCTTCCGGGACGGGATCTCCCCGCGATCGACAAGCCCCACGACGTAGGGCCGGGACACGTTCAGCAGATCAGCGGCCTGCTGCGTGGTGATCTCCTCCTCGTCACTGATGACCCGCATCGGCTCACCGCGTTGGACGTGATCGAGGACATCCACCAGGACGCGCACGACCGACGGGGGCACCTCGACCGGCTCCTTACCTTGCCCCTTGGGCAGCACCACCACTCGGCCATCAACCAAGGCATCAGCAACGGCGGCAGCCTGGCCAGCCTCAACCTGCGTGTTCGACACGAGGCCTCCACGAAACGATCGAAACGAACGAACTAACCGTATCAGCAGTCCACTGGACGTCGACCATCAGTGCCGTCGCCACTGTGCGCGAGGGCGGCGTGCCGGTTCAGTCCCGGTGCCTCACGATGTTGAGGACGTTGCCGTCCGGGGCGCGGACGAAGAACCGGCGCACCCCCCACGGTTCGGTGGTGATCGGGTACACGATCTCATAGCCGAGCCGCTCGGCTTCTTCGTAGGCGCCATCGATGTCACGGGTCAGGACTGAGATGACCGGATCCTCGGGGGCGGTCTCATCGCGGGTGACCAGCTGGACGTTCGCTCCGGTGCCGGGCGACGTGTAGCGGGCCACCCAGCCCATGTTGAACTCCTCGGAGCTCAGCCCGAGGTAGTCGGTGTAGAAGCGCTTGGTCGCGTCGATGTCGGCCACATGAAGGTCGGCGATGATGCGCGTCACGTGCACGATGTCCTCCTGTTCCGCGTGACCGATGGTACGCGTCCATCGGTCCGCCCGCAGGTGCCTGAGATCGTCGACGACCTCAACGCCTCGGGCAGCAGCGCAGTGACCCGCCCGTGTCCTCCCGTGCCCACGAGGACCGCCAGCGACCATCCTGTCGACCACGCCAACTGGGAGCGTGGTGGGCACGCCGCCCGAGCCGGTCGACGAGACCCGGGCTCCGTAGGCCTCTCAACAGGGGAAATGTGGTCTGGCCGGGGAGATTCGAACTCCCGACCCCCTGCTCCCAAAGCAGCCCAGGGGCCGAGGGTGCTCCCTGGTCAGAGCCAGAAAGCGCAGGTCAGGGTCACCTCTGGGGTTGGTCCGTACCGTCCCGTGACGCCCCGTTTCGCTGGTCTCGCGGAGCTTTCGCGGAGTGCTGTCCCCCTCGGCGGCGTCGAACAACAGCCGGTGACACCCAGTGGCGTACGGGTACCGTCGCCGTGAGATGTCGACCGATCCTACCCCGGTGAGCGGGAGCGAGAGCCTCGAGCTCCCCGTGGACGAGTTGCTCAAGCGCGCCCGGCCACTGCCCCCGCGGTCAGAGACGACGATCGACGACCTCCGAGGAGGAGGCTGACGCTTTATTCGCCGCCACGTCGTGACGATCCCGCGGCGACCACGCGCGAGTTCGCACCTCTTGGTCAGCAGTCGAGGTTGTCGACGATCGCGATCGCGGTGTCGGTGATGGAAGGGCGGGGGTCCTGGGTCGAGGCGACGAGCTGCCAGGTGATGTGACCGCAGACGAACACAGCGACGGCCTGGCTCGCCTCGGGGATGGTGAACACGACATCGACCTCGCCGATCGGGACGGTCCGGGTCGCGAATGGTGGCACGTTGACAGCCGCACCCGGGAGCGCGAAGAGCTGAAAACGTCGTCCGGAGCTGTCGGCCAGTGTGAGGGCAACGCCGTCCTCAACTCCGGGGAGGTAGCCAGCGTCGTAGGGGGTGGCGGACACGTCCCCCGGCAACAGGTTGCGGACCCAGTCCTCGGACAGCTCGGCACGCAGGTCGGCCTCACCCGTCCGGGGGTCGGCTGCCGGCGTGAGGGCCGGGATCGACTCGGCGATGGTGATGATCTGGGCCTCGGACAGGCTGGAGGGACCTTCGACCAGCACAGTGTCGGCCGCGGGCGCCCCCGGGACCCGGGACACTGGGTCGCGCTGACGTCGGTGAACGGTGACTCGAAGCAGCGAGCCGAGTCCTCCGGGAGCATGCGGGGCGCGAGGTAGACGTCGAGGTCATCAGCCTCGCCCAACGCCGGTGGCCGCTGGACCAGCTGCGCGATCGCTGCGACGCCCGCCCGGTAGTAGCCCTTATCGGCAGCGGGGTCGACTGGCGGTGCGGGGGACCGTGCCGCCAGGAGCCGCCGGGTCCCGACGACGCCGAGGAGCCGAGTGGGCACATCGTCGAGCGCCTCGGCCGGTCGCCGGGCGACGTACCCGACCAAGGGTTGCCCACTCCCGAGCGCCACCTGCTGGTACCCCGAGCCCGGCAGGATCTCCTGGAAGTACTCGGGGACCGTCGGCTCCCCACCGGTGGGGACGGTCGCACCCAGGTAGAGGTCCCCCCTGACCGGTCCTGCAGGGTGACGGCTGCGGCATCAGCCGCGTCGACGACCGAGGCGCGGGCACATGCCGCATCGGCAGCCGCACGCACGTCGACCGGGACACGCTCGAGGACCTCTGACGGCCGGACCTCCCGGTCGTCGCCCTCGTCGAAGGCCTCGACCAGCCCCATCGACCCGTCTGGGTCGAGGGTCGGACACGTTGGCCGACACACCGCCATTGGTGTCGCAGGTCGGGAGCCCGTCGAGGTCGACGGCGTAGCCTTGTCCGCATGCGCTTCGAACGGATCACGATCGAGCCCGACAAGATGGGTGGCGTTCCGTGCATACGTGGGCTGCGCATGACCGTGGCCACCGTCGTCGGGATGGTGGCCGAAGGCGTGACCGTCGAGGAGATCCTCGCTGACCATCCCGACCTCGAGGCCGCCGATGTCCGCGAGGCTCTCCAGTACGCCGCGGAGGCCGTGCGCGAACGGGAGCTTCCGCTCCGACTCGGCGCTTGAGGTTCCTCCTCGACCAAGGGCTCTCACCGACGGTCTGCACGCTGCTCGCCGACGCTGGTCACGACGCCATCCACGCACGTGACCTGGGACTGAGCACCGCGCCTGATCCTGTGGTCCTTCAAGTCGCGGTCGATGACGGCCGAGTGCTCCTCACGCTCGACACGGACTTCGGCACCCTTCTCGCCTACTCCGGTGATGCGACTCCGAGCGTCGTGCTCTTTCGGGGTGAGGTCACCCGACGCGCCGAGGGCCAGGCGCGCCTGCTGGTTGCCAACCTGGAGCAGTTCGACGCAGACCTCGCCGAAGGCGCCCTCGTGGTCATCGGCGACAACCGCATCCGAGTTCGATCGCTCCCCATCGACCGCGGAAGCTGACTGCCGACCACCAGAGCCACACGCGGCAGCGATACGCCCCAGTGGCACCGCCGGGCACCCTGGCCACCACCTCGTGCGACGCCGGATGCGCCTTGGCGCTCGGCCATGATGGCAGCGCCGATCGAGGTCGGACCCGATGCTGTTGACAATCACAATGACCCGCCCGCCGGCGACAGAGCTGGGCTGGTTGCTGCACAAGCACCCGGACAACGTGCGCACGGTCTCGTTCCCGTTCGGCGATGCCCACGTGTTCTTCCCGGAGGCCACCGACGAACGCTGCACCGCAGCCCTGCTGGTCGAGGTCGACCCGGTCGGCCTGGTTCGTCGACGAGGCGGCAAGCACCAGGAGAGCTTCTCGCTGGCCGGATACGTGAACGACCGACCCTACGCGGCATCATCGTTCCTCAGCGTGAGCCTTGGGAAGCTCTTCGGGACGGCGATGTCGGGACGGTGCGAGCGGCGACCCGAGCTGGTCGACGTCGCGCTGCCCCTGGAGGTGGAGATCCCGACGCTGCCGTGCCGGGGTGGCGAGTCCGTCCTGCGGACGCTGTCCGAGCCGCTGGGCTACGAGGTGGAGGCCGAAGCGATCCCGGTCGACGCACGGTTCCCCGACTGGGGAGACAGCCGCTACCACTCGGTGCACCTGCGCGGTTCGGTCCGTCTCGCAGACCTCCTCGCACACCTCTACGTGCTGCTCCCGGTGCTCGACGACGAGAAGCACTACTGGGTGGGTGACGACGAGGCCCAGAAGCTGCTCTCCAAGGGCGGAACCTGGCTGACCTCCCACCCGGCACGCGACCTCATCCCCGCCGCTACCTGAAGCACCAGCGCCAGCTGACCGGTGGGGTCTTGGCCCAACTGGCCGAGGACGACCCCGAGCAGCCCGGCGCCGCCGACACCGACGACGACCGCGAGGAGCAGTTGGTCGAGGAGCGCATCAGCCTGAACCGCCAGCGCCTCGACGCCGTGGTCGACGCCCTTCGGAGCCGGGGTGCGTCCCGAGTCCTCGACCTAGGCTGCGGCGAGGGGCGCCTCGTGCAGGCGCTCCTGCGAGAGCCCACGACGACACGTGTCACCGGGGTCGACGTGTCGACTCGATCGCTCGACCGCGCCGCCCAACGTCTCCACCTCGATGACCTTCCTGACCGCCAGCGGGACAAGGTGGCCCTGATCCAGGGTGGCCTCACCTACCGGGACGCTCGGTTCCGTGGCTTCGACGCGGCCACCCTCGTCGAGGTCATCGAACACCTCGACGAGTCCCGCCTGGCCGCGCTCGAACAGGTCGTGTTCACCCACGCCCAGCCACCAGTCGTCATCGTGACCACCCCGAACCACGAGCACAACGTTCGCTTCGAGTCCTTGCCGGCGGGCCAGCTGCGTCACCGCGACCACCGCTTCGAGTGGACCCGCAGCGAGTTCTCCGACTGGGCCACATGGGTGGCGGCCGAGTCCGGCTACGAGGTGCGGTTCGCGCCGATCGTAGCCAACGACCCCGAGGTCGGGGCGCCTGCGTGCCGGGCAACCACGAGAACAAGCTGCTGCGCGCAAGGTCCAGGTCTCCCACGGACTGGCCGAGACCCTCACCCAGCTCGAGGCCGAGTCCGACGAGTTCCGAGCCGAGGTCGTCGCATTCCTCGACGGGCTCATCAGCCACGCCGTGCTCGACGACGGCCGGTGCGTCGCGGCCCACGCCGGGCTGTCCGAGAAGCTGCAGGGAGGTCGTCCGGGGCCGTCCAGAGCTTCGCCCTCTACGGCGACACCACCGGGGAGACCGACGAGTACGGCCTCCCGGTCCGCTACCCGTGGGCCAACGAGTACCGGGGCTCGGCCATGGTCGTCTACGGCCACACCCCGGTCCCCGAGCCGGAGTGGGTCAACAACACCATCTGCATCGACACCGGGTGCGTGTTCGGCGGCCAGCTCACCGCGCCCCCGCTACCCCGAGCGTGAGCTGGTCTCCGTGCCCGCGGCGCAGACCTACTACGAGCCGACCCGACCCCTGATCGCCGAGCAGGCCGGGCCCGACACCGACCGGCCGTCCGAGCTGCTCGATGCCTCCGACGTGCTCGGCAAGCGCATCGTCGATACCCGCCTGCAGCCGAAGATCACGATCCGGGCCGAGAACACAGCCGCCGCGCTCGAGGTGATGAGCCGGTTCGCCATCGACCCCCGTTGGCTCATCTACCTGCCCCCGACCATGGCTCCCACGGCCACCTCCGACCGGCCGGGCCTCCTCGAACATCCCGCCGGGGCCTTCGCTGCGTACCGCCGCGACGGCGTCACGAAGCTCATCTGCGAGGAGAAGCACATGGGCTCCCGGGCCGTGGCCATCGTGGACCGGGACGCTGACGTGGCCGCACGCCGCTTCCGCATCGAGGAGCCTGCAGGTGGCGTCATCTACACCCGCACCGGACGAGCGTTCCTCGCCGACCCCAAGTGGCAGGCCGACCTCGTCGACCGCCTGCGCTCGGCCATCACCGACGCCGGGCTGTGGGACGAGCTCGACACCGATTGGATGGCGCTCGACACCGAGCTCCTGCCCTGGAGCGCCAAGGCCGGCGACTCCTGCGCACCCAGTACGGCGCCGTCGGTGCCGCAGGTCGGTCCACTCTGGGGCGGGCCGAGAAGCTGCTCGCCGCCGCCGCTGACCGAGGGGTCGACGTCGCCGACATCGCGACGCGGACCCACGAGCGGGCCGGTCAGCCAGTTCATCGACGCCTACGGCAGGTACTGCTGGCCGGTCGAGTCCGTCGACGACCTCCAGATCACACCGTTCGTCGTGCTCGCCATCGAGGGTTCGCTGCAGGCGGGTCGCAGCCACCAGTGGCACACCACCGTCGCCGATCGCCTGGCCCAGGCCAGCCCCGAGACGGTGGCCTCCACGCGCCACATCCTCGTCGACCTCGACGACCCTGCCAGCGAGACGGCCGCCACCGAGTGGTGGGAGGACCTCGTCGCCTCCGGGTCCGAGGGGATGGTCGTCAAACCGCTCGATTCCGTGATCACCGGCGACCGTGGCCTCGTGCAGCCCGGGATCAAGTGTCGGGGACCCGAGTACCTCCGCATCGTCTACGGCCCCGAGTACCGCATGCTGGCCAACCAGGAGCGCCTCCGCGACCGGAACCTCGGCCGCAAGCGCTCCCTCGCCCAGCGCGAGTTCGCCCTCGGCATCGAGGCCCTGGAGCGGTTCGTTGCCCATGAACCCTCTACCGGGTCCACGAATGCGTCTTCGGAGTCCTCGCCAT
The DNA here is from genome assembly GCA_038233075.1 of Acidimicrobiales bacterium. Taxonomy (GTDB): domain Bacteria; phylum Actinomycetota; class Acidimicrobiia; order Acidimicrobiales; family Iamiaceae; genus Iamia. Next base: position 137,509 of record JBBSMQ010000003.1, read on the forward strand.
CAAGAGCGAACCCGTCGACCCCCCGACTCTGACGCACAGGTTCTGGGACCTCGAGCTGTTGCAGGGCGCTCGGAACTCGCTCTTCACCCCGAGTGCGGCCGCCCGGCATCCAGAAGCCGCACTCGCTCGCGGTGCTCTCACCAGGGAATTCGTGGTCTGGCCGGGGAGATTCGAACTCCCGACCCCCTGCTCCCAAAGCAGGTGCGCTACCAAGCTGCGCCACGGCCAGTCGGCGGCCACGGTACTCCAGACCCTCCCTCTCCCCCGCCCCTTCCGGGCTTCGGGGGCGCTGCCGCCTCCGGTGCACCGGCTCCGCCCCGACAGGCGCGGACGGGGTCGGACCCTGGCCCCTACCGTGCGCCCATGACCGAGACGAGGACCGAGCCGTCACTGTGCCGCTTTTGCCACGCCGGCTGCCCGATCACCGTCGAGCTCGAGGGCGAACGCCCGATCCGGGTCATCGGCAACCCGAACAGCCCGACCTACGACGGGTTCCTCTGCCGGCGGGGACGTGCGCTGCCCGAGCAGCTGGCCAACCCCGACCGCCTGCTGCACTCCCTGAAGCGCCAGGACGACGGCACCTACGCCCCGATCCCCGTCGAGGCGGCCATGGACGAGATCGCCGCCCGGATCTCGGCGATCGTCGACGAGCACGGCCCGCGTTCGGTGGCGCTCTACCTCGGCACCTACTCAGCCCCGTACCCGGCCTCGGGCGTGATGGGCGGGGGCTGGCTGGCGATGCTCGGCTCGCCCATGCTGTTCACCAGCAACACCGAGGCACCCAGACCGCCGCCCGGGCCGACGTGCACCTGGCGACCCGGCCGGGCGAGGACGTGGCCCTGCTCGCAGCCATGCTCAACGTGATCCTCGGCGAAGGCCGCCACGACGCCCCGTTCGTCGAGGCCCACGTGCAGGGGCTCGACGCCCTCCGCGCCGCGGTGGCGCCGTTCACGCCGGCATTGGCGGCGGGCCGGGCCGACGTGCCCGAGGAGCAGATCGTCGAGGCGGCCCGCACCTTCGCCGACGCCGAGCGAGGCCTGGCGTGCGGCATCACGGGGGCCAACATGTCGGGCCACAGCAGCCTGGTCGAGTATCTCATGCTCTGCCTCAACACCGTGTGCGGGCGGTTCCTTCGGGAGGGCGACACCGTCGCCAACCCCGGCGTCACCCTGCCCCGGGCCACACCGAGGGCCGAAGCGGTCGACCCCCGGCCCTATCGCCACGTCGGGGAGGAGGTGCGGGTGCGCGGCCTGGGCCAGTCGGCGTCGGGCATGCCCACCGCCGCACTCGCGGACGAGATCCTGACCGAGGGAGAGGGTCAGGTGCGGATCCTCATCTCCTCGGGCGGCAACCCGGTTGCGGCCTGGCCCGACCAGCAGCGCACCGCTGCGGCCATGGAGAAGCTCGACCTGCTCGTCCAGGTCGACATCAAGATGTCGGCCACCGCCTCGATGGCCGACTACGTGATCGCGCCGAAGATCTCCTTCGAGGTGCCGGGGCTCTCCTACGCCAGCGAGTCCATCGAGGCCCAGTCGGTCCTCTGGGGCCTGGCCGAGCCGTTCGGCATGTACGCCCCCGCCCTCATCGACGTCCCGCCCGGCTCCGACCTGATCGAGGAGTGGGAGCTGTTCTTCGGGCTGGCCCAGCGCATGGGCGTGCCGCTGTTCGCCACCGGTCTGCCGTCGACGACCGCGACCGAGCGGGAGGACCGGCGGCTCGAGCCGCTGGACATGGAGAACAAGCCGACCACCGACGAGCTGTTCGCCCTGCTGACCGCAGGGTCGAGGATCCCGCTGGACGAGATCAAGGGGCACCCCGACGGGGCCCGCTTCGACGAGGCCATCGTGGTCGAACCGGCCGACCCGGAGGCCACGGACGCCTCGACGTGGGCAACGCCGACATGATGACCGAGCTCGGTGCCGTCGCCGCCGAACCGCTCGATGAGGAGAACGACGTGGCCTTCCCGTTCCGGCTCATCAGCCGTCGCCTGGCCTACGTCTACAACTCCTCAGGCCGAGACCTCCCCTCGCTGACCCCCGAGCGCGGCGCCTACAACCCTGCCTTCCTCCACCCTGACGACCTGGGCGAGCTGGGGCTGGCGACCGGCGACCAGGTGACGCTCACCTCCGCCCATGGAGAGATCACCGCCATCGTGGCCGAGGACCCGACGCTGCGGCGGGGCCTGGTGTCGATGGCCCACGCCTTCGGCCCCGCCCCGGGCCACGACACCGACCTGGTGCGCGACGGCGCCTCCACCGCCCGACTGATCAGCGTGGAGGACGGCTACGACCCGATCTCCGGTATCCCCCGGATGAGCGGCGTCCCCCTCCGGATCGCTCCCGGATGACCAGTCGTGATCCCGAGGTCGTCGCCCTCGATGTCGCTGAAGAGCCGGCGACGTGGGCTGCCGCCGGGTTCGCGGTCGACGGCGACGCCACCTGCCGTCTCGGCGGGGTGCGGGTGCGCCTGGTCGGCACCGACGCCGGAACGGGGGTGGTGGGCTGGGCCCTGCGCGGGCTGGCCGCCGACGCCCCCGAGGCCCTCGACGGCCTCCCCACCTACGGCGAGGAGGTGCCGGCGGCGACGCCAGCGACACACCCGCTGGGCGTGAGCCGCATCGACCACCTCGTGCTGCAGACCGACGACCTCGAGCGCACCGTCGCGGCCGCCGGCGTCCTCGGCCTCACCGAGCGGCGACGCCGGGATCATGTCGGGCCCGGCGGAGCGACCGTCGTGCAGGTGTTCTTCGTGGTCGGCGAGCTGGTCCTGGAGGTCGTGGGACCGCCCGAGCCGAGCGCCGATGCCCGGCCCGGAGTCCGCTCCTTCGGACTGGCCCTGGTGGCGCCCGACCTCAAGGCCAGCGTCGCGGCGGCGGGCGACCACCTCTCCCCCATCCGTCCCGCCGTGCAACCGGGCCGGTCGATCGCCAGCCTCCGCCACCGCGCCCTGGGCCTGGACACCCCGATCGCCCTGATGACGCCGAGGCCGCACCGGCACGGACGCCCGCCACCGCCGTGACCGCTCGACCACGCCCAGGGGTCAGGGGCGGGGGCAACGACCGCACGACGACGGGCCTAGGGTCGCTCGCGTGATCGCCCGCACCCGCTCGTCCCGCGCCCCGAGGAACCGTCCCGGCCTCGCCGGTCTTCCCTGATGCTCGACCACGTCTTCACCGACGCCATCGGCGCCCTGCGCGACGCCATGGAATCGGCCTTCCTCGAGCGGCAGGCCTTCGAGGAGCACTTCCAGGCCGACGTGCTCCTCGGTGACCTCACCTGGGAGACCTCCTACAGCCTCCCCGGTGAGGGCACTCCACCCCGCACCCGCGCCGACATCACCCTGGACTGGCCGACCTGGGCACAGACCGCCTTCCGCTCCTGGTACATCGGCGAGGAGCTCGACGAACCGCCCCGCATCGAGATCGAGATCGTCATGCGGGTGCAGCGCTTGGCGACGACACCAACCGTTTCCGAGCTGCTCGCCACCCTGCCCGAGGAGTCCTCCCCCATCGGCGAGGAGACGCTCCAGCGCTCCAGTCCCACGGTGGAGACGGTGTTCGACGCCGACCTCGACCCTGAGGAGTACGCCTTCGAGGTGTCCTACGAGGGCTCCTACGACGTGGAGGAGGAGGTGCTGGCCGACGGCTCGGTCCTCGACTCGCACTTCGCCGCCATGGGCGGCTGGATCGCCTCCACGCTCGTGCGCCTCGGCGACGTCAAGCTCGACTACCTCCCCGCCGGCGACGAGGACGGGTGACCCACCTGCGGACCGCCACCCTGGGCCACCGCAGGCGTGGCTGAGGACGGCATTTGCGAGCGGGTGAGAGCCGACATCGGAAGGGCTGCCTTGACCCACCTGTGGGGCGGCTGACGGTGGCGGTTCGGGGGCCTAGGGTCGCCGTCATGTCCGCTGATGTCCTGCTCGTCGAGGCGGCCGACGGCGTCGCCACCGTCACCCTCAACCGCCCCGACGCTCGCAACGCGCTGTCCATGGAGCTGCTCGGCAGTCTGCCCCGCACCATCGGCGAGCTCGACGCCGACGCCGACGTCGCCGCCATCGTGCTCACCGGCGCCGATCCCGCCTTCTGCGCGGGGCTGGACCTGCGCGAGGTCGGCTCCGGTGACGGCGGCCCGCTCCGTGGCAGCGGAGCCTCCGGGGGCACTGACGCCGAGGCCGCCGCCCGCCGAGGTCCCCTGCCGGCGGGGCGCACCACCCCGGTCATCGGCGCCGTCAACGGCGCTGCGGTCACAGGGGGCCTGGAGCTGGCCCTGGCGTGCGACTGGCTGGTGGCCTCGGAGCGGGCCCGCTTCGCCGACACCCACGCCCGGGTCGGCATCCAGCCCGGCTGGGGCCTCTCGGTCCTGCTGCCCGAGGCCATCGGCCTGCGCCGGGCCCGCGAGATGAGCGCCACCGGCAACTTCGTCGACGCCGCCACCGCCCTCACCTGGGGCATGGTCAACCACGTGGTCACCCACGACGAGCTGGTGCCCACCGCCCAGCAGCTGGCCCGCGACGTCGCCAGCAACGACGGCGCCGCGGTGTCCCGCCTCTTCGCCACCTACGCCGAGGGGGCCGAGACCACCGGCGCCGAGGCCTGGGCCAACGAGGCCCGGGTCGCCGCCGACTGGCAGGGCCGGGCCTTCGATCCCGGCGAGGTGGCCCGCCGCCGCGAGGCGATCCAGAAACGGGGTCGCTCCCAGCAGGGCTGAGCGACGAGAGGGACGGCAGGCCGGGCAGGACGAGCCAGGGCGCAGCGCCATCCTCGGGGCTCCGAGGTGATCGTCGGCGCCACCAACGCCCACGGCGCGGACCGACCCTGCCGCGGTGCCCCGCCACCACCGGGGTGCCACCCTCCGGGGTGACCTCAACGGCACCGCGGGCACGGCCCGCTGGGTGTTCGGCATCACCGTCGCCGACGGAGCGCTCCAGACCTGTGATCAGGTGATTCCCGCCGGCGGGCCCGAGATCGGAGCAGCGAGCTTCGCCACCCCGGACTTCGAGGCTCGGACCGAGAGCCCGGTCGCCCTGGTCCCTGGGTCGACGTCGGGCACCGGCGACGGCTCGACCTACGCGTTCGTGGCCGGCGACGTGGCGGAAGAGGTGACCGAGGTCCAGGTGGCGGCGGAGGGGCTCGACCCGGCCGTCGCTGACATCGCCGAGGCCGGTCCGCTCCCGGGTCGGCGGTGGTTCGCGGCGGTCCTCGACGTCACCCCGCTCGGCCTGCGGGAGGTCACGGGCACGGTGGTGGCCCGACGGGCCGACGGCTCCGAGGTCGCGCGCACCACCCTCTGAGACCCACACGCGACGAGAGGCGGGCCCCCAGGCCCGCGCCTCGGCACCGGACGTCGGTCGCCCTCACGGACGACCAGAGGCTCAGGCCGTCTCGGCCGCGGCCTCGCGGTCCTTGGTGACCTCGTCGAGCATCTCGTACTCCTCGCCGGTGTCGACCCAGCTCTCGAACTGCGTCACCCCGAGCGTGTCGAACCGCTGCCGGAGCCACCCGTCGTTGGCGTCGAGCAGGCCCAGCTTCTTGCAGTTGGGCACGATCTTGGAGAACAGCAGCTGCTGGAAGGGATCAGCGTTCTTCTCCTCGGCCGAGACGTTCAGCACCTGGAAGGCGTCCTTGGTGCTGACGCCCATGCGCTCCCACATCTCCTGCTGCAGGAAGCGGTCACGCATGCGGACCGCGGCCTCGAAGGCGAACTCCTGGCGCTCCAGCATCTCGGCATCGGTGAGCTCGGCGTAGTACTCCTTCAGGCTCAGCACACCGAACGCGACGTGGCGGGCCTCGTCGCTCATCACGTAGCGCAGCAGCTGCTTCAGCAGCGGGTCGGGCGTGGTCTGGTGGGCCATGCCGAAGGCGGCCAGGGCCAGGCCCTCCACCATCACCTGCATGCCCAGGTAGGTCATGTCCCAGCGGCTGTCGGCGATGATGTCGTCGAGCAGCATCCGTAGGTGGGCGTTGATCGGGTAGTGACCGCACAGCTTCTCGTCCAGGTACCGGGCGAAGACCTCGACGTGGCGGGCCTCGTCCATCACCTGGGTGGCGGCGTAGTACTTGGCGTCGATCCACGGCACCGTCTCGACGATCTTGGCCGTGCACACCAGGGCGCCCTGCTCGCCGTGCATGAACTGGCTGAGGCTCCAGTTCTGGCTCTGGATGGCGAGGTCGACGAACTCCTTGTCGCCCCACGTCGAGAACACGGTGCCCGACATGTCGACCGGGCTGATCGGGCCCATGGCCACCCCCATGTCGATCATCTGGCGGGCGAAGTCCTCCTGGTCCACGTCGGTGTCCCAGGGGAGGTCGGTGGTGCCGTTCCACATGGCGTTCTTGGCCTTCTCGTAGAGCTTCTCGAGAGGCGGCCGGGCGCCCTTCTCGTAGTCCCAGGTGAAGATGGCGTCGGCGTTGTCCTCGACCGCGTGGATCGCCTCCTCCACGTCGGTGTTGGACACCGAGAGGATCGCTTCGAGGTCGTCGACCGCACCGCGGCCCAGGATCTCGGCGTCGCGGTTGGTGCTGTCGGTCGTGGTCATGGTCAGGACTCCTGCGGAGATGAGGGGACGGGTGCGGTGGTCAGATCGATGGTCGGCTCGGTGGCCAGGGCGGCGATGAGGTGGGCGATGAGTCGCTCCCAGGGCATCGCGTCGGGCAGGGGCACGTCGGCTGCCTCCAGGAGGAGGAACCCGAACCCGAGGGCGTGGCAGAAGGTGACGAGGGCCTCGGTGTCGAGCTCGGTGCCGATGCCGCCGCTCTGCTTGGCGGCCTCGATGACGTCGCGCAGTCGGTGGTGGCGCTCGCACACGTGGCTGCGGATGAGCTCAGCCACCGCAGGGTCGCGCCGAGCGGCCACGAAGGCCTCGGTCAGCAGGGCACTGCCGCGGTCGGCCGTCGAGGAGCGCTGCACGAGGTGGCTGCCGGCGATCGCCAGCACGTCCTCCGCCCTGCCCTCGAAGCGGTGGTCGGCGAACAGGGAGTCGAGCTCGTCGGTGGCCGTGCACTCCAGGGCGGCCACCAACAGCTCGGCCTTGCCGGCGTGGCGGCTGTAGATGGCACCGGTCGTCACGCCGGCCCGGCGGGCGATCTCGGCCACGCCCGCCCGGTCGTAACCCCGCTCGGCGAACACGGCGGCCGCCGCTTCCAGGAGGCGGTCGCCCAGCGGATCCCCGGCCGCGGCGGGTGACGGAGCGGGAGCAGACAGATCGTGGGGGGCGATGGCCACACCGACGATAATAACGGATGTTATCGCCGAAGGGAAGGGCAGGGCGCGGCAAACATCACCGCTCTCGTCACCCTCGGCCGACGTTGAGGACGCGGGTCCGTCTCGGCCGCACGAACTCGGGCTGCCAACCGCTCTCGTCACCCCTCGGCCGACGTCGAGGACGCGGGGTAGGGTGCGGGCCTCGCCGCCGGGGGATGACCTGCCGCCTCACCTTCAGGGGCGGACGCCGAAGGACGCGTCGTTGATGATCGCGAAGCTGATGTCGGGGAGCTGCACCTACCGCCGCGGCGACTCCGGCTGATCGTGGCCGAGGCCCACCAGCCCGTGCCGCCGCCGGTCGATTGGGAGGCCCTGCGCGCTCGGGCTCGGGCCGTGGCCGCCCAGGCCTACGCTCCGTACTCCGGGGTGCGGGTGGGCGCCGCGGCCCTGGTCGACGACGGTCGCATCGTCACCGGCTGCAACGTGGAGAACGCCAGCCTCGGGCTCACCACCTGCGCCGAGAACGGCGTGGCCTCGACCCTGGCCGCCACCGGCGGGGGTCGGCTGGTGGCCCTGGCCGTTGTGGCCGGCGACGGCGCCCCCCTCTCCCCCTGCGGCCGCTGCCGGCAGGTGCTCCTGGAGTTCGGCGGGTCGGACCTGGAGATCGACACCGGTGGCGGGACGGTGACCCTTGGTCAGCTGCTCCCACGAGCCTTCGGCCCCGAGGACGTGGCCGCCCGGCGCGACCCCCCGCCGGCGGGGGGCTGAGGTGGCCACCGACATCCTGGACGTCCTGCGGGCCAAGCGCGACGGGCAGGTCCTCTCCGACGAGCAGATCCGCTTCGTCCTCGACGGCTTCACCGCGGGTTCCGTCGCCGACGAGCAGATGGCCGCGCTCTGCATGGCCATCGTGTTCCAGGGCCTCTCCCCCGCCGAGCTGTCGACCTGGACGGAGGTCATGCTTGACTCCGGCACCCGTCTCGACCTGTCGGGCCTGGAGCGACCCACCGTCGACAAGCACTCCACCGGCGGGGTGGGTGACAAGGTCAGCCTCATCCTCGTGCCCCTCGTCGCCGCCTGCGGCGCGGCCGTGCCCCAGCTGGCGGGGCGGGGCCTGGGCCACACCGGCGGCACCCTCGACAAGCTGGAGGCCATCCCCGGCTGGTCTCCGCACCTCGACCTGCCCGCGATGCGGGAGGCCCTGGCCACCGTGGGCGGGGTGATCTGCGGCGCCGGCGACGACCTCGCCCCCGCCGACCGGCGCCTCTACGCCCTGCGGGACGTGACCGCCACGGTCGAGGCCATCCCCCTCATCGCCAGCTCGATCATGAGCAAGAAGATCGCCTCGGGCACGGCCGCTCTCGTGCTCGACGTGAAGGTCGGCTCCGGGGCGTTCCTGCCCGAGGAGGAGCGGGCGCGGGAGCTGGCCGCCACCATGGTCGGCCTGGGCCGGGACCACGGGGTGGAGACGGTGGCCCTCCTGACCGACATGGACACCCCCCTGGGTCGGGCCGCCGGCAACGCTCTCGAGGTCGCCGAGGCCCTGGAGGTGCTCGGCGGGAGCGGGCCCGGGGATCTGCGCGAGGTCACGCTCGCTCTCGCCCGCGAGATGGTGGCCCTGGCCGGCCTCGACGTCGACCCCGCCGACGTGTTGGCGTCGGGACGGGCGCGCGTCACCTTCGACGCCATGGTCCGGGCCCAGGGCGGCGATCCGGGGGCTCCCCTGCCCACCTCGTCGCAGGTGGTCCCCGTCGCCGCTCCCGCGTCAGGCGTGCTGCAGCGCCTCGACGCCCGCGCCGTGGGCGTTGCCGCCTGGCGCCTGGGGGCGGGCCGGGCCCACAAGCAGGACGCGGTGAGCGCGTCGGCCGGCATCGTCTGTCGTGCCAAGCCGGGCGACGTCGTCGCCGAGGGTGACACCGTGCTGGAGCTCCACCTCGACGACCCCGACCGGCTGGACGGCGCCCGCGCCGCGCTGGAAGGGGCCATCGAGCTTGGCCCCGAGCCCTCGGCCCCCCGTCCCCTCGTCCTCGACCGCATCTCCTGACCTCCACCGTTCGCGATCGGCGGGGTTCAGCGCGGTGGGAGAGGCTGGTCAGGTCGGGGGGGCGAGGGACCGGTCGACCTGACCGGTGCGGACCATCTCCCGACGGCGGCCGGCGTCGTCGAGGCCGAAGGTCCGCCAGCACCACCAGCAGGCGGCCCCGCCCAGGACCTCGAGACCGAGGATCACGCCCCACGGCCGGTCCAGCTCGGGCAGGCCGCCACCCCCGAGGTCGGTGCCCAGGAAGGGCCACCAGAACAGCTCGGCCCGGGTGAAGGAGAGGTCCAGGGCGAGGTGCAGGAACATGCCGATGGGGATGCCCAGCCAGCGGCGCCGGACCAGCCGGCGATGGCGGGTCAGGCCCATGACGACGGCCAGGGCCAGCACCGCGCCGAGCAGGGTGTGGAGGATCCAGGGTCCGCCGGTCACGGCGTCGACCAGGGGCAACAGCGCTCCCAGCACGACCATCCGGTAGTCGAGGGCAGGGCTGCGGAACACCAGCCAGACGACGGCCACCGTCGGGCCCACGAACCAGAGCACCACGGCCGCTAGCTCGGTCGCCGCAAGGAGGGACGCGGGATCATGGGCGCCGGCTCATCGGACGAGGATGCGGCCGCAGTCCTCGCAGTGGATGCGGGCATCAGGCGGCAGGCCCTTGATCCGGCTCACCTCCACGGCCGAGAGCTTCATGTGGCAGCCGCCGCAGGTGGTGCCGCGCTCGAGGCGGGCCGCTCCCACGCCGTCGAGGTCGGTTCGCAGCTCCTCGTACTCGGACAGCAGATCCTCGGGCACCGAGGCCGCCGCCTGGTCCCGGGCGGTGGCCTCGGACTCGAGCTCGGCGTCGATCTCGGCTTCGGCGACGGTGATCCGACTGGCCACGTCGGCCGCCCGCGTCGCCAGGGTGGACCGCTCTTCGATGAGGGTGGCGGCCTCCTCGTCGAAGGGCTCGCGCGCGACCATCATCTCCAGCTCCTCGTCCTCCAGCACACCGATCCGCCGGGCCAGTGAGGCGATCTCGTCCTGGAGCGCCTGCAGCTCGCGGGGGCCGGTCACCGTCCCGCTGTAGAGGGCCTTGTCGGCCTGGGCGGACTTGGCGCGGAGGCTGGCCACCTCGTCGTCGATGCGGGCCTGCTCCCGGTCGATCCGGTGGCGTTCGGCGTCGACGACGCCCAGGCGCTGCTCCTTGGTCCGGTCGGCCTCGGCCACCTCGGCCGCCTCGGTCCGCTCGGGCAGGGTCCGGCGGCGGGTGCGCAGCTGGGTGATGCGGGTGTCATGGTCCTGGACCGCCAGCAGCTGCTCCGTCGGATCGGTGTCGCTCATCTGGACCTCGTCGCCTCGTCGTGGGACACAGTCAGCACCCCGTTCGTCGCCGGGCACCGATGGGTGCGGCCGGCTCCGCCCGCTGCGCGGTCGGAGGGTCCGTGCCGTCTCGTGCGCGTGCTGCGCTCCCTCATCGGGGCACCGCCTCGCGCCGTCGCTCTGTCACCCGAGCCCTCCAAGGATCAGCCATCGGTGCCCGGGCAGGGTACGTGGTGCCAGACCGAGGTCCGGACGCCCCGTGGTCAGCGGCAGCGGCGGCGAGGGGTGGGCAGGCAGAGCGTCTCACCCGGGGCCGGCGGCTCGGGCGGGACGAACTCCTGCACCGGCAGGTCGGCGGTGGCCTTGGCCATGAAGTCACCCCAGGTCCGGGCCGGGTACTGGCCGCCGGTGGCGGTCTTGAACTGCCCGGAGAGGGGCTCGTTGTCCGAGGTACCGCCCATCCACACCGACACCGAGAGCTGGGGCACGTAGCCCACGAACCAGACGTCGCTGGGGCCGTTGGTCGTGCCCGTCTTGCCCGCCGCCGGACGGTCGATCTGGGCGTTGGTGCCGGTGCCATCCTCGACGTTCTCCTCCAGGATGGAGTTGACCAGACGGGCCACCTGTTCGGGGATGACCCGGGTGGGGGCGGCCTGGTGGGCGAAGACGATGTTGCCGTCGACGTCCTCGACCCGGTCGATGAAGTAGGGCTCGTTGCGCACCCCGTCGTTGGCGAACACGGAGTAGGCCGAGGCCATGTCGAGGGGGGACACGCCGTTGGGTCCGAGCGGCATGGCTGGCGCCTCGGGGCTAAGGGTTGAGGTGATGCCGAGGCGGTGGGCCATGTCGGCCACCTTCTGGGGCCCCACGATCTGGTTCAGGCGCAGGAAGGCACAGTTGGAGGACTTCAGCGTCTGGCGGGTCACGGTGGTGTAGCTACCCCGGCTGTTGTTGAAGTTGCCGGGCTGATCCTCGTCGGGCCGGTAGCCCACATCGCGCCCGCACGGTGCCGTCCCGTTCACGATGTCGTTGGGCGAGTAGCCGTCGAGGAAGGCCTGGGCCAGCACGAAGGGCTTGAAGGTGGAGCCCACGGCCCGGTTCTGGCGCAGCGCCAGGTCGTACTCGAAGCGCTCGAACCCGGGCCCGCCCACGATGAACCGCACGGCGCCGGTGCCGGGCTCGACCCCGGCCATGGCCGCGGTACCGATCCGCTGAGCGCCGTTGTCGGCCGGCGGCAGGTCAAAGGTGGCGTCGCCGTTGTTGCCCGGAAGTGTGTCGTCTCGCGACTCGACGGCCTCGAGGTACATGTCAGGGTCCAGGGTCGTGTAGACGCGCAGACCGCCGCCGTACACGGTGTTGAAGCGGGCCGTCGGCGTCTCGCCCAGACGCTCGTCGGCGAGGAGCTGCTTCTTGATCTCCTCGACGAAGTAGTCCTCAGGCCGCTTCGGGCGGAACGACTGCTCCGGGAGGGGCGCCAGCTTGTTGAGGTCGGCCTCCGAGCGGGAGAGGCGGCCGGTGGTGACCAGGGCGTCGAGCACGGTGTTGCGACGGCTGCTGGCCTGGCTCTTGCTGTTCAGCGGGTCACAGCTCGTCGGGCAGCGGATGATCCCGCCCAGCAGGGCGCCCTCGGCCCAGGTGAGGTCGCCCACGTCCTTGTCGAAGTAGGTCTCGGCCGCGGCCTGCACGCCGTAGGCGCCACTGCCGAAGTAGATGGTGTTGATGTAGTACTCGAGGATCTCGCCCTTGGTGTAGGTGTCCTCCAGCTCGACCGCGAGCACCGCCTCGCGCACCTTGCGGCTGAAGTCCTGGTCCTTGTCGTCGATGACGTTCTTCACCACCTGCTGGGTGATGGTCGAACCGCCCTGGGCGACGCCGCCGCTCTCGATGTTGGCGGTGAAGGCCCGGCCGATGGCGCGGGCGTTCACCCCCTTGTGGCCGTAGAAGGCAGAGTCCTCGGCGGTCAGGATCGAGTCGATCACGGTGCGGGGCACATCCTCGATGCCGACCTGCACCCGGTTCTCCTCGTCGACGAGGGTGGCGATGATGTCGCCGTTGCGGTCATAGACGTAGGACCGCTCCGACAGGGGCTGGAGGGTGATCGAGTCCTGCTCGAAGCGGTGGGCCTTGGCGATGTCGGCCACCTCGGGCGCCGCGACCGCGACGGTGGCGGTGAGCGTGGCCACGCCCACCGCCATGATCAGCACCAGGCGAACGATACGCCCCAGGCTGGTCAGCAACACCCTCACGACCTTCACGAGGAGGACACGCTACTGGTTGACCCCCTGCGAGCAACGGGCGGGCGCTCGCGCCACACGTCACGCTGCTCCTCGCAGATGTGAGCTGCGCCGTGCGCCGCGCCCCACGGATGTGACCTGCGCCTGGCGCCGCGCCGGCGATGTGACCTGCGGCTCAGGCTGGTGATGGCCGAGGCGGGGGCTGGTGCTGCTCGGGCTTGGACCGGCCATGCCCGCCCGCCGTCTGAGCCGCAGGCGGACCGGGAACCGCGGGTTCCGACTGCGGGACTGCGGGTTCCGACCCAGGACGGCGGGTTCCGACCAGGACTGCGGGTTTCGGCCGGGACGGCGGGTTCGGACCGGCGCAGCCGACCACCGGTAGCGTGCCCGACCATGGCCCCCTCCCGCCCCTTCCGCTTCGGCGTCCAGCACGCCTCCGCTCCCGACGGCCCCCAGTGGTCCGACCGGGCCCGCCAGGCCGAGGACCTCGGGTACTCGACGCTGTTCATGCCCGACCACTTCGGTGACCAGCTCTCGCCCACGGTGGCGCTGCAGGCGGCGGCCGATGCCACCACCACCCTCCGGGTCGGGGCCCTCGTCTTCGACAACGACTATCGCCACCCGGTGGTGTTGGCGAAGGACTGCGCCACCATCGACCTGCTGTCCGGTGGGCGCCTGGAGCTGGGCCTGGGCGCAGGCTGGATGGTCTCGGACTACGAGCAGTCCGGCATCCCCCTGGAGGCGCCCAAGGTCCGGGTCGAGCGCATGGAGGAGGCCGTGGCCGTGCTCAAGGGCGCCTTCGCCGATGGGCCGTTCGACCACGAGGGCCCGCACTACACCATCAGCGGCTACGACGGTCAGCCCAAGCCGGCCCAGCGTCCCCACCCGCCGCTGCTCATCGGCGGTGGCAAGCGTCGGGTGCTGTCGTTCGCGGCCCGGGAGGCCCAGATCGTGGGCATCAACCCCACCATCCCCAACGGCAAAGTCGACGCCGACGCCGCCATCACCGGCACCGCCACCGCCACCGACGAGAAGGTGGGCTGGATCAAGGAGGCGGCCGGCGACCGCTACGGCGAGCTGGAGCTGAACGCCCTCAACTTCGCCACCGTCGTCACCGACGACCGACCCGGCACCATCGAGATGATGGCCCCGCTGTTGGGCATCCCGCCCGAGGACGTCGAGGACTACCCCCACGCCCTCATCGGCACGGTCGAGGAGATCTGCGCCGACCTCGAGGCCCGCCGCGAGCGCTGGGACCTCTCCTACGTCGTGGTCCAGGCCGACGCCATGGAGGCCCTGGCGCCGGTGGTGGCCAAGCTGGCCGGCACCTGAGCCACCCCGAGCCGGTCACCCGCGCCACTTCGGCCCCGCCTGCGAACTGGTGAGCGAGCGGGTGGCCCCAGCAACCGATCCCCACACCACGTCGACCCGCCTGCGAACTGGTCAGCGAGCGGGTGGCCCCACCAACCGATCCCCGGCGCCACTTCACACCGGGGCGAGCACAGCGACGAGGATGCGGCGTGCGACGGGTGACCTGACCCCCGATGAGTCCGGGCGGTTCGGAGGTGTCTGCGACCGCACCGATGAGTCCGGGCGGGGCGTGACGTCGGAACCACGGACCCGAGCACGGGAGGAACGACCGTGACCAGCCTGCAGGAGACCGTCGACGCCCAGATCGCTGATGGCGTCGTCCCCGGCGCGGTGGCCCTGGTGGCCGAGGGCGACAACATCACCGTGGCCACCGCCGGCGTGCGCACCGAGACGGGCGAGCCCATGGCCCTGGACTCGCTGTTCCGCATCGCGTCGATCACCAAGCCCATCGTGGCCGCCGCCACCATGGCCCTGATCGACGGGGGGCGATTCGGCCTCGACGACCCCGTCTCCCGGTGGCTCCCCGAGCTGGCCGAACCCCGGGTCCTGCGACGCATGGACGGGCCGGTGGACGACACCGTCGCCGCGGTGCGCCCGATCACCGTGCGCCACCTGCTCACCTTCCAGGGCGGGCACGGCTTCCCGGCGGACTTCACCCTGCCGGTGGTGAAGCGGCTGTTCGCGGACCTGCTCCAGGGCCCACCCCAGCCCCAGGCCGTGCCCCCGCCCGAGGAGTGGATGGCCCGCCTGGCCGAGATCCCCCTCCTGCACCAGCCCGGCGAGGGGTGGACCTACAACGCCGGCAGCGACATCCTCGGCGTCCTGCTGGCCCGGGCCGAGGGCGCTCCCCTGGGCGACGTCCTCGCCAGCACCGTGCTCGACCCGCTGGGCATGACCGACACCGGCTTCGCCGTCCTCGGCGGCGCCCTCGAACGCATGACCGACTACCACCGACGCGACCCCGAGACCGGGGCGTTCGAGCTCATCGATCCAGCCGACGGCCAGTGGGCCACCGTCCCCGCCTTCCCCTCGGGCTCGGGAGGGCTTGTCTCGACCGCACATGACTGGCTGGCCTTCGGCCGCATGCTGCTGGCCGGCGGCGAGCACCGGGGCCGGCGGGTGCTGTCGTCCGAGGCCGTCGAGCTGATGATGACCAGCCACGTCGAGGCCGCGCCCGACAGCCCCTTCCTCCAGGGCCACGGCTGGGGCTTCGGCGGCAGCGTCGACCTGGCGCCGATCGAGCCCTGGAACGTCCCGGGACGCTACGGCTGGGTCGGGGGCACCGGCACCGCAGCCCACGTGATCCCGTCCAGCGACGCCGTCGTCATCTGGATGAGCCAGGTCGAGCTGGCCGGCCCCGAGGACTCGCCGCCCATGGCCGCCGTCCTCACCTGGGCGGCCGAGCACACGTCGGCGTGATCTCGCCCCGCCCGGTGCTGTCTATCCCCGTTCTGTGACCGGGCCGGCCAAGTGGTGTGTCCGCGGGACGATCAGGACCAGCCGGGGAGGGCGGAGGCGGGGGCCCAGTGGGCGTGGGTGCCGCTGGAGATGCGCTGCGGGAGCCGCAGGCGGGCCAGGGGGCCGGCGCTGATGTCGGCTGCGTCGAGCACCAGGCACTCGGAACGGTCGTTGGCCGCGTCGGTGGTCAGGGTGATGAGGTAGGCGTCGTCCTCGGAGGTGGCGCACGCCTTGGGGGCCACGCCCACCTCGGAGCAGTACACACCCTCGGGCATGCGCAGGCGGACGTCGGCACCGGTCTCGATGTCGTGGGTGACGAGCCCGTCGAAGAGGAACCAGCCCGGCTTGCCGGTGGCGGCATGGACGTAGCGGTGCTGTCGTCCGGCGACGGCGGGGTTGACGATGCCGAACTCGGTGAAGTCGTCGCGCAGGTGCTCCTCGGTGCAACGCCCGGTACGGAGGTCGAAGCGCCACCGGTGCAGGCGCGTCTCCATCCAGTCCAGGGCCAGGTAGCGGAACATCCACATGTCATCCGAGACATCGGGCCGAGGCATGGGCTGGCCCTGGTGGAAGCCCTCCAGCACCACCTCGTCCCCGTCCTCCCAGGCGTTGGTGAAGTGCAGGACGTAGGTGGGGTCGGCCTCGAACCAGCGGATGTCGTCGACGCCGCCCCGGCGGGGCAGCACCGCGAACCGGCTGGGCTCGTCGTGCAGGGCCAGCTGGAACCGGCCCCGGGCCAGCAGCGCCTCGTCCCAGTACATGGGGAAGGCATTGAGGATCACGTGGTCGGACGTGAAGGCCATGTCGTGGGGGAGGCGGGGACCGGGCAACGGCACCGGGGTGTGGTGGACGAGGCGATCGTCGGCGTCGACCACCCCGTAGTGGAGGTAGGGCGCCTCCAGGCCATAGCTGAAGAAGAACAGCTCGCCCGTGGCCGGGTCGACCTTGGTGTGGGCCGACACGCCCGCAGGCGGGAACCAGCCGTCCCACTCGGTGGCGCCGACCGTCTCCAGGGTCAGGGGGTCGAGACGGTAGAGGTCGCCGCACTGCCAGAACGACGTCACTGCGTGGCCGGCATGGACGACGACGTCGGTGCTCGACGCGTCCTTCATCCCGCCGCGAGCACCCCAACCCCCCGTCGCCCGGGCGACCTTGGGACTCTCGGAGATGCCGGCCCAGAGGGAGCGGCCCGCCTCCTGCTCGGCGGTGAAGCCGGCGGTGCGCACGAAGCGGTTGCGGTACGACGCCCGACCGTCCCGGAAGGCCACGGCATGCACCATGCCGTCCCCATCGAACGGGTGGTAGCGCTCGATGGGGAGGTGGACGGGGTTCTCGGTGTTGCGGAGGTAGAGCCCCTCGAGGTCGTCGGGCAGGTCGCCCTCCACGTCGAGGACGTCGACGGACCACTCCTCGTGCTGCGGGCGCCAGGGACCGCTGCGGTAGGGGTGGTCGTCATCGTCGGGCAGCGTGCGCAGCGCCCGCCCCATCAGGTCGATGTCCATGGTGTCCTCCTCGCCCCGCGAGCGGGGCCGCTCAGCCGTTCTGACGCGCAGGTGCGACACCGACGACGCTCTCCCGCGTCAGAAGCGTGGACGCAGCCCTGGAGCGGGGTCACCGGCGGCCCCATGTGGATGACCTCGATCACCTCTGCGCCGAGGCCGGCGTCGTCGAGCGCGCCCTGGACAGTCTCGCCCACCAGGGCGTCGACCTTCAGGCCTTCGCGGGTCACGCTGCAGACGAAGTCGGCATCAACCATGACCCCAGGGTAGGTCACGATGTGTCCGACGTCTCGCCTGCGGTTCCGTCACCGGCATCGCGCGGCCGCGGATCAAGGGAGGGGGGTGATCCCGCCGTCCACGCGCAGGTCGACGCCGTTCACGTAGTCGGCCCGGGGGCTGGCCAGAAGGCGACGACGTCGGCTACGTCCTCCGGACGGCCCAGGCGCCCGGTCGGGTTCGGGGCGTACTCCCGCTCGAGCCGCTCGACTGCGGCGTCGACGTCCTGGGTCCCGCCTCCGCCGGCGAGCCGCGCCGCGAACATCTCGCGCAGGCCCTCGGTCATGATCACGCCGGGGCTGACGGTGTTGGCGGTGACGCCCGAGTCGGCGAGGTGCCGGGCCAGGGTGGAGGTCATGTTCACCACGGCCGCCTTGGCCGCGGAGTAGTCGACCATGTTCGGCAAGGGAGTCGTCGCCGCCCGGCTTCCCACGTTGATCACACGGCCCCAGCCCTGGTCGCGCATGGGCGGCACCAGGGCCCGGACCATGCGCACCGCCGAGACCACGTTGCCCTCGTAGGAGGCCGACCAGGCGTCGGGCTCAGCGTCGTCCCAGGTGTGCTCGACGAACGGCCCGGCGTTGTTCACGAGGACGTCCACCCCCCACCCCTGCGCCGTCACGGCCACCGCGTCGGCGTCCGCGGCGACCGTGATGTCGCCCAGGACCACCTCCGCGTCGGCGCCAGAGGCGCGCACCCGGTCGGCCACCGCGGAGGCGCGCTCCCGGTCGCGGCCGTGGACGAGACGGCGCAGCCCTCGCGAGCCAGCCGGGCCGCCATCGACGCCCCGATGCCGCCGCTGCTCGCGGTGACCAAGGCCCTCCGCCCAGCCAGCTCCAGGTCCACGTCGCGAGGGTACCCGCCGGGATCCTTCCACCCCCGGCCCGGCGGAGCCTACATCGTCTCGGCCAGGCTGACGTCGCCGGAGCCGCGCAGCAGGTTCTTGAGGAGCTTGCCCGAGGCGTTGCGGGGCAGGCGCTCCTCGCGCAGCTCGACGTAGTTGGGCACCTTGAAGCCGGCCAGGGCCTCGGCCACCCACGACTGCACGTCGGCCTCGGTGAGGGTCGCGCCGGGCTCGACCTGCACAACGGCCTTGACCTCCTCGCCCAGGCTGGGGTGGGCCACGCCGATGACGGCGGCGTCGGCGACCGATGGGTGCTCGACCAGGCGGTTCTCGATCTCCACGCAGTACACGTTCTCCCCGCCCCGGATGATCATGTCCTTGGCCCGGTCGGTGATGTAGAGGAAGCCATCGGCATCGAGGTGGCCCACATCGCCGGTGTGGAGCCACCCGTCCCGGATGGCCTCGGCGGTGGCCTCGGGCTTGCCCCAGTAGCCGGGCATGATGATCGGCCCCCGCAGGCACACCTCACCGGTGGCGCCCGGCGGGGCCGAGCCCCCGGAGCCGTCGTCGATGCGGACGTCGACGACGGGCATGGGCCGACCCACGGAGTCAGGCCGCTCGGCGACGTCGGCACCGGTGAGGACGGTGGCGACCGACGACGACTCGGTCAGGCCGTAGGCGTTGGCGGCGCTGCGCACGTTGGGGAACGTCTCGCGGACCTTGCGCTGGAGCTCGGAGGCCGAGGGCGAGCCACCGAAGGCCATGGTCCGCACCGAGGAGGTGTCGAAGTCGTGGCGCTCGGGGTGCTCGCACACCCGCCACACCATGGTGGGCACGGTGGCCCAGATCTGCACCCTCTCGGCCTCGATGAGGCGCAGCACCTCCACCGGCTCGAAGCGGCCCTCCGGCATCACGATGCGCACACCGCCGAGGAGGCTGACGACCAGGTTGGAGTGACAGCCGGCCACGTGGAACAGCGGCGAAGTGAGCAGGCCGACGGTCTGGCCGCCGCCCTCGGAGCCGAGCGGCGGGGGCGCATCGTCAGCCATGGACCCCGCGATCGTGTTCATCACCGTGTTCTGCAGGTTGGCCACCATCCCCCGGTGGGTGGAGATGGCACCCTTGGGCCGTCCGGTGGTGCCGGAGGTGTAGAAGATCACCGCCGGGTCGCCCTCGTCGATGGGCGTGGTGGGTGCCTCGGCCCGACCCTCGTCCAGGTCGTCGAAGCGGCGGACGCGGTCGCCCCCACCCACCTCGGCGGGCTCGGCGTCGGTGACGAACACGGCCTCGAGCCCCGAGAGGGCACCGTCGGCGAGGACGTCCACGATCTGGGTCAGCCGCTTGGCGTCGGCGACCAGCACCCGGGACCCGGAGTCCTCCAGCCCGTAGAGGACCTCATCGGTCTTCCACCAGCCGTTGAGCCCCACCAGCACGGCGCCGAGGCTGACGGCGGCCCAGAAGGTGAGGGCCCACTCCGGTGAGTTGGCCGCCAGGACCGCCACCCGGTCGCCGGGACCCACGCCCCGAGCCGCCAGCCCGGCCGCCACCGCATCGGCGCGCGCCTTGAACTCGCCGAAGGAGACCCGACGATCGCCGTGGACGATGTAGGTGGCGTCGCCGTGGGCCTCGGCCATGGCCAGCACCTCGCGCAGCGACCCCAGCCGCGACGCGTAGACTCGCATCTCGGCGCCGTCGACCTCCTCGGTGGTCACCTCGAAGGGGCCCCCAGGGGCAGTGAGGGTGGCGACGGCCTCGGCGTGGGTGGGCATGCCCCGAGTCTGGACCACGCCCCCCGGCCCTCGCTCGCCCCTCGACCGCCACCTTGTACGGAAGGGCGCCACATGCGGCCAGGTCCGTCCAAGGTTGGGAAGGTCAGCGGGGTGGGTCGAGGAGGACGCCGGGGTTGAGGATGCCGGCGGGGTCGAGGGCCTCCTTGGCGGCGCGCAGGGCGGCGGCGAAGGCGTCGGGACGCTGACGGTCGTACCAGGGGCGGTGGTCGCGCCCGATGGCGTGGTGGTGGGTGATGGTGGCCCCTGCGGCGGCCAAGGCCTCCGACACGGCGACCTTCACCGCGTCCCACTGGGCCACCTGGTCGCCCCAGCGGCCCTGGGCGTAGACCGAGAAGTAGGGCGCGGGTCCGTCGGGGTAGACGTGGGTGAACCGGCAGGTGACCACGCCGACGCCGCACACCTCGGTCACCGCCGCCGTCGCCGCTTCGGTCACGGCGGCGTGGAGCGCCTCGACGCGGTCCCAGGTACAGGCCGTCTCGAAGGTCTCCACCACCAGACCCATGCGGGCCAGGGCATCGCGCGTGTAGGGGGCCCGCAGGAAGGTGGAACGCCACTCCCCCGCGGCCCCTTCCCGGCTGGCCACCCCACCATCGGTCTGACCACCAGTGTCGGCCTCGGCTCCAGCACCGGGGGCGCCGGCATCGGAGAGGCGGGGCCCGGCGGGCACCTGGCCGCCGTGGTCCCGGCACAGCTCCAAGCCTCGGTCGAGCCAGGGCCCGACGGAGTGGTCGGCCGACTCGAAGCCCAGGACCAGCAGTGCCCCGACCCCCGACACCCCGGAGGTGAGCGCGGCCTCGGTGCCGTCGAGGAGCCGACAGTTCGACGGCTGGAGGCCCGACTGGGACAGCGCTTGCACTGCGGCCACCCCCTCAGCCCACGTCGGGAACCGCACCGAGGCCCCGCCCCGCCATCGGGGCCGCACCTGGAGGCGGACCCACGCCTCGGTCACCACGCCGAGGGCGCCCTCCGAGCCCAGCAGCAGCCGGTCCGGCGAGGGCCCGGCTCCCGATCCGGGCAGACGACGCGACTGGCTCAGCCCGATGGGGGTGACGGCGCGGATGGACTCGACCAGGTCGTCGATGTGGGTGGCGCCGGTGGCGAAGTGGCCGCCCGCCCGGGTGGCGATCCACCCGCCGAGGGTGGAGTGCTCGAAGGACTGCGGGAAGTGGCGCAGGGTCCAGCCACCGGGACGGAGCTGGTCCTCGAGCACCGGGCCGTGGGCCCCGGCCTGGATGCGGGCCGCTCGGCTCACCGGATCGATCTCGAGCACCCGGTCGAGAGCCGTCAGGTCGAGCGACACCACCCCGGGGTAGCCGTCGCCGACCCGGGCCTCGACGCCGCCCACCACCGACGACCCGCCGCCGTAGGGGATGGCGGCGACGCCGGCCTCCGAGCACCAGTCGAGCAGGGCGACGACGTCGGCCTCCGAGCGGGGCCGGGCCACCAGGTCGGGCGGCTCGTCCAGCCGCCCGAGCAGGTTGCGGGCCACGTCCCGGTAGGCCTTGCCGTGGGTGTGGGCCGCCCGCTCCCACGGATCGGTGCTGCACAGCGACGCCAGGCTGTCGGGGGCGGCGACCCGCGGGGGCCGCAGTTCAAGATCGGTCACGGCCGGCGGCGCGTGATCCTCGTCGGGGGTGAAGCCGAAGTCAGCCATGGCCCGAGCCAGGCCGGCACGCTCGCGGGGCTCGGCGGCCTCGTCCTCCCACCCCCAGCCCCACCAGGACCGTCGCCGACGGTTGCCCCTGCTCATCGGCCCTCCCCTGGGTCCGCGGACGCGGCCACCTGGCGACGGACGGCCCGCTCGTCGCGTCGAGCCGCCGAGGTCTCGCCGGTCCGTCGGTGGAGGCGGACCATGTCGCCCGCGGCGGCGTCGAGCAGGGCCGGGGTCTGGCCCCGGCCGGCGACGTCGATGCGAAGGGTGGCCAGCCCGGCCCGTCGCTGGAGCGGGGACGACATCAGGCGCGTGCTCTGCACCTTGGCCATCGGGACCAGGGCGGTCTCCCAGGACAGACCGCCGCGCCGGGCGACCAGGTGTTCGTCGACGGCGGCCCACCCGAGGCCGCGATAGGCGAGCTCGCCCCCCACCGCCGCCAGCGGGACGAGCAGGAGAGCGACCAACCCGACGGGCGGGAACAACGCCGCGACCGTGCCCCCGACTAGGAGGGCGGGGACCACCCGCCGGACCCAGGCGCGCCGCCGGGCCGCCCCGGGGGCGGGCTGCAGCCGAGGGAGGCGAGGGGCATCGGGCAACACCTCCGCCAGCAGGGCGTCGAGCTCGCGGGTCGACAGCACCGGCACCCTCACCCGTGCGTCCTGCTGTTCCACCTGACCTGAACCACCGGCGCTCTGCAGGGTCACCGACATCAGCCCCAGCAGGCGGCGCAACGGGTTCTGGTGGATGCGGACGACCTGCACCCGATGCACGGCCAGGCTGGCCTGGCGCTGGTCGAGCAGCCCGCGCCGCACCTGCAGCAGGTCGCCGCGACGGGTCAGCCGATAGCCACCGTCGGCCAGCACCGCCGCCCCGGCGGCGGTGGCCACGACGATGGGAAGGGCGAGCACGGCGACCAGCACCACCGCGGTCGCGCCGAGACGACGACCCTGGGCGAGTGAGTCGCTGGCCTCCTCCCGCAGGCCCCCGGGCAGGTCATCGATCAGTCCGATCACCGCACCGAGGGCGACGAACACCACCGCCAGCTTGGACCCGGTGATGCCGCCGAGGGCGAGTCGCCGGGCGCCGATGGTGAGCACCTCGTGCTCCGGCTCCCTCGCGGTCGAGGGACCGGCCATCGCACCGGGCGCAACCGGCCCCGGCGCAGGACCGACCGCCGGGTCAGTGGGCCCGGGAGCAGGGTGGTCGGTGAGCACGGTGCGCAGGCGCTCGGCCTCGGCGCCGCTCACCGCGTCGAGGGTCACCTCCGGCTCGGACCCGGCCCCGGCGGTGTCGATGCGGACCACGGCCAGGCCCAGCACCTGGTGGCGGAGCTTGCGCTGGAGGTCGACCTGCTGGATCCGGTCGAGGGGCACGACCCGTCGCGTGCGGTTCAGGATCCCGCCCTCGGTGACGAGCGACCGATCATCGAGCTGGTAGGTGAACCGGGCCCAGGCGAGGTAGCGAGCACCGGTCACCACGGCCACCACCAAGACGGCCAGGACCAGACCGGTCGGTCGGCCACCGGAGAGGACGAGGAGCAGGATCCCGGTGCGGACCACGTCGAGCAGCGGGGATGCGGGGTGGAGGCGCTGGGGCCCGGGTCCGCCCGCCCCGTTGGGCGCGTGGTGGGGAGCGGGCTGGTACGGAGACCCAGCACGCTGCGGACCCGGCCTCAGCGACGACCCGGGCGCAGGTCCGGACCCGGGTGGTCCGGAGGGGGAGGGCGGGGTCGGACCTGCGGCGGGCGCCGACCAGGCCGCAGGCGGCTGCGGCCACGCCGATGGCGGGCCGGCCGGTGGCCCCGGGACAGATGGCGGAGGCCCGGACGGGGGCGGCGGCGGAGAAGCAGCCGACTGTGGTCGTGACGGTGGGGTCGCGTATGAGGCGGGCCATGCCACCGGCGGACGGGCCGGGGGGTCCGGTGCGGGATCCGGCTCAGTCACCGGAGGGTCCGAGCCGGCGGGATCATTCGCGGGCGACGCGCCGCTCCTGCGCTCGGGCTCAGACACCCGCGCCCGGTCCCGTTCGAGGGCGGTCCGCCCGCCCCGGGTCTCGGCACGAGCCGTGGTGCGGCCGGCCCCACCGGGCCATCGAAGCCCTCGCCGAACCGACCCGGGCGCAGGCCGGGCCCGACAGGCGGTCAGACATCATCGCCGAGCCGGCCCATGTGCAGGCGAGGCGCGACAGCTGTTCCCACGCCATTGCCGAACCGACCCGAGTGCAGGCCGGGCTCGACAGGCACTCAGACGCCATCGTCGGCGGCCACCCGCTCCAGCAGCGAGCGGCGGATGGACTCGGCCCGGTCGGCGTCGATGCCGGGCAGGGTGCCGTCACTCGCCGAGGAGGCAGTGGTGATCTGCAGGCTCACCAGGTCGAAGGCCCGCTCGAGAGGGCCTTGCCGCACGTCGATCTGCTGCACCCGGAAGGTCGGGATGGCGGACTCGACCCGCAGGACCACACCGTGGCTGAGCTCCAGACCCTCGTCGGTGAGCTCCCAGCGCCAGCGGGCGTAGTGCAGCCGGGGCCCGATCACGGCGACCACCGCGACCACGGCGGCCACGACGCCGACGGCCACCGCGACCCCAAGCGCCGCCCGATCGGCTGCCACCAGTCCGGCGACGGCCAGCGCCACCAGCACCGCTGCCACCGCCGCCACGGCCCACTGCAGGTGCCACAGCGTCCGCACCCTGGGGCTGAGCGGCTGAGGTCCGCCCCGAGCCGGCGGATCCCCGGGGTCGAGCGAGACACGGCTCACCGATCCGCCCTCTCGTCAGCGGTCCGTCGGATCCCGGACGCAGACGCGAGGGTGGGCCGGTTCTGATCGCTCATGGTGCCTCGGCCAAGGGCGTGACGATGGCTTCGACCCCGGCCGCGAAGCGGGCCACGTCCTCGTCGGTGGTGGCGAAGCCGGTCATCCAGCGCACCTGGGAGCGCTCCGGGTCCCACGGCCAGAAGAACGACCAGTCCTGCAGCGGGGCCACGGCGGCGGCCGGGAGGGTGGCGAAGACCGAGTTGACCTCCGGGGTGCGGGCGACGCTCACCCCGGGGATCCCGCCGGTGCGCGCCACCAGCCGGGTGGCCATGCTGTTGGCGTGGCGGGCGTGGTCGAGCCAGCGGTCGTCCTCGAGCAGGGCGGTGATCTGGGCCGCGACGAAGCGGGTCTTGGACGGCAACTGTCCGGCCTGCTTGCGCACGAAGCGGGCCGGGCCGGCCAGCTCGGGTCGGAGGACGAGGACGGCCTCGCCGTACATGGCGCCGTCCTTGGTCAGGCCGAAGGTGAGCACGTCGACGCCGGTGTCGCGCACCATGGTGGCCAGGTCGGTCCCGGCGGCGACGAGGGCGTTGGCGATGCGGGCCCCGTCGAGGTGGACCACCAGACCGTGGCCGTGGGCCACCTCGGTCAGGGCACCGATCTCGTCGAGGGAGTAGACGGTGCCCATCTCCGTGGCCTGGCTGATGGAGACCACCCCGGGCTGGGGGTGGTGCTCGGTGCCCAACCAGTGGAGGTAGGGCGCGAGGGCGTCGGGGACGAGCTTGCCCTCGGCCTCGGGAACGGTGGTGATGGTGGCGCCGGTGAACCGGGCCGGCGCCCCGCACTCGTCGACCACGATGTGGGCCGAGTCGACGCAGAGCACCGACTGCCAGGGCGCGACCACGGTGCCCAGGCCGACGACGTTGGCTCCGGTACCGCCCCAGCACAGCAGCACCTCGGCCCCGGGCACGCCGACCAGGTCGCGCAGCGCGCCGACTGCGGCGTCGGTCCATGGGTCCTGGCCGTAGGCGAGGGCCGGGCCCTCGTTGGCGGCGACGAGGGCCTCCATCACGGCCGGGGCCACCCCTGCCGCGTTGTCGCTGGCAAAGCTGCCCTCCGGGGTCGGAGGGAGGTCGACTGCGAGAGAGGCGGCCCTGGTCACCCCCTCACCCTAGGGAGGTGGGCCCGCTGGTCGCGAGGGGTCGGTGGCGGCCGGGTGAGGTCCCACAGGGGCAGGTAGCGTCACCGTCGACCTGAGCGACCCCGGCCCGAACCGGCGGCGGGCGCGGGGTACATGACCGTGATCTCACCCTCGATCCATCGGAGCCGAAGCCCTTGCCTGACCACGCGCACCTGCCACCGTCGGTCCAGGAGTGGGCGGCTCGCGGCACCGACCGAGAGCTCGCCGGCCACCGCATCTTCACGATCGACACCCCCGCTGTCACCGAGCACCACCCACCGGTGCTGGTGCTCCACGGCTTCCCCACCTGCTCCTACGACTGGCGGGCGGTGCTGCCGGCCCTCACCGCGCAGCGGCGGGTGGTGCTGTTCGACATGGTCGGTTACGGCCTGTCCGACAAGCCCGACTCGACCTACCCGCTGGACACCCAGGCGGACGTGGCCGTGGCGCTCATGGCCGACCTCGGCATCGACACCTTCTCGCTGCTGACTCACGACATGGGCGACACCGTCGGCGGCGAGCTGCTGGCCCGCCAGGCGGAGGGCACCTTCGAGGCCGAGATCGTGTCCCGGGTCGTGACCAACGGATCGATCTACATCGAGATGGCGCACCTCACGCCGGGCCAGGAAGTGATGCTGTCGCTGCCCGACGCCAAGGCCGACCCCTCCATGGATGTCGGTGCCGACGGTCTCCGTGCGGCCCTGGGCGCCACCTTCAGCCCCTCCCATCCGTTGTCGGACGAGGAGGGCGAGGCCCTCGCCGCGTTGGTCCGCCACCGGGACGGGCACCTGCTCATGCCTCGGATCATCCGCTACATCGAGGAACGCCGCCAGCGCCAGGAACGCTTCACCGGGGCCATCGAGACCCACCCCTCGCCGCTCACCATCGTGTGGGGCACCGAGGACCCGGTCGCCGTCAGGGACATGGCGACCCGCCTGGCCGAGACCCGACGGGACGCCCATCTGACCTGGCTGGACGGCGTCGGCCACTACCCGATGGTGGAGACCCCGGCCCGGTTCGCCGAGCCAGCCCTGGAGGGCCTGGACGTCACCGGCCACCACGGGTAGCCGCGACGAGAACAGCGGTCGCCGGGCCGCGTCATCCTGGACTCCGCCGGCTCGTCAGTCCGTGCGGGGGCCGAGATGGTGGCGGCGGGCCGCCGGTGACGAGGGACCGCGTGGGTCCAGCGTCATGGCGTGGCTTCGGCTCGGCCGTCAGCAGCAGACGTTGAGCTCGTCGGCCTGCCAGTGCTCGATGCCTTCGCGGCCCGCGACGTACACCACGCCGAGGGCGGCGGAGGGGATCGGCCCACCACCAGCCCAAGGCCGCGTTGGCGACCAGGCCGACGAGGAGGACGGCCGAGGAGCCAGACGCACAGGGTCGTCTCGGTGGCGTCCGCAGTGACGGCCCGGCTTCCGAGACGCTCACCCACCTGGCGCTTGGCCCGGGCCAGGAGCGGCATCACGAGCAACGACACCAGGGCGAGGGCGATGCCGACGGTGCTCTCGTCGGGGCGCTCGCCGCTGGCGATCGTGCGGCGGGATTCGATGCCGACCCCGACGGCGAGGACGAGGAACGAGACGGCGTCCGCGGCGCACCAGGTCGGCGCGGTCGGTGGCCGTCGGCGTGCTGATGGGGTTGGACGCCATGCTCAGGTGGCGGCGCCGCCATCGGAGGGCCCGACCTGTGCGGCTCGCTGGCGACGTTCGCATCGGTCGTTCTCCTGGTGGCCAGGTGCGGGCGGGACAGGTCCAACAGCAGCCGCACGTGGGCGTCGTCGAGGCGGTAGTAGATCATCCGCCCGCCGCGGCGGTTGCGGACGATGCCCGCCGTCCGCAGCAGGCGCATGGCGTGCGACACGGTCGTCTCCGGAACCTCTCCCATGCGAGGCAGAACTCCCCACCGCGAACGACGCCGAACCGCTGGTGGCGTCCTGCAAGGGTGACGGCATGGTCGATGTGCTCTGGGTCGTCCCGTTGCTGGCGGGAGTGGGCCTCATCGTGTGGGGCGCAGAGACCTTCGCCGAGCACCTGGCCGTCGCCTCGGTGCGCCTCGGCGTGAGCTCGTTCGCCCTGGCCCTGCTCCTCGCCGGCGCCGAACCCGAGGAGGTCGCCACCGCGGTGACCGCGTCGGCCCGGGACCTGCCAGCCATCGCCTTCGGCGACGTCATCGGGGCCAACGTGGTCGTGTGCCTCGTCGCCGTCGGCGTCGGCGCCTGGGTCGCCCCGCTGCCGTTCGGGCCCCGGGTGCGTCGCTACGCCCTGGTCGGTCTGCCCCTCGGCGCCCTGGCCGCCTGGTCCTCGTGGGATGGTCGGGTGAGCCGGACCGAGGGGCTGTTCCTGGTGGCCGGCTACGTGGCCTTCGTGGCCACCATCTGGATCGTCGAGCGACACCCGCCTGCCCTGGGTGAGACTGCCGAGCTCACCGAAGTCAGCGCGAGCCCGCCGGGACGCGTGGGTCGGGAGCTGCTCCTGGTCCTGGCCGGGTTGGCCGCCATGGCCGTCGGGGCGTCGGTCCTGGTGGAAGGCGTGCGCCGCCTGTCCGGGATCGAAGCCACCCAGTCCAAGCTCGGTCTCACCGTGGTCGGCTTCGCCACCGCCTTCGAGCTGGTCGTGCTGGCCTGGTCAGCGTCCCGCCGCGGGATGACCGAGGCCGTCATCGCCGCCGTCATCGGTTCGTTCGCGTACAACGCGACCATGACCCTCGGCGCCGGTGCCCTCACGAGGCCCCTTGTCATCGCGGACGCCGCCAGCCTCCACCCTGCGTGGCTCGCAATGGTCGCATCCCTCATCGCCGTGCTGGCCGCGTCGGTCGGCGGCCGGATCGGCCGCCGACGGGCCGCCGGATTGCTCGTCCTCTACCCCTGCTTCATCGCCCTGGTCCTCGCCACCACCTGACCTCCCGGCGGCCACGATGTGACCCCCAGCCTCCGATGAGCGACGCCCGCGTCCTCAGTCGGATGGACCCGTAGGTTCGCGACCAGCGTGCCTCGCCCTTGCTCTCGCCCTGTTCGGGCCGTTGCGGTCGCCGAGATCGGCGACGACGCATCCGATGGAGGTGTCGAGGTCACCGACGTGTGGGCTCGCACCAGTCCCGGTGCGGCCGAGACCGGCGCCGCCTACATGACCGTGACCAGCGATGAGGACGATGACCTGGTGAAGGCGTCGGTGCCGTCCGAGATCGCGGGCTCCACCGAGGTGCACGAGACCGTGATGGCCGACGACGACGGGACGTCCGACGGGGACGTGACGCACGGCGGCGACGACGACGACATGGGCCACGGCGGCGATGACGACGACATGGGCCGACGAGAGCGGCACGCACCGGGGGCTGAAGCCGACCAGCCGCCACCGCAGCCACCGCAGCCAGGAGCCCAGGGCAGGCAGGGCCCACAGCAGCAGGCTGGGGCCCGTCTCGGAGGGCACCGAGAGGGTGGCCCAGGCGCCCAGGGTGAGGGCGGCCGCGGCTCCGAGCACCGCCGCCGCCGCGGTGGTGGTCAGGCTCCGGCGCCGGACGACGAGCAGGGCGGCCCCGACGAGCCCGACCAGCCCGCCCACGACCGCCGGCACGGGGGAGGGGCCCGGCGCCCAGTAAGAGGCCATCGTCACGTCGACGTCGCGGTCGCCCACCCGGAGGGGCACGGCCGCTTCGAGGATCTGGTCGCCTGGACCACGACCCACTGGTCGCGACGTGCTCATCCAGTGGGTGCGATGGTCATGCCAGGCGAAGGTGCCCCACGACGCCACCTCCTCCCACTCCGGCGCGGCGTCGGCGTCGGCATCGGGGGGCAGCTGTGCGTCCCCGTAGCGGTCCCGGTTGAGGTACCGGGCAGGCGAACGCTGGTTCTCGAGCACGGTCCCGTCGGGCTCGAAGCGGAGATAGGGCTCGCCCCCGTAGCCGATCACGTCCACCGGGACGTCGCCGCGCTGGTGCAGCTGGACCAAGGAGTCGCCGCCGATGATGTCGACCTCCACGCCCGGCGCCGGCGGGTCGATCGCGATGACGACGGTGCGGTAGTCCGTTGGTCCGGGCGGGTCGGCGGCTGCCGGGGCCGCGCCTCCTAGGACCACCAGACCGAGCGCGACCACGCCCGCGCCCAGCCGCCCGGCGCCGCGCATCAGGTGACGGCGAGGGTGATCTGGCCGCTGGGGTGGACGGTGCACTCGCCGGTGAACTCCCCGGGCGAGGAGAAGCGCTGTCGCAACGTCTCCCCTGCGCCGACGAAGAAGGGACCGATGAGGTGGCCCCGCTCGTCATCGTTCTCGATCTGGATGACCTGCCGGACTGTGGGCTCCAGCCGGGCCGGGAGGATCTCCAGGGGCTCCCCTGCGTCGAGCGCCACGCCTGCGCCCTGCGGGATCACGTACTCGAAGTCGGCCTCGCCCTCTGTCGGCGCCACCGCCAGCTCGTTGCCGCCGTCGCTCCCGCACGCGGCCAGCATCCCGTCGTCCACTGCGTACAGGAAGCCGCTGTGGCTGACCTCGACCTCGCCCTCGTCGGTGGTGGTCACGTCGTAGGTCACCCCGAAGAGATCCGCCGCGGCCTGGAGGTCGGCGTCATCGGTGGTGCGCAGGGCACGGGCATCAGGCACGAAGGACTGGACGTAGGGCGTCAGCACCTCACCGGTATCACGCTCGGGATCCACCGTCGCCATGGCCAGGTCGATGCGATCGGCCTCATCGCCCAGGTCGCCGAGAGCGGTGCGCACCTCGGCCAGGGTGGTGGGGCACAGGTCAGGGCAGTGGGTGTACCCGAAGTAGACGAGCAGGAGCCCCCGTCTGCCGCGGTGAAGGGCAGCTCCTCACCGTCGGCGCTGACATCGGGCAAGGAGGTCTGCCCCACCTGGGGGAGCGGAGCGCGCTGGATCCCTCGCAGCTCATCGGGTCCGTCGCTGCCCGGACCGATCTCGCCGCGCTCACCTCGCCCGACCAGCTCCGCCGCTCCCGCTGACCAGCATCCACGGCCGCGCGCGACCTGCGGTCGAGAGGCGATGAAGGAGTCGGCGAGCATGTGAAGGATGCCCGCTGCGTCAAGGCCAGCCACGACACTTCGCAGCGTGTCCACACTCGTCATCCGTCGAGGCGGGGAGCCTCGGGGAGGGCCGCGTCGAAGCGATCGTCGCCCAGCAGGAGGCGGAGGACGCGTCGGGGAACGGAGCGTCGGGATGGGGCGGGGGGGGTGGGGCGACGACCCTACGGTGTGGTGCATGGCTGGCCATCTCGAGCTGCTGCCAGCCGTCGACGTCCAGGGCGGTCGGGCGGTGCAGCTCGTCCAGGGCGCCCCGGGGTCGGAGAAGGTGGTCGGCGACCCGGTCGAGGCGGCGCTGAACTGGCAGAACCGCGGGGCGGAGTGGATCCACCTCGTCGACCTCGACGCCGCGTTCGGTCGGGGCAGCAACCGCGCCCTGCTCGCCGAGATCGTCGGCCGGCTGGACCTCCGGGTGGAGATGAGCGGGGGGATCCGCGACGACGAGTCGCTGACGGCGGCGATGGCCACCGGCTGTCGCCGGGTCAACATCGGCACAGCGGCGCTCGAGCGGCCGGAGTGGTGCGCAAAGGCGATCGCGGAGCACGGCGACCGCGTCGCGGTCGGCATCGACGTCCGCGCCCGCACGCTGGCCGCCCGCGGCTGGACTCGTGAGGGCGGCGACCTGTACGAGGTGCTGGCCCGGCTCGACTCCGAGGGCTGTGCCCGCTACGTAGTGACCGACGTGAACAAGGACGGCATGCTCCAGGGCCCCAACCTCGACCTGCTCCGCGACGTCTGCGCCGCCACCGACCGTCCGCTGGTGGCCTCCGGCGGCATCACCGAGCTGGCGGACCTCGAAGCGCTCCTCGGGCTGGTCGAGGACGGCGTCGAGGGCGCGATCATCGGCACAGCGCTCTACGAGGGCCGGTTCACCCTGGAGGATGCGCTCGCGCTGACCCTGCGGGGGGGCGGTGACGCTGGCGGTCCGGGTCATCCCCTGCCTCGATCCTCTTCCCCGAACGGGACCGGCCGACGACACCCACAAGGCCTCTAAAGGACCTGCGCGGGTTGGGCACAGGAGATGCGTAGCGCTGGGCGCTGTGGCAACGAAGCCGACTACCCGGGCCCTTCCCAGCACCGAACCTCTGCCCCCCGCCGTTCGATTCGTCGCGCCGTCTGCCTCGATCTCACGCTTCAGCGGCGGCGCGCCGAGCGGAGGCGAGGTGAGCCGTCAGCCCGAGGTCCTTGGCCCACCGGTCGAGGTACGCGTCGTCGAGGTCATCCCGTCGAACCCGGAGGAGATCGATGACGTCCTGTGAGCCGCTCGTCGTTGACCATTCCAGCTTGGCCAGCACCGTGTCCTCAGCGGTCGCCACGTCGACGTCGACCCCGAGGATGGTGGCTGCGCTGCGGCAGGCGAACTCCCTGTCGCTGAAAGGGCGGTCCCTGACGTGGATGAGGTCCACCCTCCAACCGGTGGAGGTGTCGACCACGTTGAACTGGTCCCCCGGCCGCAGTGTCTTTGCGACACCTTCGTCGACGTAGAACCGGCTTCGGTCGAGCAGCGTCAGCAGGCGATCGATGGCCGCAGCGGGTGGGTCGATCACCAGGTCGATGTCAGCCGTCGTCCGGGCCACACCGTGGAGCGAGCTGGCGAAGGAGCCGGCGAGCATGTGCGGGATGCCCGCTGCGTCGAGGGCAGCCACGACATCTCGCAGCGTGTCCACGCCCGTCATCCGTCGAGGTGGGATGCCTCGGGGAAGGCCGCGGCGAACAGGTCGTCGCCCAGCAGGAGGCGGATCGACGTGAGCCGGACCTCCTCGTCGCTGTAGCCGGGGTGGCGCATCCGGATCCCATCGCGAGCGACCTGACGCACCGCCTCGCTCATCTCGACCGCCATGGCCACCCGCTGCTCAGGCGCCATGGTCCGAAAGACCTCGTCGTGTCGGTCCCGCGACTGAGTCGTCGTATCGAAGGCCACGTCCCGATGGTACGAGCGCTCCTCGGAGAGCACGCAGTCAGCAGAATCGGGAGAACCACACTTCGACGGCAGTCGCTGGCAAGACGACTACCGTGGCCCTGTGAGCAGCGCGCGAGTGCCCGGTGGAGTGGTGCACAAGCTTCCACCAGACCTGCGCAAGACGCTGATCGCCAACGCCATGGCACTCGATGCCTGGAAGGACATGACTCCGCTCGCCCGGAACGAGTTCATCTGCTGGGTCGAGGACGCCAAGCAGGAGACGACCCGAGAACGCCGCATTCGCCGGACCCAGGAGGAGCTCGAGGAAGGCCAGCGTCGACCCTGCTGCTGGCCAGGGTGCAAGCACCGCGAGCGCACCGGCAGGTAGCAGTCGGGCGCGGCTACGCCGGCTGAACACCCCGAGGGTGACGGAACGGCGTCAGTTCCTGCGAGCCTGCTGAGGGCTCTCGTGGTTGGGTAACAGGACTCGAACCTGTGGCCTCTGCCGCCGTGAAAGCCCCTGGGCCACTCCGCTGACCTGGTTTTCTGGGCCCGAACCGCTCGCTGCGACCGGCGTGATCACCCGTCGGAGAGGTCGTCTGATGCCTCGGCCGGGGCGTCTCGGAGTCGCTCCAGCTCGGGCAGCGCGTCGTGGTCCTTCGCTCTGTCGGCGAACCGCTTCGCCGTGATGAGATCCGCCAGGCTGACGAGACGGACGCCCACGCCCTCAAGCGTCGAGGTGGACGCCCGAGCGGCCAGGTCGTCGTAGACGACGGGCTGGCCGCCGTCATCCTTGAGGTTGGCCAAGACATCGAGATCACCCGCCTCGGTACGCCAGGTGGAGGTCTCCATCGCGCTCAAGGAACGACCATCGAGGACGAACGGGAGGGACCGGGCCGTCTCGTCGTCGAGGCCGCCGACACGAAGGAAGGCGCCGAGCTCTCGGAGGACCGCCGCCACGCGGTCGAGGTTCTCAACGTCGCGCCGGGCGAGGACATCGAGATCGAAGGTGACCCGGGAGGCGCCGTGCAGCCGTCCGGCCAAGACCCCGACGACCACGAAGGAGACGCCGTGCCTCTCGAGCGACTCGACGATCCGGCCGAGGTCGAGCGGCGGAGCCTCCTCAGGCTCAGCTGTCACCGAGAGACTCGGACCGCTCCGCCGTCATCTCCTCGAAGAAGGCGATGACGGCCTCAGCCGAGTCGAGCCGGCTGAGGTGAGCCCCTGAGGGTGGTCCAGTGGTTGTGCGGTCTGATCGGCTCCGTCATCGTGGCGGGGCAGGAAAGGACCCACTGATGTCTCGACGACGACACACGCCCGAGCAGATCATCCGCAAGCTCGCCGAGGGCCAGAAGCTGCTGGCCGGAGGCATGGACGTCGAGGGGGTGTGCCGCCAGTTCGGGATCGCGGAGTCGACCTGGGGACGGTGGCTGGCCCAGTACGGCGGCATGAAGGCTGCCGACGCCAAGCGACTCAAGGAGCTCGAGGGCGAGAACGCCAGGTTGAAGAAGCTGCTGGCCGAGGCCGAGCTGGACAAGTCGATGCTCAAGGAGCTGGCGGAGGGAAACTTCTGACCCCGAGCCGTCGACGCAGCGGAACCTGTCAAGGGGTTTGAGACACGAGCGGGTTAGGTGTTCTGGATGAGTGCCTCCCGGGAGGGGTCGTTGATCCAGGCGGTGGTGGGGAGTTCGGGTGGGGTGGGTCGCCTGCC
>JBBSMQ010000004.1:0-169755 GCA_038233075.1 Acidimicrobiales bacterium
CCAGGGCCTCGACCAGCTCAGCGACCTTCGCCTCCAACGCCGCCAGCCGATCCCCGTGCTCCACCCAACCCGGTCTACCCCACCGCGCGCGATCAGTGGCGGACCCTCACGCTCCGCGCGACCCACCCGCTATCCAAGTACGTTGAGCCTTGGGGACTACCCCACCGGGCGGTGGCTGCCGATCCAGGAGAGCCAACCCCGCAAGAGCACCTTCGACTCGTACCGGCGCAACATTGATCTCCATGTGCTCCCGGTGCTCGGGCGGATGCCGCTCGAGAAGCTGACCGCCGGGGACCAGCCGACTGCATCGCCGGTTCGGGGGCGCTTGTCTGGCTCGGTCAGCAGGTGGCGATCAGGTAGCCGAGCTCATCTCGATTCGCGGTCGGCCCTCGCCGTGCTCATGCGCGAGGTGAACGGCGACGTCATGATCGTCATTCCGATCGGCGGGCGGTGACGGTCCAGGCCTGCGAGTCGAAGTACACGCCACCGCCGGTGTGCTGGGCCTCGAGAGTGGCGTGGAGTCGGCGCCGTGCGTTCTTCGCCTGGGAGGCGTCGAGGCCGGGCGAACAACCCGCGGGCCTCGTTCAGGGCGAGCACATTGGCGTAGGCGGGGCGGGCTCTACCGGTTGTTGCAGCAGAGCGCAGCGTAGCGGTCGGCCGCTGAGGACCAGTCGTGGATGCGTCGGGGCATGGCGTTGAGGTCATGCGCGATGGCGTCGAGGTCGATGCTGTAGTGGTTCAGGTCGGTGCTCTTGGGGAGCCAGCGGCGGAGCTGACGGTTGCCGTTCTCGTTGGAGGGCCTCTGCCATGGCGAGTGCGGATCGCAGAAGAACACCGGGACGTCCATGGCGTCTTGGAACTCGGCCCAGCGGGCCATCTCGCGGCCCTGGTCCCAGGTGAGCGAGAACCGCAGCTCGGCGGGGATGCGGTCGAACAGCTCGATCAGGCAGTCCCGAGTCGCGTCCGCGCTGGCGCCGTCGGCCAGGTGGCCGAGGAGCGTGAAGCGGCTGACCCTCTCGACGAGGGTGAGGGTGGAGGACCGGTTGTGCGCGCCCTTGATGAGGTCGCCTTCCCAGTGTCCGGCCTCGCTGCGATCCGCGGCGCCGGCGGGGCGCAGCTCGACGTTGACGATCGGGCCCAAAACGTTGCGCCGTTTGGCGTCCTCGGCTCGGGCGCGGGCCCGGCGACGTCGACGGGCGCCGGGCAGCAGCTTCCAGGAACCAGCCGCCAGGCCGGTGTCGTCGCGGTTGGCGTAGGCGGCCCGGTAGATCGTCTCGGCGCAGCACCGGGGCCCGCCCCGGGCTCGGAGCCAGGCAACGATCGCGTGCGGCGACCACCGGCACCGCAGCTTGTGTTCCACGAGGCGGGCCAGCTCGACGCCCGCGGCGAGGACCCGTTGCTTGGGGCGCCGGCCTCTGGCGGTGGCCCCGTGCTGGGCGGCCGTGGCCCGGTAGCCATCCCGTCCCCCGGCGGCCCGCGTCTCGCGCCACACCGTGGTCCGGTGTCGTCCGATCGCCGCAGCGATCTCCTCATCGGTCTCCCCGG
Organism: Acidimicrobiales bacterium; assembly: GCA_038233075.1. Lineage (GTDB taxonomy): Bacteria > Actinomycetota > Acidimicrobiia > Acidimicrobiales > Iamiaceae > Iamia. Next base: position 1,546 of record JBBSMQ010000004.1, read on the forward strand.
CGGCGATGCCCGCCTCGATCCGGGCCCGTTCATCGCGGTTCAGGCGGCAGCCTGCCATGCTGGTCGTCTCCATCGGTCGGTTGCTACGTGCAAGCACCGGCCATCATGGCCGGCTCGTTGCAACCGCCGATGGAGCCCGCCGACCGTTACGCCTCGATCGTGCACCAAGTCGCGCTTCGAACGCTGCACGAGGTCTTCGAAGCCGATCGACGTGGCCTGATCCAGACGCTGTCATTGACCGTCGTCGCCGAGTCGCTCGATCCGGCGGTAGGCCAGATGAAGGCGACTCATCTTGCTGCGGTCGCCGTCGACCGAGCCCAGTTCGAACCGATCGACCTGGCGAAGGTGGTCCCCCGAGCGACCCTCGAACACCTCGGTGGTCTGCTGTCGAAGAATCCGCACGGTCTCGTTGCGATCGACACCTCGAAGGGCGTGCGGAAGTAGTGGGGGATTTCGTCTTCAACACGCCACCCGGTTGGCCCACACCCCCGGAGGGCTGGGTCCCACCGGAGGGTTGGGTACCGGATCCGGCATGGGGTCCCGCCCCGCCTGGGTGGAACTTCTGGGTCGCTGCGGTCGAGCCGCCTCCGATGGCATCCGAGCCTCCGATCGTTTCGGCTTCCGCTCCCCCACCGCCGGTCCCCACCCCGACACCATCAGCACCGGCGCCACCGGCGGCATCTCCTGCCCCAACCACGAACCCCGCAACGCTGCCCGCAGAATCCGCTGCAGATCTCGAGCTACTACGCGGGCAGCTTGCCGCAGCGAACGCGGAACTGGCTGCCCTTCGCGCCCAAGGCACCGCTGGAACGCCGGAGGCTGTCGACCTCGATGACGAACGAGTCCTCCAAGAGGTCGGCATCTACCGCTATCACCACCCGCTCGAGAATGCCGACGCCTTCAAGGCTCGGCTCCGAGACCTCCAGGAGCGGACCAAAGAAGCCATCAAGGGCGGCGAGGCCATCGACGCATCCGACATGTTCACCTTCAACAACTCGCTCGCCAAGGGCCGCAAGATGACAGGCGACCTGTCGAAGCTGATGCTCCGCGCCTACAACGCCGAGGCGGACAACTGCGTCCGATCGCTTCGCGCCGGTAACGCCGTGACTGCGAAGAAGCGCCTGGACGCGTCGGTCGCTTCGATCGCCAAGCTCGGGGCGATGATGGAGATGCACATCGCGCCGAGCTACCACGACCTCCGCGTCGAAGAGATCGAGCTGACCGCCGATTACCTCATGAAGGTTCAAGAGGAGAAGGAGGACGCTCGCGAGGAACGGGAGCGCCTCCGAGAGGAACGCAAGGTCGAGGCCGAGCTGAACGCCGAGAAGGAACGCCTGGCCAAAGAACGGGCTCACTTCGTGATCGCTCTCGAAGCCCTCAAGTCGAGCGGCGACGAGGCCGGCGCCACCGAACTCGAGGCGAAGCTGGCGGGGCTCGATGAAGCGATCGCCCAGAACGACTACCGAGCCGCCAACATCCGGGCCGGCTACGTCTACGTGATCTCGAACCGCGGGGCCTTCGGCCGCCACGTCGTCAAGATCGGGCTTACTCGCCGGCTCGAGCCGATGGACCGGGTCCGGGAACTGGGTGACGCCTCAGTGCCATTCCCGTTCGACGTGCACGCACTGTTCTTCTCCGAAGATGCCGTCACGCTCGAGAACGAACTGCACCACGCATTCGCCGACCGACGGGTCAACGTCGTCAACCAGCGGCGCGAATTCTTCTTCGCCACCCCCGAACAGGTTCGGGAGGTCCTGTCAGAGAAGGTCGGCAGCCTGCTCGAGTACACCGACGACCCTGAATCGACGCAGTTCCTTCAGAGCAAGGCTTCATGGCCAGCCGAAGTGAACGCCTGACCGCAGGAAGCCGGTGACCGCAGCCGAAGCAGGCCAGACGACCGCGCTACCTACCGGGAGTGGATGGTCAGGCTGGGCTGCGATACGAGGGGCCTCACGGCGTTGGCCTCCTTTCGCCTGATCTCACGGAGGACGAGCTGAACGCCGCGGCCTCCAACGACACGTGGGTCCTCAGTAGGAGACGCCCGCCTGATCTGCTGCTTCCAGGATCGAGGCAACCCCTGCTCGCTTCGATCGTTTCGAGGCGCAGTGAGCCAGCACCGCCTGAGCGGGGATCTTGCGGTAGCGGCTGTTTGGGAGTTGGCGCGCCGGGAGCACGCCGTTGGCGACGAGCCGATCGACGTACTGCCGAGAGACGCCGAGCAGCTTGGCTGCCTCGGCGGGGCTGACCTCCTCCTCCTGCCTCACAAGGACGAGCGAGTCGCCCGTCCTGAGCGCTTCTGCTCCCGCCACGAGCAACCGAACCAACGACGGCGGCATCTCGGCCTCGTCCAAGCCAGCGAGCAAGAGGACGCTTCGCTGATCGGCGGTGATCAGGTCGGCGACCGCTGTCAGACGATCCGCCTCGCTGGCCTCTGCCTGCGCCATCCCACCGACGGGTCGACGCTCGGCCGCCGCTTCGGTGACTCGTCGGCACGAGGGTTCGACGCCACGTTCTCGGCACCGAAGTCGGTCTCGGCGCTGTGGGCGCTGACGCCTGATCCGTTCGTTCGCGCCGAGGTCCTGGCCGCACACGATCAGGCGGTCGAGGCCGCCATGGTGTGGTTCGAGACCCATGGGGCGGTGACCCGGCGGGGCCGTGACGGCGTCGACCAGGTCGACACCAACGGGATCACCGCGGCACTGTTCCGTCAGCACACGTCGCGGACCGTTGACCCTCAACTGCACACCCACGCGGTGATCGCCGCCAAGGTCCAGGACCCGACTGGCCGGTGGTTGTCGCTCGACGCCAGGTTCCTCAAGAAGCAGCAGCGGACCATCGGCTGGCTGTATGACGCCGCTTTGCGGGGCGAGCTGACCCGGCGCCTCGGCGTCACCTGGGAACGCCAACCGGATGGCCCTGAGGACGGCCCGGCCGACATGACCTGCATCCCCGAGGCCGTGCGGGAGGTCCTGTCCCAGCGCAGCGCCCAGGTGAAGACCAAGCACGACGAGCTAATCCGCCGCTGGAGCGCCGAGAACGACGGCGACCAACCCGACCGAGAGACGATCGCCCGTCTCGAACGGTCCGCTGCGGTCACCTCCAGACCATCCAAGAAGCACGGCACGGACGCAATGACACTGCACGACACCTGGCGGACCCAGGCACGATCCGCTGGCCTCGACCCGGACCGGCTCACCCCCGCCAGGCTCGACCACCGGCCACGGCCATCCGGTATCGGTGACCCGATGCTGATCGCCGAAGCCCTCCACCATGTGGCCGAGGAGTCCTCGACCTGGCTGCGCGCCGACATCGCCCGACACCTCGCCATCCTGATCCCAGCCGGCAGCGGGGCGACCGCCACTGAAGTCGTGGCCCGGATCGACCGACTCGCCACCGAAGCCGCAGAGCGTTGCCTCGGTCTCGCCCCCGAACACCCATCGACGATGGCCCGTCGGCGTGACGGCAGGCCTGTTGCCGAGCACGTCACCGATCGTCGCCTCACCACCGGCGCGGTCCTCGATCAGGAGATCGCTCTCCAGCGCTGGGCCGAACGAAGCATTCGTGCCGTGTACTCGTCGCTGCTCGACCCGCAGACTTCAGCTGCTGCCGCGATCGCTGGAACCGCGGCGCTCGTGATGGTCGTGGGCCCCGCCGGCACCGGCAAGACCACGACCACGGCCAGCGCAGTGCGCACGCTCCGAGATCAGCGTCGAGCGGTGGTCGGGTTGGCGCCGTCGGGCAAGGCCGCCGATGTGCTCGGCACCGAAGCCGGCTGCCCGACCGCCACCCTGGCCAGCTTCCTGGCTCACCACCGCGACGAACGCCTCACGCGATGGCCGGCGGGCACGACGGTGATCCTCGACGAAGCCGCAATGACATCCACCGACGACCTCGCCCGGCTGGTGGAACTGGTGCAGCGCAACCGGTGGCGGATGGTGGCCGTCGGCGATCCCGCCCAGCTTCCCGCCGTGGGACGAGGTGGTGTCTTCGCCCACTGGTGCGCCACCCTCCCCCATCACGAGCTGGTGACACCGAGGCGCTTCGACCAGCCGTGGGAAGCCGCTGCCAGCCTTGCCCTGCGGCGCGGCGACCCGGAAGCCGCGGAGACCTACGTCGCCCACGATCGCATCCACGCTGCCCACCCCGCCCTCATCGCCGGTGAAGTCGCCGATCTACATCAAGTCCACTCACGAGCCGGGCGGTCGGTGGCCATCACCGTCAACACCGCCGAGACGGCACGGACCATCAACATCGAGATCCAACGCCGCCTCGACCCCGCCGGACGTCGGCCAGGCATCCGACTGGCCGACGGCACCCAGGCCTGCGTCGGCGACCAGATCGCCACCCGCCGCAACGACCGTGACCTGTGCGCCGAGACCGGGGAACAGGTCCGCAACCGCCACGTCTGGACCGTCACCGCCATCAGCCCGAACGGCGACCTCACCGCAACCCACCCGCAGCGGGGCACGGTGACGCTGCCCGCCACCTACACCAGGGACCACGTCGAGCTCGGATGGGCCGTCACCGGCTACGGCAACCAAGGCGACACCGTCGACATCGGCCTCGCCGTCCTCGAACCAGGCACCAACCGCAACCACGCCTACGTCGCCCTCACCGAGGACAATCAGCCAACCACGCCCTCATCCCCGACCCCACCGGCACCAACGATCCGGCCGAGCAACTCGCCGCAAGGATCGCCCACACCAGCGACCACATCTCAGCCCTCGCCACCCAAACCCAACTCCGCCATGACGCCGGCCTCCCCGCCCCGACGCTCGTCCCGGACATCGGCACGGCCGAGCCTGAGAAGGAACTGCCGGTCCCGTCGCAACGCAGCGAGCCGGTTGAGCCAACGCTCGACGAAAGGGTCCGTGCGATGCAGGAGCGTCTCGACCGCCTCGAACGGACCTCCCGAGGCCGGTCCTTGGAACGATGACTCCTCGCCTTGTCGCCTGCAATTGGGTACCCTCGAACCTGTCGCCGGCTCGCTGCCTGACCGGCGGCGATGCGGTTCCAGGCGGCCTCCCGATGACAGCACCCAGCGTGCTGGCCGTCCGAGGTGGTCGCCCCATGGCACAGCGCAACCGCAAACGTCCTCTGGTCGTGTTCGAACACGGCACCCGCATTTACGCCCCGAGCGAGAGCGAGCACCGGTACCGGATCGTCGCCCGAGACATCACAACGGGCGAGAGACTGTTCCTCCGAGCCGACACCGAGCAGGAGGCCAGGCTCCGTGCTCGGGAGATCGAAGATCGCCTGGCGGTAGCCGCATCAGTTCGAGAGCCCGACCGCTGGTCCCGAACGGTGGGGGACCTCTCCCGCCGCTACGTCGACGACTACCTGACCTCCAAGTCCAACCGGTACCGGGAGAAGCACGAGTACCTGCTCCGCTCATGGATCCTCCCGGCCATCGCCGATCGACCCGTCATCGAATGGACCTCCGCCGAGAGCGAGAAGGTCCTCGCCTCGGTTCGCAAGGCCGGGCGATCCGATGCCCTGGTACAGGACGTCGGCAGCGCCATGCGCGCCCTTGTCACCTACGCCCGCCGCCTCCGCTGGCTGACCGCCCGAGACGACGACCCGATGTGGCTCGTTGCCTACTCGACCAAGTCGAGCCACCAAGGTGAGACCGCCGTCTACGTCCCACGCTCGACACTCCCCACCGATGACCAGTGCGACGCCCTGTTCTCCGCCATGGCCACCCAGGGGAACGGACAGTGGGCCCTCGGCATGCGCTTCGTCCACCGCTCCGGGCTCCGCTGGGGCGAGCTGACCGGGCTCCAGGCAAGCGACGTGGAGATGACGCCGCACCGAGCGGTCCACGTCCGGCGAGCCGTTGAGCAGACCTCAGCCGGACCGCCCACGCTGAAGACGCCGAAGAACGGCAAGACCCGGACGGCGATCTTCCCGAAGAGCGTCGCAGCCGACCTCCAGGCCCTCGCCGACGGCGTCACCACGTCGGTGGGACCAGAGGGCCTGCTGTTCCCCAACCGAAGCGGCGGCATCATGCGCCGCTCCTCGTTCCAGCAGGTCTGGATCAAGGCCGCCGACGCCGCTGGCTGGCCCATGACCACTCCCCTACGCCGCAGCGCCGGCTATGGCGAAACCAACAAGGGGTGGCGCTGGACCGGCGCCGCCAAGTGGACCGTCCACGACCTCCGGCACGTCGCCGCATGCTGGATGCTCTTCGATCTCAAGCTCGACCCGGCGGTTGTCGCCGAGAAGCTCGGCCACGCCGACCCCGCCTTCACCGTGAAGCGCTACGTCGGCACCCGAGGTAACCCGGATGAGCAAGCGACTCGCCTTACCGAAAATTGGTAGCGATTCGTGGCGCTCTTGCATGCGCATCTTGATCGTGGTGGCCGCGGCGCGGTGAGGTCGGTGACCTTCTCGATCTGGTCGGAGGTCCGTCTGATGCTGCCGGCCATGGCATTCTCCTCGACGCGAGCAACCCGCTTGGTCCCGGGGGTCGGCTGTTTCGTCGCCTTGGAGCAGGACCATGCGAGGGCTCCGGTGAGGAAGCCCCGACCGAGCGAAGAGTGTTCGACGAAAGCGGTGCCTAGTGCGGTCGCGGGCAATGTCCAGGGTGCCCCGGAACGGCACATGGAGGGCAGTCCCAAGGTGGAATTGACGCGGGATCTCGGACACGGGCCAGCTCCAGAGCACTCCGGCGGCTGGCTCGAAGCCCTGCTGCGGGGCGGCGGCGTCAGATCAGCCGGTGGTCCCGCGCCGCTTGCACGGCGGCATGGCGGTCGCCGACGCCGAGCTTGCGGTAGATGGCCCGGCAGTGGGTGCGCACCGTGTTGATCGATACGTACAGCTCCGCGGCGATGTCACGTTGGCTCAGCCTGCTCGGGAGGTAGCGCAGGACGGCCAGCTCACGGTCGGTGAGCTGCTCGACCAGCTCGGCAACCGACGCGGGCCGGGTGGTGGTGGTCCCGTGGCGGGATTCGGCCCGGTCGAGGCGGCGCCCGGCGATGCCGGGGTCGGGACAGCGGTCGAGGACCGCTCGGGCCTCATCGAGGAGCGCGGCGCCGGCGGGGTCGCCGAGGCCGAGGAGCGTGTCGCCGCAGACCGCCAGGACGTAGCCGAGGGCGAGGGGCGTGGACGACCGACGGGCACTCGCCAGGGCGTACGCAGCGTCGGTTCGTGCCTGTGCTTCGTCGTCGCCGGTGCGGGCGCGGACGGCGAAGGCTGGCGCGACGCCGTGGTAGCCGGACAGCTCGAAGCGCTCGGCGGTGTCGATGGCCGTCTGGGCTGCTCGGTGGGCGGCGGTGGGCGGGCCGTGCTCCAACTCGACCACGCACCGGTGGACGAGGGAGATGACCTGGGCCGAGCGGCTCTGCGCGTCGTCGGTTCGCGCCACGGCGAGGTCGAGGGCGGCTCGCGCCTCGTCGGCCACGCCGGCCCATGCGTGCGCGGCGCCGACGGCGGTGGCCAGCTCGGGCTGACCGGCCTCGAGCGGTCCCGCGGCCAGCGCAGCCCGTGCGTCGCTCAGGGCTCCGTCCACGTCGCCGGTGGCGAGTGAGAGGTTGATGCGCAGCGAGGTCGCCAACGTGAAATCGACGGGCACGAGGTCGTCCAGAACGGCGAGCCACCGCTCAGCTCGGGAGTAGTGGCCGGTGAGGAACTCGCACCACCCGGCGAGGAACGCGCACGCGGCATCGGTATGAGCTCTGTCGTCGAGCCGCCCGAGCAGGCTGCGCAGCGTGTCGATCTGCCCGGCGCGCAGCAGTCGGGGTCCGTGGACCTGCATCAGCCGGACGGCGTCTTCGAGGTCGCCGGCGGCGAGGCGGTGGGTGACCGCCCGGCCGTGGTCGTCGGCGGCCTCGAACCAGACGGCGGCCCGGCGGTGGAGCTCGGGGAGGTGGTCCGCCATGGCCGCCTGCGCCTCGAGGCGCAGCAGGTCGCGCAGCAGATGGTGGTAACGGAACCACGTCCCGGTGCGATCGAGCGCGATGACGAGCTGATTCGCCCGGGCGGTCCGGCGCAGCCACTCGGCGCCGCCGCTGGTGTCGGTGACGGCGTCGACGAGACCGCCACTGAGCTCGTCGAGGACCGACGTCTCCAGCAGCAGCCGTCGGTCGTCGGCGTCGAGGCCGGTGAGCATCTCGTCTCGGAGGTACTCGACGACGAGGTGGTCGTCGCCTCGGAAGGCGGTGACCAAGCCCTCGGGGTCGCCGGATCGCTGGAGGGAGAGGCCGGCGAGGACGAGGCCGGCGGCCCAGCCCTCCGTGCGGCCGCACAATTCGGTGAGAAGGTCCGGGTCGAGGCCACGCCCGGTGTCGCCGAGCAGGCCGGCAGCCTCGTCGGGCACGAACCGGAGATCGTCGGCACGGATCTCGGCCAACTGTCCCCGAACGCGCAACCGCCCGAGCCGGAACGGCGGGTCCACGCGAGTAGCGAGCACCACCGTGACCAGCGCAGGGCACAGGTCGACCAGGCGCTCCACGCCCCGGTGGATGCGTTCGTCGTCGACGAGGTGGTAGTCATCGACGACGAGCAGGAGCGCCTCGGCATGTTCGGTCAGCCGGTTGACCAGGACCGGGACCACCGCTCCCTCGTCGCCGTTCGAGCCGGCCACGACCGGTTGGAGCTGGGCGACGAGGTCCGGCTGTGTTCGTCCGAGCGCCTGCACCAGGTAAGACCAGAACCGGGCCGGATCGGAGTCGGTCTGTTCGACCTGGAACCAGGCCACCGCCTCGGACCGGGTGGCCAGCCAGGCCGCCAGCAGCGTGGACTTGCCGGAGCCGGCCGGGGCGCTCACCAGCACCAGGGGCACCGGCGCCTCGACGGCGGCGTCGAGGGCGGCGTCGAGCCGGAGCCGGCGTACGAGCTGCCGGGCCGGCACGGGCGGCTGCACCTTGGTGGCGGCGAGGCCGGGCTCCCAGTCTTCGGTCATCTCCGCTCACCCTACGGTCGGCATCTCACCCGGACGAGATGGTGGGGTGGATGAGGCGGATCCGTCCGGGCGGGCGGGATGGTGGCGCCATGACCGCAACGACCACCTACGAGATCGTCCTGCGGGGCCGGCCCAGCGCCCGGCTGCTGCGGCCGCTGCTCGACGCCTTCACGTTCGACCACCGCGGGGACGGTGTCACCCGCCTCGTCGGTGAGATCGGCGACAGCTCGCACCTGCACGGCGTGCTCGCCCACCTCACGTCGGTGAACGTCGACGTGGTCTCGATCGCACCCGCCCACACCGTCCACACCGACCGTCCTGGAGCACAGACATGATCACCGTCAGCGGACTCACCAAGCACTACGGCGACCGGGTGGCGGTCGACGACCTCGGCTTCGACCTGGCCGCCGGCCGGGTCACCGGCTTCGTCGGCCCCAACGGCGCCGGCAAGTCCACCACCATGCGGATGATGGTCGGCCTCACCCGGCCGGACCGCGGCGAGGTCCGCTACGACAACGTCCGCTACGGCGACCTCGCGCACCCCGCCCGGGTGGTCGGTTCGGTCCTCGACACCCGGTGCATGCACCCGGGCCGCACGGCCCGGAACCACCTGCGGGCCACCGCCGCCCTGAGCGCCATCCCGGCTCGCCGGGTCGACGAGGTGCTGTCCGGTGTCGGTCTCGAGAGCGTGGCCGACGACCGGGCGGGTGGCTTCTCGCTCGGCATGCGCCAGCGGCTGGCCCTTGCCAGCGCGTTGCTGGGCGACCCCCGGGTCCTCCTGCTCGACGAACCGTCGAACGGCCTCGACCCCGACGGCATCCGCTGGCTGCGCAACCACCTGCGCGGCTTCGCCGACGCCGGCGGCACGGTCTTCGTGTCGAGCCACCTCATCGCCGAGCTCGCCAGGTTCGCCGACGACCTCGTCGTGGTCGGCGCCGGACGGCTCATCGCCGCCGAGACGGTCGAGTCCGTCACGTCTCGGACCGGGCTGTCGCTCGAGGACAGCCTCCTCGAGATGACCACCGGGTCTGCCGAGTTCGCATCGGCATGACCGCCCCACCCACCCCCACCGAGGAAGACGACCCCACCATGACCACCACCGAGCTCACGCTCCCCACCAGCCGGGCCGCAGAGGCCACGCCCACCGCCGGCCACGCCCGCCTCGCTGCGGTCCTGCGCAGCGAGTGGATCAAGTCCACCACCGTGCGGACCAACAAGGCGATTCTCGTCGGGGCGTTCGTCTTCAGCTCGCTGATGTCGTGGGCCACGGCCGTCTTCTACACCGACGAGGTCCTGACCGCCGCCGAGGTCTTCGTCTACTCGACCTGGCTGACTGCGGTGCTCGCGGCGATCGCTGGCGTCCTGTCGTTCAGCGCCGAGGCGCAGCACGGCACTCTGGCCGCCGCCGTCGCGGCTCAGCCCGCCCGTTGGCCCATCATGGCGGCCAAGGCCGTCGTCGCGATCGGCTACGGCCTGGTGCTGGGCGTGACCGGTCTGGCCACCGGGTTCGTCGGCGCGCTCGTCGGTGGCATCGAGGTCGGCGACACCAGCGGGATTCCGGCCACCGTGGGGTGGGCGCTCCTCTACACCTCCGGGTCGGCCGTGCTCGGCCTCGGCGTCGGCATGATCGTCCGCCACAGCGCCGGTGCCGTCTCCGGCGTCCTCGTGTGGTGGTTTGTGATCGAGGGCCTCGTCATCCAGTTCGCCCCCGCCGAGGTCGTGCGCTTCCTGCCCTTCGACGCCGGCTTCCGTACGCTCGGCGCCGGACCGAGCTTCGATTCGCCGGAGTTCGTCGCCTCCGCGCTGTCCAACGCGCTCCACGCATCGATCTTCTGGGGCTACGTCGCCGCCGCGCTGGCCATCGGCACGGTGCTGCTGCACCGACGCGACACCGACTGAGTGGCCCTCGATCGAGGGCTGGACCTGCACGGTCTGAACCGGGGGACGGCCACGGGACTGACCAAACCTCATCGGTGAGCGAGTCGCAATCGCACCAGACCCCCATCTGATCCCAGAGCGCCAGACGCTTCTGCTGACCTGCCCCAGAACGCCTAATACACGTGTGATCTATCTGGTCTTTCGGTGTAGCTCGCTGGCGGCGGGGAGCATGCGGTGATGAGCGACCGTGTCTGGTCCGATAGCGCCGGCTCGGTCACGGTTCGCGATCGGTGCCGGCCGAATCCTCTCTGGGGCATCTCCGTGCGGGTGGCACAACTTCTGGCACAAATCGCAGAGGTACGGCCGAGAACGCCCTGGTACGAGGCGGGACCGGACGGAAGCTGACCCGGGCCGCCCTGGTCACAGAACCGCAGGTCAAAACGACGAAACCCCCTGCATAGCAGGGGGTTTCGCTCCGAGCGGACGACCGGATTCGAACCGGCGACCCTCACCTTGGCAAGGTGATGCTCTACCAGCTGAGCTACGTCCGCGTGAGCGGGTGACACTAGCAGCGGCCCCTACGGCGGTCACGCCCGGTCAGCGCCGTCAGGGAGTCAGAGGGCTCAGATCTCGTGGGGTGCCAGGGCGGCTTCCAGGAGCGAGCGACCCTCGGCGCTCAGGGGCAGCTCGGCGGCCTTGGCCACCGCCGCCGGGCTCATCTTGGCCACGGTCCGTCGCAGCACCCCGACGGTCTTGTCGCCCATCAGCTCGGCCGCCTCGTCGAGCTGGACGGTGAGGAAGGCCAGGCACACCGCGTCCTCGTGGACCTGCACCTCAGGCACCCGCCCCAGCCCCTCCTTGCGCACCAGACGACCCACCTCCTCGACCGTGTCGTCGTCCCACCCCTCGTCCCGCAGCAGATCGGCCACGTCGGAGGCGTGGCGCTTCTTGGCCGCCGTGCGCCATCGCAGGTAGCCCGATCGTCCCTCGGGGTAGGCATCGCGGGGCAGCTCCCAGCGCCGTAGGTGGTGAGCACGAGCGGCGAGGCGCTGAGCCGGGCGGGCGGACGGGTCGAGGCGGTCGACCCACTCGCTGGCGATGCGCCCCAGGGTCTGCTGCAGCGGACGCTCCTCGCCCCCGATGGCCACCCGGTCGGGATCACCGGCGTTGACCGCATCGATGGCCTCGAGGGTGCGGGACTCCTGGTCATCCACGAGCAGGTGCCCCCGCCTCAATCGTCCTTGGGCCGGAGATCGATGCGGAGGGTCAGCACCCCGTCCTCCAGGCTCCCCTCGGCGTCACCGATCATGGCGAAGTCCTGGAAGTCGGTCTGCGCCTGCTGCACCAGTCGGGTGCGCTCCGGGCCGGCCACGGGGGGCAGGTTCCGCTGCTTCACCGCCTGGGCGCGCTCGCGGAACCGGGTGGTCATGGCGGTCACGTCGAACTCCTCGGCCATGGCCGCACGCTACCGGTCGTCGCCCGACTCCGACGACGGGGCTGCGGGCGGAGGACCATCGGTGACCTCGGTCGTGTCCTCGGGTTCCCGACGTTCCTTGCCCGTTGGGGGCGTCGGCCGTGGACTCGAGGCCACGTCCACCGGCTTGGGGGTGATGGGAACCCGGACCGGCGTCTGCCCGGGGCGCACGAGGATGCGTTCGGCGTCAGGCGTCCCGAGCTGCTTGGCGGGGGCGTTGACCCGGCGGGCCCGGCGCGGACCGGGCGGAGGGCGGGTGCTGGCCTCGGCCGGGCTGGGATCACCGATGATCCTGACGCCCTCCTGATCGTCGCGGTCATCTCGGCGCGACAGGGTGACGTCGGGGCTCTCGACGAACGGTTCGGCATCCGCGCTGACAGCGGCCTCAGAGGCGGCGGGACCCCCGCTCACAGCGGCCTCGGATGCGTCGGCACCTGCGGTGACATCGGCCGGGGAGGCGGCGGGAGCTGACGGCGCTGGCTTGGCCTCCTTGCTCGCCGGCGACCCGGCCCCCGCGGTCGCTGCGGGTGGGACCTTGGCCTTGGCCCGGGCGGCCGCGGCCGCCGCGGCCAGCGCCACAGCGCGAGCCCGCCCGTCATCGCCCGAGGCCCGACCCGACGGCTGAGGGTCGGCGGCGGTGGCGTCGGGCTCCGCCTCCTCCTCCTCCACACCAGGGAGGTCGAGCGCCTGCGCCGGCCGGGAGGGACGACGGCGACGGCCCTCGGAGGACGTGGCCACCCCCTCCCCCGCTGAGGCAGCCGCACGAGCGGCAGACGCAGGAGCGCGGGCCCGGCCCGCCTCGGTGGGGCGCGCCTCTGCATCGGCGCGCTCCTTGTCGTCCACGTCGACGTCATCGCCGATGTCGCCGTCACCGGCCCTGGCCTTGGCTCGGGCCTCCTCCAGACGGGCCTCGTGGCGGGCGGCGGCGCGGGCCGGGTTGGTGGCCCGCACGTAGAGGACCAGGAGGACCAACAGGCCCAGGGCGACGACGCCGAGCGCGGCCACGACGACCCACACCGACCGGAGATCGTCCTGGGCCTGGCGCTCGGCGGCGGCGGTCGCGGTCTCGTCCACCAGCAGCTGGTCACCGGTGGGGCCCGGAGTCGATCCGGTGCCCGGGTCGGCGGGCGCGGTCGTGCCGCCCGGATCCACCTGCGCCGCCGGGGCGGGGCGGTCGACGGCGGTCGCACCGGAGACGCCGGGGAGGGTCAGCACGGCCGCCACGGCAAGGGCCGCCACAGCGGCCAAGGGCGGCGAGAGGTGGGGGCGCACGATCCCGGCGATGCTACCGGCGAGGCCCTCTGTCACCCGGCACCAGGACTTGAGGCAGCCCGAGGCCGATCACCGTTGGTGGTGGGCGCAGGAGTAGGTGGTCCGCCCCCCGACCGTGCGCCGCTGGAGGGGTCGGTGGCAGCGGGGACAGCGGCCGTCCCACGAGCGCTGGTCCTGCAGATCGCCGGTGTGGGAGCCACCGCGCTCGGACAACAGGGCGATGGTGGCGCGGAGGTGGCGGTGCAGGCGGGTCAGCTCCCTGGCGTCGAGGGAACCGGCAGGACGAGCCGGATCCAGGCGAGCCCGCCAGAGGACCTCGTCACAGATGAGGTTGCCCACCCCCGCCAGGCGCGCCTGGTCCATCAACCGGGACTTGAGCGGGGCGGTCGACCCGGCGAGCAGGTCGCGCAGCGCGGCGCGTCCGACGGTGGCGGCGTCGGGACCGAGACGGTCCTCGTCAGGGTCGAGCTCCACCCCACCGAGGCGCCGCGGATCCACCAGGGAGAAGTCGCCGCCGCCGGTGAAGGTCAGCCCGAAGCGGTGCCAGGCGGGCTCGTCGCGACTCGAGGAGTACTCCAGGCGCTCGATGGGTCCGACGCCGTCGACGAGGAGGCGGCCCGTCATCCCGAAGCGGAGCCCGAGCACCGGACCGTCGGTGTCGACCAGCAGCAGCTTGCCTCGTCGGCGAGTCGCGGTGACGCGCCGTCCGGGCAGCACCGCCTCCAGTGTCGCCGGATCCACGCCCTTGCAGAACCACGGGTCCGGGGCGTGCACCGAGGCGACGATCCGTTCGACGGCACGCTCGGCCACCGATCGGTAGGCCTCGACCTCGATCAGCTCGGGCACGAGGTGACCCGCGGGTGAGGGCGGGCCGGGGTCAGGGGGCGAGGGAGGCGGCCAGCGCCTGGTCGAGGTCGGCCCTCAGGTCCTCGACGTGCTCGAGGCCGGCCGACAGCCGGATCGTGCCCGGACCGATGCCGACTGCCAGCAACTCCTCGGGCAGGAGGTTCACGTGGGTCGTCGAGGCCGGGTGGGTGACGAGGGTCTCAGGACCGCCGAGTGACGAGGCCAGCTGCGCCAGCTCCACGGCCTCGACGAACCGGCGGCCGGCGTCGATGCCGCCCGGCAGGTCGAAGCACACGAGTCCCCCCAGCTCGCGCATCTGACGCCGGGCCAGCTCGTGCTGAGGGTGGGACTCGAGACCGGGGTGGCGCACGCCGCTGACCCTCCCGTCCTTCTCCAGCCACTGCGCCAGCTCCAGCGCCGACGCGGACTGCCGGGCGAAGCGCACCGGCAGGGTGCGCAGTCCCCGCAGCCCGTTGGCGGCGTCGTAAGGAGAGGCGGTGGCGCCTTGGAGCACGGCGAAGCCGGTGAGCCAGGTGATGAGCTCGGCCGAGGCCGCCACCACACCGAGGGTGGCGTCGTTGTGGCCGGCCATGGCCTTGGTGGCGGAGTGGACGACGATGTCGACGCCGTGGTCCAAGGGGCGCTGGCCCAGGGGGGTGGCGAAGGTCGAGTCGATGACGGTCATGGGCCCGGCGATGGCCCCCAGGGCGTCGAGGTCGACCAGGTCGAGGCGCGGGTTGGCCGGCGTCTCGGCCCAGACCAGCATGGTCTGACCGGGTCGGACCGCGGCGCCGAAGGCGGCGGGGTCGGTGCCGTCCACGAAGGTGACGTCGATGCCGAAGCGGGGGCAGACGGCCTGGAGCACCAGCTGGGTGCCGGCGTAGACCTGACGGGCGGCGACGATGTGATCGCGCTGCGAGCAGAGCCCGAGCACGATGGCGGTGACCGCACCCATGCCCGAGCCGAAGGCCCGGGCCGCCTCGGCCCCCTCCAGGTCGGCCACCGCTCGCTCGAAGTCGCTGACGGTGGGGTTGCCGTAGCGGGAGTAGAAGCGGTCGCTGTCGACCGATGTGGCTGCGGCCTGGGCCTCGTCGACGGTGGCGGAGACGAAGGTGGAGCTGGCCCACACCACCGGGGCCAGCGCCGGGTGGGAGCTCTGGCGCCCGCCCCGCACCGCCCGCGTGTCGGCGTGCAACCCTCTGGTTCGCTCGCTCACGGTCCGCAGCCTTGCAGGATGGGGCCGAGCAGGGCGCCGACCTGGTCGAGGTCCAACAGGAAGGCGTCGTGGCCGTGGGGGCTGTCGATCTCGGCGTAGCGGGCCGACCCGCCCAGGTCGCGGAGCGCGTGCACCAGCTCCTGGGACTGGTAGCGGGGGTAGAGGGTGTCGCTGGAGATGCCGACGGCCAGCACCGGGGCCTGGATGCGGGCCAGGGCGGAGGCGAGCCCGCCCCGGCCTCGGCTGAGATCGTGGAGGTCCATCGCCTTGGAGAGCAGCAGGTAGGAGTTGGCGTCGAAGCGGCGGATCAGCTTGTCGCCGTGGTGCTCCAGGTAGCGCTCCACCTGGAACCGATGCCACATGCCGAACTCACCGGACAGGGGCTCCACCTCGTCGCGCCCGAACCGGTCGGTGAACACCCGGTCGGTGCGGAAGGTGATCTGGGAGATCATCCGGGCCACGGCCAGGCCCCTGTGCGGGCCCTCTCCGGGGGCGGCGTCGTAGTAGTCGCCCTCGTTCCAGGCCGGGTCGAGGGCGATGGCCCGCCGCCCCGTGCTCCAGTAGGCGATCTGCTGGGCGGTGGCCGCGCCGCAGGTGGCGATGGGCACGAGGGCGCGCACCCGGTCGGGGAACATCACCCCCCACTCGAGTACCTGCATCCCCCCCATCGATCCTCCGACGACGGCGGCCCAGGAGGTGATGCCCAGCGCATCGGCCAGGCGGGCCTGGGTCCGGACCATGTCGCGGATCGTGACGACGGGGAAGCTCTGGCCGTAGACACCCCGGCGGTCCGAGCGGGGCGAGGCCGGGCCCGTTGTGCCCTGGCAACCGCCCAGCACGTTGGGGCACACGACGAAGAAGCGGTCGGTGTCGAGCACCCGGCCCGGGCCGATCAGCCCGTCCCACCACCCCGGCGTGGGCTGACCCGGGCCGGCCCGGCCGGCGGCGTGGGCGTCGCCGGTCAGGGCGTGGCACAGCAGCACCGCGTTGGACCCGTCGGGGGCCAGGGTCCCCCAGGTCTCGAAGGCAACCGTGATGTCGCTCATCTGGCCGCCCCCCTCCAGGACGAAGGTGCGGTCGACGAAGGTGCGGAGGAACTGGCGGTCGCCAGGGGGATCGCTCGGTCGCCACGCCCCGGAGGCGGGCAGCGTGCTGGCGTGGGCCCGGGTCCAGGAGGGCTGCTCCAGCGCGGAGTCGGCCGCGACGAGGTCGCTGATGTCGACCATGGGTGCGAGCTCGCCTCCTCCGGGTGTCGGGGGGCGGACTCGGTGCCTCGCGCCGGGCGGACCCGGACACTTCGTTGCCGACCTGGAGGGCCGACCACATCCCCGCCCGGAGGCGGGAGGCACCTTGGGTGTCCGTCCCAGGTTGCCGGACCCGGTGACCCGGGCCTCTCGTGATGACGGCCGTAGCGTAGGCGAGCGCCGCAGCGGCGCCCAACCCCACCGCGACCCGGGGCATCCCGGCGGCGAGGTGGGCACCTCGCCCCGAGGGTCGCGCCGGCGACACGGAGCGCTCGCGCATCTCATCGGGGTGGTCATCGGCGCGGCCACCACGACCCGGGCCGCGCCGGTGAGCGCCCGGTAGCCTCGCCGCCCATGGAGGATCCGGTGGGCGACGACAGCGGCCCCGTCGACGCCGCTGCACCCCGCACCGCCCGTCCCGAGGCTCGGAGTCGGGCCGTGTCGGCGCGCGGGTCGGGGCGTCGGGCCCCGCAGGCCAGCCGCGGCGACTACCGAGGCTGCGCCCTCTGGGCCGCGGGCTTCTTCGTGTTGGTGGTGATCAGCTTCGCGGTGGGGGTCATCCTGCGGCCGGACTCCGACACCACCGACGGCAGCGAAGCGGTGACCCTGGCCGCCAGCGTGGCCGGGGATGACACCTACGCGATCGTGGGCCGCACCGACGAGATCGGCGACCCGTGCGTGACGCTCCGGCGGGGCGACGAGGAGGTCACGGGTCAGTGTGGCTTCAGCCTGTCGGGCGACGGTGCCGGGCGCTACGTCGTCACCTCGACGGTGCTCGAGGACGGCACCACCCTGGTCTTCGGGCCCGTCCCCGGACCGGCCGAGGGCGTCCGCCTGACCCTCGACGACGGCTCCGAGCCCACCGTGGACGTCCGGCGCAGCGAGACGGCCGGGTTCCCCTGGTTCGCCTACGAGACCGACCATGACGTCGACGGACCGGCCCAGGTCCTCGACGGCAACGGCGACCCCCTCCAGCCCGGCTGAGCCCGGTCATCACAGCGCTCGCCCCGACCGGGGAGAGGGACGCTCACCCAGGCAGGCGGCGACGTCGATCGCCGACTGCGCTGTGACCTTCTGTCCGTGCTCGCTCGGGTGGCGGGCTGACCCTCAGGGAGCTCGCCGTTCCGCGGCCAGGCGAGCGGGGGTCGTCCCCGCCAGCCGCTGGACCTCACGGCTCAGGTGGGGCTGGTCGGCGTAGCCGGCGATGGCGGCCGCGTCCGCGAGCCTCCAACCGACGTCGGAGGCGACGACGAACCGTTGGAAGCGCTGGACCCGCTGGAACGCCTTGGGTGCCAGCCCGACCTCGGCGAGGAGGATGCGCCCCAGCTGGCGCGTCGAGATCCCGAGGTCGAGGGCGACGTCGGCGACGGACTGACGTTCGAGGAGGCGCACGGCGGCGACGGTGCGGGGCGCAAGGGCGAGCGAGCGGATCCATGAGTGCCGCTCGTCAGGCTCGGCCAGCATCCGGGCTCGACGCGCGCCGACGAGGTCGTCCAGTGCCACGGTGCGGTTCCTCAGCTGCCAGGCCTCGACGCGGAAGGCTCGGGCCACGGCCTCGGCGTGCAGCCGGATGCCTCGGACCCTGGTGCCGCAAGCGAGGAAGGGGAGGTCGGCCTCGTCGGCCACTCCCACGACCCGCATGGCACCGTCGTCCTCCATGAGGAGGTCGGCGCACCCATCGGGCACCACCCGATGGATCCGCGGGGTCGCGACGCGCTGCTCCCACAGGCAGCGGACGGTGTGACGCCATGGATCGGGTGGCGCCCACTCCCGGTAGCTGTCCGTTTCGTTCAAGCCAGCGACGACCTCTCGTGAGACCCTCACCCCATGGAACACCATGGACCCGGCTTCGACCAGCGCCTCGACGTCCTCACCCTCCGGGTCGAGGACCTCGACGCCGCCACCCGCTTCTACGCGGACGGCCTGGGGTGGCAACCGCTGCTCGCGGTCCCGGGGGAGGTCACCTTCTTCCAGGTGGGGCACGGGCGGGTGCTCAGCCTGTTCGGGGCCGAGGGGTTCGACGCCGAGGCCGACGGCCAGCTCGCCTCCCCGTTCACCCTGGCCCAGAACGTGCAGAGCGAGGACGAGGTCCAGGACGCGGTCGACCGCCTGGTCGAGGCCGGAGCCACGGTGGTCAAGGCCCCGACGAAGGCGAGCTGGGGCGGCGCCCATGCCCTGGTCAGGGACCCGGCCGGGTTCGGGTGGGAGATCGCCCACAACCCGGGGATGGAGGTGGCCGACGACGGGACGGTGACGATGCGACCGGTCGAGGACTGAGGTGCCTACGTCCCGACCCGGCCGGACATCGCGGGGAGGCGGGCGCGCCACCAGGCGGTGACGGGGTGGTCGGCGCCGAGGCCGTAGGCGGTGGTGAGGCCCGGGCCCACCTCGTCCAGGGGGTGACCATCACGCAGGGCCCGGGCCGCCGCCTCCCAGGCGTCCCGGTCCGGAGGCAGCGGAACGGTGAGGATCTGGCGGGCCGGCAGGCGCAGGGCCTCACGGTGACGCGCCGTCCCCGCCACCTGGGCCAGAGCCCAGGCCGTGATCGGCGGTGCGGAGAGGGCGGCCACGATCAGCCACAGGGTCAGGTCGGCCTCGCTCGACCCGTGGGGATCCGCCCCGCGGTCGGGGCCGGACCGGGGTTCGACGGACACGAGGGGCACCCCGGGCAGGAAGCGGCCGGTTGGGTCGATCGCGGCCTCGACGACCCGCGTCTGGGGCGCGACCACCACCTTGGGCCGGAGTCGATCCTGCAACCAGGCGGCCACGTCGGGGGCGTCGGACGCCACCGCGGTGAGGTCGACGGCAGGGCGCTCCCAGACGTGTCCTGCGATGCGCGCCGGCCGACGACCCCAGCGCAGGGTGAGCGGGTCCACCAGCCGGGCGGTGAGGACGGGATCGAGGCTCGTGTCGACGGTGTCAACGCCCTCGGGCGCCTCCCTCACGTGGGGCGCGACGGCGTAGAAGTGCTGGCGAAAACCGGCCGTGGCGGTGGCCAGGTCACCGAGGGTCCCGGCCCGGTCGCTGAGGTCGACGATCGGGACGGCGCGGCTGCGAGCCAGCAGCGGGGCCCAGGACCGACCCGTGGGCCGGGGTTCGGCCCGGCCCGGGCGCACCTCGGTCCCGTCAGACCGGGCCACCCATCGATCCGTGGTCGGGACGGTTCGGCCGGGGGCTCCGTGGGCCTCCAGCACCGGCGCGCACACGTCGATGCCTGCGGCGAAGGCGTGCTCCCCCGCGACCCAGAGCCCCACCAGCTCGGCCCGCGCCGCGATCGCGGCCCGCACACCCTCCGCGTCGCGGGCCCCGAGCACGGACTCGGGCTGCACCAGCACGACCCGTCCCCCGGGCCGGGGCCAGTCACACGCGGCGCGCAGGAAGACCGCGGCATCATCGACGTAGCCACCCACTTCCGGCCCGTAGTGGTCCCGGAGCCGCGCCGCCGTGGCCCGGTCGCGGGCGGTGGCCCGTCCGAGCTGGCTGCGGAAGGGGGGGTTGCCGACCACGAGATCAACCTGACCCCGGCCGGGGCCGGGGGAACCCACCGCCGTGGGCTCGGTGCCGTCGCGGCCGAAGCACTCGGGGTCCGTGCCGTCGCCGACGACCAGCAGGGGACCGGGTCCGGTGCCATCCCACCCCTCACCCCGTCCCCAGGCGACGAGGGTGGCCTCGGCCACCGCCACCGCCCCGGGGTCGAGGTCCACGCCCGCCAGCCCGGCCAGCACCTCCTCGACGGGACGACCCTCGGCCCGCTGGAGGCGGGCGACGGCGAGGAGGAAGGCGCCGCCGCCGACCGCGAGGTCGACGACGCGGAGGGCGCCGGGGGGGCGGGACGACCACCCGGCGAGGGCCCACGCGACCAGGCTCGAGGCCAGTGGGGCCGGCGTGTAGTGGGCGCCCGCTGCTCGACGGGAGCACGGGTCGAGCAGCGCCTCGTGGACCGCTCCGAGCAGGTCGGGCCCAACCAGGCCATCCGGGGTGGGGGGCAGCTCGGGCTCGACGGGACCCTGCAGCAGACGCAGGTCGATCTGGCCCGGATCCCATCCGGCCCGGGCCGCCAGAGATCGCAGCACCGCCGCCTCCACCCGTCGTCGGCGCTCCGCTCGATCGCCGTCCGTCGCGGCCGCGACCCGGTCCCGCAGCGGACGCACCCACCCGGGCCACCCCGGATGCCGCGAGAGGTCGACGATCGAGCCCACGCGGTTCTGAGCCACCGACGCGTCACCCACGACGCGAGCGTGGCTCAGAACGGGGCCAGGCCGGCCGCCGCCTCCGGGCGCCTGTCCGGGTCGGGCCGACATGGCACTCGGGCGGGTGCGGGCCGAGGGACTCAGGCGGCGCCGGAGTCGGCGGTCGGGTCCCAGGCGGCGAGGTCGTCCAGGCGGGGATCGTTCGAGAAGACCTCCACGATGGGCAGGTCGATCCCGATCCGCTTCTGCAGACGGCGGACCTCCAGCTCCTCGTTCCACAGGGCCACGGTGACCACCAGGCCCTCCTCGCCGGCGCGAGCGGTGCGGCCGGAGCGGTGGATGTAGGCCTTGTGGTCCTCCGGGGGGTCGCCGTGGACGACCACGTCCACATCGTCGACGTGGATGCCACGGGCGGCGACGTCGGTGGCCACCAGCACCGGCAGCTTGCCGTCGATGAAGTCGGCCAGGGCCCGCTCCCGCAGACGCTGGGGCAGGTCGCCGTGGATGGCCCCGGCCTTGACGCCGTCGGCCTTGAGGTCGTCGACGAGGCGGTCGGCGTAGCGCTTGGTGCGGGTGAAGACGATGGTGCGGGTCGAGGCCCGGCCGATGGCGCCGATGACCTTGGCCTTGTCCATCTGGTGTACGAGGAGGAACCGGTGGGTCATCTCCTCCACCGTCACCTGCGGTGAGGCCACCTCGTGGCGCACCGGGTCGGTCTGGTACCGGTCGACGAGGGTCTTGACCGCGCCATCGAGGGTGGCGGAGAAGAGCAGCGTCTGGTGGGTGCCCTTGATGTGACGCAGCAGCCACTCGACCTGGGGCAGGAAGCCCATGTCGGCCATGCGGTCGGCCTCGTCCACGACGACGATCTCCACGTCGTCGAGCCAGGCCTCCTTGCGCTCGATGAGGTCGATCATGCGGCCGGGGGTGGCCACGACCACGTCGGAGCCCCGAGCCAGCGCCTTGATCTGACGGGTCATGTCGGCCCCGCCGTAGACGGCGGAGACGGCCACGTCGACGGCCTGGCCGAGGGGCGCGAGCTCCTCGGAGACCTGGGTGGCCAGCTCGCGGGTCGGGACGAGGATGAGGGCGCGGGGTCGCCGGGGCTCGGCTGCGGAGACCCGTTGGAGGGTCGGGAGGCCGAAGGCCAGGGTCTTGCCCGACCCCGTCTTGGCCTTCCCGCAGACGTCACGCCCAGCGAGGGCGTCGTTGATGCACAGCTCTTGGATCGGGAACGCCTGGTCGATGCCACTCGCGGAGAGGGCCTTGACCAGGGCAGCGTCGACCCCGAGCTGCTCGAAGCTCGTTGTCATGTGGGCCCAAGCCTACGGCGGCGAACGCCCGATCCCCCAACCCCCCGGTCGCACGCAGGTGAGGCCGGCCGGCCCGAGGACCGACGGGCCCGGCCACGCCCGCGGTGGGAGCCTCAGGGCAGGGCGGCCTCGACGGCTGCCACCAGCTCCGGGTCCTCGGGCTCGACCTGGGGGGCGAAGCGACCCTTCACCTCGCCGTCGGGGCCGACGAGGAACTTCTCGAAGTTCCAGCGGATGTCGCCATCGTGGCCCTCGGCATCGGCCACCTGGGTCAGGTCAGCGTACAGGGGGTGGCGGTCGTCGCCGTTGACGTCGATCTTCTCGAAGAGGGGGAAGGTCACGCCGTAGGTAGTGGAGCAGAAGGTCTGGATCTCCTCGGCCGACCCCGGCTCCTGCTCCAGGAACTGGTTGCACGGGAAGCCGGCGACGGTGAAGCCGCGCTCGGCGTAGTTCTCGTGCAGCCGCTCCAGACCCTCGTACTGGGGGGTCAGGCCGCACTTGGAGGCCACGTTGACGATGAGGGTGGCCTTGCCCTCAAGGTCGTGGAGGTCGGCCTCGGAGCCGTCGAGGGCGTGGACATCGTGGTCGTAGAGGGCCATCTGCGGCCTCCCTTGGTCGTCGGGCGAGCCCCCGTTCTACCCGCCCGGCGGTCGGGTCGGGGACGCTTCTCGACGTCAGGGCCCAGGGGCGAGTCGTCGGGCGCGACACTCCCGAGGGTCGGGCGCGACACTCCCCAGGTGGGCGGGTCCGGAGTCGGCGGGCCCGATCACGCCGGGCCGGGACGCACCCGCCCGTCCCGGACCGCCACCCCCTCGGCCCGGAGGCGCCGGGTCTGCTCCTCCTCGTGGCCCGGCACCAGTCGCCCCGTCGCGTTCACCACCCGCCACCACGGGAAGGCGCCACCCGAGGTCGACAGCACCCGGCCCACGGCGCGGGCGCGGCCGGGCCAGCCCGCCTCGGTCGCCACCTCACCGTAGGCCGCGACGTCGCCCGGCGCCAGCGCGGCGAGCACGGCGGCGACGGCCCGCTCCAGGTCGGGCTCGGCCCCGTCCATCCGGTGTCGGTCCACCACTGGTCCAGGGTCTCGGGTCGGCTCGGCAGCCACCTCCCCATCCAAGCCGACATGCAAGCGAGCGGGGTAGTGGGCCCACACCCCGGTCGCGTCGACGATCGGACCCCTGTCCATGTCGCGTCACCACCCGACCTGGCTGGGACCGCGGTCGCCCCGGCGACCAGCCACCCGACCACCTCGATGGGTCAGAGGGCTCAGTAGGGTCCCCGCCGTGGCCTCGCCGACCGACCTCGACGGCCACCTGGCACGGATCGAGGACCAGGGGTTCACGATCCTGGAGGGCGTGCTCGACGAGGACCTCCTGACCGAGCTCGACGACGTCCTGGCCCGCCTGGAGCACGAGCTCGGGGCGGCCCCGGCGGCCAACGCCTTCGAGGGCCACGCCACGGTGCGCATCTACAACCTGCTGGCCCGCGACCGGGTGTTCGAGCAGGTGCCGGAGCACCCGGCGGTGCTCCCCGTCATCGAGGGCGTGATCGGCAAGGCGCCCCTGGTCTCGTCGCTCTCGTCGATCGCCATCGACGCCGGTGAGGCGGCCCAGCCCCTCCACGTCGACGACGCGGTGATCCCGCTGCCCCGACCGCACCCTCCGGTGATCTGCAACTCGATGTGGGCGCTCACCGACTTCACCGAGGCCAACGGGGCGACCCGGCTGGTGCCCGGCTCTCACCACCGCGACCACCAGCCGGACTTCGGGAGCCATCACGACTCGATCCCCGCCGAGATGGCCCGCGGGTCGGTGCTGGTCTGGCCGGGCTCCGTGTGGCACGGCGGCGGGGCCAACACCACCGACACCCGTCGCACCGGCCTGGCCATGAACTACTGCGCGGGCTGGGTGCGCCAGCAGGAGAACCAGCAGCTCGGCATCCCCGTCGAGGTGGCCCGGCGCTTCTCCCCCGCCCTGCGCGACCTCTGTGGGTTCGGGGTGTACCGCGGGCTCATCGGCCACATCGACAAGCACTCCCCCGCTGAGGTCGTCCTCGGCGGGGATCCCGGCGAGCCGAGCATCTTCGCCGCCGTCCCGTGAGGCCGGCCGCACCATGACGTCGGCAGAGGCCGGACCGGGCCCGCTGGCGGCGGTGGACGAGTGGCCGGTGGCCCACGTGGCCGCGGCCGTCGTCGACCGCGACGGCCTGCGGTGGGCCACCGGCGAGCTGGACCGGCCCTTCGCCCTGGCGTCGGTGACCAAGCCCCTGGTGGCCACCGCCGCCCTCCTGGCGGTGGAGGAGGGCAGCCTCTCCCTCGACCGCCCGGCGGGGCCCGAGGGAGCGACCATCGCCCACCTGCTGGCCCACGCCTCGGGACTGGGCCTCGACGGGCGGGAGCTGGCCGAGCCCGGGCGACGCCGCATCTACAGCAACACAGGCTACGAAGTCCTCGGGGAGGCGATGGAGGCCGACACCGGGCTCTCGGTGGCGACCTACCTGGCCGAGGGGGTCCTGACCCCGCTCGACATGCCCGGCACCCACCTGGAGGGCTCCCCGGCCCACTCGGCCACGAGCACCGTCGCCGACCTGGCCCGGTGGGCCGGGGAGCTGTTGACCCCGACGCTGCTGTCGGTCGAGACGGTGGACAGGGCCCGCACCGTCGCCTTCCCCGGCCTCGACGGGCTGGTCCCGGGCTACGGCAAGCAGACCCCCAACGACTGGGGCCTCGGGTTCGAGATCAAGTCCACCAAGGACCCCCACTGGACGGCCCCCAACGGCAGCCCCGACACCTTCGGCCACTTCGGCCGCAGCGGCACCTTCGTGTGGGTCGACCCCGATGCCGGACGGGCCCTGGCGGTGCTCACCGACGAGGAGTTCGAGGCCTGGGCCAAGCCGCGCTGGCCCGCGCTGTCCGACGCCGTGCTCGCCGCCGTCTGACAGTGAGAGCCGTGGCCACCAGGCCCCCTGGGGCGGGCTCCGTCCCAAGCCCTCATGGGCGACACCGGCCGGCCGATGGGGCCCGATGCCAGCAAACGGGCATCGGAGGTCGGTGCAGACCGACCTGGACGCCCCCCGTGGGGGGATGTCGCGTGCTGCCTGAGCTGCGCGCCCGCCGAGCGCTGGCCAGCGTCGGCCTGCGCCCTGACGTCACCCTCGAGCCGGTGGCGAGCGTCAACAACGAGGTGTGGCTGACGCCCGACCTGGTGGTGCGGGTCAGCTGTCAGCCCGAGCAGCGTCTGCGGCGCGAGTCCCAGCTGGCCCAGGTGCTCCTGACCGGCGTCGGCTACCCACCGATGGTGGGGTGGGGCGCGGAGATGGGGAGCGAGTGGCTGGTCATGCGACGGGTGCCCGGCATCCCCCTGAGCCGAGCGTGGCCGAGCATGACCCCGGAGCAACGTCGCGCCGCCATCGGTGATCTGGCGGCCCGACTGCGCCTCATCCACCACACCAACGCCCCACCCCTGGCCCCGCTCCGCCACCTGCCCCAGCAGCTGGACCCCGCGCCTTCGGGCGAGATGGCCGTAGCCCGATTGCTCATCGCCCTGGGTCGGGCCGGAAACCTGACCCACGTCGACGGTCGGATCACCGACGCGCTGACGGAGATGGTCCGGGATCTGGCCCCCTCCCTCGAGCCCTTCACGGCCCGCACGCTGATCCACGGCGACCTGAGCTTCGAGAACCTGCTGTGGGACCCCGTCGACCAGCAGCTGACCGCCGTGCTCGACTTCGAGTGGGCGAGGGGCGCGCCCGCCGACCTCGACCTGGACGTGCTGCTGCGGTTCTGTGCCTACCCGGACCTGCACGTGCCCGACTCCTACGCCGGGAGCACCCACTCCCGGGACTACTCCTCGGTGCCGTTCTGGCTGGCCGAGGACTACCCCGAGCTCTTCTCCGCGCCCAACCAGCTCGACCGGTGCCGTGTCTACGCCGTGGCGTGGGACGTGGAGGAGCTGCTCGACTACCCGCCGCCGACGGGCCCTTCCACCCTCGACCACCGCCACCCATACCGCCGCCTCATCGCCCTCCTCGACCACGACTCCCACCTCGACCGCATGGACAGCGCGTCGTCCTCACTCGCCGGCTGACGCTTCCCCTACTCGTCCTGGAGGCGACCCCACTGCTCGGTGGGGGCGGGCTGACGGCTCGAGGGGAAGTCCGCCAGGGCGCCGGTCGGGGCCGCGTCCCAGTGGGCGAAGGTCAGCGGCGTCTGCAGCCACAGGGTGAGCAGCTGGGCCACCGCCTCGATCGAGCGGACGTGGGTGCGCTCCCAGCCGTGGCTGCCGTCGAGGCCGAAGGCCACCAGCGCGGCGCGGGTGCCGGCACCGGCCTCCAGCGCGGCGGCCACATCGGAGCGGTACCAGCGGAACAGGTCCCGGGCGACCGGGATCTCGTGGTCTCGGCACAGGCGGCACAGGCGGCGGGTCAGGTGGTAGTCGAAGGGACCGGTCATGTCCGCCATGGGGATGGTCACCCCGTCCTCGATGCTCTCCTGGCCCGGGGCGCAGACGGCGTTGTCGACCGACACCATCTCGGCCACGCCGGCGTCCAGGCCGTGGCTGGCGCCCTGGCCGATCTCCTCGGCGATGGTCACGAGCAGGCTGGCCCGGTGGGGAAGGACCACATCACCGTGCACGAGGGCCCGGACGGCGGCGAGGGCCGCGGCCACGCCGGCCTTGCCGTCGAGGTGGCGGCTGACGAGGAAGCCGGCGTCGGTCAGCTCCGGGGTGGCGTCGAGGGCGACGAAGTCACCGACCTGGATGCCGAGGCCCTCCAGCCCCTGACGGTCGGCGACCAGCTCGTCGATGCGGACCTCGACCTGGTCCCACCCGACGCCCTGGGTGTCGATCTCGTCGCCGAACGCGTGGCCACTGGCCTTGAGCGGCAGGACGGTCCCGCTGTAGGTGCGGTCCGGGTCCTCGGCGAACACCTTCACCCGGGCCCCCTCGGCGAAGCGGGCGCTGAAGGTCCCCACGGGTACGAGGGCGAGGCGACCGTTGTCCTTGAGCGCCCGGACCATGCACCCGATGGTGTCGGCGTGGACGACCAGGGCGCGGTCGATCGTCTGGGAGTGCCCGGGCAGCTCGGCCAGCAGCGAGCCCCGCCGGGTCAGCCGGAAGGGCAGCCCGAGGTCGGTGAGGACGTCGCCCACGTACTGCATCACCGCATCGGTGCGTCCCGACGGGCTCGGGATCCGCAGCATCTGGAACAGAACCTGGAGCGACCAGTCGACGTCGATGGGGAACACCCCCGTGGCGGTGGTCTCGAGGTCGTCGGATGGGTCGATCATCGCTGCTCCGTGATGTGGTCAGACTGGTTCCGTGCCCGGGTGAGCGAGCACCGATCATGGCCGATGGCTCGATCCCCTCGACCCCAGGGCGCAGGGCCGCGCCGGCCGGGACGCACGCACGCCCCGTCGCTCACCCGGCCGGAGCTCCTCCGGGTGTCCATGCCCAGGGCAGCCCTCGGTTGCCCGGGAAGAGGAAGTCGACGAAGGCAGCGGCGGTGGGCTGGGGCTCGTGGTTGGCCAGGCCGGGGCGTTCGTTGGCTTCGATGAACACGTACCCGGGAGCGGTGACGTCGGCGACGAGCAGATCGATGCCGGCGACGGGGATGCCGATGGCGGCTGCCGCGGTCACGGCCACCGCCTTCAGGTCGGGGTGGACCTGAGCGGTCACGTCGTGGATGGTGCCTCCGGTGTGGAGGTTGGCGGTGCGTCGCACCCGCAGGTGGGCGCCCACGGCCAGAACGTCGTCGAGCTCGTGGCCAGCCTCGCGCACGGTCGCCTCGGTGACGTCGTCGATCGGGATCGACGACTCGCCGCCGGTCGCGGTCTGACGGCGACGGCTCTGGGCCGTCAGCAGGTCGCGGATCGTGCTCTCGCCGGTGCCGACCACCTCGGCCGGACGGCGCACCGCGGCGGCGGCCACGCGACCATCGATCACCACCAGGCGGAGGTCATCACCCGCGGCCCGCTGCTCGATCAGCACGTCGGGGCAGTGCTGCCGGGCTCGCGCGCAGGCGGCGACGAGCGCGTCGGCCTCGGTGATGCCCACGGTGATGCCCAAGCCCTGCTCGCCGCGCACCGGCTTGACCACCACGTCACCATGTGCTTCCAGGAACTCGATGTCGTCGGCGTCGTTCGTCGCCAGTCGGCCCTGCGGCACGAGGATGCCCGCCTCGACCACGATCCTGCGGGTCAGGCGCTTGTCGTCGCAACGACTCATGGCCACCGCGGTGGTGTACTCCGACAGGGCCTCCCGGGTGACGACCGTGCGGCCACCGTGGGTCAGGCGCAGCTCGCCGGCCTCCGCATCGAGGACCTCATGCCGCACCGCACGTAGATGCGGTCCATGGCCTCGGCGTCGTCGGTGTCCTGGATGGGCCGGACGACCACTCCGGGGGCGACCGGGGGCGGGGGGTCCTCAGGGGTGAAGCGCAGCCGATAGGTGTAGCTGGGGTCGATGAAGAACTCGTGGGGGTGACGGGCCACGAACACGTGCGGGTCCCGCAGGTAGAGGCAGATGTCGCGCCGTCCGTGGATCTCCTGGCGCAGCACGCTGGCCATCATCCGCTGGTCGGCGAAGGTCTGACCGAACACCAGCTGGCCCCACCCAGCGTCGAGGACGACATCGGGGTCCATGGCGTCCTGGAGGTGGGTGGGAGGGGTGTCCCACGGGGTGGTGGTGATGGCCTCGGCGTGGTCCCACCCGTCGTCACGAGGCCGGCGGGCCCGGGACGGGAGCTCGTCGTCGGGGGGACCGGCTCCGTGGCTCGTCCAGCGGCCGACGGCAAGGTCGACGTCGTCGCTCCCGATCTCCGATCGCCCGCCGTTGGTGGCCGGGGGCGTCGGGCTCTCGGTCATGCCGCCGGGCCGGTGACGCCGTGGCGCGCCAGCCAGAGCTCGAGGAGGCCGATCTGCCACAGCTCGTTGCCGCGGAGGGGGGTGAGGCGACCGTTGGGGTCGGCCAGCAGCGCCTCAACCGCCTCGGGCCGGAACAGGCCCCGCTCCCGAGCCGAGGAGGACGTCACCGCGTCGCGGACCATCTCGAGGTACGGGCCCTCGAGGTGGGTCAGCGCCGGCACCGGGAAGTAGCCCTTGGGCCGGTCGATGACCTCGGAGGGGATCACCCGGCGGGCCGCCTGCTTCAGCACCCCCTTGCCCTCGTGGGCGATCTTGAGCTCCGGGGGGCAGGTGGCCGCCAGCTCGACCAGCTCGTGGTCGAGGAACGGCACTCGCCCCTCCAGACCCCAGGCCATGGTCATGTTGTCGACCCGCTTCACCGGATCGTCGACGAGCATCACCGTGGTGTCGAGGCGCAGGGCCCGATCGATGGCGGTGGCCGCGCTCGGGGCGGCGAAGTGCTCGGCCACGAAGGCGCTGCTGGGGTCCCCGGCGGCCACCCGCCCGGACGCGACCAGCAGGGCCATGGCCTCCGCGTCGCGGTCGAAGAAGGCGGCCCGGTACGTCTCCAGCGAGCCGTCCAGGCTGGCCGCCTCCGGCGCCCCCATGGGCGGGTACCAGTGGTAGCCGGCGAAGACCTCGTCGGCACCCTGGCCCGACTGCACCACCTTGACGTGACGGGCCACCTCCTGGCTGAGGAGGTAGAAGGCGACGCAGTCGTGGCTGACCATGGGCTCGCTCATGGCGTCGATGGCGTCGGTCAGGGCGGGGAGCATCCGGTCGGCGCCGATGCGCATCTGGTGGTGGTCGGTCTCGAAGCGTTCGGCCACCACGTCGGAGTACTTGAACTCGTCGCCCTCGACCCCACCCACAGACTCGAAGCCGATCGAGAAGGTCATGAGCCCCGTCTGGCCCGCCTCGGCCAGCAGTCCGACGATGAGGCTGGAGTCCACGCCGCCCGACAGCAGGCAGCCCACCGGCACGTCGGCGACCAGCCGGCGTCGCACCGCCAGGCGCAGCGCGTCGAGCACGGCGTCCTCCCAGTCCCGCTCGGACCAGCCGGCTCGGTCGTCGCGACGGGTGCAGTCGGGAGTCCAGTACGTCGTCTGGGTACGACGCCCATCGGGCTCGAAGGCCACCAGCGTCGCCGGCGGAAGCTTTCGCACCCCCTGGAGGATGGTGAGCGGCGAGGGCACGACCGAGTGGAAGCTCAGGTAGTGGTGGAGGGCGACGGGGTCGATGTGGGTGTCAACGCCTCCCCCGGCCAGCAGGGCCGGCAGCGACGAGGCGAACCGCACCCGATCACCGTCCTCGGACAGGTAGAGCGGCTTGATGCCGAGCCGGTCGCGCGCCAGCAGCACCCGCCCGGAGTCGCGCTCCGCGACGGCAAAGGCGAACATCCCCTGGAGGTGGTCGACCACCCGATCGCCCCACCGGTGGTAGCCCTTCAGGATCACCTCGGTGTCGCTGTGGGAGAAGAACCGGTAGCCGTGGACGGCCAGCTCGTCGCGCAGCTCCTGGTAGTTGTAGATGCAGCCGTTGAAGCACACCGCCAGGCCCAGCTCGGGGTCGGCCATGGGCTGGCCCCCTGCCTCGGACAGGTCGATGATGCGCAGGCGGCGGTGACCGAGCGCGACCCGACCCTGCGACCAGGCACCGGCCCCATCAGGGCCGCGCCGAGCCATGTTGTCGGCCATCACCCCCACCGCGGCGACGTCGGGGCGGGCACCGTCCCGTCGGATCTCGCCTGCGAGGCCGCACATGCGGGCCGACCCTACTGGGGCGCCTGCCGGCGGGGATCGTGGCGTCGGGCACGCTCCCGTCCGGAGCCATCCCCATGGCAGCGGGCGCGCTCCCGTCCGGACCCACCCTCGACGTGAGGACGACCGGCGCGATCTCCCTGGTGGCGGACCACTTCTTGGTTCCGAGGCGCTAGACCAGGACCGACCCGTTCCTTCCCCGAGGAGATCCCGTCATGGATGTGGCTCCAGCCCTGGCCCCCCTGGTCCGTCGTCTCCTGGGCGGGACGGTGCCCGTCCGGATCGAGGCGTGGGACGGCACCAGCGTCGATCCCGACCCGGGGGCCGCCGGGTCCGATCCCCCGGTCACCATCCTGGTCCGGTCCCCCGATGCGCTGCGGCGCATGCTCTACGCCCCCGGCGAGCTGGGTCTGGCCCGGGCCCACATCGCCGGCGAGCTCGAACTCGACGGTGACATCTTCGCCCTGCTCGACGTGCGCAAGCAGATGGGCGAGGCGTCGGACCACGTGGTGGTGGGCCCGTCGCTCACCGACCTCGGGGCCGTGATCGGCACCCTGCGGCGTCTCGGCGCGCTGGGCCGCCCACTCCCCCTGCCCGAGGAGGAGGCCCGGCCTCGGGGGCTCCTGCACAGCCGCCGCCGGGACTCGGCCGCGGTGCGTCATCACTACGACGTGGGCAACGAGTTCTACGGGATGGTGCTGGGCCCGTCGCTCACCTACTCCTGCGCCTACTGGGGTGACGGCGTCGACGACCTGGAGGCGGCCCAGGCGGCCAAGCACGAGCTGGTGTGCCGCAAGCTCGGACTGCGGCCGGGCATGCGGGTGCTCGACATCGGCTGCGGGTGGGGTTCGTTCGTCATCCACGCCGCCCAGCACCACGGGGCCCGGGCCCTGGGCGTGACCCTCTCCCCCGAGCAG
Organism: Acidimicrobiales bacterium; assembly: GCA_038233075.1. Classification (GTDB taxonomy): domain Bacteria; phylum Actinomycetota; class Acidimicrobiia; order Acidimicrobiales; family Iamiaceae; genus Iamia. The sequence continues at coordinate 33,459 of JBBSMQ010000004.1, forward strand.
GCCGCCCGGGCCCGCCGCCGGGTCGTCGAGGCGGGGGTCGAGGACCGGGTGGAGATCCGCGTGCAGGACTACCGTGACCTCGACGAGGACCCCTTCCCCGCCGTGGCCAGCGTGGGCATGTTCGAACACATCGGCGCCGGCCAGGCCCGCACCTACGCGCGGACGGTGGCCGACCTGCTCGCCCCCGGAGGACGACTGCTCAACCACGCCATCTCCCGACCGGAGCCCGACTCCCGCTCCGGGGTCGACCCCCGCAGCTTCATCGGCCGCTACGTGTTCCCCGACGCCGCCCTCCACGAGGTGGGCCAGGTGGTGTCGACCCTCCAGAGCGCCGGCCTCGAGGTGCGAGACGTGGAGTCGCTGCGGGAGCACTACGCCCGCACCCTCCGGGCCTGGGTGGCCAACCTGCAGGACGGCTGGGAGCAGGCCCAGCGCCTCGCCGGACCGGGGCGGGCCCGCACCTGGCGGCTCTACATGGCAGGGTCCGCCGTCGGCTTCGAGGAGAACCGCATCTCGGTGCACCAGGTCCTGGCCGTGCGGCCCCACGCCGACGGTTCCAGCGACTTCCCCGCCACCCGCACCTGGCTGGCGCCCAGCCAGCCTCTCACCGACAGCACTTGACCGGCCGGTCAAGCAAGACTGCGACCCGCTGCCTAGGGTGGGCACCATGACGACTGCGACCATGCCCCTCGCGGAGATCGACCTGTCCGACCTGGACTTCTGGACCCGTCCCCTCGACGAGGTCGACGCCGCCTTCACCACCCTGCGGGCCGAGGACCCGATGCGGCACTTCGAGGAGCCGCACATGGAGCCGATGCCCCGGGGGGCGGGCTACATCGCCCTCACCCGCCACGCCGACGTGGTCGAGGCCAGCCGCCACCCGGACCTCTACTGCTCGGGCATGGGCACCAACATCGGCGACATGCCGCCGTCGTTCAACGAGTTCTTCGGCTCCATGATCAACATGGACGATCCCCGCCACGCCCGCATGCGCCGCATCGTGTCCCGCGGCTTCACCCCCAAGCAGCTGGGGATGCTCCAGGGCGACGTCGAGGGGGTGGCCGCCGGGGTCGTCGACGAGATCGCCGAGAAGGGCGAGTGCGACCTCGTCACCGACGTCGCCGCCCTCCTCCCGCTGCGGATCATCCTCGACCTGATGGGCATCCCCCGCAGCGCGGAGCGCTTCGTCTTCGACCGGACCAACGTCATCCTCGGCCTGGGCGACGCCGAGTACGTGCCGGACCAGACCGTCGACGCGATCATGACCGCGGCCCTCACCGCCGGCCAGGAGCTGGCCGATCTGGTGCGCGAGCTGGGCGAGCGCCGTCTGGCCGACCCGGGCGACGACCTCGTCTCCGCCCTCGTCACCGCCGAGCTGGACGGTGAGGTGCTGAGCCCCGAGGAGCTGGGCTCGTTCTTCATCCTGCTGGTGGTGGCGGGCAACGAGACGACCCGCAACGCCATCGCTCACGGTGTGGCCGCCCTCCACGACCACCCCGAGCAGCGCCAGATCTGGGCCGACGACCTCGACGGCGTGACCCCCACGGCGGTGGAGGAGGTGGTCCGGTGGGCCACGCCGGTCACCCACTTCCGCCGCACCGTCACCCAGGACGGCGTGCGCCTGGGCGAGCGAGAGCTGTCCGAGGGCGACAAGGTCGTGCTCTGGTACCGCTCGGCCAACCGGGACGAGGCGGTGTTCGACGACCCCTTCCGCTTCGACGTCCGGCGCGACCCGAACGATCACGTCGGCTTCGGGGGGCCCGGACCCCACTTCTGCCTGGGCGCCCACCTGGCCCGCCGGGAGGTGAGCGTGATGATGCGGGAGCTGCTCGCCCGCCTCCCCGACCTCGAGCTGGTCGGCCCACCCGACCGCCTACGATCGAACTTCATCAACGGCATCAAGCACCTGCCGGTCACCTTCACCCCGGTGCCGCCATCCTCCCCGACCTGACCGGTCGGGTTCGATCGGTCTGTGGACGGGAGATTGCTTCGCCGACGCCCGCCTCTCCCCCATCGAAGGAGCGGGCACATTCGTCCCTCTCGACCAGCCCGAGGCGCTGGCCGACGCGATCCTCGGGTTCCTCACCGAACCAGAACGGTCGACGACCCGCGCGTGACGGGCGGCCAACAGGCGCCGACGCTGTCTCCGTCCACGAAGCGACCCTGCGACCGGAACGAGCGCCATTCGGACCGAGGAACCGTGACCGCCGCGACCGGCCCCGGTCGCTCTCGGCCGAAGCCGACTCAACCACCGGTCGGGCTCTACAGGGTGGCGGTCATCAGGTCGTCCTTGCCGGCGGTGCACGACCCGACCAGACCGTGGACCTCGGGCAGCACGTTGCGAGCGAAGAACCGGGCGGTGAGCACCTTCTCCCGCAGGAACTCGGCGTCGCCGTCACCGGCGTCGAGACGACGAGAGGCCAGGAGAGCCTGCTTGCCCATCAGCCAGCCGGCGGTGGCGAGGGCGAAGAGACGCTGGAACGGTGTGGCCACGGCGAGGGCCTCGACCGGATCGGCCATGCCGTGCTCCATGAGCCACTGGCCGGCCGTCTCGGTCGCGTCGACCGCCCGGTCCAGCTCCGCCGCGATGGGGGCCAGGTCGTCGCCCGCGCTCTCCAGCTCCTTGGCGGTGGCCCGCATGCGGGCGATCTGGTCGGTGAACACGGCCCCGCCCCGCATCGGCATCTTGCGGCCGACGAGGTCCATGGCCTGAATGCCGTTGGTGCCCTCGTAGATCTGGGTGATCTTGGCGTCGCGGTAGTGCTGCGCCGCGCCGGTCTCCTCGATGTAGCCCATCCCGCCGTGGATCTGGATGCCGATGGAGGTGACCCGCTCGGCCTCGTCGGTGCACCAGCTCTTGGCCAGCGGGATCAGCAGGTCGACCAGCTCCTGGGCCTCGGTGCGGTTGGCCTCCTCGGTGGCGTGCTTGGCGAGGTCGATGTGCTCGGCCACCGTGTAGGCGAGGGCCCGCATGGCCTCGGTGATCGACCGCATGGTGAGCAGGTTCCGGCGGACGTTGGGGTGATCGACGATGAGCGACTTCTCCCCCCGTGCCGCCCCGGGGGCGTAGCCCTGGCGCCGCTCGTGGGCGAAGGCCACCGCCTGCTGGTAGCTGCGGATGGCCAGCCCCATGCCCTCCACGCCGACACCGAGGCGAGCGTTGTTCATCATGGTGAACATGTACCGCATGCCGGCGTTCTCCTCCCCGATGAGGTGGCCGACGGCACCCTCGCCTTCGTCGCCGTAGGCCAGCGTGCAGGTGGGGCTGGCCTTGATGCCCATCTTGTGCTCGAGGGAGACGACCTTGACGTCGTTGCGCTCGCCCAGCGAGCCGTCCTCGTTGACCAGGAACTTGGGCACGATGAAGCAGGAGATGCCCTTGGTCCCGGTCGGAGCATCCGGCGTCCGGGCCAGGACCAGGTGGATGATGTTCTCGGTCAGGTCATGCTCGCCGAAGCTGATGAAGATCTTCTGGCCGGTGATGCGGTAGGTGCCGTCGTCCTGGGGCACGGCCCGGGTGCGGAGGGCGCCGACATCGGACCCGGCGTCGGCCTCGGTGAGGTTCATGCTGCCGGTCCACTCGCCGGTCACCATCTTCTTCAGGTAGATCTCGCGCTGCTCCTCGCTGCCGTGGAACGCGATGGCATCGATGGCTCCCTGGGTGAGCAGGGGAGCCATGGCCAGGGCCATGTTGGCGCTGTTGAGCATCTCCTGCAGGGCGATGCCGACGACCCACGGAAAGCCACCGCCGCCGTACTCGGGCTCGAAGGGCACCGCCCCCCAACCGGCGTCGGCGTAGGCGGCGTAGGCCTCCTTGAAGCCCTCCGGGGTGACCACGCCGTCGCCCTCCATCTGCGAGCCGACGGCGTCGCCCACCTCGTTGGTCGGGGCCCACACCTCGGACATGAGGCGGCCGAACTCCTCCAACACGAAGCCGACGCTGTCGGCGTCGATCTCGGCATAGGGCTCCAGCTTGGTGAGGCCGTCGAGGTCGACCAGACCGTCGATGACGAAGCGGATGTCCTCGAGGGGGGCCACGTAGTCCGACATAGATCCGAGCGTAGGGGTCCCACCTGCCCCCGGACGACCCGTCCACGTCTCGGATCGTCGGCGACGAACGGCCTCCGCGCCGACCGAATCGGCCCCGGCGAGTGCGCCGATCCGATCGATGACCGTCGTTCGGGCAGTCCGGGCGGTGCAACCGTTCCTCACGATCCGGTGACGGGCCGGGCACGCACGGTGCGTCCCGGCCCGCGACCGGGCACGCTGGAGCCATGAGCGATCAGAGCACCCCCACCGATCCTGGAGCCCCAGTCCCCTCCGATGAGGAGCTGCGGGCCCGTCTCACCCCCCTCCAGTACGAGGTGACCCAGCAGGAAGGCACCGAACGGGCCTTCACCGGCGACTACTGGGACACCAAGGATCCCGGCACCTACAAGTGCGTGGTCTGCGAGGAGCCCTTGTTCCGGTCCGAGGTCAAGTACGACTCCGGCACCGGCTGGCCCTCGTTCTGGGAGGCCATCGACCCCGACAAGGTCGTCCTGCACGAGGACCGCAAGATGTTCATGCGCCGCACCGAGGTGCGCTGCGCGCGCTGCCAGGCGCACCTGGGCCACGTCTTCCCCGATGGCCCGAACCCGACCGGAGAGCGCTACTGCATGAACTCGGCTTCGCTCACCCTCGACCCCGACGAGTCCGCCGCCACCTGACCCCGTTCTCGCGACGATTCCTCCACAGATTCGTGTAGGAACCGTCGCGAGAACGACAAGTTGAGCGGTCGGTGTTCACACTTGGGCCCCTGCGCACCGGGTTCTCCGACGGTGGCGTGCCGGGTGTTGCCCTCGCCAGCAGCGACACCGACCGGTCGAGCCTCCACTACGGCCGCCTCGCGTGCTGCTTCGAGGGCGTCGAGCTGATCACGGCCGACGGCGAGCGCATCGACGCCAGGCTGTCCGCCGATCGACGGGTCTGGGCCGTCGCCGACCCCTCGCCCCGGTCGTTCGGGTCCTTCGGTGAGGTCCCGCCGGGCACGATCGTCTACGTGGAGGCCGACGGAACCGAGGTCGAGGTACCCACCGCCTCCCTCCGTTGATCGTGACAGTGACCTTCATGCTGCGTCACCCGAGGTGTGCTCTGAGCCGACGTCCGAACCTGGGGTCACACCCTCGTCGAGTCGGGCATGGCGCCGCTCCTGATTCGACCCGGCCGCCCGGTAGTCGTGGCCGCGCCCGCCGACACCGACGCCGAGCGTGAAGCGCCCCCCGGAGAGCTGGTCGAGGGTCGCAGCCTGCTTGGCCACCACGGCGACAGGGTGGAGCGGGAGCACGAGGACGTTGGCGATGATCCGCACCCGCTCGGTCACGGCCGCCGCCGCGGCCAGCGTGGCGACGAGCTCGGGGTTGGAGAAGGTGATCCGCTCCCCCGTCGACACGCTGGAGAAGGGCCCCTCGTCGACCCCCTGACTCCACTCCACCGTGGTGCGGGGCCCGTAGCCCGGCGCCAGGGTGGGCAGGGTGACACCGACGTCCACGACGCCGGACCGTACCCTTCACCCGTCCCCGCGAGATACGGGCGACACCCGAAGCGGTCCCTCATCGGGTCGCCCTGGCGGCCAGAGGAAGGACCACTTCGCCTGCGGGCTGCGCCGAGGGGCGGGGGCGTCAGGTGTCGGGGCGCTCGGCGAGGGGTGGGATGCGCCAATCGACCGGGGCACGGCCTGCGGCCTCCAAGGCGGCGTTGGCCCGGCTGAAGGGGCGGCTGTCGAAGAAGCCCCTGTGCGCCGACAGGGGTGACGGGTGCGGCGACTCGATGACGGTGTGGCGGCTCGTGTCGACCAGCGCCTTCTTCTTGCGGGCCGACGACCCCCAGAGGATGAACACCACCCGCTCGGTCTTGGCGTCGACGGCGCGGATGACCGCGTCGGTGAAGGTCTCCCACCCCTTGCGTTGGTGCGACGCGGCCTGACGGGCCCTCACCGTGAGGGTGGCGTTGAGCAGCAGCACCCCCTGGTCGGCCCATGCATCGAGGCAGCCGTGATCGGGGCGGTCCAGACCCAGGTCGGTCTCCATCTCGGCGTGGATGTTGGCCAGCGAGGGCGGCGCCTCGACCCCGGGGCGGACCGAGAAGCACAGTCCGTGGGCCTGGCCTCGACCGTGGTAGGGGTCTTGGCCGAGGATCAGGACCTTCACGTCCTCGTAGGGCGTCAGGTGGAGCGCAGCGAAGACCTCGTCGGCCGGGGGGTAGACGGCGTGGTGGCGGCGCTCCTCGTCGACGAAGGTCCGGAGCTCGGCGAAGTAGGGCTGGGCCAGCTCGGCCTCCAGCACCGGGTTCCAGTCGGTGGTCGCCATCGCCGGCCGAACCTACCCGGCCGTCGACTGGGGCCACCCGGCCCGCACGTCCGGCCCACCTCGCCGTCCTCCCACGGACGCCGGCCACCGGTCCCCACCCGTTCTGGTCGCAGAATGCGCCCCAAAGGGCCCGATCCCAGACCAGAAGCGACACCCGACGTGCGCCGATCGGCGGTGCGCGGGGCACACTGGGGCCCATGGCCGCTGACACGCTCATCTGGTCCGACACCGGCATCGAGGTCCACCAGGTGGTGGTGGGCCCCATGGACAACAACGTCTACGTGGCGCGCTGCACCGAGACGGGCGACGCCGTGCTGCTCGACGCGGCCAACGAGCACGAGCGGCTGCTGGAGCTGTGCCAGGTCCTGGGCGTCCGCCGGGTCCTGGAGACCCACGGCCACTGGGACCACATCCAGGCCGTGCCCGAGCTGCGCGACGCGGGCTACGACGTGGCCGTGACCGGCGCCGATGCCGACATGCTCCCCTCCTACGACTCCACCATCGAGGACCAGGACGTGATCGAGGTCGGCCGGCTCCGCCTCCACGCCATCACCACCCCCGGCCACACCCCGGGCTCGGTGTGCTTCACCGTGGAGGGCACCCCGCTGCTGTTCAGCGGCGACACCCTCTTTCCCGGCGGTCCCGGCAACACCAAGCTGCCCGGCGCCGACTTCGACACCATCATCCGCTCGGTGGAGGACAGGCTCTTCACCCTGCCCGAGGACACCCTCGTCCTGCCCGGTCACGGTGACGCCACGACGATCGCCGACGAGCGTCCCCACCTCCAGGAGTGGGTCGACCGCGGCTGGTGACCCAGCGTCCAGCCGACGAGGCTTGGCGAGCCTGGCCGTGGTGGACCACCACACGGTCACGATCCTGGGGCTGTCGCACCGTGCCGAAGACCCAGGCGGCCGCGCCCTGGAGGCCGACCACCGCCACCACTGCGACCCCTGACCGCGCCGACGCCACCCGTCGTGGGCGAGGATGACGCCATGGTCGACGCGCTGCCCTCCCCGCAACGGCCGCTCGACCACACGCCGGTCCACACCGGGGACCTGCCCGAGACGCCGCTGCGAGACCGGGCCATCCCGGCCACGGCATGGGCCGAGGCGCCCGATGCCCTGCTCACCCTAGGCAACGATCTGCCCGACGCGCCGTCGCCCCGTTACATCCGCCGCATCGGGCCCTGGCTGCTGTGGCGGGCCGGGCCCCCGCGCCACGCCGAAGCCCGGTGCTGGGCGGCGCGGGCCGACGACCTCACCGCCGCGTTCACCTTCACCTTCTCGCCTGACGGCACCGGCGACGGCGTCGGACCCTCCGGGGCCCGCCACCAGCGCTTCCGCACCTGGAAGGAAGATCTCCGGGACCACCCCTGACACAACCCCGTCGCGCACCGGGGGCACAGCCCAGCAGCGCCGCCGCCGACCCTATTTCCCCTACGCGGGTAGTGCGAATGTCGGCCCAGGACCTACCCTGTGGACATGGCTGACGCTGGGTCCGACGGGTCCACCCCCGTCCTCGAGATCACCGACCTCCATGCCGCTCCGGCCGACGGAGGCGACGACATCCTGGCCGGGCTCACCCTCGCCGTGGGTGCCGGAGAGGTCCACGCCGTGATGGGCCCCAACGGCTCGGGCAAGTCGACCCTCGCCAACGTCCTGCTCGGCAGCCCCGAGTACACCGTCACCGGGGGCAGCATCCGCTTCCTCGGCGACGACATCACCGACTGGGGCCCGGACGTCCGGGGCGCGGCCGGCATGTTCCTCGCGTTCCAGTACCCCCAGTCCATCCCCGGGGTGTCGGTGCTGAACTTCCTGCGCCAGGCCCTCTCGTCCCGCAAGGGCATCGACCTGTCCATGCTCGAGCTCCGGCTGTCGATCATGGAGTGGATGGAGCGCCTCGGCATCGATCCCTCCTTCGCCGACCGCCACCTCAACGATGGCTTCTCCGGCGGTGAGAAGAAGCGCAACGAGGTCCTCCAGATGGCGATCCTGGAGCCCGAGCTGGCCGTGCTCGACGAGACCGACTCCGGTCTCGACATCGACGCTCTGCGCACCGTGGCCCGAGGCGTGGAGGAGGTCCGCCAGGACCGACCGGATCTCGGCATCCTCTGCATCACCCACTACCAGCGCCTCCTCGATGAGCTCAGGCCCAACGCCGTCCACCTGCTGGTCGACGGCCGGATCGCCGAGACCGGCGGGCCCGACCTGGCCCACCAGCTCGAGGACGAGGGCTACGCCCGCTGGATGACCCCGGCATGACCACGGCCTCGACCGTCGGACCGGCGGCCAACCCGGCCGACACCCTCGACGTGGCCGCCATCCGGCGCGACTTCCCCATCCTGGACCAGGAGATCGGGGGCCGACGTCTCGTCTACCTCGACTCGGCCTCGTCGTCGCAACGACCCCGCGCCGTGATGGAGACCATGTCCTCCTTCGCCGAGAGCGAGTACGCCAACATCCACCGAGGCGTCTACGCCCTGGCCGAGCGATCGACGGCCCGCTACGAGGCGGCCCGGGCTGCGGTCGCCCGCTTCATCGGGGCGCCCCGCGCTGAGGAGGTGGTGTTCACCAAGAACGCCACCGAGGCCCTCAACCTGGTCGCCGGCTCCTGGGGTCGGGCCAACCTGGGCCCCAGCGATGCCATCGTGCTCACCCAGATGGAGCACCACGCCAACATCGTCCCCTGGTTCCAGCTTCAATCCGAGAAGGGCTTCGAGATCCGCTGGATCCCGGTCGGCCCCGACCACATGCTCGATCTCACCGACCTCGACCGGCTGATCGACGGAGCCAAGCTGGTCAGCATCAGCGCCATGTCGAACGTGCTGGGCACCCTGCCCCCGGTGCGCGACATCACCGACGCGGCCCACGCCGCCGGTGCCCTGGTCTGCCTCGACGCCTGCCAGTACGTGCCCCACCTGGCCACCGACGTGGTCTCCCTGGGTGCCGACTTCATCGCCTTCAGCGGCCACAAGATGGTGGGGCCCACCGGCATCGGCGTCCTCTGGGCCAGGTCCGAGCTGCTCGAGGCCATGCCCCCGTTCCTCGGCGGTGGCGGCATGATCCTCACCGTCGACATGGAGGGCTTCACCCCCGATGCCCCTCCGTCCAAGTTCGAGGCCGGCACGCCACCGATCATCGAGGCCATCGGCCTCCACGCCGCCATCGACTACCTCGACGCCCTGGGCATGGACGCCGTCCGGGCCCACGAGGTGAGCCTCACCGCCTACGCCCTGCGCTCGCTCACCGAGCGCCTGGGTGACCGGCTCACCATCCACGGCCCGTCTGAGCCGACCCAGCGCGGCGGCGTGCTGTCCCTCGCCGTCGACGACGTCCACCCCCACGACCTGGCCCAGGTCATGGATGAGCACAACGTCTGCGTCCGGCCCGGCCACCACTGCGCCAAGCCCCTCATGAAGGTGCTCGGCGTCGGGGCCACGGCCCGGGCCTCGTTCTACCTCTACAACGACACCGACGACGTCGACGCGCTGGCCGAGGCCCTGGTCGCCGCGGCAGACTTCTTCGCCCCCTGACCCCTCCCCGGAGACCCCATGCCCGGACTCGAAGACCTCTACCGGGAGATCATCCTCGACCACTACCGGAGCCCTCGGAACCGGGGTGAGCTCCCTGCGCCTCCGGCCACCCGGACCGAGGGCTTCAACCCGCTGTGCGGCGACGAGATCGTGGTGTTCGTCGAGCTCGACGGCGACACCGTCACCGACATCCGCATCGCCGGGCAGGGCTGCTCCATCAGCCAGTCCTCGGCCTCGATGATGTCCGCCGCGGTGAGGGGCAAGACCCTCGCCGAGGTGGGCGAGCTCACCACCGCCTTCAAGGCCATGATGTCGATCCACGAGTCGACCCTCGACGGCGGTGCGCCCGACCCCGACGGCGAGGTCATCGAGGCGCCGGATGTGAAGCTAGGCGACCTGGAGGCGCTGCAGGGCGTGGTCAAGTTCCCGGTGCGCATCAAGTGCGCCACCCTCTCCTGGAACACCCTGGCCGAGGCCCTGTCCGAGGCCGCGGCCAACGCCTGACCGGCTCACCTCCGTGACCATCACCATCGACACCGGGTCGGTGTCGGCCGTCCTGTTCGACATGGACGGCGTGCTCACCGACACCGCCTCGGTGCACATGACCGCCTGGGCCCAGCTCTTCGACGCTGCCCTGCCGGTGCTGGCGCCCGAGGTCACCCACCCGCCGTTCTCCGACGACGACTACCGCCGTCTCGTCGACGGGCGACCTCGGATCGATGGCGTCGAGGCCGTCCTCGCCGATCGGGGCATCAGCCTCCCCCGCGGCTCCCTCGACGATGCAGCCGGCACCACCAGCAGCTGGGCCCTGGCCAACCAGAAGAACGGCCACTTCCACGCCGCCATCGCCACCCAGGGGGTGGCCACCTTCCCGACCTCGATCGCGGTGCTGGCCGCACTGCGCGCCGAGGGCGTTCCGGTCGCGGTGGTGACCGCAAGCCGCAACCGGGCCGACATCCTCGACGCCGCCGGTCTAGCCGATCGCTTCGACGCCGCCGTCGACGGCACCGACATCGAGGACCACGGGCTCGCCGGCAAGCCCGCCCCCGACACCTTCCTGGAAGCAGCCCGCCGGCTCGGGGTCGATCCCACCCGCGCCGTGGTGGTCGAGGACGCCACCTCCGGGGTGGAGGCCGGCGCCGTCGGGGGCTTCGGTCTGGTCATCGGCGTGGCCCGCCACGACGACCCGGCCGCCCTGCTCGCCGCTGGCGCCCACGTGGTGGTGGCCGACCTGGCCGAGGTCTCCGTGGTCTGAGATCGGGTCGCCGACCGCTCCGATCTCTCGTGCGATCCGGCCCCGAAACGGTCAGCATGACCGAGTGATCGAGATCCCCCCGGCCTCCGAACCGCTGCCTGACGATGTGCTCGTGCGACGGATGGAGCTCCCGGCGAAGCCCGACGTCGGCGAGGTGCGATCGAGGCGACTGCTGCTGCGGGCCTACACGGCCGCCGACTCGGGAGAGCTGTTCGCCATCTCCGATGGCTCGCCCGTCGCTCGCATGGGCCGACCCGTCGGTGCCTACGACCCCGACGCCCTGGTCTGGCGCTACATGCACGCCGGCCCGTTCGAGTCCTCGGCCGAGCTCGACGCGTTCCACTCCGCCGTCGGCGACGCGCCCGACGCCCGATCGCTGACCGTCGTCGACACCGGCACCGGTGCACTCCTGGGCTCGGTGTCGCTCATCGCCAACGCCCCCGCCCACCTCCGTGTCGAGATCGGGAACGTCTGGTACACCCCCGCGGTGCAGGGCCTCGGGGTCAACCGGGAGACCACCAGGGCCCTCGTCGACGTGCTGTTCGAGCTCGGGTACCAGCGCATCGAGTGGAAGTGCAACTCTCGCAACCTCCGCTCCCGCCAGGCGGCCGAGGCCATGGGGTTCACCTACGAGGGCACCTTCGACGCCCACATGATCGTGAAGGGTCGGCGCCGCGACACCTCCTGGTACCGGATCGTCCTGGACGATCCCCGTCGGTGACGCGCCCACCAGCACCATGATGGTCTGCCGCCCTGGCCATCGAGCACGGCCTCACCGTGCACTCGGCGGACAGCGACTTCGCCCGCTTCACCGACGTGCGCTGGATCAACCCCCTCGCCGACTGATGGCGCGTGGAGAGCACTAGCGGCTCCCTCGATGCGCCACCGGTCCACCCCTGGGCGGGCAGAGCCTCCTGTCGTCGCCGGACCTGGCACCGGCCCGTCGAGTGCTCGGCTTCAGATCCGGACCGCCCACCCGATGATCGCGAGGTGAAAGAGGCGACCATGGGAGGGACGAGGTCACGGAGCGGTCCCGGCGCGACGCGGCTCCTTCCGTCCCGGCTCCGGACGCGCCACTTCACCGTCCGCTGGGACCTGATCGGCTGCGCGTTCGACAGCCTCAGCTGGTCGGCACCGATGGGCCGAGATCACACCCGCCGACGCCCGCCTGGTGCGCCCGGCCGAGGACGGCCGCCGATGGCACCGGTGCCTGCGCTGTGGCGGGGCGGTCCGCTCCTGACACCGGCCCGAGCCGTAGGCCCGGCGCTCCGCCCTCTCCCCCGGGCTCGGTGGACCGGGGGACCCGCCGCGACGCGCGACGATGCAGTGATGCAGGCGACGTCGGCCCAGGGGGGCCACTAGTGGGCGGTGGGGGCGAGAGCGTCAACGACCCGGGGCTCATCTCGCGCACCGGCTGGGAGTTCACCTACGTCGGCGTCGAACCGGACGTCGAGGGACGACGGGAGGCCCTGTGCACGCTGGGCAACGGCTACATGGGCACCCGGGGTGCGGCCCCCGAGGTGGTCGCCGACGGCGTGCACTACCCGGGCACCTACGTCGCCGGCCTCTACAATCGCCTGACCACCGAGCTGGCCGGCAACCGCATCGACCACGAGAGCCTGGTGAACCTGCCCAACTGGCTGCCCCTGTCCTTTCGAGCGGGGCCGGCCAGCACCGCCGAGGCCCGCCCCGCCCCCTGGTTCGGTTCCGGCCAGAACGAGGTCCTCGAGCTGCGCCAGACCCTCGACATGCACCGTGGCACCCTCCGTCGCCACCTCCGCGTGCGCGACGACGAGGGGCGCATCACGAGCATCGACGAGCGCCGCATCGTGTCCATGGACGATCCCCACATCGCCGCCATCGAGCAGGTCCTCACACCCGAGAACTGGTCGGGGCGCCTCGACGTCCGCTCCGAGCTCGACGGGAGGGTGTCCAACACCAACGTGGTCGAGGACCGGCTGCTCGCCAACGACCACCTGAGCCCGGTCGACATCGGCTGGAGCGAGGGCGGGGTGGACTGGCTGGAGGTCGACACCTCGTGGTCCCACATCCGCACCGCGGTGGCGGCGAGGACCCACCTGGAGGCCGAGGGACCGGTGCGCGTCCGGTTCCACTCCTCGGACCGGCCCGAGCTGGTCTCGCGCATCCTCTCCTGCGAGGCGGTCGAGGGACGGCCGGTCACCGTGGAGAAGGTGGTGGCCGTCTACACCAGTCGCGACGCGGGGGTGGGCCGGCCCCTGGCGTCGGCGCGCGACGCCCTCGTGGGGGTGGGCACGTTCGACACGTTGCTGTTCATGCACGAGCTGGCGTGGAAGCACCTTTGGGAGCGGTGCGAGATCGACGTGGTGTCCGACAGCGGCGACGAGGAGGTCATCGCCGCGGTGCGCCTGCACGCCTTCCACGTCCTGCAGACCGCCGCCCCCCACGTGAAGGACATCGACGCCAGCCTCACCGCCCGGGGCCTCCACGGCGAGGGCTACCGGGGCCACATCTTCTGGGACGAGCTGTTCGTCTTCCCGTTCCTCAACTTCCGCTTCCCCGACATCACCCGGGCGCTGCTCCGCTACCGGGCTCGTCGGCTGCCCGCCGCCCGCCGCCAGGCGCGAGAGCTGGGCCAGCTCGGCGCCCGCTTCCCCTGGCAATCGGGCAGCGACGGGTCCGAGCAGACACCCACCCAGCTGTGGAACCCGCGGTCGGGGCGGTGGATGCCGGACAACTCCCGACGTCAGCACCACGTGGGCCTGGCGGTGGTCTGGAACGTGTGGCAGTACCAGCAGGCCTCGGGCGACTACCGCTTCATGCTGGAGTACGGCACCGAGCTGCTGGTCGAGCAGGCCCGCTTCTGGACCGGGCTGGCCACCCACGATGAGAGCGACGGCCGCTACCACATCCGGGGCGTCATGGGTCCCGACGAGTACCACGACGGCTACCCCGGCGCCACCGGCGAGGGAGTGGACGACAACGCCTACACCAACATCCTCGTCAGCTGGCTGCTGCGGCGCGTCCTCGACGTCCGTCGGGGGTTCAAGGGCCACCAGGCCGAGGTCCAGCTGTGGGAGCGCCTCGGTGTCACCGAGGGGGAGGCCAGCCACTGGCAGGAGGTGTCCCGGCTGCTCACCGTGCCGTTCCACGACGGGGTCATCAGCCAGTTCGCAGGGTGGGACGCGCTCGAGGAGATCGACTGGGTCGACTACCGGTCCCGCTACGGCAACATCGGGCGCCTCGACCTGATCCTCGAGGCGGAGGGCGACACCACCAACCGCTACAAGCTGGCCAAGCAGGCCGACGTCCTCATGCTCTTCTACCTGATGACGCCGGACGTGCTCTGCGACCAGCTCGAGGTCATGGGCTACGAGTGCGACGACGAGATGATGCGCCGGACCGTCGAGTACTACCTGAGCCGCACCGCCCACGGCTCGACCCTCAGCCGCATCGTCTACGCGTGGGTCACCGCCCGCATCGACCCGGATCACTCCTGGGCCCTGTTCCGTGAGGCACTGGCCGCCGACATCGACGACACCCAGGGCGGCACCACGCCCGAGGGCATCCACCTGGGGGCCATGGCGGGCAGTCTCGACCTCCTGCAGCGCTGCTACAGCGGACTGGAGCTGCGCGACGACGAGGTGTGGTTCGACCCGCAGCTCCCACCGGCGATGGAGCACCTGGCCTTCGACCTGGTGCACCGCGACCGCACCCTGAGCGTGGAGGTGTCCCACGCTCTGCTGCGCGTCGAGGTGGAGCCCGGTGCCGATGCGCCGGTGCTCGTCGGCGTGGGCGGCAAGGTCGCGCCCCTGTGCGCGGGCGAGGTCCTCGAGGTGGCGCTCCAGCCCGGCTGACGACCTGCGCCCGGCGCACGGTGCCGGCGGTGCGACACCCTTGGCAGGGATCGACGATGGCCGTAAGGTCGCCGTCATGTAAGACATCCGTCACAGCCGATCACGGCGCTTCTCGGTGATGGCCGCGGCGGCCGGAGTCACCCTGGTGCTCTCGGGCTGTGTGCCCGGCTGCGGGAATCCCAACGACTGCACCCAGCCCAGTTCGGGTCGGGGTTCGACTCCGACGGAGACGGTGTCCCCGATCAGACGGAAGGGTCCAGCGGGCGGGTCACCATCACCCGCGGCGACGGCGTCGTCGTGTTGACCGGTCCAGGGTCGGGCGTGATCACCGCCTACCGCGTCGGCGACATCGACGACGACGGGCGCGACGAGTTCTACGCGACCACCCACGAGTCCTCGCCCGACGTCGAGACCACC
This sequence comes from Acidimicrobiales bacterium, assembly GCA_038233075.1. Classification (GTDB taxonomy): domain Bacteria; phylum Actinomycetota; class Acidimicrobiia; order Acidimicrobiales; family Iamiaceae; genus Iamia. The sequence goes on from JBBSMQ010000004.1 coordinate 48,846, forward strand.
CACCTGATCCCGGGGACCATCGCGCCGGGCACCTACGGCGTCGCCGACGCGGGCATCTCCTTCGGCCCTGGGGGCTCCTCCTACGTCGGCACTCCGCTGGTGCTGCTCGAGGACGGCTCCGGACGGCTGCTCCGCATCCTGCCCACCCGCCCCGACCCGGCCCGGACCGACGTCTACGACGGCGCCACCGTGCTGGCCCTGGGGCCGGGAGGCGATACCACGTCGCTGGAACCGGATCAGTCCTCGGTCGGCAAGGCCGTGGCCATCGCCGACCTGGGCAGTCCCACCGATGCCATCATCGCCCTCGACTTCTACGCCATCTTCGGCCCCGAGGAGGTCACCGTTCTCGACGAGGGCAGGCGACATCCGCCTCACCACCGCACCTGAGCCCTACACCTCGGAGTACTACGGGCCCGGACGGGCCACCGTCCTCGACGGCCCCGACGGCACCTTCGTCCGCCTGGCCAACGGCAACCGGAGCGAGGGCCACACCTACCTCTGGTCCCTCGACGCACCGTGCGAGCCCCTCGACGGGCCTGGCACGGTACCGCCGAGGTCACCCTGATCGACCGTCGAGGAGGTCGTCGTCTCAACCATCGGTCAGCTCCCGCTGCGTCGTCTGATGTCCGGCGGAGCCGTGGCTGCGGGTGTCGCCCTGGCGCGCTCCGGGCGCGGGGCCCAAGCGCCATCCACGGGCAAGATCCCCGGGCGGGCCCAGAGAGAGTGGTGCCGCGGCGCCTCCTCGACACCGACGGCGACGGGTGCATCGGGGAGAACATCCCCGAGGTCACCGATCGCGTCTTCGAGGCCATGGAGGCATGGCTGACCGCGATCGGCAACGACGACCGGGACATCGACCAGCGGACGACACGCCCGGCACGACCGGTCGGGCCGACTCGACCTGGACGCCACCTTCACCGGCTCACCCAACGGGCCGGCCGTCGTCTGTGTCAGTCGCCGGCGATGTCGTTGATCTGCTCGGCCAGGGCGGTGTCGTTCTCGGTCAGACCGTCCGCGTCGTGGGTGACCAGGTCGATGACCACGGTGTTCCACGAGTTCGACCAGTCGGGGTGGTGGTTCGCCTTCTCGGCGGCCAGGGCGACCCTGGTCATGAAAGCGAAGGCCTCGGAGAAGTCGTCGAAGGTGAGCTCTCGATGGAGCTTGCCGTCGACCTCCTCCCAGCCGGGGGGTGGGGTCACATCAGCCATGCACCCATCATGGGCCCTGGACCCGGCGATCCCACCTCGACCCACCGAGCTGGCGATCAGACCACACGCCTGGACAGCGGATGCGATCACCGGTGGGACAGGTGAGCGCGACCCGGTCCTGGTCAGCCGTCGGCGCCGAAGGGGCCGGGGCCGAAGGGGTCCTCGGGGACCGGTTCCTGATCGGCGAAGGAGTCCTCGCCGAACACATCGATCGTACGGGGCGCGCTCGGCGCCATCTCGTCCTCGGGACGGATCCAGGCCGTGTAGCCCTCGTCCTCCAGACGGTCGGCCAGCTCTGGCCCGCCGCTGTCGCGGATCTCGCCCCGGACCAGGATGTGGACCCGATCGGCCCGCAGCTCGGCCAGGACCCGCGTGTAGTGGGTGATGCAGAGGACGCCGAGGCCGGTCTCGGTGGCGGCCTCGACCCGCTGGGCGCAGGCGCGCAGGGCGTCGATGTCGAGGCCGGAGTCGAGCTCGTCGAGGATGGCGATGCGAGGGTCGAGCACGCCCAGCTGCAGCGTCTCGTTGCGCTTCTTCTCGCCACCGGACAGGTCGACGTTCAGCGGCCGCTCCAGGAACCGCTCGTCGAAGCCGATGCGACCGGCCTCGTCGACCATGCGGGCCCGCATGTCGTCGGTGTCGCGCCCGGCGGCGGCGAAGGCGGCCGACAGCGAGTCGATGAGCGATACGCCCGGCACCTCGGTGGGGTACTGCATCACGAGGAACAGGCCGGCCTGGGCCCGCTCCCAGGTGGGGAGGGTGAGGACGTCGACCCCGTCAAGGGTCACGGTGCCGCCGGTGACCTCGTAGCCGGGGCGGCCCATGAGGACGTGGGAGAGAGTGGACTTGCCGGCCCCGTTGGGGCCCATCACCGCGTGCACCTCGCCCGAGCCCACCGTGAGGTCGATGCCCCGGAGGATCTCCGTGCCCCCCACCGAGGCTCGCAGCCCCTCGATCACCAGCTCGCTCATGCCCGACCCCCGGCGACTTCCATCGATCCCGTCGTCGCAGCGACCAGACACGACGCACCCGGGGCGCGAACGGTCGCCGGTTCGCCGATCCCGTCGTGGCAGACACCAGACACGACCCTCCCGGGGCGCGATCGGTCGCCGGTTCGGGTGCGGGTCATCCGGGCGCGGGTCACTGGCCGTCGACCTCCACGTAGACGTCGTCGCCCTCGACGCTCACCGGGTAGGTGGGGACGGGCTTGTTGGCCGGCAGCGAAGAAGGCTCGCCGGTCTCGAGGCTGAAGTTCGACCCGTGCTTCCAGCACTCGATCTCGAGGGTGTCACAGAGCACCTCGCCCTCCGACAGCGAGATGCGCTGGTGGCTGCAGATGTCGCCGATGGCGTAGAGGTCGGCGCCGACGCGGACGACGGCCACAGGCCGGCCGCCGAGCACGACCCGGTGGGCGGCCCCGTCGGCCACCTCACCTGCCGCGCAGGCGCGATGGCGGGTCATCGGCGCGCCCGCCCGGCGCCGATCGGCAGGTTCACCCGGTGCGAGACCGGATGCGAGAGGCGATGGTCGGCCCCGCTGGCACCATCGACGAAGGGCCCGTGCGGCCTGGTTGACACGGGGCGCGGCCTCATCGGGCCGGCACCAAGGCGTCGAGCCGGTCGAGGCGGGCCTCGATGGCCGCGTGGACATCTCGGAGCACGGGAGCGGGGGCCGGCATCCGGGCCAGCACGTCGGCGAAGAACCCCGACACCACCAGACGCTCGGCCTCGTCGGGCGGCACCCCCCGGCTCTCGAGGTAGAAGCGCTGCTCGTCGTCGATGGGACCGACGGTCGAGGCGTGGCTGCAGTGCACGTCGTTGTTCTGGATCTCCAGGTTGGGCACCGACTCGGCCCACGCCTCGTCGGACAGCTTGAGGTTGCGGTTGGTCTGGAAGGCGTTGGTGCCGCGGGCGTCGGGTCGGACGGTGATGAGACCGGTGTAGATCGAACGCGACCGGTCGCCGACGGCGCCCTTGAAGAGCAGGTCGGAGGTGGTGTCGGGGGCGACGTGGTCCTGGAAGGTTCGGAAGTCGAGCGTCTGGGTGCCCTCACCGAAGTAGGCCGCGACCAGGTCGCCCGAGGCGCCCCGGCCCTCGAGTCGGCAGTCGGTGCGGACCCGGGCGTAGGCGCCACCCAACGCCACCAGGGCCGAGGTCAGCGAGCCCTCCTGCCCCACCCGGGCGGCCTGGTTGGCGATCTGCCAGGTCGACGGTCCGTGCTGCTGGGCAGTGGTGTAGGAGAGCCGGGCCCGTGCCGCGACGTCGAGCTCGACCAGCGGCAGCACCAGCGCCTCGTGATCGGCCGAGCTCTGCCGCTCGACCACCGAGACCTGCGCCCCCTCGTCGACCACCACGGCCACGCGCGGCGCGGACAGGCCGCCGGCGGTGACACCGAGGCACCGGATGAGGATCGGCGCCGCGACCGCGGCGCCGCGCCGGATGCGGATGGTGACCGGCGTGGGCGCCAGCGCGACGGACCACTCGGCCAGGCCGTCCTTGGCCTCGCCCATGACGGTGCCCAGGGCGGGGTCGTCGCCGGTCTCGATGGTGACGGCGTCGTCGTGCACCTCGACCGAGGTGGCCCAACCGTCGACCAGCGTGACCACGGCGGCCCACTCCGCCTCGGGGACGGGCTCGGCCTCGTGGTCTGGAGCCCGGGTGACCGGCGTGAACCGCTCGAGGTCGAGCTCGTCGATCCGGCTGTAGCGCCACTCCTCGGCGTCGGGGCTGGGGAGCCCGGCGGCTTCCGCCCGCTCGGCCGCGGCGGCGCGCACGGCGGTGTCGCCGGGCAGCGCGTCCGTGGCGTCAGCGATGGGGCTCAGGGGATCCTCCGGTCCTCGTCGGGCCCGAAAGTGGGCCAACGATCGAGGCTACCGGCCCGACCCGACCCGACCCCACCCCTCCCGAGCTTCGTACGGACGTGTGCCGATGAGGGCAACATCCGTACGCGGTTGGCGACCCCTCCCGAACCTTGTACGGAAGTCTGCCGATGAGGGCAACATCCGTACGCGGTTGCGGTGGCGTCAGCCCTTCTTGCGGCGGAGGAGGGCCCGGATGCGGCCCTTCTTGGCCGCCTTGGCCCGGTCGCGCTCGACGTCGGCCATCACGTCGGCCCCGACGGCGTTGACGATGTCCTCGGCCTCGTCGAGCAGGGCGGCGATGTCCTCGCCCCGCTCGTCCAGGCCCGGGGGCTCCTCTGGGGTGGCCGGTGTGATGAGGCTGCCGTGCGACCAGTTGACGTCGGCCAGCCGCCGCTGGAACGCCTGGCAATCGGCCGGGCAGCGCCACGGTGCCTCAGGGGCGAGGTCGAGGTCACACTTCCGCACGGTCTCACCGTTGCGGTAGGTCCGCGACTCGAAGAACTTGCAGTCCTGACGCATGGGCACCCTCCCATTGTGCCAAGGACCGAGCGCTGAGGGACGTCACCGTGCGCCCTCCGAGGGGCCCCGACGGTGCAGAGCGAGGGCACCCAGGCCGGCGACGACGAGGGTCGCCAGCGCACCCAGGCCGAGCGCAGCCCAACGACCGTCGGTCGACGACCCGGTGACCTCGCCTACGCCGGTCGCACCGGCCTCGACGCCGCTGGCTTCGGGCGCGGTATCGGACCCCGGCGTCGGCACCTCATCCCCCGGTGGGTCGACGGACCCCGTCGGAGACCGGCCCGCACCGAGGCTCGACGGCACAGGATCGGACTCGTCGACCGGGCGCGTGCCACCGCAGAGGTCGGTGGACAGCTCGTCGCCGTCCCAGATGGCGTACACCCAGGTAGCGGCCTTCGCCGATCTCGGCGCCGCAGGACGCACCGGACCGGGCCGTGGTCACGACCTCCTCGGTAAAGAGGTCACCCTTGTCGGTCCTCTCGACGGCGAAGGAGAAGTCGATCGGATCTGCGCTCGACACCACCCCGTCGTTGCGCGGCTCGCTCGGGTCTTCCGACCCGAGGACGGTGCCGACGAAGACTGCGTCGGCCGCCTGGAGCTGCGCGGCGTCGGACGATGCGACACACGAGCATGCCGCCGCAGGGGCAGCCTCGTGGGCGACCACGCGGTGGCGACGAGCACGAGGGCGGCGAGGTGACGGGTCATGCGCCTACGACGTCGCCTACCCCGCCCTGGTTCCCACCGCCCGGAACGGTCAGCCGACCGAGCCCTCCATCTGGAGCTCGATGAGGCGGCTCCACTCGACCGCGTACTCCATGGGCAGGGTGCGGGTGACGGGCTCGATGAAGCCGTTCACCACCATGCTCATGGCCTGTTCCTCGGTGAGGCCGCGGCTCATCAGGTAGAAGAGCTGCTCGTCGGCCACCCGGGACACCGTGGCCTCGTGGCCGATGCGGGCGTCCTGGGACCCGACCTCCATGTAGGGGTAGGTGTCGCTCACCGACTCAGGGTCGAGGATCAGCGCATCGCACTGGACGTGGCTCTTGCAGCCGTAGGCGTCGTCCTCGACCCGGACCAGTCCGCGATACGACGTGCGCCCGCCGTGGGAAGAGATCGACTTGGACACGATCTTCGACGTCGTCTCGGGGGCGGCATGGACCATCTTGGCCCCGGTGTCCTGGTGCTGGCCCTCGCCCGCGTAGGCGACGGAGAGGACCTCACCGGTGGCCTTGGGGCCCACCAGCCAGACGGCCGGGTACTTCATGGTGAGGCGGCTGCCGATGTTGCCGTCGATCCACTCCATGTGGCCCTCGGCCTCGACCTTGGCCCGCTTGGTGACCAGGTTGAACACGTTGCTCGACCAGTTCTGGATGGTGGTGTAGGTGACCCGGGCCGACTCCTTGACCACGATCTCGACCACGGCCGAGTGCAGCGAGTCCGAGGTGTAGGTGGGGGCCGAGCAGCCCTCGATGTAGTGCACCTTGGAGCCCTCGTCGGCGATGATCAGCGTGCGCTCGAACTGGCCCATGTTCTCGGCGTTGATCCGGAAGTAGGCCTGCAGCGGCATCGACACCTCGACGCCGGGCGGCACGTAGATGAACGAGCCACCGGACCACACCGAGGAGTTGAGCGAGGCGAACTTGTTGTCGTTCTTGGGGATGACGGTCCCGAAGTGCTCCTTGACCAGCTCGGGGTACTCCCGCAGGGCCGTGTCCATGTCGCAGAAGATGACGCCCTGCTCGGCCAAGTCGTCGCGGTTGCGGTGGAACACCACCTCCGACTCGTACTGGGCGGTGACGCCGGCGAGGTACTTGCGCTCGGCCTCGGGGATGCCCAGCTTCTCGTAGGTGTCCTTGATCGCATCGGGGAGCTCGTCCCACTTGTCGACCTGACCCTCGGTGGGCTTGATGTAGTAGTAGATCTGGTCGAAGAAGATCTCCGACATGTCGCCGCCCCAGGTGGGCATGGGCCGGCGCTGGAAGCGGCGGAAGCTGTCGAGGCGGTACTGCAGCATCCAGTCGGGCTCGCCCTTCATCCACGACATCTCGCGGATGATGTCCTCGGACAGCCCTCGCTTGGGCTTGAACACGTAGTCCTCGGCGTCGGACCAGCCGAGCTTGTAGCGACCGAGGTCGAGATCCTGGACTGCCATGCGGTGGTGCCTCCTGCCGGGCGACGGCGTGGTGGGCGGATTTCTCCTACCCCGATGGTAGCAATCCTCCCCGCCCATCCCTCGGGTCGCCGCCCGATGACACTGGCTCGACCTCGGCGAGGAGCGCCTCCGCCGGGTGGCGCCGGCCCGAACCACGCCTTCGACCCATGACATCGCCCCGCCCCCGACGGGGACACGCCATGACCATCGCCGCCACCGACACCGTCCTGCGGCTGAACGCCGTGACCCTCGAACCGGGGCGCGGTGCGAGCTGTCGACGACCTTTCGCTCACCGTCGCGGCGGGAGAGCTGGTCGCGCTGATGGGCCCCTCGGGCTCGGGCAAGACCTCGGTCGCGCACCTGTCCTGCGGGCTCCTGGAGCCGAGCTGGGGGACCATCGAGGTCGCCGGCGATCACCGACCCCGCAACGACCGCAGGGGTTGGTCCCGCCTCCGACGCCGACGTCGCTCGCCTGAGGGGCACCCGTGCCACCACCATCGGTCGCCTGGGCGACGGCGGGTCCCGAGGACTCCGAGCTCTCCGTCATCGGCATACTCGAGTCGGATGTTCCCGTGCGGCTGGGTGACGAGCCCGTCGAGCTCCGTCGCGACGGCCCGCTCAACGCGGTGCCCGCCCTGGCCGGCACCTGAGAGGAAGGGCGGCGACACATGGTCACCCTCGGACTGCTCGCCCTCCTCGTCACCGTCGCCGGCGTGGTCCTGGCTCTCGACGCCAGCCGAGCGGAGGATGCGCCCCCTGGCGACGGGGCGCGCCCGCATCGACCCGGGGCCGCTCGGAGCCCTCCAGGCCGCCCTGGTCGCGACCGGCGCCTCGGTGGTCGGCGCCCTCGTCGGCATCGGCCTGCCCGCGCTCAGCTTCTCGGTCTACAACGGCTCCGACCGGGGAGGACTCCCGCCCGTCCCGCTCGTGGTGCCCTGGGAGGTCCCGGCGTTGCTGATCCTGCTGCCCGTGGTCGCCGCGCTGCTGTCGGGCCTGCCCCTCGCCACCCGCCATCCCGCTCCGACCTCACCCTGGAGGACGATCTCGCCTGGTGAGGCCGCCAGCCAACGCGATACGGCCACCCTCGCCGACCTCTGCGGTGGCTGAGGGTGGCGGTTTCGCGTGCCCGTTAGTCGTCGGCCGCGTCGGTGAAGGTGACGGTGGCGGTGCGCTCCTCGGTGCCGCGCAGGAGCGTGACCTCGACCGCGTCGCGCTCGGCGGCGGCGTCGAGGGCGTCCCAGAGGTCGTCCACGCTGGCCACGGGCGCACCGTCGACGGCGGTGAGCAGGTCGCCCTCGTCCAGGCCGGCCGCGGCCGCCGGTGATCCGTCGGCCACAGCCCGGATGAGGAGGCCCGCGGCCTCGGGCAGGCCGACCCGGCGGCGCAGGCGCGCCGCCCCGGGACCGGGGACGATGACGATGCCGAGCCGACGGGTGCGCAGGTGGTGCCCGGCGGCCAGGGCGTCGACCCGTTCGCGCAGGTCGGCGTCGGCCGGCAGGGCCAGGTAGAAGCCGTCGTCGAGGCGGTGGGTGTTGAGTCCCACGAGGCGGCCGTCGACGTCGACCAGCGGGCCGCCCGACGAGCCCCGAGCCAGCGGGGCGGTGTGCTCGACGGCACCGGTCACCCGACGACCCCGGGGCCCGCGGAAGCTCCGCCCCACGCCTGAGACGGTGCCGGCGGTGATGCGGTCCCCGCCCGTCGTGCGAGCCAGGGCGAACACCGCGTCGCCGGGCTCGACCGCGGCCTCGGCCCAGTCGAGCGGGTTCACGTCGCCAGTGGCGACCTCCAGCACCACCACGTCGTGGTCGGCGTCGGAGCCGACCAGGGTGGCCTGGGCGTGGCCGCCGTCGGCGAAGGTGACCTGCGTGGTGCGGTCGCGGAGGTTGTGGGCGCTGGTCACCACCCGGTCGGGGGCGATGACCACGCCGGCCCCCCGGGCGTGGCGCCCGATGGCGACGGTGGCGGGAGCGGCGGTGGCGTGGGCGGCCCGGGTGGCGGCGGCGATCTCGGCGAGAGCGGACATGGTGGACTCCTCGTGACGTGCGGTCGTAGTGACTTGCGATGTGCAAGTCACAATAGACCGTCCGGTGGCGATCGCAACCGGTGCTGCCAAGATGAGCCTGTGCCCCGCCCCCGGTCCTCCCGCCGGCCCGACGACGGGCCCGCACCGCTACGGCCCGAACCGGCACTGGTGCGGGCGGTGGAGCGCGTCGGTGACCGCTGGGTGCTGCTCATCGTGGCCGGCCTGCTCGACGGCCCCCGCCGCTTCGGCGCGCTCTCCGACGGGCTGGGCGTGGCGCCCAACATCCTCACCGCCCGACTGCGCCAGCTGGAGGAGGACGGCCTGGTCGTGGCCCGGCCCTACAACCAGCGCCCCGTGCGCAACGAGTACGCGCTCACCCGGCCCGGGCGGGAGCTGGCCGACACCCTGACCCACCTGTCGGAGTGGGGGGCTCGCCGTCGCGGCGGCCCGTCCACTGCTGCGTTCCACTCCCGCTGCGGGACCGCACTGGAGGTGCGGCCCTGGTGCCCCACCTGCGACCGCACCGTCGACGGGGATGACGCCGCAGACGGCTACGAGGTCTGAGGGTCTTCGGGCTCGGAGCGGAGCTCCTCGCCCGAGCTGGCGGTGCTCGCTGTGCGCGCGCCCACGCTCTCCGTGGAGGGACCGATCGAGCCGCGGTCGACAGGAAGGCTGCGTTCTCGTCGCGATCCTGGTCCTCGTCGGCCAACACGGCGTCGATCTGCGCGGTGACCTCGTGCCGTTCGAGCTCATCGGTGCACCATCCAGTCAGCAAGTGCACCAAGGACCTCGACCCTCGCCGGGCACCAATGAGCGCTGTCGGCTCCGCAAGCTCCGCCGCCGGAGGGCCCGTATCGTCTGGTTCGCTCGCTGCGCTCGCTCGTCGGCCCATCGGCGGGCGGCCGTGGCGAAGAACTCGCTGCGAGATATGCCGAGCCGCCGCGCTGCGGCCTCCACCCGCTCGAAGATGGGATCGGGAACGGAGATGGCCGTCTTCACCGCGACGAGTAGAACCAAGTTGGACCGACCGCGGTCGTGGGGCCTGGGTCAGAGCCGCGGCTTCAAGGGGGCGTGGCCGAGGTCGGCGAGGACGTGGCGGGCGAAGCGGTCGCACTCGGCGACGTGGGGGTAGCCGGAGAGGATGAAGGCGTCGATGCCGGCGTCCCGGTACTGCTCGATGGTGGCTCGCACCTGGTCGGGGTCACCCACGATGGCGGCCCCGGCGCCGGACCGGGCCTTCCCGACGCCCGTCCAGAGGTGGCCCTCGACGAAGCCCTCGTCGTCGGCACCCTCGCGCAGCTCGGCCTGGCGGGCCACACCGGCGGAGGCGGCGTCGAGGCTGCGCTCCCGGATGCGCCGGCCCTCCTCGGCGTCCACCGCCGCGATCAGCGCCGCCGCCGCCGACCGCGCCTCCTCCTCGGTCTCTCGCACGATGACGTGGCTGCGGAAGCCCAGGCACAGGTCCCGACCGTGGACGGCGGCGCGCGCCCGCATGTCCTCGGCCAGCGCCGCGGTGCCGGCCACCGTGTCGGGCCACATCAGGTAGACGTCGGCGGCCTCGGCCGCCACCGCCTTGGCCTCATCCGACAGACCCCCGAAGTACATCGGCGGGCAGCGGCCGTCGACGGTGGCGATCCGCGGCGGATCGACCTCGAGGTCGACGAACTCGCCGTGGTGGGCCACTGAGCGACGGTCGAGGAGCTGGCGCAGCACCTTCATCACCTCGAGGGTGCGCTGGTAGCGGGGCTCTCGGGGGAGCGTCTCACCGGGGATGTCGGAGGAGATGATGTTGATGGTGAGCCGGCCTTCGAGCATCTGGTCGACGGTCGCCATCTGGCGGGCCAGCTGGGGCACGACCAGCTCCCCGACCCGGACGGCCAACAGCAGGTGGAGACGGCGCACCAGGGGCGCGAGGGCGGCGGCGAAGGCGGTGGAGTCGATGCCCAGGGCGTAGCCCGACGGGAGCAGGATGTTGTCGTAGCCGTGCTCCTCGGCGGCGAGGGCGATGGTGCGACAGTGGGGCCACGACGAGCGGAGGGCCTCGTCGGCCACGCCCAGGCGCTCGTAGTCGTCATCGCACAGGGCGGCGAACCACGAGACCTCGACCGGCGGCCGATCGACCGGGCGTGGCGGCGTGCGGGTCTCGGTCATCGGTGCACCACCCCATCATCGTCCCCGTCAGGGACCCCGATCGCCACCGGGCACCGACGATCGTCGTCGGCTCCGCTCGCGGTCCTCGGACCGCCGTCGGAGGGCTCGTGCTGTCTAGTGGGCGCGCCGCGGTCGGTCACGGGAGAGGGACCCCCTCGGAGGCGACGATGATCTGGTAGCAGTCGCCCCGGTCGAGCCGGACTCCGGTGACCGCCTCGGCCAGGGCGGTGAGGCGCTCGGGCTGCTGGGAGCCGAGCAGGGCCACCGGTCGGGTCGGGAAGCACAGGGCGAAGGCGACGGCGATGGTCGGACGGTCGACCCCTTCGCGGACGGCCAGGCCATCGAGCAGGGTTCCCAGCTCTGGTGACAGCCCCTCGCCGGTGGCCACCCGACCGCCGACGAGGGGGCTCCAGGCCAGCACGGCCAGGTCCAGGCGGGCGGCCAGGTCAAGGGTGCCGTCACGGACCGGGTCGAGGGCCACCACCGACAGCTCCGGCTGGGTGGCGACCAGGGGGACATCCCGGTGGGCCAGGTGGTGGGCCAGGGCCTCGGTCTGGGGCGGGGTGTGGTTGGAGACGCCGACGGCGCCCACGAGCCCGTCAGCCACCAGGGTGGCCAGATCATCCGCCACCGCCGCGGGGTGAGCGAAGAGGTCGGGTCGGTGCACGAGGTAGAGCTCGACGTGATCGACCCCCATGCGACGCAGGGAGGCCTCCACACCGGCGCGCAGCCCCGAGGAGTCGTAGGGCGTGGGCGGGCGGATGCCGCCCTTGGTGGCCAGGACCACCCGGTCGCGCAGCCCCGACCGCAGCGCCAGGGCCCGACCGAGAGCCTCCTCCACCGTGCCGAACCCGTCGCCGCCCCAGTCCAGGCCGTAGACGTCGGCGGTGTCGACGAGGGTCAGACCGGCCTCCACGGCCGCCTCCAGCACCTCGGCTCCCCGCCCAGCGTCGTCGTGGGTGAACCGCCAGGCGCCGAAGCCCAGGGGGCCGACCCCCGGGCCGTCCGCCCCGAGGCGTCGGGGCGACAGGTCGACCAGTCCGTCGGGCACGGCCGCCGACCCTACTGCGGGCCCGGTGCGGCTCCGGCGGGGACAGACCCGACCGCTCGCCGAGGGGAGCCTGCACCCCGCTGACAGCAAGCCGCCATGAGGCGCGCTCGGGGTCTCTCGTGGTGGCCGGTTCGGAGACGAGGTGGTCGGCCGGGCCGCCGACGCCGGAGGTGCCGATCGGTACTCTGCGGGACCATGGCTGCCACCCCTGCGCCCATCCGCTACGGCCTCATCGGCTCGGGGATGATGGGCATCGAGCACCTCTGGAACATCCAGCACCTGCCCGACGCGGAGATCACCGCCATCGCCGACCCGGAGCCGTCGTCGCGGGAGCTGACCGTCGAGGCCGCCGACGAGGGCCACACCCGGTTCGCCCAGTTCGCCGACCACCGCGACCTCCTGGACGCCGGGCTGTGCGACGTGGTCGTGGTGTCCACGCCGAACCACACGCACGTGCCGGTGATGCTGGACGTGCTGGCCCACGACGTGCACGTCCTCGTGGAGAAGCCGCTGGCGACGACGGTCGCCGGATGCCGCCAGATCCTGGCCGCGGCCGAGGGCCGAGATCATCTCGTGTGGGTCGGCCTCGAGTACCGCTACATGCCCCCCGTGGCCCGGCTCATCACCGAGGTCCGCGGCGGCGCGGTGGGCACGCCTCGGATGCTGGCCATCCGCGAGCACCGGTTCCCGTTCCTTCCCAAGGTCGGCCACTGGAACCGCTTCACCCGCAACACCGGCGGGACCCTCGTCGAGAAGTGCTGCCACTTCTTCGACTTGATGAGCCACATCCTCGACGACCGGCCCGTGCGGGTCATGGCCTCGGGCGCCCAGGACGTCAACCACCTCGACGAGACCTACGACGGCGAGGTGCCCGACATCCTCGACAACGCCTTCGTGATCGTCGAGTTCGCAGGGGGGGCGCGGGCCTCGCTCGACCTGTGCATGTTCGCCGAGGGCTCCGAGAACCAGGAGGAGATCTCCGTCGTAGGCGACCGGGGCAAGGTGGAGGCCTTCCTCCCCTCGTGCGAGGTCCGGGTGGGCGTCCGGGCCGCGGTCCGCCAGGGCGTGACCACCGAGGTGGTCGACAGCTCGGAGGTGGCCTACGAGGGCTTCCACCACGGGTCCAGCTACCTGGAGCACCTCGATCTGGTGCGGACCGTGCGGGCCGGGGGCCGGGCCGGGGTGGGCCTCGACGAGGGCCTCATGTCGGTGGCGGTCGGCGTGGCCGCCCACCGCTCCATCGACGAGGGCCGCCCCGTCACCCTCGACGAGGTCCTGGCCACCCCCTGATCCCAGGACCCGGGGATGGTGGGGGTCAGTCGAGGGGGTGGTAGCCGGGGACGGCGGCGTGGGGCGTGTCCAGGTAGACCTTGGCCTCGGGGTTCCCGCTGAAGCGGCCGTGGCTCCAGCGCACCTCGACGTGGCCCTTCACGGTGCGGTCCCGCCCGGCGGCGCGCTCGGACACGTTCGCCTGCCAGCGGACCACCGCCTGGCCGGCGGGCTCGGGCCACACCTCGAAGGCGGTCAGGCGGTACGCCTGCTGCCAGTCCCACGCGGTGTCAATGCGCAACCGCATCGGCGGTGCCTTGGCGGTCGAGGCGCCGAGCACGAAGTACGGCGACCCGCCGATGCGGAGCAGGCGCCAGAGGAGGCGCTCCTTCTCGGCCCGGTCCCCGAGCGACGACGACCACCGGTCGGCCGAGCGCTCGGCCACCACCCGGGCCAGGCCGGCGTAAGACTCGGCCACCGACACGGGGAGGGTGCGGCCCAGGGCGGACTTCAGCAGCTCCCGGCCGCCCCGGGCCAGGTCCCCCACCCGGTCGGGGAGGTGCGCCAGCTCGCCCGCACCGGGGAGGCCGCTCTGGGCCAGCTCGGTGCGAGCCGCGCCGTAGAAGTCCTGCAGCTCCGACGGTGCGATGGTTGCGAACCAGTCCCCCGCCCTGGTCACCGGACCACCGAGGCCCCCCTCGAACAGCCCGGCCGGAGCCATGTTGTGCAGCACCTTCGACAGGTACTTGCACGACACCAGGTACACCCGGTCGACGCGCAGGTCGGCAGGGACGTCCGAGGGCAGCGGCAGCTTGTCCGGCCCCTTCCACTCGATGCGGGCCGGCACCCGGCTGCGGAGGGCGCCTTCTGAACGCAGGAAGGCCAGGCCGTTGTCCCAGGCTCGGGCGAAGTCCGCATCGTGACGGCCCTCGCCCCGGGCCGCGACCAGCCGCTCCCACTGCGCCTCGGCCACCCCGACCAGCTCGTCGGGCCGGGCGGCGAGGGCCCAGTCCAGGTCGCCCAGCCCGAGCATCGCCAGCCCGGTGGTGATCTCGGTGACCTCGGTGCGCAGCGACGGCATGACCAGAGCGTCGCGCGGTCACCGGTCACCCCGGCGCCCGAGCGGATCGCGGGCCGGTGCCGCGCTCGTGCCGGTTCGAGCCGATCCTGCCCACGATGAGCAGGTCACCGACGCGGTTGACCCTCATCGTGAGGCCGCTCGTGGGCGCAGCGCCATCAAGCGCCGAGCTCGTCGGGGCGCCAGAAGCCCACGAGCGCGGTGTCCACGGTTCCCGAGGCGTAGGCGGCCAACCGACGGCGACCCTCGGGCGAGAGGATCTCCACCACGTCGAACAGCGAGCTCGGGCCTGCGTGGCGAAGGGCCCGGTCGACCGCGGAACGGGCGGAGGGCCCGGCGGCGACGAGCAGGACGGGTGGCTCCTCGGTGACCCCCGCGATCACGGTGCCCCGGCCGATGGCCGCCATGGCGACGTCGGTGCGCGCCAGTCCCGACGGGGCGACGGTGAAGCCGCCGGCCACGTCGAACAGCCAGCGCCGGCCGGCCTGGTCCTCGGCGGCCAGGGGCACGGTGAGGCCGACCCCCGGGACCCTGACGTTCTGCCGGATGGCGGTGAAGCCCGCCTCGCCCAGGACCTCGGCCGAGAGGCGCTTCATCGCCGTTCCCCGCACCCTCGCCTCGGCCCGGGCCACCGTGGCCGGGTCGGCCACCCGGGCGGCGACGGCCGACTGCTCGGCTCCCACGCGACGTCGAGCGATGCCGACGTAGGCCGGGTCGAGGTCGTAGCCGGCATAGCGCCGCCCGGTGCGCACCGCCGCCACCGCGGTGGTGCCCGAGCCGAGGAAGGGGTCGACGACGAGGTCGTCGGCATAGGTGTAGAGCTCGATCAGGCGCTGGGGCAGGGCCACCGGGAACGGGGCGGGGTGTGCGACCCGAGAGGCCGACTCGGGGGGCATCTCCCAGATGTCGAGGGTGGCGTCGAGGAACTCGTCGCCGGTCAGCGTGGAGGCGTGGGGCAGGCCGGCTGCTCGTCGGCGAGCGGGGTCGAGGGCGCGATCGAAGCGGCCCTTGCCGGCGATCACGACCCGTTCGGTGACGTCGCGGAGCACGGGGTTGGCCGGACCGCGGTAGGTGCCCCACGCGCAGTTGCCACCGGCGCCACGCGCCTTCATCCACACCACCTCACCCCGGATGAGCAGGCCCAGGTCGTCCTGCAGGATGCGGATCACATCGGCCGAGAGCGACCGGTAGGGCTTGCGTCCCAGGTTGGCGATGTTGATCGCGATGCGGCCCCCGGGCTCGAGCACCCGGACGCACTCGGCGAAGACGTCGCGGAGCATGGCCACGTACTCGACGTAGCTGGCCGGTATGTGGGGATCGGCGGGGTCGATCGTCTCGTAGGCCTTGCCTGCGAAGTACGGGGGCGAGGTGACGACCAGCGCCACCGAACCGTCCTTCAGCTCCCGCATGTCGCGAGCGTCGCCGTGGACCAACGGCTCGTCGGGCAGGTGGCGGACCACCGTCTCGTCACTGCTGACCTCGGGCGGGGTGAACCGGGCGTAGAAGTCGGCGGCGTCGTGGCTCTCGCGCCGACCCACCCCGAAGGCGGATGTGGCCGTGGGGCGACGGCGAGGAGCGGCCATGAGGGCAACCCTACCGAGGCGGTACAACAGGCGACCCCGACGATCGACGGCGAACGGGCCGGCACGGGCGGTCCACTGGCGGTGCGGCTCTCCTCCGTCGCCGGCCGAGCCGAGGCCGTGACCTGGGCTGATCCCCACGCTGACGGCGCGACCCCCGAGGACCGGGCACTAGCCTCGCCGCCGGCCCCTGCCCCCGGAGGACCCATGGCCGAGGACCCTGCGACCGCCGAGGACGACGCCGCCCGCCTCGTCGACGAGGTCGCGGCTCGAGCCGCCCGCGGCCCCGCCGAGCCCGCACCGACCGCAGCTGTGACACCCGGTCCGCGACGGACGGCCGACGAGGTGCGCGCCGAGATGGCCGACGCCCGTCACCGCGTGGAGGCGGCCTGGCACACCTCCGACAGCGGCACCGAGATCCCCGAGTCGGCCCGGCTGCGCCATGTCAAGCGGGCCATGCTGGTGGGTCTGCGACCGGTCACCTCCCACCAGGTGCCCTTCAACCGGGAGCTGTTGGTCGCCGTCGACCGCCTGGCCAACGTGGTCGACGCGGTGGCCGAGCGTGTCGACGGAGCCGACGAGCGCGTCGACGGGCGGCTCAAGCGGGTCGAAGCCGGCATCGCCACCGTTGACCTGGCGGGCGCCGATGCCGACGCCCTGGTGGCCGACCTGCGAGCCCGCTGCGACGTCCTGGCGCGCCGCCTGGACGCGGCCGAGGCGGATCTCGTCGAGCAGCGACGGGCCCTGGCCGCGGCCCGGGCCCGCGAGGACGTGGTCCTGCGCGCGGCGCGGGCCGCGATCGACGAGGCGGACGTGGACGTCCTCGCGCGCGAGGCCGACATCGCCGACGCCGCCCTGGTGCGGCGCCTGGCCCGAGTCGGCCGACCCCCGCCCGACGCCCTGCGGGCCCAGGCCCGAGCCGTCGTCGACGTCCTGGCCGAGGTGGCGGTGGCGGCGCCGGTGGTCGATCTGGCCTCCGATGCCGGCGAGTGGCTCGACGTGTGGGCCGCCGGGGGCATCGCAGCCATCGGCATCGACGACGATGCCGAGACCGTGGCGGCGCTGCGGGCGCGGGGCCACGCGGCCGAGCAGGCCGACCCGCTCACCGACCTGGAGCACCGTGGGCAGGGCTCCCTCGGAGGGATCACCGCCGCGGTGCTCGCCGACGTGATCGCACTGCCCGACCTGATCGGTCTGGTCGATGCCGCCCGGCAGGCGCTGCGGCCGGGTGGTGTCCTCGTGCTGGCCGGCGCCGATCCGAGCGGGCGCGACGTCGACGACCACCGCTGGGCCGATCCCCGGTGGCGTCCGCTCGACCCTCGCACCCTCACCCTGCTGGTGCTCGAGCGGGGCTGGGCCGAGGCCGAGCTGGTGGCCCTCGACGCCGAGGCCGGCGCCCGCTACGTCCTCGTGGCCCGCACCGCCGGTGGCACCCCGAGCCCGTGAGGGAAGCGGGAATCGGGACCCTTCGCATCGGCCTGCTCAAGCCCGAGGTCGGGGTCACCGGAGGCTTCGAGCGGGTCGTCACCCGGGTCGAGGCCACCCTCAGGTCCGACGGTCATGAGGTCGTCCGCACCCCGATCGACCTCAACGCGCTCCCCCACCGGCCCTTCGGCGTGGAGGTGGCCGACGAGGTGTGGCGCGCGGCCCCTGAGTACTTCCGCCACGTCGCCGCGGTCGAGGCCTTCGCCGCGGTGGACACCGGGGGCTTGGACGCCGTCATCTCGACCCAGCCCCCTTCCTTCGCCACCGCCCACCCCCACCACCTGAGCCTCTTCTTCCACCACCACCGCGTGTACTACGACCTCGAGGACATCTTCATCGAGGCCGGCTACGCCGAGGATCCGGCGCTGCACCGCCAGGCTGGCGCCCACGTCCGTGCCCTCGACGCCCCCCGGCTCGACGCGGTGAGCTGGTTCGCGGCCGGCTCGGAGACGGTGCGCCGCCGCCTGGGCCGATTCAACGGGATCGACCGGGTGTCGTTGTTCCACGCCGGTCGGGCCGTGGGCGCCGACGAGGCGCCGCCGGCCCTGTCGCCCCGTCCCGGACCGGTCCTCTGCGTCGGGCGCCTCGAGCTCCCCAAGCGGCCGGAGCTGTTCGTGGCCGCGCTGCGTCGCCTCCCCCACGTGGAGGCGACCCTCGTCGGCCGTGGCGGCCGGGCCGAGTGGGTGCGGGCCGTGGACCACCGGCTGGCTCAGCCCGGCACCGACCTCGACGCCGTGGACGACCGGGCCCTGTGGTGCTGCCGGGCCGAGGTCGACCGGCCCGCCCCCGAGGGGTGGGCGTCGAACATCACCCTGGCCGGGTCGGTCGACGACGCCACCCTCGCCCGGCTCTACGCCACCGCGCCCTGCGTGGTGGCCCCGGCGTTCGACGAGGACTACGGGCTCACCGCCATCGAGGCCATGGCCCACGGGGCGCCGGTGGTGGTCTGCGAGGACGGCGGCGGTCTGGCCGACCTGGTCGACCACGAGGTCGACGGCCTCGTCGTGGCTCCCACCGGCGCCGCCCTGGCCGGGGCGGTCGAGCGCATCCTCACCGACCGCGACCTGGCCACATCCCTCGCCGCCGGAGCCCGCGCCCGCGCCGCCACGGTCACCTGGGCGCGCGCCGAGGACGAGCTCCGCCTGGCCCTGGCCATCGCCCTCGACGCGGCCGAGCCGGCGCCGGTCCCGGCGTGACCCCGCACCCCCCTCCGGCGATCGCCCTCAAGATCGCCATCGTGGCCCCCAACCCGGTGCCGTTCACCCGGGGCGGGGCCGAGCGGGCGTGGTCGGGTCTGCACGCCGCCCTCCTCGACGAGGGCCACGACGCCGAGATCCTCAAGCTGCCGGTCCGGGAGACCACGCTGGCCGAGGTCGTCGCCGGCTACCGGGCCTTCTCGACGCTCGACCTGGAGCACTTCGACGTGGTCATCAGCTCCAAGTACCCGGCCTGGATCTGTCCGCACCGTCGCCACGTCCTGTGGATGTTCCACCCTCTGCGCGGCCTGTACGACACCTACCACGTCTTCGGCCTGCCGACGGTCCCCGGTGCGGTCGAACCGGCCAGCGCCGCCGTGCTCGACGTCATCACGCAACCGCCACGGCGGGCGGCGCTGCCCCAGGTCCTCGATCGGGTCGACGCCGCGGTGGCCACCCTCGGAGCCGAGCACCCGGACCTGGCCCTCCCCGGACCGGTGAGCCGACTGGTGGTGCGGTGGCTCGACCGGGTCGCCCTGGACCCGTCGGAGGTGACCCGCCACGTCGCTCTGTCCCGCACCGTTGCCACCCGCGCCGGGTACCTGCCCGACGGCGTCACCGCCCGGGTCGCCTACGCCCCGCCCGACCTCATCCCGCCCGCAGCGCCGCTGCCCCCCGGCCGTCACCTGTTCACCGCCAGCCGCCTCGACGGCCCCAAGCGCCTCGACCTGCTCATCGAGGCCATGGCCCACGTGCCCGGCGACGTGGAGCTGCACATCGGTGGCACCGGGCCCCAGGGGGACCGTCTGCGCGCCCTGGCCGCGCCGGACCCCCGGATCCGCTTCCTCGGTCGCGTGTCCGACCACGAGCTGGCGACCCGCTACGCCGAGGCCCTGGCGGTGCCGTTCGTGCCCCTCGACGAGGACTACGGCCTGATCGCGGTGGAAGCCCTCGCCGCCGGCACCCCGGTGGTGACCACCACCGACAGCGGGGGCCCGGCCGAGCTGGTGCGCGACGGGGTCGACGGCGCGGTGGTGGATCCCGACCCCGCCGCCCTAGGCCGGGCCCTGGCGGCGCTGGCCGCCGACCCGACCCGGGCCCGGTCCCTGGGCGAGGAGGGTCGGCGCCACACCGCCCGCATCACCTGGCCGGCGGTGGTCCGTACCCTGCTCGGGAGCGGGCTCGGCGGACGGGAGACGAACGGCCCGGGGGCGGGGCCGGGCCGGGCCGATCGCACCGGCTCGCCCGACCGCACTCGTCGGCCCGGGCGCCCCCGGGTGGTGGTGCTCACCACGTTCCGCGTCGCCGAGCGGGGCCACGGGGGCCAGCTCCGCAGCTACCACCTCTACGGGAACCTGGCCCGGCACGCGGAGGTGGAGGTGGTGAGCCTCACCGACGGAGGCCCGCCGGGGTCGGTCGAGCTCCGTCCCGGCCTGGTGGAGACCTCCGTCCCCATCAGCGGGGCCCACCAGCGCGCGGCCGAGGAGCTGTCCCTGGCCGCGGGTGTGCCCGTGAGCGACCTCACCGCGGGCGAACACATCCAGATGACGCCGGACTACCTGCGCCAGCTGCGCGAGGCGACGCGGTCGGCCGACGTCGTGATCCTCGCCGAGCCCTACCTGCTGCCCGCCCTCGACCACGCCGGCATCGACCTGCCCTTCGTCTACGACGCCTTCAACGTGGAGGCCGACCTCAAGGCCTCCGTCCTGCCCGGCACCGCCGCCGGTGCTGGGGTGCTGGAGCGGGTCATCGGGGTGGAGACCGACGCGGCCCGGCGGGCGGCGGTCATCACCGCGTGCAGCGCCGAGGACGCGGCCCGGCTCGCGGCGCTGGTCGGGCGGCCAGGATCCGATGCCGTCGTGGTCGCCAACGGCACCGACTGCGCCGCGACCACCCCGGTCGACCCCGCGGTTCGCCGTCGACGGGGTGAGCGGTGGCTGGCCCGGTACCGCACCCTCGACCATCGGACCGGCGCCGTCGAAGCCCTGGCGGTGTTCTTCGGCAGCTGGCACCCACCGAACCTCGATGCCGCCCGACGCATCGTCGACGAGGTCGCTCCCGCGGTCCCCGAGGTCCTGTTCCTGCTGGGCGGGCGCCACGGCGACGCCTTCGCCACCCGCACGACCCCGCCCAACGTGGTCCTCGCCGGCCGGATCAGCGACCGGTCCCGCGACACCCTCCTGGGCGCCGCCCACCTAGCCCTCAACCCCATGGCCACCGGTTCGGGCACCAACCTGAAGGTGCTGGAGTACCTGGCCGCCGGGGTCCCCGTCGTCACCACGGGCTTCGGCATCCGGGGCCTCGACCTCACCAACGGCGAGCACCTCCTCGTGGGGGCCCCCGATCAGCTCGACGGGGCCATCCGCACCCTGCTGGCCGACCCCGTGGGCGCCTCCGCGCGGGCTCGGGCCGGCCGCGCCCGGGTGGAGGAGGGCTACGACTGGCCCCGGCTCGGGGACCGCCTGGCCGAGATCATCGGTGGTGTCGTCGCCGTCGAACGTCCCGGCCCGGCACGTGGCGCCGAGCCCGCGCGGCGCTGAGGGCCGCGCCGCGGGGGCCACTACCCTTGGCGGGCACGTCGCACGAACGGGTGCGGCGAGCGACGGGTGACCAGATCGGAGGGTCGTGCCGCACCGACAGCCCCCAGCCGCCGGCTCCGACCCCCTCCAGGGAGTGCGCCAATGACCGCCACCGCCCCCGCGCAGCCGGATCTGGACGACCTTCCCCGGACCCCGACCGACGACATCGTCCCCGCCCTCGAGGTCTCCCGCCGGCCGAACCCGCTCCAGCGCCTGGCCAACGTGTGGCGCTACCGGGAGCTGCTCGGCAACCTCACCCGCAAGGAGCTGAAGGTCAAGTACAAGAACAGCGTCCTCGGCTTCGTGTGGACGCTGCTCAACCCGGCCCTCTACCTCGTCGTGTTCTCGGTGGTGTTCGCAGAGGTGCTGCGGGTCCAGGTCCCGTACTACGCCATCTTCTTCCTGTCGGGGCTCCTGGTGTGGAACTTCTTCTCGACCTCGCTCGGCTCGGGCACCGGCTCCATCACCATGAACGCCCAGCTCGTCCAGAAGGTCTGGTTCCCGCGCGAGATCCTCCCCCTGGCCGCCATCGGGGCCGCGATCGTCCACTTCTTCCTCCAGACCACGGTCCTGATCGCGGCCCTCGTCCTCTTCCGCCGGACGCCGTCGCTCGACTACCTCCCGGCCCTGCCGCTCGCGGTGATCGTGCTGCTGATCCTGGCCGCGGCGCTGGCCATCGCCCTCTCCGCCATCAACGTGTACCTGCGCGACACCGAGCACCTGCTGGAGCTGGCCCTCCTGGCCTGGTTCTGGCTGTCGGCCATCGTCTACCCCTACCGGCTGGTGGCCGAGCGACTGGGGCCGGGTCGCGAGTGGTGGGCCTCGCTGAACCCCATCATCCCCATCGTCCTCACCTTCCAGCGGGTGCTCTACAACCCGCGTGCGGTGAACATGGGCTGGTACATCAACCAGCCCTCCGACGGCAGCGGGTCGGGCACCGACCCCGCCAACCGGATCGCCGACGTCCAGGCCCCGGCCCTGATCGCCCACCCCCTCGGGTGGTACATCAGCCGACTGTCGGTGGTGGGCGTCGTGGCCGTCGCCCTTTTCTTCGGTGCCCTCTGGCTGTTCGGTCGGCTCGAGGACGACATGGCCGAGGAGATCTGAGGGCGCCGTGGCCCACGCCGTGACCATCGACTCGGTCAGCAAGATGTTCAAGCTGGCGCGGGACAAGCCCAAGTCGGCCAAGGAGCGCGTCATCCGCGCCGGGAGGATCGACTGGGAGGAGTTCCACGCCCTCTCCGACGTCTCCTTCGATGTGGACACGGGCGAGACCCTGGCCATGCTGGGCCACAACGGGAGCGGCAAGTCGACACTGCTCAAGTGCGTGGCCGGCACCCTCCGCCCGACCTCGGGCACCATCACCACGCGAGGGCGTCTGGCCGCGCTGCTGGAGCTGGGTGCGGGGTTCCACCCCGACCTCACCGGCCGCGAGAACGTGTACCTCAACGGGTCGATCCTTGGCTTCTCCAAGGTCCAGGTCGACGCCATCTTCGACGACGTCGTCGAGTTCGCCGAGCTCCACGAGTTCATCGACCAGCAGGTGAAGCACTTCTCGTCGGGCATGTACGCCCGGCTGGGCTTCGCCGTGGCCATCAACGTCGAGCCCGACATCCTCCTGGTCGACGAGGTGCTGTCGGTGGGCGACGAGGCCTTCCAGCGCAAGTGCATCGACCGCATCCGTCGCATGCAGCGCGACGGGCGCACGATCCTCGTGGTCTCCCACGCCACCGACACGGTGCGCCAGATCTGCGACCGGGCCGTGGTGCTCGACCACGGCCGCAAGATCGCCGACGGCCCGCCCGGTGAGTCGATCCGCACCTTCCGGGAGGCGCTCGCCGCCCGTGGGGTGGAGGTCCCCCTCGATGCCGAGGAGGCGGACCACGCTCCTCCCGTGGCCATCGACCCCGACACCGGCCAGGTCCCGATCGTGGTCTCCACCGAGACCCGGCCGGCGGACCCGACGGCGACGGTGAAGATCCGCCACGTCATCCCCGACTACCCTGATCCCGAGGCCGGTCACCTGCTCCCGGGCCAGCCCCTGCGCCTCCGGATCGGCTACGCCGCCACCGGGCTCATCGACGACGTGGCCTTCGCCCTGGAGATCTTTGACGAGCGTGGCACCCGGCTCATGGGCACCACCACCGACGTGCTGGAGCAGTACATCCACGCCGTCGACGGCGAGGGGGAGGTGGTGTTCGCCTTCGAGCAGGTCCCCCTGCTGGACGGACGATTCCCGCTGACCGTGGCCATCCACTCCCACGACGGCGGCACCATCTACGACGAGCGGGAGTTCGAGGACGCCATCGCGGTGATGAACCCCGGCCGGACCCGGGGCACGGTCCACTTCCCCGCCAAGATCGAGCACATCTTCGACTTCTAGCGCCGCCGCGCCACGTTGCGGGCCCCGCAGACGAGGGTCAGGAGCGGGCCCTTCAGCCCGGGCCTCGCACCGACCGCCGGCCCGCGCAGCTCTCAGGTGGGGGCGGGGTCGAAGACGAGGCGGCCCCCGTCGAGGACCACCCGGCCGTCATCGCCGGTGGTGTGGAACAGGGCCTCACCCGATCCGACGTCCCACATGCGCACCGTCAGCCGCTCGCCCGGGATGACGGGCGACGAGAACCGACCCTCCATGGCCCGGAAGCGGGCCGGGTCGCTGTCGCACAGACGGTGGAGCAGCGCCCTCCCGGTGAAGCCGTAGGTGCACAGCCCGTGGAGGATGGGGCGATCGAAGCCCCCCATGGCGGCGAAGGACGGATCCGAGTGGAGGGGGTTGTGGTCGCCGGACAGCCGGTAGAGGAGGGCCTGGTCGGAGCGGGTGACGTAGGCCGTCTCGTGGTCGGCCTGGCGCTCGGGGGGCGGGTTCTTGGGACCCGACGGTCCCCGATCGCCGCCGAAGCCGCCCTCGCCGCGGATGAACGCCGACATGGTGGAGGTGAAGAGCGGCTGGCCGGAGTCGACCTCGGTCGAGGTCGAGCGCACCTCCACCAATGCCCCCTTGCCCTTGTCGTAGATGCCGGTGATCTCGCCGACGGTCTCGACCTCGCCCTGGACCGGGATGGGCCGGTGGAGCTCGATGGCCTCCTCGCCGTGGACGAGCATGGCCGGGTTGAACGAGCCGAGGGAGGCGAAGGCGCCGCCGCCCCCCACGCCGAGGACCACGGCCATGGTCGGCAGCACCTGCTGGGTGATGCCGTCGCTGTTCTCGGTGGTGAAGGCCAGCTCGCCCAGGGGGTCGACGGCGCCGGCACCCACGCCGATGGCGTAGAGGAGCGCATCGCGCGAGGTCCAGGCGTGGCGGACCGGGTCGCTGGTCGCGCCGACGGCCGAGGGGTCGATGGACATGCTGACCTCCGGGCTCGGGGACAGGACCGAACCCTAACGGGCCCCGCCCCCCTCGACGCCCGCCGCGCCGCGAGCACCGGCGTCGACGGGCCAGGCGAGCCGGCGCGCCGCAGGCGCTCCCGCCCACCCCGGGCGATCAGACCTCGTCGTAGCCCAACATGTTGGCGCTGGGGCGGGCGTCGGCGACCAGCTGCTCGACGATCTCGCCCACCAGCTCGGGGTCGTCGACGGGTTCGGCCGTCGGGCCCCGGTGCCAGCCCTCCGACACCGACAGGGCCTGGCCCGAGACGTCGAACACCCGGCCGGTGACGCTGGCGCTGGCCGGCGACGCGAGCCAGGTGACGATGGGGGCGATCCAGCGGGGCGCCATCTTCTCCTTGGCCTCCTCGTCCACCTGGCCCATGCCCAGGTTCTCGGTCATGCGGGTGATGGCTGCGGGGGCGATGGCGTTGACCGTCACCCCGTAGCGGGCCAGCTCCTTGGCGGCGATGACGGTGAAGGCCGCGATCCCGGCCTTGGCCGCGCCGTAGTTGGTCTGGCCCACGTTGCCGTAGATGCCCGACGGCGACGAGGTGTTGATGATGCGACCGTCGACCTCCTCACCGGCCTTGGAGCGCTCGCGCCAGTAGGCCGCGGCGTGGCGGGCGGGGCCGAAGGTGCCCTTCAGGTGCACCTGGATCACCGCATCCCACTCGGCCTCGGTCATGTTGGCAAGCATGCGGTCGCGCAGGATGCCGGCGTTGTTGACCACGACGTCCAGGTCGCCGAAGGCGTCGATGGCCTGCTGGACCATGCGCTCGGCACCGTCCCAGCTGGAGACGTCGTCGCCGCTGACCACGGCCTCGCCGCCGTCGGCCACGATCTCGTCGACCACGTCCTGGGCCGGGCCCGAGGAGCGGCCACCGGTGCCGTCCATCTCGCCACCGAGGTCGTTGACCACGACCTTGGCGCCCTGCCCGGCGAGCATCAGGGCGTGCTCGCGTCCGATCCCCCGCCCGGCTCCGGTCACGATGCAGACCCTTCCCTCGCAGATCCTGGACGACATGGTGGCTCCTCGTCGGTTCGCGGCGACGGGGCGAGACCCTAGGCCATCGGTGGTCAGACCCGACCCGGACCCGCGACCTGCGGAGCAGGGATGGGAGCCCTCCCCGGCGAAGGGTGATGACCGTGGATCGGGGGGTCCCTTCTGGCATCGTGGTGCGATGCCTCGACCGCGTCTGGCCACCGTCCTCGGGGTCGGCATACCCGTGCTGGTGGTGATGCTGCTCCTGACCGCCTGGGCCTTCGACTCGCGCGCGGCAGCCGATGGCAGCCTGCGCAACGTGGACCTGGCCGGGACCGCCGTCGGCGGCATGAGCAAGGACGAGGTCACCGAGGCGGTGGCCGCCCAGGCCATTGCCTTCGCCGCCACCGAGGTCACCATCTCCGCAGGTGATGACACCATCACGGCGACGGCCGCCGATCTGACCCTGGCCGTCGACCAGCCCGCCACCGTGGCCGCCGTCCTCGACGAGGGTCGCCAGGGCACTGCCGCCCTGCGGCCTCTGGCCTGGGCCCGCTCCTTCGTCGCGCCCTACGAGGTCGACCACCGCTACACCATCCGACGCGACCAGCTGGCCGTGGTGCTGGCACGCGAGGAGGGCGCCGACACCCGTCAGCCGGTGGAGCCGTCGATCCTGGCCTCGCCCGAGGCCGTCCGGGTGAAGGAGGGCACCGCCGGCAAGGCCCTCGACCCCGGCGAGGTGGCCGATGCCCTGTTGGCGGCCGCCCGCGCCGGGGAGGACCCCATCACCGTCAGCGTCGCCCCCAAGGTGCGCGAGCCGTCGGTGAGCGATGAGGCTGCCCGCGACCTGGCTGAGGAAGCCGCGACCCTCACCGACGAGCCCGTGACCGTCAACGTCTTCGGCACCACCGCCACCTTCGACGTCCAGCAGCTGCGGAGCTGGCTGGGTTCTCGCGTCCTGGGCGACCAGATGGAGCTCACCCTGGACGAGGGGGCCATCGACGGCGCGCTCCGTGAGCAGATCGGCTCGCTCGGCGACGCCGAGCCCCGGGACGCCAGCTTCACCCTCGTCGACGGGGCGGTGCAGATCACGCCCTCGGTCAGCCGGGTGAGCTGCTGCCCCGACGACGCCGCCGCCCGCGTGACCGACGCCATCAGGGCCGGCACCACCGCCATCGACATCGAGCCGGTGGTCGAGGACCCGGGTCTGACCACCGCGGAGGCCGAGGCCCTCGGCATCAACGAGCC
The DNA here is from genome assembly GCA_038233075.1 of Acidimicrobiales bacterium. Taxonomy (GTDB): domain Bacteria; phylum Actinomycetota; class Acidimicrobiia; order Acidimicrobiales; family Iamiaceae; genus Iamia. The sequence continues at coordinate 75,593 of JBBSMQ010000004.1, forward strand.
GGTGGGCACGACCACCGAGTGGCAGGGCCGGGCCCAGGTCAAGTCGTTCACCACCTACCACCCGTGCTGCGCGTCGCGGGTCACCAACATCCACCGCATCGCCGACCTGGTGCGGGGCGCCATCGTATTGCCCGGCGATTCCTTCTCGGTCAACGACCACGTCGGCCCGCGGACCCGGGAGAAGGGCTTCGTGGACGCCGGCGCCATCGCCGACGGTGAGCACGTCGACGAGGTGGGCGGCGGTGTCTCCCAGTTCGCCACCACGCTGTTCAACGCCGCCTTCTTCGCGGGGCTGCCGTTCGACACCTACCAGGCCCACTCCGAGTACTTCAGCCGCTACCCCTATGGCCGCGAGGCCACCATGGGCTACGAGACCCCGGATCTGCGCTTCACCAACGACACGCCCCACGGCATCATGATCTGGACGTCCTACACCGACACCAGCCTCACCATCACCCTGTACTCGACCCAGTACGCCTTCGGCGAGCAGGTGGGCCAGACCGAGGGGCAGCGGGGCGCCTGCACCACGGTCACCACGACCCGGAAGATCACCTACCCCGACGGCCGCACCGCGAACGACACGGTGGGCGCGGCCTACCGAGACCCGGGCGCCACCTCCTGCTGATCGGCCGCCGACGGCCCTGCGGATCGAGGGGCCGATGACCGGCGCTCACGCCTGACCGGGCAGTCACGGCGCGGGTCGAGCCGGCGCGGGACGCTGCGCCACCGCTCGGCGCCGGGCATGATGGCGCTGATGACCGAGCGAGGAGCAACCGATGGGTGAGCTGATCTACGAGAGCCGGATGAGCGACTCCGATGCGCTCATGTGGACCATCGAGAAGGACGCCATGCTGCGGTCGACCATCACCGCGGTGGCCATCCTCGACCGGGCTCCCGAGCGTGCCCGGCTGCGCGCCCTGCTCGACCGGGCCACCCGCACCGTCCCCCGCCTGCGTCAGCGGGTCCGGGCCAACCCCCTCTCGATCGCCCCACCCCGCTGGGAGGTCGACCCGTCCTTCGACCTCGACTACCACGTCCGCTTCGCCCGGGTCTCCGGCGACGGCACCCTCCGCGATGTGCTCGACATGGTCCAGCCCATCGCCATGGCCGGGTTCGACCGGGCTCGACCCCTGTGGGAGGCCACGCTCGTCGAGGGGATGGAGGACGGCCGCGCCGCGCTGGTGATGAAGATCCACCACGCCATCACCGACGGGGTGGGCAGCGTGAAGCTCGCTCTCATCATGTTCGAGCTGGAGCGCGACCCGACCGGCGGTGACGACCTGCCGCCGGCGCCCGACGCCGTCGTGATGAGCCAGGCGGCCCGTTGGGTCGACGCCATCGCCCACGAGAGGCGCCGCGCCCTCGGCATCGCCCGCCGGTCCGGGGCCACGATCTCCGGGGCGGTGGTCCGCACCGCGACCGATGCCGTCTCCGACCCGCGGGCCACGGTCGGCCGGGCCGGGGAGACCGTGGGCTCCGTGGGCCGCCTGTTCGCGCCGGCCACCGAGCCCATGTCACCGCTGATGACCGATCGCTCACTGTCGATCCGCTTCGACCGCATCACGGTGCCCCTCGACGGTGTGAAGGCGGCGGCCAAGGCGGCTGGGGCCACCCTGAACGACGCCTTCGTGGCCGCCACCGTCGGCGGCCTGGCCGCCTACCACCGCGACATGGGCATGCCCGCCGAGGCGCTGCGCATGTCAATGCCCATCAGCGTTCGCAACGAGGACACCGAGGACCAGGCCGGCAACCAGTTCGTCCCTGCCCGCTTCCCCATCCCCCTCGACGAGCCCGATCCGGTCCGTTGCATGCAGGCGCTCCACGAGCTCATCCTCGGCCAGCGGGGCGAGCCCGCCCTGGACCTGGTCGAGCCCATGGCCGGTGTGCTGCGCCGGCTGCCCACGTCGGTCAGCACCGGCCTCTTCGGCTCCATGCTGAAGGGCGTGGACGTGGTGACCAGCAACGTTCCCGGCGCACCCATCCCCATCTACACGGCCGGCGGACGGGTGGAGGAGATGTTCGCCTTCGGCCCCCTCACCGGCGCCGCCCTCAACCTCACCCTCCTCAGCTACCTCGACGACATCCACATCGGCGTCAACGTCGACCCCGCCGCGGTCACCGAGCCCGACCGCCTGGTCGCCGCCCTCCGAGCCGCCTGGGACGAGATCCTCGCGGTGGGGGACACGCCCTCCCGGTCAGCCTCGCCGAAGGGTTCGATGTCCTCGAAGAGGTCGGCCTCGTCGTCCACCCGGTCGGCACCCTCGAAGGGGGCCGCCTCGTCGCCGCGCTCTCGGTCGAGCTCCAAGGGCTCAACGGGCACGGGCGCGGGGTCGGGGGCGACAGGCTCGGCTCGCAAGGGCGGGCAGGCCCGGAGCACGAGGTCCAACGGCTCGGGGTCGCGGGCCAAGGCATCCAAGGGCGCCGGGTCCGGGACCACCACGCCCAACGGCGCCGGCGGTCGCAAGCGCAGCACCAAGCGGACCTCTACGCGTCGGTGACCCGGCGCGCCGACGTCCTCGTCGTCGGGGCGGGACCGGCGGGGACGGCGGCGGCCACCACCCTCGCCCGGGCCGGGCGCGACGTGGTGGTGGTCGACAAGGCCCGCTTCCCCCGCGACAAGATCTGCGGCGACGGCCTCACCGCCGGCGCCCTGCCCCTGCTGGAGGAGCTGGGGGTCGAGCCGGCCATGATCCCCTCGTGGCGGGTCATCGACGACGTGGTGATCGCCCCGCCCCAGGGACGGCCCCGAACCTTCTCCTTCCCCCGTGGGCGGGGCACCTACGCGGCCGCCGCCCGCCGGACCGAGCTCGACGCGGCCCTCGTGACGGGTGCCCGGGCCGCGGGGGCTGAGGTTCACGACGGCTGCCCGCTGCTCGCAGCCCGCGACGACGGCGATGCCGTGCACGCCCGCATCGAGGGGCTGGGCGAGGTCAGCGCCCGCTACGTGGTCGGCGCCGACGGCATGTGGTCGCCCCTGCGCAAGTGCATGGGCGTGGCCGTGGCCGGCTACCGGGGCGAGAGCCACGCCTTCCGGCAGTACCTCCGGGGCGTGGCCGCTCCCGCCCAGCGCGACCTGTGGGTGTGGTTCGAGCGGGACCTGCTCCCCGGCTACGCCTGGTCGTTCCCGCTGGGCGACGGGTCGGTCAACATCGGCTTCGGCATCCACCGGGGCGGGTCGGTCGGGGTCCGCGACATGGCCGGGATCTGGCGCTCGCTGCTGGGCCGGCCCCGGCTGTCCGCGGCCCTGGGCGACCAGTGGGAGACCGAGGGCCCACACCGGGCCTGGCCCATCCCGGCCCGGGTCGACCGCATCCCCCTCACCACGGGGCGGGCGCTGTTCGTCGGCGACGCCGCCGCCGCCAGTGACCCCATGACCGGCGAGGGCATCGGCCAGGCCCTGGAGACGGGGCAGGCCGCGGGTCGGGCCATCGCCGCGGCCGGACCCCACGGGGTCGAGACCGCCACCGCGGCCTACGAGCGCGAGCTGCGCCGGGGGCTGGCCCGCGACAACCGCCTGGCCGACGCCATGGTGCCCCTGCTGGGCCGACCCCGGCGGGCGGGGCTGGCGGTGGGCCTGGCCGGGGCCACACCCTGGACCCGCCGCAACTTCGTCCGGTGGATGTTCGAGGACTACCCCCGGGCGATGGTGGCCACCCCCCACCGCTGGCACCGGGGCATGTTCACCGGCCCCGGCTCCTACCGCTCCGCTCACCCCCAGCCATCCCGAACGTTGGACGCCTGAACGCCCCATGCGACGTCACCCGTCCCCCTGCGGGTGAGCACGCCGATCGCTGGGTAGGTAGCAGGTCATGGCAAACCTCACGGTCCTCTACACCAAACCCGAATCCGACGCCGAGGCGTTCCTGAACGAGTACAAGTCCGACCACCTCCCGATCGCCGCCAAGTTCCCCAAGATGGCGAGCCACACCACGACGGTGTTCAGCGGGACCCCTCGGGGGACCGAGCCGCCCTACTACGTGATGTTCGTCGGCACCTGGGACAGCCAGGAGGACATGCAGGCAGCCATGAGCGATCCGAGCATCATGGAGGCCAGCAAGCACGCGATGGGCATGACCCAGAAGTACGGCAACAAGGCCGAGATGCTGATCGGCGACGAGGCCTGACCGTAGGGTCCCTCCGCCGCGACACGGTGACCACCGACGATCAGCCGGACCAGCCCTCGGCGCGATCTTCATGCGGGTGGGCGTCACCATCGGGGTCTGCGTGACCGTCGGGCTGGTCCTCGGCCTTCCCGATCGCAGGTGCCGAGAACGGATCGCCTCGCACGCAAAGACCCCGGCGGCGTGGCATCGGTAGGGTGGGCCGGTGCGCACGCGACTGACCGAGATCCTCGACGTCGAGCATCCGGTGATGCTGGCCGGCATGGGCGGCGTGTCGTACGCCGAGCTGGTGGCGGCGGTATCCGACGCCGGGGGCTTCGGCAGCATCGGGGCCTCGACCATGGGGCACCCGCAGCTGGTGGAGCAGATGGCCCTGGTCCGGGAACGCACGGCGAAGCCCTTCGGCGTCGACCTGCTGACCGCCGCCCCCCAGGACTTCGAGAGCAAGATCGGCGACATCGCCAAGGGTGGGGCGTCGGTCTACGTCGCCGGCCTCGGCGTTCCTCGCGATGTGGTCGAGCTGTGCCACGACCTGAACCTGCTGGTGGTGAACATGTGCGGCAAGGTGCGCCACGCCGTGTCCGCAGTGGCGGCCGGCTGCGACCTGGTGGTGGCCCAGGGCACCGAGGCCGGGGGCCACACCGGCACCGTGGCCACCCTCGCCCTCGTGCCCCAGATCGTCGACGCCATCGACGGTCGTATCCCCGTCGTTGCCGCCGGCGGCATCTCCGACGGGCGAGGGTTGGCCGCCGCCCTCACCCTCGGCGCGGACGGCGTCTGGGTCGGCACCCGGTTCATCGCCACGCCCGAGGCCCAGGCCGTGCCCGGCTACAAGGAAGCACTGCTGGGCCTGGGCGAGGACGGCACCGTCGTCACCCGTGCCTACACCGGCAAGACGTGCCGAGTGGTGCGCAACTCCTACACCCAGGCCTTCGAGGAGGCGGGCGGCACCCCTGAGCCCTTCCCGATGCAGGTGCTGCGCTCCATCGAGGACGGCGCCAACCACCTGGGAGGCGACGACGACACGCCCGACGTCGACCCCGACCGCGAGTTCATGCCCGCGGGCCAGGGCGCCGGCGCCATCGGTCAGCTCGTGCCCGCCGCCACCCTGGTCCAACGCTTCGTCGACGAGGCCGAGGCCGCGCTGTCTCGCGCCGCCCGCCCCGTCTGAACCAGCCGTCCCCGCCGGTCGCGCCGCCCACCCACGCCCGGCCCGCGACCGACCACGATGTCGGTGATGCCGGTCCGGTCGGCTCCCGAGGGTCTCGTCGCTGATCCGGCCACCCCCGGACGAGCGGCCAGGCGCGACGCTCCGGCGCCCGATGGCGTCGCCGGCTCGGGCCTCCACCGGTCCCGCGCGACACTGGGTGGGTGCCCGTGTGTTCGCCCCTCATGACCGACATCCCCACCCTCGAGCCGGCGATCGATGTGGACGAGCGGACCAAGGTCGACGTCCGGCCCACCACCGACGACGGTGACCACGAGCGCTTCGCCCACATCGTGGTGCCAGCCTCTGCGGTGACCGAGGCCTACATCACGGGCGAGACGGTCACCGCCCTGTGCGGCAAGAAGTGGGTGCCGACACGCGATCCGGGTCGGTACCCGGTGTGCCCCACCTGCAAGGAGATCCTCGACGCGGCCCGGGCCGCCCGCGACGGGGGCTGACCCGGTCCCCCTCCCGAAGCAGCGACCAGACACGACCCATGCGGGCGCGATTGGTCGCCGGTTCGGCGGGACGGCCACCATGGTGGCCCCGGCGGCGACCTCCCGGGGCGGGCTGAGGCCCTGACGGTGTTCGGGGTCGCGGCGGTGTCGGCCACCCGCCTCACCAAAACCGAGGAGCCCCGTGACCTCCCCCGCCTCCGTCGCGCCCACCCCGCCCGACGTCGCCCGACCCGGGCCCCCACCCGCCGCCCCGCTGCTGGGCCCGGCTGCGGTGGTCGCCATCGGCGCCTATGCCGGGGCCCAGGTGATCGCCCAGGTCACCAGCCTGAAGATCGGCATCGTGCTCGGTCGCGGGGTCGACATGGGCACCTTCGTGTACCCGATCACCTTCACCCTGCGCGACGTCGTGCACAAGGTGGCCGGCCGGCGGGCGGCCCGGACGCTGATCCTCACCTGCGCCGGGGTCAACCTGTTCCTGGCCGCCTACCTGGCCTGGACCGCGAGGGTGGAGAGCGAGCCGTCGTGGGGGCTGGGCGCCGAGTACGAGGCGGTGCTGGGCCCGATCTGGCGGATCGTGCTGGCGTCGCTGGTGGCCATGGTGCTGAGCGAGCTGATCGACACCGAGGTGTACCACTGGTTCGTCACCCGCATCACCCGGCGGTTCCAGTGGCTGCGGGTACTGGTGTCCAACGCCATCAGCGTGCCGATCGACAACCTGGTCTTCGCCCTCGGGGCTTTCGCTCCGATCAGCCTGCTGGGCACCGACGGTCTGCCGTGGGCCACGGTGGGGAGCATCTTCTGGGTCAACCTGTGGGTGAAGGGCCTGGTGTCGGGCGCGTCGCTGCCGCTCATCTACGTCACCAAGGACCGCCACCAGCCCGACTGATCGCCCGATGGGTGCACCATCGGGCGATGCCACCCATCCGGCGCTCGGTGCGCCACCGGCACCGTCGGCTCCGCTCGCGGTGCTCGCTCATGGGGAACCCTACGGGGGTCGGGCGGCCATCCGGGGCCGATGACCGGGCCCCGCCGAGCCGGCCGACCCCGGCCTTCCTCGCTCCGCACCGTCCTCGCTGCCGTCCTGCTCGGAGGCCTCCTCATGACCGCCTGCTCGTTCTCGACCCCAGCAACCCAGGGAAGGAGGCCCTCACCGACGAGATCTACGAGGTCGCGCCGTGTGGGGTCGACCGCACCGCGACCCCGCCCCGCGGCCCCTCCGCCCCCGAGGAGCTCCCGCGCTGAGGCTCCGGCGGCCGGCCTCTCAGACGCCCTCGCACCACTCCTTGACCTGGCTCACGACGGTGGCCTGGGTCTGGTCGCCGGTGGGGATGGGGATGATGTTGAGGTGGGAGACGCCGGCCTCGGCGAAGGCGGCGATCTTCTCCTGCACGTAGCCGGCGGGCCCACAGAGGGAGGTGGCCTCGAGCAGGGCCTCGGGCACCTTGGCTGCGGCCTCGTCCTTCTTGCCGTCGAGGTAGAGGTCCTGGATCTCGGCCGCCTCGGCCTCGAAGCCGTAGCGGCAGACAAGGTCGTTGTAGAAGTTGTGGCCCTTGGCTCCCATGCCACCGACGTAGAGGGCGATCATGGGCCGGGCCATGTCGCGGAAGCCGGCCACGTCGTCGCCGATGGCCACCATGCCGCCGGCGGTCACCATGAGCGGGTCGAGGTCCGCTGCTCGCTTCTCCGAGCCGCGGGCCAGGTCGTCGCCCCAGACCTCCTTGGCCTTCTCGGGGTGGAAGAACAGCGGCATCCACCCGTCGGCCACCTCGGCGGTCATCTCCACGTTCTTGGGGCCGAGGGAGGCGATCCAGATGGGGATCCGGGACCGCTCGGGGTGAGCGATGATCTTGAGCGGCTTGCCCAGCCCGGTGCCCTCGCCCTCGGGGAGGGGGAGGTGGTACAGCGGGCCGTCGTGGGTGACCTTGTCCTCCCGGGCCCACACCTGGCGGCAGATGTCGATGATCTCCCGGGTTCGCCCGAGGGGCTTGTTGTAGGCGACACCGTGCCAGCCCTCGATGACCTGCGGGCCCGAGGCACCGAGGCCCAGGTGGCAGCGCCCGTCGGACAGGGCGTCGACGCCGGCGGCGGTCATGGCCAGCAGCGTGGGGGTGCGGGTGTAGATGGGAAGGATGCCCGATGCGATCTGGACCGTGTCGGTGATGGCGGCCAGGTAGCCCATGAGGCTGACGCCGTCGAAGCCGTAGGCCTCAGCCACCCACGCCAGGTCGAGCCCGGCCCTCTCCAGCTCGGCCACCTGCTGGGCCGACTCCTTGAACCCGCCGGCATAGCTGAGCTGCATGCTGACCTGCATCGACGACTCCTCCAGGATCGGGCGAGAGAGCGACCCTACCCCCCAACCCGGCCCCGCCCCCCGAGCACGACGCCCAGCGGGCCGACCCACTCGCGCGGCGCAGCAGTGAACCGACCCCACGAGACGGCCGCATGGACCCGGCAACGTCAGCAGCCGGCGCAGCCGCTGGGGTGTGGGGCGCAGCCCCACGGGAAGCGAGCCGGTCCAGCTTGCTGGTCGGCGAGCATGAGCGTCGCCGCAGGCGACCCGACCGGATCGAGCAAGAAGCTCCGCTTCGAGCTCGAAGACCCCTACGCTCCCAGCCGCTCCCGGGCCGCCTTGCCGCGGTCGATCAGGACCTGGGGGACGAGGATCCCGGCGCGGGTGTAGCCCCCGCCGCCACCGGCGTCGCCGCCGCCCTCGTCCATGCTCTCGTCGTCGGCGGCACCGTCGGCCACCTCGTCGGGGTGCTCCAGGCGGTAGGCCCACTCGGCGGGGGTCGCCAGGTCCTTGCGGTTCACCGAACCCACGGCCACCCCGTTGGCGAAGCTGACCCAGTACCGGATCCAGGACAGCCCGACCACCAGGGCCACCCTGCCCTCGGTCCCCTCGGGCACCTCGCGCAGATCCCGGGCGCAGACGACATCGTCGCCCTTGCGCAGGACCTGCGGAGCGTCGGGCTTGGCCACGCCGCGACCGTAGCGGGAGACCGATGCCACCTCGAAACCCCGGGGAACAACGAGCTCAACTTGTTAGTTTGGTGAACTGATGACCTCGCCGGCCGACCTCACTGCCGCCACCGCTCCCACCGAGCGGGCCGACGCCACCAGCCGCCTCCGCCTCGCCGTCGGCCGGCTCTCGCGGCGGATGCGCCAGGAGTCCTCCCTGGGTCACAGCCTCACCCAGATCGGCATCCTGGCCACCCTGGAGCGCGCCGGCGCCACGACCCTCGGCGATCTCGCTGCCATCGAGCGGGTCGCCCCTCCGACCATCACCAAGGCCGTCGCCACCCTCGTCGACGCCGGCCTGGTCGACAAGGTGGTCGACGCTGACGATCGCCGGGTGTGTCGGGCCGTGCTCACCGGCGCCGGGCGACGGGAGCTGACCCGCATGCGCAGCCAGCGCGACGCCTGGCTGGCCACCCGCCTGGCCACCCTCTCCACCGTCGAGCTGGATCGGGTGATGGACGTGATCCCCCTGCTCGAGGCCCTGGCCTCCGACGATCCCACCACGCCCGACGATCGACCCGAGACGGCGCGCCCATGACCGACATCCTCCGGCGCGGCGCCCACGACACCTTCCGCTCCCTCGGCGTCCGCAACTTCCGCCTCTTCTTCGCCGGCCAGCTGGTGTCCCAGACCGGCACCTGGCTGACGATGCTGGCCCAGACCCTGCTGGTGTTGCGCCTGACCCGCTCGGGCGTCGCCATCGGCCTGCTCACCGCCTTCCAGTTCCTGCCCATGCTGCTGCTGGGGGCCTGGGCCGGCACCGTCGCCGACCGCAGCGACAAGCGCCGCCTGCTGATGTGGGCCCAGTCGGCCGCCATGATCCAGTCCTTCGCCCTGGCCGCGGTCGCCTTCAGCGGCCACGCCACGCTGCCCGCGATCTACGGCCTCGCCCTCGTCCAGGGGGTGCTCACCGCCTTCGACAACCCGGCCCGGCGGGCCTTCGTGGTCGAGATGGTCCCCCAGGAGATGGTCGCCAACGCCGTCAGCCTCAACAGCGCGGTGATGACCGGCTCGCGCGTCGTGGGCCCCGCCGCCGCCGGGGCCCTCGTGGTCACCGTGGGCTTCGGGTGGGCCTTCCTGCTCGACGGCCTGAGCTACCTGGCCGTGTTGTACGGGCTGTGGGCCATGACCAGCGCGGACCTGCACCCGTCGGTCCCCTCTCGGCGGGGACGGGGCCAGGTGCGCGAGGGGCTCCGCTACGTGCGGAACCGGCCCGACCTGCTGGTGCCCCTGGTCATGATGACCGTCATCGGCACCTTCGCCTTCAACTTCCAGGTCACCATCCCGCTGCTGGTCACCGGTCCGCTCGGCGGTGGTGACGGCACCTTCACCCTGCTGTTCTCGGTCCTCAGCCTGGGCTCGCTCCTCGGAGCGCTCTGGACGGCCCGCCGCACCGACGTGACCAACCGCCAGATCGTCGTGGCCGCCGCCGCCTTCGGGGTGACCATGCTGGGCCTGGCCGCCGCGCCCGGTCTGCGCGCCGCGTTCCCGGTCGCCGTCCTCCTCGGCATGGCCAGCATCGCCTTCATGACCACGTCAACGGCCATCGTCCAGTTGCGATCCGCCCCCGAGCTGCGGGGTCGGGTCCTGGCCCTGCAGGCCATGGTGTTCCTGGGCAGCACCCCCATCGGCGGACCCATCGTGGGCTGGGTGTCGGACCGCTTCGGCGCCCGCGCCGGCATCGCCCTCGGCGGTGTGGCGTGCCTCGTGGCGGCGGCGTGGGCGGCCCAGGCGATGCGTCGCCCCGACGCCCGGGTCGACCTCGACACCCCCGAGGCCCAGATCGCCGAGGGCCGCGCCGTCACCCTCGCCGACTGACGATGGGACGGCCGGAACTTTGGACGGACCTGGCCACATGTGGCGCCCTTCCGTCCAAAGTTCGGGGAGCCAGCCGATGGTCGGCTCTGCTCAGGTCGGCTCGGCGGGCAGGCCCAGGACCCGCTCGCCCAGGATGTTGCGCTGCACGTCGCCGGTGCCACCACCGATGGTGAGGGCCGGGGCGAACAGGTAGCCGAAGGCCCAGGTCGGGTCCTCCGAACCCAGGGGGCCGCTGTGGGCCAGCATGGCCGCCGACCCGGCCAGGTCCTTGGCCAGGCCCATCACCCGCTGACCGTGCTCGTCGGCCAGGACCTTGCGGATCGACGCCTCGGGCCCGGGCTGACGCCCCTTGATGGCGGCGGTGACGGTGCGGAGGCGGATGAGGCCCAGGATCTGGGCCTCGACCCAGAGGGCGGCCAGGCGCTGGCGCAGGAGAGGATCGGTCACGCCACCGGCGGCGCGGACCACGTCGAGGAGGTCATCGGCCTCGGGGCCCATCCCCCACAGGGCCCCGCCGGCGGAGAGCGACACCCGCTCGTTGCCCAGGGTGACCTTGGCGAGGGTCCAGCCTCGGTCGACCTCGCCCACCAGGTGGTCAGCAGGGAGGCGGACGCCATCGAGGAAGACCTCGTTGAAGAGCTTGGCGCCGGTCATCTCCACCAGCGGTCGGACCTCGATGCCCGGGGCATCCATGGGGCAGATGAAGTACGAGATGCCCTGCTGCTTCGGGACGTCGGGGTTGGTCCGGGCGATCAGGATCCCCCACCGCGACCGATGGGCGAGGGAGGTCCACACCTTCTGGCCCTGGATCACCCACTCGTCGCCGTCCCGGGTGGCCCGGGTGGTGAGCGAGGCCAGGTCGCTGCCCGCCCCCGGCTCACTGAAGAGCTGGCACCAGGTGTCCTCGCCCGAGAGCAGCCGCGGCAGCCACCGGGCCTGCTGCTCCTCGGTCCCGGCGTGGAGGAGGGTGGGCCCGGCCCAGCCGATGCCGATCGGGTTCGACGGGCGCGACACCCCGGCCCGGCGCAGCTCCTCGTCGATGACGATCTGGTGGATGGGGTCGGCCTCCAGACCGTAGGGCTGCGGCCAGTGGGGGGCGACGTAGCCGGCCTCGGCCAGGTCGCGCCCCGACGGCGACGGGTGCGCGGCCAGCCACGTCCGGACCTCCTGGCGACGGGGGTCGTCGTCAGGAGGCAGCTCGAAGTCCACCGCCGCACCGTACCGCCGCGGTTCCCGGCCGATCGGACGATCGTGGTCGTTCTGGGGTTGCGGTCGGCGCGCGACGAGGGCCACCGCCGCCCGGGCTCGATCATCGGCGCTCACATCTACACTCCTTCCCACCCCGCAACGCTGAGACGAGGCACGCACGCATGGCCGATGGATGGAACTTCGCCGAGGTGTGGGAGACGATCGCGGAGGAGATCCCCGACGCGCCGGCGCAGGCGCAGGGCGACCGGCGCTTCACCTGGCGCCACTTCGAGGAGCGGGCCAACGGGGTGGCCCACGCCCTCCTGGCCGCCGGCGTCGAGGAGCAGGACAAGGTGGCCCACTACCTCTACAACGGGCCCGAGTACCTGGAGTCGATGTTCGGCATCTGGAAGGCGGGCCTGGCGCCGGTCAACACCAACTACCGCTACGCCGACGACGAGCTGGTCTACCTGTGGGACAACGCAGACGCGGTGGCGGTGGTGTTCCACGGCGCCTTCACCGGCACCATCGAGCGCATCCGCGACCGGGTCGACCAGGTGCGCCTGTGGCTGTGGGTCGACGACGGCAGCGGGCCGTGCCCGGCGTGGGCCTCGCCCTACGAGGAGGCGGTCACGTCGCACCCCGAGCGGGTCGTGGCCCCGTGGGGACGCAGCGGCGACCACCTCTACATGCTCTACACCGGTGGCACGACGGGCATGCCCAAGGGCGTCATGTGGCGCCAGGACGACCTGTTCCGGAACCTGGTCGGGGGCTCGATCGACCCGGGGGTGAGGGTCGGGCCTGCCGACCTCGCCTGGGTGCGGGCCCGTGTCACCAAGCCGGGCCTGGTCGGCCTGCCGGCGTGCCCGCTCATGCACGGCACCGGCTGCATGACCCAGCTGGTCACCCTCGCCGGCGGAGGCTCGGTGGTGACCCTGCCGTCGCGCCAGCTCGACGTGCCCGAGCTGCTCGACACCATCGACCGCGAAGGTGTGAACCTCATCGCCATCGTCGGCGACGCCTTCGCCAAGCCCGTCAACCGGGCCCTCGACGCCGAGCCGGGACGCTGGGACCTCTCCTCCCTCCTGGCCGTGACCTCGTCGGGGGTCATGTTCTCCGAACCGGTGAAGCAGGGGCTGCTGGCCCACGCCCCCCGGGCCGCCATCCTCGATGTGTTCAGCTCGTCGGAGGCGGTGGGCATGGGCCAGTCGGTCTCCGCCGCCGGCGCCGAGGTGAAGACCGCGACCTTCACCGTGGGGGAGAACACCCGGGTCATCGACGATGACGGCCGCGACGTGGAACCGGGATCGGGCCAGGTCGGACGAGTGGCCGTGGGTGGGTTCCAGCCCACCGGCTACTACAAGGACCCGGACAAGTCGGCCGCCACGTTCGTCACCCTCGAGGGCAAGCGGTACTCAGTGCCCGGCGACTTCGCCCGGGTGGAGGAGGACGGCTCCATCACCCTCTTGGGTCGGGGGTCGGTGTGCATCAACACCGGGGGCGAGAAGGTGTTCCCCGAGGAGGTCGAGGAGGTGCTCAAGCTGCACCCGGCCATCGCCGACGCTGTCGCCGTCGGCCTCCCCGACGAGAAGTTCGGCGAGGCCATCACCGGCGTGGTCGAGCTGACCCCCGGCGCCGAGCTGGACGAGGCCGAGGTCATCGCCCACGTCAAGGGCCGCCTGGCCAGCTACAAGGCCCCCAAGCGGGTGCTGCCCATCGACACCATCGGTCGGGCGCCCAATGGCAAGGTCGACTACAAGCGGCTCAAGGCGTGGGCCGGGAACGTGCTGCGCGAGGGCTGACCCCGCAGGTCCCTTCGCGCTCCCCGTCCCGAGCGCCGGCGGACCACCCCAGCGGCCAGACTGGTCCTCATGAGCAACCCGATGCTGCGCCCGGACAAGTTCACGCCCGCGGCCGGGCCCCCGCCGGCGTGGCCGGGCGGTCAGCCCGGCGCGCCGGGTGCCCCCGTGCCACCGGCACCGGACAATGTGGCCGGTTCGCCCTGGCCGCCACCGGTACCGCCCACCGCCGAGCCCACCCTCAGCCGGGGCGGCGTCGCCTCGGCCACCTCCGTGCTGCTGGCCATCATCTGCGTCACCGGGGTCATCGGCTGGAACGCGGTGACGCCCGGCGACGCCCTCGGCAGCTCGGTCCAGATCCCGGGCTGGGTCATCGTCGCCGTCTTCGTCGCCCTCGGCCTGGCCCTGGTGTCGTTCTTCAAGCCCACCTGGGCGCGGGTCACCGCTCCGCTCTACGCCGTGGTCGAGGGCCTGGTCATCGGAGCCATCTCCAAGGCCTACGAGGTGGAGTTCGACGGCATCGTCGTACAGGCCGTGGGCCTCACCATCGGCGTGTTCGCCATCATGTTGGTGCTCTACGCCACCGGCCGGATCCGGGTCACCCCCCGCTTCCGGCTGGGCATCATCGCCGCCACCGGGGGGATCTTCCTCGTCTACCTGGTCAGCTTCGGGCTCTCCCTGTTCGGCGCCAGCGTGCCCTACATCCACGGCAACGGTCTGGTCGGCATCGGCTTCAGCGTGGTCGTGGTGGTGATCGCGGCGCTGAACCTGACCCTGGACTTCGACTTCATCGACCGGGCCGAGCAGGCCGGCGCCCCCAAGCACATGGAGTGGTTCGCCGCCCTCGGGCTGGTGGTCACCCTGGTCTGGCTGTACCTGGAGATCCTGCGCCTCCTGGCCAAGCTCCGGAGCCGGTAGCGCGCGGCCCGGGCCCACGGCTCGTCAGTGAGTCGCGCTCAGCGCGGGGCCGAGGCGAGGGTGGCGAACCAGTCCGCCGTCGCCTGCAGTCCGTCGCGGAGGGGGACGGGCTGGGCCTCGGGGAAGAGGAAGCGCAACAGGGAGTCGTCGGCCTGGCTGTCGCGCACATCGCCGACGCGCGTGGGTTGGTGGTCGACGGCGACGGGAGCACCGAGCACGTCACCCAGCAGGTCGATGAGCTCGAGCAGTGAGACGCGCGACCCGAAGGCCAAGTTCACGGGCCCGTCGTGGGCGACCTGACCCGTGACGGCCTCGGCGATCACCGCGGCCACGGTGCCGACGTAGGTGAAGTCGCGGGTCTGGCGACCGTCACCGTGGACCGGCAGAGGCCGACCGGCGAGGGCGGCCTCGACGAACGCGGGGACGACGGCGGCGTAGGCGTGGCCCGCAGGCTGGAGCGGTCCGAACACGTTGAAGAAGCGGAAGGCGAGGACATCGAGCCCGAAGGATCGCTGCCAGGCCAGGGCGTAGGCCTCGGTGGCCAGCTTGGACACGGCGTAGGGGCTCACCGGCATGGGGCACTGGTCCTCGCGCTTGGGCAGGGCCGGGTTGGCGCCGTACACCGACGACGACGAGGCCGCCACCACGTGGCCGACGCCCGCGCCCCGGGCCGCTTCCAGCACTGCGACGGTGCCCGAGGCGTTCACCCGGTGCGACGCCTCCGGGTCGGCGATCGAGCGGGGCACCGACGGTCGCGCGGCCAGGTGGACCACGCTGGTGGCGCCCGCCACGGCCGACCCGATGGCGACGTCGTCCAGGATGTCGCCCTCCACCAGCGCGGCGTCGACGCCGTCGAGGTTGCGGCGCTCTCCGGTGGACAGGTCGTCGAAGGCCACCACCTCCTCGACACCGGCGTGGACGAGGGCGCGGCAGAGGTTGGCGCCGATGAAGCCGGCCCCCCCGGTGACGACGACCTTCACGCCAACCTCCTACCACGGGCCGAGGTCCGGGCGCATCCCACGGACATGGATCAGCCCGCCAGCGATCCGGTCGGGACCGCTTCCACCGCGACCGGCCGGAGCGCGGGCGCCAGGTGGGCGACGGCGACCTCGTCGAGGTGATCGAGGAGCGCCACCGGGAGGGGATCGACCCCGACCTTCCAGATGAGGGGGTGGGGCGAGGCCAGGGGGGCCTCGTCCACCCCGAGCAGGACCTCGTGGAGCTTCTCGCCGGGCCGCAGACCGGTGTAGAAGCCCGCTCGGTGACCTCGGCTGGCGGGATCGGGCCACGGTGCTGCGCGCCCTCGCCCACCCGAGTCCGGAGCACCTCGCGGCCCGGGGATTGACCCGGCGCCAGCACCTGCGGTCGTTGCTGCGCCGGCGCTGAGCATCGGTCAGAGGCGCTCGACGTTGGGGCCGTCGAGCGCCCCGCGGGTGTCGAGCACCCAGGGGGCATCGACCAGGGGACCGAGGTCCACGTCGCTGTGATCCACGAGCAGCACCGCCCCATCGGCGCCGCCGACCCCGGCGAGGTCGGCCACCACCTCGTCGGCGTGGTGGCGCAGGAACGCGGGATCGACGTGAGGGTCGACGGCGATGATCCTGGCCCCGAGGGCGCGCAGGAGGTCGGCCAGGTGGACCGTCGGCGACTCCCGGGCGTCGCCCGTGTTGCGCTTGTAGGCGTAGCCGACCAGCACGATGGTCGAGCCGTTGATGCTGCGCCGGTGGTGGTTCAGGATCCGGTTGACGCGTCGCAGGACGTAGTCGGGCATGTGCTCGTTGACGTCGTTGGCCAGCTCGACGAAGCGGAACGGGGTGCCGAGGGTCTGGCGCACCTTCCAGGAGAGGTAGCTCGGATCGATGGGCAGGCAGTGGCCACCGACGCCGGGGCCCGGGGTGAAGCGCAGGTACCCGAAGGGCTTGGTGGAGGCGGCATCGATCACCTCCCAGATGTCCACGTCGAGGTCCGCCGCGAACATGGCCAGCTCGTTCACGAGGGCGATGTTCACGTGGCGGAACGTGTTCTCCAGCAGCTTGCACATCTCCGCCTCACGGGGGCCGGTGACGGCGACCGTGTGGTCCACGACCCGGTCGTAGAAGCCCTGCACGGCCGAGAGGGAGGCGGCATCGACGCCCGACACCACCTTCGGGGTGCTCTGGAGGGTCCAGGTGGTGTTGCCGGGATCGATGCGCTCGGGGCTGTAGCCGAGGTGGAAGTCGTCGCCGGGGGTCAGACCCGATGCGGTCTCCAGGCGGGTCCCGACGACCTCCTCGGTCGTTCCCGGGTAGGTGGTCGACTCCAGCACCACCGTCGCACCGGGGCGGAGGTACGGGCCCAGCGTGTCGACGGCGCGCTCCACGAAGCGGAGGTCGGGCAGGCGGTCGAAGAGCGGCGTCGGCACGGTGATGACGGCGACGTCGAAGCCCTTCAGGGCATCGGCCTCGATGGTGGGTCGATAGCGACCCGACGCCAGCGCGTCGGCCACCCGATCGTCGCCGATGTCCTCCACGTAGGAGGTGCCGGCCTCCAACTGGTCCACCCGAGCAGCATCCACCTCGAAGCCGACCACGTCGTAGCCCACCTCCACCGCGCGCATGGCGAGGGGGAGGCCGACGTAGCCCTGCCCCACCACCACCAGCTTCTCGATCTCACCCATCAGCTCTCACGATCCCCGGTGCCCGGCCGGGACCGGACCCTAGAGCTCGGCCGGGCATGGCCGAGGGAGCCCGAGGCCAGGGGTAGTCCTCGCCGATGCGTGTGCGGCACCCGGCGCCACGTCGGCCGGGCGCGAAGCGGGCCGTCGACATCGTCGGAAGCGCCCTGGGCCTGGCGGTCGCGGCGCTGCCGATGGGGCTGATCGCGCTGGCCGTCCGCGTCGACGTCGGACAGCCGGTGCTGTTCCGACAGCGTCGCCCGGGGCACGGGGGCGAGCCCTTCACCCTGGTGAAGTTCCGGACCATGCGGGACGGCCCCGGGGACGATGCCGACCGCCTCACCGACCTGGGTCGCTGGCTGCGGGCCAGGAGCCTCGACGAGCTGCCCGAGCTGGTGAACGTGCTCCGGGGCGACATGAGCCTGGTCGGTCCCCGCCCGCTGCTCATGTCCTACCTGGGCCGCTACTCGGCCCTCCACGCCCGCCGCCACGAGGTGCGTCCGGGGATCACCGGACTGGCCCAGGTCTCGGGGCGCAACCTCGGGACCCTTCGGGCCGTCCCCCCGCAGGGTGACCGTCGAGCAGGGCCAGGTCATCGGGTTCCGCATGCTGCTGCTCTGGCGCTTCCGGCGGGGCGACGAGGCGGTGACCGCAGTCCGGGCGGTGGACACCGCGACCCACCCGGATCACCAGGGTCGGGGGATCTTCCGCGCCCTGACCACCGTGGCGGTCGACGAGCTGCGCGACGAGGGCGTCGGGTTCGTCTTCAACACCCCCAACGACCAGAGTCGACCGGGCTACCTGAAGATGGGCTGGGTCGACATCGGCCGCCCTCCCCTGTCGCGGTGGTCCCCCGCCTCGGGGGCCTGGCCCGCACCGCACGTGCCCGCACCGGTGCCGAGCTGTGGTCCGAACCGACCGCGGCCGGTCGTCCCGCGGCCGAGGCGATCGACCTGGGTGCTGCGCCGCGTCCTACGAGAGACCGGCGCCGACCACCTGCTGGTGGCGGCCACCGCTCGCCTCGACGCCACCCCCGCCCTCGCCGCCCCCCGGCTCACCTGGCGGGCGCTGACCCACGAGGAGCAGCCGACCCAGGCCGATCTCGACCTGGAGCTGGGCGACCTCGAGCTCTTCTAGCGCTGCCCCGCGGACGTGACCGGCGTGGCATCGGAGCTGGTCAGCGCCCTACTGGCCTCACAGGATGTCCGTGACACAGCCGGACCACGCGGGTCGGGCCGGCCTCACCTGTCCGAGATCTGGTCGGCCACCCAGCGCAGCTGCTGCTCGAGGCCATCCTCGGGTTCCACGACGGGCTTCCAGCCCAGCTCGACGGCGGCACGACGGGTGTCGGCCACGGTCCGCCGCTGGTCTCCGCGTCGGACGGGGTGCCACTCGATCCGGGCCTCGACCCCGCTGACGTCGGAGAGGATGGCGATGGCGTCGCACAACGCCAGCTCCCGACCCCCGCCGATGTTGAAGGTGCTGCCGTCGGGCGGACGCTCCAGGGCGGCCACGGTGGCGGCGACGCAGTCCGAGACGAAGGTGTTGGTGCGGGTCTGGCTGCCGTCGCCGTAGACCCGGATGGGCTCATCGCGCAGCAACCGCTCGCAGAAGATGCGGTAGGCCATGTCCGGCCGCTGACGGGGGCCGTAGATGGAGAAGTACCGCAGCACGGTGAGGGGGAGACCGTCGGTCTCGTGGTAGGCGCGCAGGAGGTGCTCGGCGGCGAGCTTGGTCACGCCGTAGGGCGACACCGGCCGGGTCGGCTCGTCCTCCGCGGCCGTGGCCTCGGCGCCGTACACCGAGGAGGTGGAGGCCTGCACCAGGTGGCCTACGCCCTCGGCGAGGCAGGCATCGGCGAGGCGCTTGACCGCGGCCAGGTTGCAGGACTGGTACCGGTCGAAGTCATCCCAGCTCAGCACCAGGCCGGGCGTCGCGGCCTCGTTGACCACGACGTCGGCCCCTGCCACGAGGGGCGCCAGATCGTCGGTCCGCAGGTCGGCATCGACGAGCCGGAAGCGGGGGTGGCAGTGCGCGACGGCGAGGTTGGTCTCCTTCGCCTCGCGCCCGTAGTAGTCGGTGAAGCAGTCGATGCCCACCACATCGTGACCGTCGTGGAGCATGGCCTCGGTCAGGTGGGAGCCGATGAACCCGGCCGCTCCGGTCACCACGACCCTCATGTCACACCCTTCCTGCCGTCGGGGGAGCGGCCATCAGTGCCGGTCAGCACCGATCGGGGGAGCGTACTGCCTGGGCCGTCCACGGGACGTCGCGAGGGCGGCGCCGAGACCTACGGCGACGCGCTGGAGGAGGTGCTGACCGACCACCGGGAGAGAGGACGGGCGGCGCGCGACCGCGGCCTCGCCGGCTTCACCCTGGAGGCGGCGGCGGCCCGGTGGGCAGTCCTGCTCCGCCCGGTGGCTCGCGGCGACGGCTCGACCGGGTGGCGGCCGTGAGGTGGCGCTCGATGCCGGTGGCCGGACACCACTGCCCGAGTCCCCGTCGGTCCAGGACGTCGGCCCTGCCCGCCGACCCGCGGATGAGGCTCTGCAGCGTGGCCTCGTCGGACGGGCTGTGGTGACAGCAGCGCGATCGGCCCGACGAGACACCGTGGGTGATCGACCAGTGTGGGAGGCACCCGTCATCGCCGCCGTAGCCGGTCTCGTCGCGGCCGTCTCGCTCTGGGCCACCTCGACGTGGGGCCCGGGGATCACCTCGGACTCCACGGCCTACATCGGCACCACGCGATCGCTCGTGGCCGGACAGGGCGCCGGCTGGTGGCTGCAGGATCCGCTCACCACCTGGCCGCCGGGCTACCCCGCCCTCGTCGCCGCGGTCACCCGGCGCGCGGACGTGTCGGTGCTGGGCGTCGTCCGCATCGTGGGCGCGGCCGCAGCAGCGGCAACGGTGCTGTTCCTCTGGCTCTCGCTGCGCCAGGTGGTGGAGGACCAGGCCTCGCTCACAGCGCTGGCGGCGGGGACCGGCGCGGGAGCAGCCGCGGTGACCCTCGCCGTCCCCGCGCTGTCCGATGGGGTGTTCCTCGGGTTGGTGGCCGCCTCGGTCGCGGTGGTGATCCGATCCCGCACACGGCCGCGCCTGGTCGCCGATCCCGTCCCCCTCGGCCTCCTGTCCGTCGCGCTCGTGCTGACCCGCTACGTGGGCGTGGGCCTGGTCGCGGTGGTCGCCGGGGCGCTGTGGTCGCTGGGGACAATCGGGAACCGCGCAATCACCGCGGCCAGCGTGGCGCTGGTACTGGCCGCCGCCGGGGGTGCCGTCTGGCTGCTGCGCGGTCCGCGCTTCGGGGGAGCTTCACTGGGGGTGGGCGTCCGAGCCAGACCGTCGCCCTGCATGTTCCTGGCGGTGTTGGGGCTCCTGGTCGTGGTGCGAGCGGTCCTCCGCTTCGACTTCGAGGCCCGGACCCTCGCGCCGCTGCTCCCCGCCTTCGCCGTCCTGCTCGGCGTGGCGATGCAGGGGCTCGTCCGCCGGCGGCGAGCGGCTCGTGCCATCGTCGACGGCCCGGGTGTCACCGTCACCCAGGTCAGGTGACCGACGGGACCGCCCGGTGAGGCACCGGGCCCACCGACGGGCCGACGCGCTCGATGCGCGGGCCCCTTGGCGGGGGTGCCAGCACCCGGACGGGGCCGGCTCGGCTCTCCGCGCGCGAGCCGCTCCCTGAGCGTCACGACCTCAGCCATGCCTCGGCCACGCCTCGGCCAAGCCTCGGCCGGTCCCGAGCCGAACCGGGTGGGTGAGCTGGAGCCCCCGCGCCATCGGCGACCTGACCGGACGCACCGCGGTGGTCACCGGCGCCACCAGCGGGCTGGGCACGGTGACGGCCGCCGAGTTGGCCCGGGCCGGGGCCACCGTGGTGCTCACGGCTCGCGACCTCGACCGCGGCGAGGCCACGAGAGCGCGCATCACCCACCAGGTCCCGGGCGCTCGTCTCGAGGTGGCGCCCCTCGATCTGGCCTCGCTCGCCTCGGTGGCGGCGTGCGCCGACGCGCTGGCCAATCGCCATGAGCGCCTCGACGTGCTGGTGAACAACGCCGGGGTGATGGCCACGCCCCGGCGCCGCACCGCGGACGGCTTCGAGCTGCAGATGGGCACCAACCACCTCGGTCCCTTCGCCCTCACCGCCCGCCTGCTCCCCCTTCTCGCCGCGGCCCCGGCGGGTCGGGTGGTGACCGTGGCCAGCCTCGCTCACCTGTGGGGCGACACTGACTTCGACGTCGACGACCTCGCCCACGAACGACGTCGGTACCTCCGCTGGCTGGCCTACGGCCACAGCAAGCTGGCCAACCTGCTGTTCACCTTCGAGCTGGAGCGTCGGCTGGTCGCCACCGGATCACCCGTCAAGGCGCTGGCCGCCCATCCCGGCCTGGTCCGCACCGCCCTGGGCAAGGGCGGGGGCGATCCGCTGGCCTGGCTCCAGACGGTGGGGATGTGGCTGGCGACGCCGATGACCCAGTCCGCCCCTCGTGGAGCTCAGCCCCAGCTGCGGGCCGCCACCGACGCCGACCTGCCCGGCGGGGCCTACGTGGGTCCCGGCGGCCTGGGCGAGGCCCGGGGCCCGGCCGTGGTGGTGGGCTGCTCCTCCACGGCGCGAGATCCGCACCTGGCCGGCGCCCTGTGGGCTACCAGCACCGCCCTCACCGGTGCCGGCTGGGGTCCGCTGGCCCGCTGACGTGCCCCGCCGGGTCCGCAGACCCACCCCCGAACTCGTCGGAGCCACCCTCGCCAGGGCGACCTCTCAGGGCGACGAACCACCGACCACCACGACCCCAGCCCCAAAGCGGGCAGGCCGACCGTTGTCGAGGCACCAGACCACCGCGACCCCACCCCAGAGCTGGTCGAACCCACCGTCGCCAGGACGACCCGACCGCCGACCACCACGACCGGCGTCAGCCCGGCGCCACGGTCTCGACGAGTCCGGCCTCGAGGAGCATCCGCAGCGAGTCGTCGACCAACGCCTCGGCCTCCGCCCCGGTGAGGCCCCCTTCGGTCCGGGCCCGCTCGATCAGTGCCGACCGCGTCACCGGTTCCCCCGCGGCCGCCCACACCCCGGCCGCCGCTCCTTCCAGGCGACGCCCCTCCCCCTCCGGCGGCAGCACCAGCACCCCATCGCTCAACCACCGGTGCAGCGACCGGGGCCGCTGCCGCACGCACGGGTCGCCGATCTGGGTGTCGCAGGGCGGATCGGCCACGGAAGGACCCTAGCCAGGGCCGGTTTTCGGGCTGCCGTCGACCCGTCGGTAGCGTCTCGTCCGGCAGATCGCCGGCACACGCAAGGAGCACTCCCCATGGCTGACCTCGGGTACGACGGCAAGGTCGCGATCATCACCGGCGCCGGCGGCGGTCTGGGCCGCTCCCACGCCCTGGAGCTGGCTCATCGGGGCGCGCTCGTGCTGGTCAACGACCTGGGCGGATCTGTCGACGGCGAGGGCGGATCCCACACCGCCGCCCAGCAGGTCGTCGACGAGATCAAGGCCGCGGGCGGCGAGGCCTTCGCCAGCTACGACTCGGTGGCCACGCCCGAGGGGGGCCAGGCCATCGTCGCCACTGCGCTCGACACCTTCGAGCGGGTCGACATCGTCATCAACAACGCGGGCATCCTGCGCGACGGCGCCTTCAAGAACATGGACGCCGAGAAGCTCGAGCCCGTCCTCGACGTCCACCTCAAGGGTGCCTTCTACGTGACCCAGGCGGCCTGGGCCACCATGCGCGAGCAGTCCTACGGACGCATCGTCAACACCTCCTCGGCGGCCGGGCTGTTCGGGAACTTCGGCCAGACCAACTACGGGGCGGCCAAGGCCGGCCTGGTCGGGCTCACCCGGGTGCTCGCGGTCGAGGGGGCCAAGGACAACATCAAGGCCAACGCCATCGCCCCCGTGGCCAAGACCCGCATGACCGAGGAGCTGCTCGGTGCCATGGCCGACAAGCTCGCTCCCGAGCTCATCACCCCCGTGGTGGCCTGGCTGGCCCACGAGGACGTGCCTGTCTCCGGCGAGGTCTACAGCTGTGGCGGCGGCCACGTCGCTCGGGTCTTCACCGGTGTGACGCAGGGGTGGACCGACACCGAGTCCCTCACCGTCGAGGACATCCGCGACCACTTCGATGAGATCCGCGATGAGGACGGCTACACCGTGCCGGCCAACCTGACCGAGGAGCTCATGACCACCCTGGAGGCCCTCGGCGGCTGATCCGCCTCGTGCCCGCGCTCGCAACGGGTCAGGTGCAGTTGCGGAACGTGATGTTGCCGATGGCGATGTGCTGGTTGGTGCCGCCGGTGTTGACCTTGTTCTCGTAGAGGATGGTGAACGACGAGATCGGACCGGTGTAGGTGACGGTCACATTGCCCCCCGTGCTGGTGTCAGCGAAGTCGGTGTTCGGTTGGCTGCTGCGGAACGGACCCTTGGTGTTGCTGTCCTCGTTCTCGTCCTTGCCGATCCCGATGATGAAGCTGCCGGCGGGGACGGTGAAGCTGGTGGGCTGGGGGCTCAGGGACACCCGGTCGCCCCACCCCGGGTTCGTCACGTTGTCGATGTCGAAGAAGGTGAACGACACGCTGGTCACCGCTTGGCTGAAGCTGACGGTGATGCTCTGACCGACATCTTTCGGTAGCGAGGGGACCTGCTGGAACTGAGTGCCTTTCCCGGGTTGGCGCCGTTGGGCCCGGCCCGGATGGTGCGGTTCGCGCTGAGGAGGGTCGCCTGCTTCTGCGGCGTGGTGGCGACGGAGATGGTGGTGCCGGCGACGGTTGTGCTGGTGAAGGTCGAGCCGGTGGTGAAGTTGCTCCAGTTGAGGGTCCGGGGCGCGCAGGTGGCCGCCGCCGCCGCGTGTCGGGCGGTGGTGATCAACGGCGCCGTCCACACGATGGCGCCACCGACGGCCAGCTTCTTCAGCAGGTCGCGTCGGCCGGTGAGGTGCGCACCATCTCCGGGGGGAGACACCGACTCCTGCGGGAGCTCCATGAGCGGCTGGTTCCTCGACATCTGTGGACGGGCACCCTGATCGGCGCACCTGTGTCTGTCGTCGGCCGCCACGGGTCAGAGTTGAAACCTCACGCCGCCCGGGGAGCTGCTGTGTCGATGACGTCCGTCACAGGGCCAGGGCGCGCACCACGCTGTTCGACGTCACAACATGCTGGTCAGCCGGTCAGCCGGTCAGGGAGGTCGACCGACCGCGCCGGGCGTCGGCGAGATGCCCCCCGAGCCCTGGGACAGCTCCTCGACGGCAGCCACTGCCGGAGCGCCGCCGCCGTGCACCAGGCGGTGGCAGGGCACTCGGGCGGCCAACCCCACCACGGCGTCCAGTCCAGCCTGGCCGACCCAGAGCAGGTTGAGGGCGTTCTCGGCCACCGCGGTCACCGCCGAGGCCGCGTCCAGACGCTCCGACACCGGCTCGGTCCTCGTCTCGAACCGGGGGGCACCACCAGATCGACCGGACCCACCTCGCCCGGGAGCCCCACGGCACCCGCCCGCACCTCCGACGGCGGCACCGACTCCCACTCCACGGGGTCCAGACCGATCGCGGCCCGGCCGGCAGCGTCGAGCGACAGCGGCTTGGGGTAGGCCACCGCGACCAGCGACCCGGCGCGCACCCCGATGGCCTCATCGCCCAGGTAGTCCCACCCGGCACGCACCAGGAGGGCGGCCAGGGTCGACTTCCCGCAAACCGGACTCGGCGGGCAGGACAACCACCTGACCGCCGGGCGAGCGGACGCCGCTGGCGTGCAGCGCCAGCACCGTCGATGTGGTCACCGCGACCCGGTTGATCTCCCCGGCCAGGGCACCACCGCGGCGGCCCGACCGTGGACGGCCCACGCCGGGTCGAAGCCCTCGATGCGGATGGCTCCCTCCGGCGCCGTGGTCAGGGCGCACTCTGGTGGCCGAGCCGCCGGTCGTGGTCCCGAACGCGACCTCGACCGCCACCACCACGTCGGGATCGTCGGATCGGACCACGATGCGGTCGTCGAGGGTGGCGACGGGCCGCGACGCGTGGCGACCGGTCACCTCGGTCCACTCCGGCGAGGTCGGACGCTCGACCGGCTCGGTCCGACCGACCAGCCCGCGGGCCGCCAGCTCGTCGACGAAGGAGGCCACGTCGGCGTCGACCACGGTTGTCTCGGTGCCGGAGGATCGCGCCACCGCCGTCGCGAAGTGATCGGCGTCCCGGCCCCCGACGCACGCCTCCCACGTGGCCGAGGCCGAGGCGCTCAGCACGTGCACCATCCGCGCGAGGGTCGTAGACGACCAGGCGGTCGTCGAGGGCGCTGCTCAGCACCCCCGACGACGGGCGGGGCAGTCTCGGCACCCGCCGATGCTAGGCACCGGGCCTCGCCCGATCGCCCCCGTCCTCCTCACCCCGTCGCGCGGGTCGGCGGACCGGAGCCCCGGCGACGGGCTGGCCGACGCCCGTGCGGGCCGGCCGCCGGGGCCTCGGGCGCGGGGCTCGGTCGATCGACGACCGGCTGCGAAGGCGGTGACGCGCTCGGCCCGTCCCGACGTCGGTCGCGAGGCTCCAGTGCGGGCGGACAGCACCACAGGCATCTCTCGACCCGATCCCCACCGCGACCCCCGCCCACCGAGCCTCCGGCACGCGCCCTCGAGACACCGTCGGCCCCCGGGTCGGGCCGGCACCCGACCGTCGGCTGCCATGCTCTGTCCATGCTCTGGATCGTGGGAGCCGGCGGCGTGGGCCGAGAGGTGGCCGATGCCTGCGCCGCGGCCGGCATCGAGGTTGCGGGCTTCGTCGACGACCGTGCCGATGGCCGCTGGCCGGGCTGACGGTGGTGCGCACCCCACCCGAGGACGCCGAGCTGGCGGTGGCCATCGGCGACCCCGCAACGCGGCGAACCGTCGTCGAGCGGATGCTCATCGGCCCGACTGCGGCCGGCGCCGTCGTCCACCCGCGCGCCGTGCTCGGGGCGCGTGCGGAGGTCGGGGCGGGGGCCATCGTGCTGGCCGGGGCGGTGGTGTCCGTCGATGCCGTGGTCGGTCCTCATGCCCAGGTCCACTACGGCGCCACCGTCGGCCATGACACCCGACTCGGCCGGTGCGCCACCGTGTTCCCGGGGGCCCACGTGGCGGGGGCGGTGTCGCTGGGCGATGGCGCCCTCGTCGGGAGCGGGGCCGTGGTCCTCCAGGGTCTGACCGTCGGCGCCGGCGCCGTGGTCACCCACGACGTCGCACCGGGGACAACGGTCGTCGGGGTTCCCGCTCGGCCCCACTGAGCGACCCGGGACAGCGCTTTGGGGTTGACGCGGACGAAGCGAGCCGTGGCGTCCACCGCTACCTGTTCTGAGCTACCACTGCCTCAGCGACGGCGCGCTGATGGCTCAGAACGGGGTGATCAGCGCCGGGCCCGCTGGGCCACCTTGAGGGCGGCCCAGATCATGGGCACCTGGAACGGCAGGCGCACCCACGCGCCCCAGCCCATGGCGTCGTGCGGCGGCCAGCCGGCGTCGAGAGCCATCTGCCAGTTGGCCGGGTAGACGGCCACGATCACCGCGGCCGCCAGCAGGCCGCCGGTCCTCCGGGTGCGGGGCACGGCCACCAACACCCCGCTGGTGATCTCGACGACGCCGCTCAGGTGGACCAGGAGCCGGGCGTGGCCCAGCACCCGAGGCACGATGCGCTCGAAGTACTCAGGGGCCAAGAAGTGCACGATCCCGATGGACACCAGGCCGATGGCCATGCCCCGGGCCAGGCGGTCGGGCCGGGCCGTCGGGGTCACGCCGTCGACCCCGGAGCCCACCTCGTCGCCGGGCGCGGTGGTCTCGGGCAGGAACGCGGACATGGCAGCAGCGTAGGCGCAGCGCCGCCCCCGACCCTTGGACAGGTGATGCCACAGTTGACCTCCAGGCGTCCCGAGTGGGCAAGGGACTCCTCCCCTCCGCGAGCGTGCCCGGCCCGGCCTGCGGTGAGCTTTGGACGGACCTGGCCGCATGTGGCGCCATCGCGTCCAAAGAACGGTCAAGCCTGCCCGACCGGCCCGGCCAGCTCGCCGGGCCCCTGTGCGGCGGGTGCTAGGAAACCCCGGGTGGGTGTGACCGTCACGCCGGGTGCGTCAGGCGCCCTGGTCGCGGCCGGTCACCCTGCCGTGGCCGGTGCCGCCGGCGAGGTCCTGGTGGCCGGGGGCAACGCCTTCGACGCGGTGGTCGCCGCCGGCTTCGCCGCCGCGGTGGCCGAGCCCTGCCTGACCAGCCTGGCCGGCGGAGGCTTCTGCCTGGCCCGCACCGCCGCCGGCGAGGAGATCCTGGTCGACTTCTTCGTCGACACCCCCGGACGCGGGCGGGTCGCCCTGGCCGCCCCCACCTTCGACGAGGTCGTCGTGGCCTTCGAGGCCGCCACCCAGTCCTTCCACTGCGGCCCGGGGTCCATCGCCGTCCCCGGGTGCCTCCCCGGCTACCTCCACCTCCATCGTCGTCTCGGTCGTCTCGACCTGGCGACCGTCGTGGCCCCGGCGGCCGGCCTGGCGGCCCGGGGCGTGGAGCTGCTGCCCCGCCAGGCCGGCATCGTCGGCCTGCTCGAACCGATCCTCCTGCGCACCGCGGCCGGGCGTGCCGTCTTCGCGCCGACGGGCCGCCGCCTGACCGCCGGCGACATCATCCGCAACCCGGACCTGGCCGCCCTCCTCACCGCCCTGGGCGAGGGGGAAGATCTGGCCTTCGCCCACGGACCCCTCGCCGACGCCCTGCTCGCGATGACCGCCGACGGCGGTTTGCTCACGCCGGCGGACCTGGCCGCCTACCGGGTGGTGGAGCGGACTCCGCTGGAGACGCAGTGGCGGGGACGACGCGTGCTCACCAATCCTCCTCCGTCGTTCGGCGGGACCCTGATCGCCGCCGCGCTCGATCGGCTCGACGGCGACGCGGTCTTGGCGCCGGGCGACCCCGGCGTTCCCGCCGCCCTGGTGGCGGCGGCCGCCGCCGTCGACGCTGACCGACGGGTCCTGCTGGGCCGCCACGACCCGACCCTCCCCCCTCCTCCGCACTCAACGCGCGGCACCACCCACATCAGCGTGTGGGACGGGGAGGGCGGCGCCGCCTCGATGACCACGTCGAACGGCGAGTGCTCGGGTGACGTCATCACGGGGACCGGCATCTTCACCAACAACATCCTGGGTGAGGACGACCTGCACCCCGACGGCTTCCACGTGTCGCCCCCGGGGGTCCGGGTCGCATCCATGATGGCGCCCACCGTCGTCGTCGGCGTCGACGGGGCCACCGAGGTCGTCCTGGGCAGCGGCGGCAGCAAGCGCATCCGGGCCGCCATCACCCAGGTGCTGGTCAACGTGGTGGTCCACGGCCTCTCCCCGGCAGAGGCCGTGGAGGCCCCCCGGGTGCACTGGGACGTCGACCACACCGAGGCCGAGCCGGGCCTCGGGGCCGAGGCGACGGCGGCCCTGGCCCGCCTCGGGCCGGTGAACACCTGGCCCGACCGCAGCGTCTTCTTCGGCGGCGCCCACCTCGTCCTCCCCGGCGTCGGTGCCGCCGGCGATCCCCGCCGTGACGGCACCGCCCTCGCCCCCTGACCGGGCGTGCGACGTGCGTCGCACAATGACTACAGTGACCCCGTGACGGACATCGCCTCCCGCGACCTGCGCAACCGGACGGCCGAGGTCCTTCGCCGGGTCGAGACGGGCGAGGAGATCACCATCACCGTCAACGGACGTCCTGTGGCCGAGCTGCACCCTGTCCACCGACGGCTTCGGTGGATGTCTCGCGACGAGTTCGTCCGGCGGGTGCTCCCCCGCCAGGCTGACCCCGGGCTCACCTCCGAGCTCAGCGACCTCGTCGGGGACGAGACGACCGACGACCTCCCGTCGTCGTAGTGCTCGAGCGGCAACGTCCGGGTCCTCCCGGCCCCCTGGACGACCGGTTCCAGCGGCACACGCAGGTCGCGACCCTCTTCGGCCCGTGGCCGTAGCCGACGGGCTCCTCGACACCAGCGTGTGGATCGCCCGGGAGATCGGGCGTCCACTCGCCGTTGAGCGACTTCCCCTTCGGGCCGCGATCTCCATCGTCAGCGTGGGCGAGCTCCGGGCCGGGGTGCTGACCGCCGCCGACAGCGAGACGCGTGCGATCCGGCTGACCACCCTCTCCGAGGCCCTGGCGCTGGAACCGCTTCCCATCGACGACGAGGTCGGTGACCAGTGGGCCCGCCTCCGCCTGGCGCTGCGCGACCGGGGGGAACGCATGCCCGTGAACGACTCATGGATCGCGGCGACCGCGCTGGCGCACGATCTGGCCGTCGTGACCCAGGATGACGACTACGACGTGGAGGTTCCCGGCCTCGAGGTCATCCGGGTCTGAGGACCTGTCGCGCGCGTGCCCGGGGCCTTGTGGTCGATGACCGGAGCTGGCGGGCCGGCCTCGTACCATCAAGTCGATGCCCAGTCCGCTCATCGCGCCAGGGGTCGAGGCCGTGTTCGTACCCGGTCACCCAACCCGGACAGGGCGCCTCGCCCGGTGGCATCCCGACCGCACCCGGGGCGGTGACGACGAGGCCGACGACACCCTCACCCTTGCCATCCCCGCCGGGCGGTCGATCCGGCGACGGGAGGTGCCGGTCCGATGGGTCGACCTCGACGACGCCTTCGACGACCTCGTCGAGCTTCCCGCCGACGCGCCCAGCGGTCCGTCGGTGCACGCCTGGGCGGAGGCGGCGCGCGATGCCCTGTCCCTCATCGCCCGCGGCCGACTGCTCCCCGCCAGCGACGGCGACGGCAACGACACCTGGCGCCTCGGGCCCCTCGACCCCTCCGACGCCGCCCGGCGCTTCGTCGCAGCCGCCCACCTGCCGCCGGCGGCGCACTGCACCGTGCGCGACGTCGGCCCCCCGGTGCGGATCACCTCGGCTCGGTGGCTGCTCGACCGCTTCGGCGACGCGGTGGCCGACACCTACGTGCGCACCGCGGCGGCACCGACCGTTGCCGGCCACCAGGCCTTCGCGTCCCGCTCGGCGTCGTCGGTGCAGGGCTCCCGAGACTGGCTCTCGACCACCGTCACCGCCGCCGCCAACGAGATCTCCGTGGCCCTCCGCCTCGATGCCGGCGCCGGTCCGAGGACGCGGGGCGACATCGACGATGATCCGTCGCCGCCCGCCGACGACTTCATGGGGGTGCTGCAAGTCGCGAGCCAGAGCGACGCCAGCCTGGTCCTCGACGCCGCGGACCTGTGGGTCGCGCCTGACGCAGTACTGGGTCGCTTCGGTCCCGACGTCGAGACCTCCCTGCTGCTCACGCTGCGCCGGGCCAGCCGGGCGTGGCCACCGCTGAAGTCGCTCCTCGACCAGGCCCGACCGGATCGTGTCCCCCTCTCCGGCGAGGATGTGGCCGACCTCATGGGCCCGGCGGCCGATGACCTGGCCGCGAGCGGCATCGAGGTCCTGTGGCCCGCCGGGGTCCTCGAGCCGGTGCAGCTCACCCCCACGGTCACCACGCCGACACCGACCGCCGACAGTGGGGCCGGCCTCGACTTTGAGAGCCTCTGCAGCTTGCGCTGGAAGGCCACCCTCGACGGCGAGGAGCTGACCGAGGCCGAGCTGGAGCAGCTGGCCCAGGCCAAGCAGTCGGTGATCCGCCTCCGGGGCCGATGGGTGCGGGCCGACCCCGAGCGCCTGGCCCGTCTCCGGCAGCGCCAGGAGGTCACCGCCGGGGCCGCTCTGGCCGCCGCCCTCGGCGGCAGCCTGCTGGTCGACGGTGATGCCATCGATGCCGTGGTGGAGGGTGCCCTCGCGGCGTTGGCCGACCGCCTCCGCGACGTGGACCAACGTCGAGGCTTCGCCGCCCCGGAGGGCCTGGCGGCCGAGCTGCGCCCCTACCAACGGACCGGCGTGGCCTGGTCGGCCGAGATGGCCGAGCTCGGACTCGGCGGTGTCCTGGCCGACGACATGGGGCTGGGCAAGACCCTCCAGCTCCTCGCCTTGCACCTCCACCGCCAACCCGCCGGTCGGCCGACGCTGGTGGTGTGCCCGGTGTCGGTCCTCGGCAACTGGGCCCGCGAGGCGGCCCGCTTCATCCCCGACACCCCGGTCCACCGCTACCACGGACCGGGGCGGACCCTCGACGGCATCGACGACCACACCCTCGTGCTCACCACCTACGGGGTCGTGCGCCGGGAGGTCGAGGCCCTCTCATCGGTCCGGTGGGGGCTGGTGGCCGCCGATGAGGCCCAGGCCGTCAAGAACCCCCTGTCCCGCACCGCTCGCGCCCTGCGTCGCATCCCGTCCGACGCCCGCTTCGCCCTCACGGGGACGCCCGTCGAGAACCGGCTGGTCGACCTGTGGTCGCTGCTCGACTGGACCACCCCGGGGCTGCTGGGCCCGCTGGAACGCTTCCGCTGCGAGGTCGCCGTGCCCGTGGAGCGCAACCGCGATCCCGACGCGACCGACGCCCTGGCCCGGCTGGTCCGGCCCTTCCTCCTCCGCCGCCGCAAGTCCGACCCCGACATCGCGCCCGACCTGCCGCCCAAGACCGAGACCGACCGGGTGGTGAACCTCACCACCGAACAGGTCACCCTCTACCGCGCCATGGTCACCGCCACCATGGCCGAGGTGGCCGAGGCCGAGGGCATCGCTCGCCGGGGCCTGGTGCTCAAGCTGCTGACCGGCCTGAAGCAGATCTGCAACCACCCGGCCCACTACCTCGGGCAGAAGGCGCCGGTCGAGGGCCGGTCGGGCAAGCTCAGCGCCACCACCGACATCCTCGACACCGTGGTCGCCGAAGGCGATGCCGCTCTCGTGTTCACCCAGTACGTCGCCATGGGCCGCCTGCTCGAGGAGCACCTGTCGGGCCGGGGCATGCGCGTCGAGTTCCTCCACGGCGGGCTCTCTGTCGGCCGCCGGCAGGGGCTGGTCGACGCCTTCCAAGCCGGTGACCTCGATGTCCTCGTCATCTCCGTCAAGGCCGGGGGCACCGGCCTCAACCTGACCCGCGCCACCCACGTGATCCACTACGACCGCTGGTGGAACCCCGCGGTCGAGGACCAGGCCAGCGACCGGGCCTGGCGCATCGGCCAGGACCGACCGGTACAGGTGCACCGGATGATCTGCGAGGGCACGGTGGAGGACCGCATCGCCGGCGTGCTCGAGGCCAAGCGCGTCCTGGCCGATGCGGTGATCACCTCGGGCGAGGGGTGGATCTCCGAGCTCGATGACACCTCTCTGCGGGCCCTGGTGGAGCTGGGCGACGTGGACGACGACGACTGATGGCCCGCCAGTTCGGCCACACCTGGTGGGGGCGGGCGTGGGTCCACGCCCTCGAGAACCGGGCCCTGCTCGATCCCAACCGGTTACCCCGCGGACGCACCTACGCCCGCCACGACCGGGTGTCCACCCTCCACCTGGCGCCGGGCGAGATCACCGCCTTCGTACGGGGCAACCGACCCGGGCGGTACCGCGTGCTGGTCCGGGTCCGGACCTACGACGACGGGGAGTGGGAGCGGGTCATCACCGCCATCGCCGGTCGGGCCGGCCACGCCGCCGCCCTCCTGGAGGGAGAGCTCGACCCCGGGGTGGTGTCCGACGCCGAGGATGTCGGCGTCGAGCTCCTGCCCGGCCCCGGCGACCTCCAGCCCCGGTGCTCGTGCCCGGACTGGGCCGACCCCTGCAAGCACGCCGCTGCGGTCTGCTACCTCGTGGCCGACGTCCTGGACGAGGACCCGTTCGCCCTGTTCACCGTGCGCGGCCGGCGGCGCGAGGAGCTGCTCTCCGAGCTGCGGACGCGCCGCCGGGTTGACGCCCGCCCCGCCGCCGAGGTCGACGAGCACGAAGACGATCCGTTCGTCGTCCCCGTCGACGAGGGCCAGGTCGCCCGCGAGGTGTGGCGGTCGGCGGGCTCGATGGCGCCCGTCGGAGGCGCGGCACCGGCCCTAGACACCGCCCGCGGCGGCCTCGACGCCGAGCGCCACGGGTCCGCCGCTGGCGCCGGATCCGACGCCAAGGAGCACGCCGCCGCGACCACCGACGTCGCTGTCGCCCGGCACCAGGTCCGACGAGCGGTGCCGATCCGGCCTGGTGCCCCCGCCCCGTGGCCGACCGACCCGCCCGAACAGGCCCCCTTCACAGCCGAGGGCCTCCATGGCCTCGCGACCGATGCGGCGGCGCGGGCCTGGGCCCAGCTGCGGGGCGAGGGCAGGGCCGGGCTCGATCTCGACGCCGAGGCCGACCTGGCCCGCCGGGCCGCGGCCGTCCTCGGCCAGACCCCGCCCTTCACCGCCCTGGCCCGCGCCAGCGCCACCCCACCGGTCGATCTGGCCCGGTCCGCCATCGCCTGGCAGCACGGGGGACGTCCGGCGCTCCGGATCCTCTCCGCCGACCCCTGGCGCCCGCCGGTCACGACCATGGCCGCCGCCCGCTCGGCCGTCGTCGACTCCCTGCCGAGCAGCACGCGCGTCCACGTGTCCTCCAACCGCATCACCGCCGGCCCCCTGCAGCTGCGCCTGGACCCCGCCGGGCGCTGGTGGCGGTTCGAGAAGCGCCGGGGCCGCTGGGAGATCACCGCCCCTGCGGCCGACCACCCCGACGACCTGCTCTCCCTCGACACCTGATCCCCTCTCCGCTCCCCCCGCGAACCTTGGACGCGTGAACGCGCCATGGGCATTGCCCGTCCAAAGAACGAGAGCCGCAGTCGGTGTCAGGGCCGGGGGACGATCTCGAGGGCTTCCCGGAGGACGACGCCGGCGGCGAGGCGCACCAGCGGCTCCACGTCACCCTGGAGCACCACCAGCGCGTCGGGGGCGATGCCGTCGGACACCTGCACCCGACCCCGGCCCACCCGCACGGTCGCGGCACGAGGCCCGGACCGCAGCCCCACCGCGAGGTCGGCCGGGAGGCCCAGGACGAGGGTCCGCACACCGGCGTTGGCCAGGAGCACGGTGACAGCCTCGGCCGCCAGCACGCCGAGGAGACCCACCTCGGGGTCGTCGGCTCCCTCGACGGCGGGGGTGTCGGGCGCGAGGCGGGCGAGGGTGCCGAGCACGGCGCCGACCCCCAGCGCCGGGGCCGCCGCCGCCAGGCCCACCGCGGCCAGGGGCACGTCGAGCACCGTCGCCCGGGAGACCTCGCCGGCGAGGAAGGCGGCCACGACCCGCCGGGTGCGCGACTCGACCTCGGCCTCGAGACGGCCCCGCACCACCGCGGCGCGCACGCCCCGGACGGTGGCCGATGGCAACACCTCGGCCAGCATCGCGGACGACACCGGGTAGCCGGCTCGCGCGCAGGCCCGGGCGTGGCGGTCGAGGGCCAGGTGCACGTCACCGTCGGGCACCGAACCGGCGAAGGACCGCCACTCGCCGTGGAGCCAGGCCATCACCGTCACCCCGCGGGCCTGGGCCACCGAGACGAGGACGTCCTCCCGCAGCGAGGCCGGCACCGGAGCGCCGGGCACCAGGCTGCGCACGCCGGAGGGAACCGTGACGACGGCCTCGAGGGTCCAGGCCGCCGCCGACCGGAGCCCGCGCAGGGTGGGGGTCATCGGGACAGCCCCAGCACGGCTCTGATCATCTCGGTCATGACCGCCGCCGCCTCCTCGCAGCTGCGACCGTCGAGGGTGCGCACGACGTCCCACGAGGCCCAGGTCGAGGCCACGTCGACCATGTCGAGGAGCCGCTCGCGCTGCTCTGGCGCCACGCCCTCCAGCTCGGGCGCGAAGACCTGGGCCACCTCGGCGCGGAGGAACTCGTGACCGGCCTGGACCCGGCCCCGGATGGCGGGCGACATCGGGGCGTGCACCGCCGCGGCCCGGCGGATGGGCGTGATCGCCTCGTGGAGCCGGGCCCGCTGCGCCACCAGGAGCTCGAGACGCTCCTCGAAGGGCAGATCGGCGGAGATGGGGCGCAGCAGGTCGACCACCTCGGCCACGGCCCGCTCGGCGACCATGGTGAACAGGGCCTCGAGGTCGGCGAAGTGCTGGAACACCGATCGCACCGACACGCCCGCCTCCTCGGCGATGCGGGGGGCCGTGGGACGGACGTCGCCGTCGGTGACGAGGGTCACGCACGCCTCGACGATCGCCTCCCGCGTCCGGCGGGCGCGGGCCGTCCGGCCGTCGACCGGGGCCTCCCCGACGGTGGCGAGGGGGGCAACGGTGAGCCCCACGCCACTCGACACCTCGTCCATCTCGCGATCCTACGTGAGCCGCTCCCCGTCGACCCGTGTACTCCTGTCACGCGGAGAGCTAGCCGGCGTCGGGACGGCCCTCCACCACCGAGCCGTGGTGGGCGACGATGCGCCACCCGTCAGGGCCCCGGTGCAGCACGTTGAGGGCGGCCACGGTGGTACCGACCGCATCGCTGACCGCACCCAGCAGGTTCTCGTCGAGGGTCACCCAGGCCACATCGCCCAGGAGCCGCAGGCGCTCGTCGGTGACGAAGACCTGCAGCGGGGCGACCCCGTCGAAGATGGCGAACCACGACGCCGAGACCGCCGCCCACCCGTGGAGGGTGGCCCAGCCCGGGTGGGTGCAGGCCACGTCATCCTGATGGGCCCACAGGTCCGACATCGTGTCGAGGTCGCGCGCCTCGAAGGCGGCGTAGAAGCGCTCGACCACCGTCCGCACCGCCTCCTCGTCGGCGGTCGGACCGGGCTGAGGGGGAGGGGGCGGCTCGATCCGGCAACGGTAGTGGCACCGGCGGGGTGCACATGGGGGACCAGGACGGCACGAAGCCTCATGATCCGATCGTCTGATCCGATGGACCGAGGGATGGGATGGCCCCGCCAACACGGTCCGAGCGACCTCGACCGCGCGCTCGACGCGCTGCCCACCGGCTACCTGGTCCGACAACTGGGTGCGGCCCGGTTCGTGCTGGGCCCGTCGGGGGCCCACGTGCTCACCCTCGACGACGGCGACCCGGCCGCGCCCCAGATCGTGGCCCGCCTGGCCGCGGTCGTGCGATCCGCCCTGGCCGAGCGCATTGCCTGGGTGCCCTACGTCGACGCCTTCCTGGTCACCGACCGCTCCGAACCCTGCCCACCGGCCACGCGGGTGCCGCGGCGGCTCATCCCGGGGAGCCTGCTCGACGGACCTCCCGTCCTCACCGCCGGTGACCTGGCCCGGCTGGCCGGCTGTGTCGAGGCCGGCGCCCTCGACGGTCTCGACGGAGTGGCCCCCGGCGGGGTCGGCCACCGCCTCTCCGCGGGCTGATCCCCTCGGGCCGTCGCGCTCTCTCGACCATCGGCCGGGCTGTCACACCCCCGGAGTACGTTCGGGGCATGGCGCTGCCGGTACCCACCACCCTCTCGCCGTCGAAGGTCTCGTCGTTCAAGGACTGCGCGCTGGCCTTCCGGTTCTCCGCCATCGACCGCATCCCCGAGCCCACCTCCCCGGCCATGGCCAAGGGCACCCTCGTCCACGCCGCGCTGGAGAGGCTCTTCGCCCTCGAGCCCGACGAGCGCACCGTCGACGCCGCCCTGGCCTGCCTGGTCGACGCCACCGACGCCATGGAGGGGCCGGAGGGGGAGCTGACCGAGCTCGCCCTCTCGGCCGAGGAGCGGGCCGCCTTCCTGACCGAGGCCGAGGTGCTGGTCCGCAACTACTTCCTGCTCGAGGACCCGCGCCAGATCCGCCCCATCGGCCTGGAGCTGCGGCTCCAGGCCCCGGTGGCCGACCTGGCCCTGGTGGGCATCATCGACCGCCTCGAGCTCGACGAGGACGGAGAGCTGCTGGTCACCGACTACAAGACGGGTCGGGCTCCGACCGATCGCTACGAGCAGTCCCGCCTGGGTGGCATCCACTTCTACTCCCTGCTGTGCGAGGAGCTGTTCGGGCGGCGCCCGGCCCGGGTCCAGCTGCTCCACCTGGCCGAGCCGGTGACCATCACCGCCACTCCCACCGACCAGTCCACCCGTGGCCTGCGCACCCGGGTGGGGGCCATCTGGTCGGCGGTCACCCAGGCCTGCGAGCGCGAGGACTTCCGTCCCAAGCCGGGGCCGCTGTGTCGGTGGTGCTCCTTCCAGCAGTGGTGCCCACAGTTCGGAGGCGACCCGGCCCAGGCCGCACGCGACGCTGGCGTCGCTCCCCGCCCGACCGAGGTCCCGGTCGCCGCCCCCTGACCCCCGGGCCCGGGCGGCCCTCACCAGCCCGCTCGGGGCGCAGCCGGGCGCGCCGTAGCATCGGTCCATGACCGCCACCGACCCGAGCGTCGACCCAAGAGAGCCCGGCGCGACCGGCGCCGACGACGCCTTCCCGGTCGACACCGTGGCTGAGGTCGTGGGCGACATCGCCACCGGGCCGCCGCCGCCGTGGTCGCAGCGGGTCACCGCCCACCTCGATGGCTTCGACGACTCCGTCGACGAGCTGTTCGACCGGCACCTCCGCGGCCGACCCCCGGTCGACCGGATCATGTACTCGGTGACCGAGCTGGCCGACTTCAGCCTCCTCTGGCACCTGCTGGCCGCCACCCAGGGCCTGCGCTCGGACCGCCACGCCCAGGAGGCCCTGCGACTCTCGGTCGTGCTCGGGGTGGAGTCGACGGTGGTGAACGGCGTGCTCAAGTCGCTCTTCAAGCGGGAGCGCCCGGTGCCGAAGTTCGCCCGGCCCCACCACCTCCGCATCCCCCTCACCACCAGCCTCCCGAGCGGCCACGCCAGTGCCGCGTTCTGCGCCGCCAGCCTGCTGGCGGAGGGCCGGCCGGTCGCCACCCGCGTCGCCTGGTTCAGCCTGGCCGGCGTGGTCGCCTCCAGCCGGGTGCACGTGAAGATCCATCACGCCAGCGACGTGCTCGGTGGGGTCGCCGTCGGCCTGGTGGTGGGGCGCCTGGCGCGACGGCTGTGGCGCCGCCCCTGACCGCGGCACGGAAGAAACACCCCCGTGGCCGTGGTTGACGCGCCCATGACCACCTCCTTCGCCGTCACCTGGGACTACCGCTGTCCCTTCGCCCGCAACGCCCACGAGCACGTGCTGGCCGGGCTGGGCGACGGCGCCGACTGGCAGGTCACGTTCGTCCCGTTCTCGCTGGGCCAGGTGCACGTCGAGGAGGGCCAGGCCCCGATCTGGGACCGACCCGACGAGGACAGCGGCCTGGTCGCCCTGCAGGTCGGGGTCCACGTGCGCGACACCGCTCCCGAGGTCTTCCGCGACGTCCACCGCTCGCTCTTCGCGGCACGTCACGACCACGGCCTCGACCTGCGTGACCGGGAGGTGCTGGCCAAGGCCCTGGCCGACCACGGCGTCGATGCCGACCCGGCCTTCGCCGCAGTGGACGACGGGACGCTGTTGGCCACGGTCCGAGCCGAGCACGAACGGTCCGCATCGGACCACGACGTCTGGGGCGTCCCCACGTTCGTCCACGGCGACCACGCCGCCTTCGTCCGGCTCATGGACCGCCCCGGAGACGACGGCTCCCACGCTCGGGCCACCATCGATCGAGTCGTCGGACTGCTGGCCGAGGCGCCGACCATCAACGAGTTCAAGCACACCTCGCTGTCGCGCTGAGCGGTCGCGGGTCACCGGTCGTCTGCGGGCCTCAGCGCCGCCCGTCGTGAGACCAGTCCGCCAGCCCCCTCCCCGCCGGAGGCGTACCCTCCTCGGGTGGCCGACCGACACCTGAGCGACGTGGAGGCCCTGATGTGGGCTCTCGACGCGGATCCCCACCTGTCCTCCACCTTCGCCAACCTCACCCTCTTCGACCAGCCTGCCGACCCGGAGCGCTTCCGGGCGCGCATGGCCGACGCCCTCGTCGTCGTGCCCCGGCTCCGTCGCCGGGTGGAGGACGGCCGGGCTGGGCTG
Source organism: Acidimicrobiales bacterium (assembly GCA_038233075.1). GTDB lineage: Bacteria > Actinomycetota > Acidimicrobiia > Acidimicrobiales > Iamiaceae > Iamia. Next base: position 114,502 of record JBBSMQ010000004.1, read on the forward strand.
GGTGGGCCCACGTGGGTCGACGAGCCCGACGTCGACCTCGACCACCATGTGCGCCAGGTCACCCTCGACCCGCCCGGGTCCGAGAGCCAGCTGCTCGACCTCGCCGTTCAGGTGACCGCCGCGCCCTTCGACCGAGACCTGCCCCTGTGGGAGTTCGTCCTGGTCGACGGACTGGGCGACGGGCGGGGAGCCATGGTCCAGAAGCTCCATCACACGATCACCGATGGCGTGGGCGGGATCCGCATGTCGGAGCAGTTCATCGACGCCGAGCGCGACCCCGGTCCCCGGCCCGCGCCCTCGCCCCCTCCCGGCGACGATGTGACCCTCCCATCGTCCGACTCTCCCGTCGACGCGCTGACCGGGGCCCTCGACGACCTCACCCGCACGCCACGCGACCTGATCCGCCAGGCGGTGGAGGGCGCGGCCGGGCTGGTGCGTCACCCGGCACACCTGGCCGAGGTCCCGTCGGACACGCTCGCGACGGTCCGCTCCCTCGTCCGTCAGCTCGGGGTCACCGGCTCCGCCCTGTCCCCGCTGTGGGGCGAGCGCACCCTCGAGCGTCGCCTGGAGCTGCTCCGGATGCCCCTCGACGAGGCCAAGGCGACCGCCGCGTCGCTGGGTGGCAGCGTCAACGACCTGTTCGTGACCGGGGCCGCCGGTGGCGCCGGGGCCTACCACCGGGCTCGCGACGCGCCGGTCGACGAGCTGCGGATGGCCATGCCGATCAGCACCCGAGCGTCGGGGGGCTCCCGTTCGTCGGGCGGCAACGCCTTCGCCCCCACGCGGGTCCGGGTGCCGACCGACGAGGATCCCCGGGCCCGCTTCGTCGAGGTCACCGCCCGCCTCGGGGTCACCAAGGAGGAGAAGGCCGTCGGCTTCGCCGGCACCGTGGCCGGTCTCGGCACCCTGCTGCCGGGTCCCGTGCTCACCCGCCTCATCCGCCAGCAGACCGCCGCGGTCGACTTCACCACCTCCAACGTGCGCGGTGCGCCGTTCCCGCTCTACATCGCCGGCTCCCGCATCCTGGGCAACCACCCCATCGGGCCGCTCGGGGGCACCGCCTGGAACCTCACCACCATCTCCGTCGACGGCAGCCTCGACATGGGACTGCACCTCGACGCCGGAGCGGTAGACGACCCGGAGCTGCTCCGGAGCTGTCTGGAGGCGTCGTTCGCCGAGCTGCTGGCCCTGGCCTGACCCCGCCGGGCCAGGATCGAGCTCAGCGACCTCTGAGCTTGCTCAGCCCGGGAGGGGGCCGTCGCCGGCATCGACGCCCACCGCGGCCTCGGCCACACCGACGTCGGCCGACATCAGGAGCAGCCGCAGATCCAGCAAGAGATCCGACATCTCGGCGGAGGACACCAGCTCGCGCGATGCGAGCTGGGGCAGCGAGCGGTCGATGACGGTCAGTGCTTCGGTGATGACGGTCTCGAAGGTCTGCGGCACAGCCCCAACCCTAACCCCTCCCCGGTGCCCTGCCCACGCGGCGCAAGGCGAGAACCGGTCCCCGTAGGGTGCCCACGATGCAGTACCGGGTGACACGGCGCCTGGGTCGCGGCGGGATGGGCGTCGTCGACCTGGCCCTCGACCCCCACGGGACCGAGGTCGCCCTCAAGCGCCTCTCCCTCCACGGGACACCGGAGGAGATCGCCCGGGCCCGGGCCCGGATCCGCCGCGAGGCCGAGGTGCTGGGCTCGCTCGACCACCCCGGCATCGTCCGGCTCCTCGACCTGGTCGATGACGGCGACGACGTGGTGCTGGTCATGCCCTACCTGGCCGGCGGCAGCCTCCATGACCGGGTGGCGGCCCACGGCCCGCTGGATCCCGGGACCGTCGAGGCCCTGGCGGACCGGCTCCTCGACGCCCTGGCCGCCGCCCACCGCCAGGGCGTCGTCCACCGCGACATCAAGCCCGAGAACGTGCTGTTCACCGCCACCAACGAGCCTCACCTGGTCGACTTCGGCGTGGCTCGGGCCCGTGACCACACCCCGGGGCTGACGGCCACGGCCATGGTGGTGGGGACCCCGGGCTTCATGGCGCCCGAGCAGGCGCGGGGCGAACCGGCCGGCGCCCCGGCCGATGTCTTCTCCCTGGGCGCCACCCTGCTCTTCGCCCTCACGGGGGCAGGGCCCTTCGGGCGCATCGACACTGATCCGCGCGTGCTCATGCACCGGGCCGCCCTCGGTCGCGTCGAGCGCCTGCCCCGAGACCTGCCACCCACCCTGCGGGCCCTGCTGGGCGGAGCCCTCGAACGCCAACCGGCGCGCCGCCCCTCGGCAGCCCGGCTCCGGGGCGGGACCGACGGCACCAGCCCGCTGACCGGACTGGTCGATGCCGTGCGCCGTCACCGGGCCCTCGTCGCGGGCGGGGCCGCCGCCGTGGTCGTCCTGCTGCTCACCGGCGTGGCCCTCGCCGTGTCCGGCGACAGCGGCGGCCCGGTCGCCACGGAGGCCGCGACGACCGTCGCCCCGACCACGACGACGACCACCACCGTCCCCCCGTGCACGCCGAAGCCCTTCCAGGGCTGTCGGCCCGACGGCACCCTGGCCGACCCCGCGCCCCACACCGACGGCGCCACCTGCGACGAGGGCTTCGAGGACTACGACGGGTACCCCCCCAACGGATGCGAGGCCGAGCCCGACGGCCTCGCCGACCCCACCCGCCTGACCGAGGACGCGCCCGAGGTGGAGGCCACCATCGTCCCCCGCGACGACGTCGACCGCTTCGTGCTGCCCGTGGGCGACGGCTTCGACCTGACGTGCTCCGGTCGCCTGACCATCAGCCTGGTCGGCCCGGAGCCGGGCCCGGGCCGGTCCGACCTCCAGCTGGAGCTGGAGGTCCGCCGCGACGGGGACCTCATCGGTCGGGAGACCAGCACCGGGGGACGACCCGCCGTGGTCGAGGTGACCGAGGCCTGCGGGCGCGACGACTCCGGCGACCTCGACGTGACCGTGAGCCCGCTCGGCTCCGACCGCAGCGCCGCCCCCTACGCCCTCCAACGCACCGGCACCTTCTGATCTTTCGTCGTCGTCACTCGCTTCGCTCCACTCCGACGAGCTGGTCGGAGTAGAGCGAGCGTCAGCGAGCGAACGACGACGAAACCCCGGGACGGGTTCCCACGACCAGGCGGCCGTCGCCGGGGTGGGCACCGGGGACGAACCAGGTGCTGCCACTGCCGGCCAGCACCGGCGCCTCGCCGGTGGCCTCGCCCAGCGCGTCGCGCCACTGCGCCAGTCGGGGTTCCACCCGTAGCGCGGCCGGCTCCAGGTCGTTGCCCGAGGGGCTCTCGGGACCGCCCATCTCGTCCCACGCCCCGTAGACCGCCGGGGTGGCGCAGCCGAAGGGGGGCACCACGAGGGTGTAGGACGCATCCCGGTTGGGCAGGGCCTCGAGCCCCTCGCCCACACCCGTGACGCGGGCTCGGCCCCCACGGACGCAGAAGGGCACGTCGGCGCCGAGGGTGGCCGCCAGGCTGAGGTCGGTCACCCCGGCCCACCGCAGCACCGCGGCGGCGTCGGCGGAGCCACCCCCGAGCCCTCCCCCCGCCGGGATCCGCTTGTGGAGGTACACCTGGGCCCGTCGGCCGACCGCGGCCAGGGCGCGGCGGACCAGGTTGTCGTCGGTCGCCGGGACAGCCAGCCCCGACCCCGCCGCCTCCACCACGAGACCGTCGCCCGGGCTGATGGTGAGGGTGTCGACCAGATCGAGGCTCACCATCTCGGCGTCGATCAGGTGGTAGCCGTCGTCGCGGACCCCGGTGACCCGCAGGCTGAGGGTGAGCTTGGCCGGGGCGTCGAGCACCGCCGTGGCCGGTGCCTCTGACGACATGGTCGCACTGTAGGGCGCCCGCCGACCCCCCAGGCGGGCCCCCAGCGGGCACTGGGGCATCCCCGATGGCTGGGTGCCGCCACTCGGTGGAGGGTGGATCCATGACCTCGACCGCCACCTCCGCACCCATGCGCCTCGACCCTCGGGCCCTAGCCGCCGCCACCCCGGCGGACCGCGACCGGGTGATCGACGCCGTCCGGGTGGCCGCACTGGCCGTGGTCCTGCTGGGTCACTGGCTCATGGCGGTGGCCTGGTGGGACGACGGCGAGCTGACCTCCGCCAACCTGCTCCAGCTCGAACCGTGGACCCGTCGTCTGACGTGGGTGCTCCAGGTGATGCCGCTGTTCTCCGCCGTCGCCGGGGTGGCCAACGCCGCGTCGTGGGCGGCGGCCCGTCGTCGCGAGCAGCGCTGGGCGCCCTGGATGGCCGGGCGCATGGGACGGGTGATCGGCCCGCTGGCGGTGTTCGCGGCGGTGTGGACCGCCACCCCTCTCGTGCTGTCGGGGTTCAGCGTCGATGCCCGGGCCGTCGGGGTGGGGGCGCGCCGCGACCCTCAGTGCCGCCGGGGGACTGGCGGCGCTGGTCGGGCTCACGACCCGTCTCGGCTACCCGGTGGCCATGGTGGGTCTGGCCCGCGAGGCCAACAACACCAGCCCCCCGAACCTGGCCCTGGTCGCGGTGGGAGCGCTCCAGCTGGGCCTGCTGGCCCTGGCCCGACCCCGCCTCCAGGCCGCCCTGGAGCGACCGCGACCGTGGCGCGGTGGTGGGCGGCTGTGCCGTGATCGCCCTCGAAGGCCTGCCCACGCCCGGGGCCGGGCCGGCCCCGTTGATCGGCGTCGCCGCTCTCGTCGTCGCCCGTGCCCTCGTCCTCCGGCCCCGCGGCCGAACGGCGACTGCGCCCGCCCATTGCGATCCCCACCAGCCGCACCGGGATCACGTCGGCTGACGCCCTCCGACCTGCGACACCGGGCGGGCAGACCACCGCCACCGGCCCTGGGGCGAGGTCGGTGTCGATCTGACGGCGCGTCAGAGACGTCCCTACGCTGCGACCATGGCTGAGCATCGCCCGCTCGAGGATCAGGTGCAGCACCGCTGCGAGAGCGGGGTGGCGTGGATCACGCTCGACCGGCCCGACGTCGGCAATGCCCTCACCTCGGACCAGCGGGACCGGGTCATCGCCCTGCTGGATGAGGCCTCGACCGACCTGGCCACCCGAGCCGTGGTCATCGCCGCCACCGGCGAGGCCTTCTGCACGGGGGCGGACCTGCGGGCCTCCCGGGCCGCACCGTCGCGACCGGACGGGGCGCCGGAGCGGGCCGTCGGCGACATCTCGCGCACCATCCGCGATGGCGCCCAGCGGATGGTGGCGGCGGTGCTCGACTGCGAGGTCCCCGTCATCGCCGCGGTCAACGGCACCGCGGCGGGCATCGGGGCCCACCTGGCCCTCGCCTGCGACCTGGTCCTGGCCGCCGACAGCGCCCGGTTCATCGAGGTCTTCGTGCGGCGTGGCATCGTCCCCGACGGCGGGGGGGCGTACCTGCTGACCCGCCTCATCGGTCCGCAGCGCACCAAGGAGCTCATGTTCTTCGGCGATGCCCTCTCGGCCGCCGACGCGGAGCGGATCGGTCTCGTCAACCGGGTGGTCGCTCCGGACGCACTGGCAGCCACCGCCGCCGAGTGGGCCGGCCGCGTCGCAGAGGGACCGACGCGGGCGCTGGCCCTCACCAAGTGGCTGGTCAACCGCTCGCTCGACTCGGACCGTCCGGGTGCGTTCGCCGACGAGGCCATGGCTCAGGAGCTGACCATGCACACCTCCGACGCGCAGGAGGGCATCGCTGCCTTCGTCGAGCGGCGCGATCCCGCCTACCGAGGCTGGTGAGCGACGAAGGGGCGGTGGCAGTGGCAGTGGCGGTGGCGGTCACCGACGGGTAGTGAGGGGTCATGGACGCACACGACCCGACCGCACCAGGGCCTCCTCCGGCCGACGAGGGCGAGGAGGAACCGCCCCCCGACGACACCGCGCTGGAGCGGGCCCGCCACACCGGTGTCGGCGCCGACGACCAGACGATCGTGGGCGACGACGAGCCCCACATCGTCGAGGATCCCGACCCCGATGCCTACCCCGGGGCTGTGACCTAGGGACCGACGGTAGGGTCGCCCGGTGCCCGTCGCCGACCCCTTCCGCCTGCCTCGAACGGTCCTGCCCCGACGCTACGAGCTCACCCTCGCACCCGACCTCGACGCCGCCACGTTCACCGGTGAGGTGGCCGTCGACGTCGACGTCGTCGAGGGCGTCGACGCGGTGGTCCTCAACGCCATCGAGCTGACCATCGACGAGGCCTGGGTCGAGCGCGACGGCACCCGCACCGACGCCACCGTCACCGTGGACGAGGACACCGAGCGAGCCACCTTGGCCCTGGACGAGCCCCTCGACGCGGGACCGGCGACGGTCCACCTGCGCTTCGCCGGGGCGCTCAACGACAAGCTGCGGGGCTTCTACCGGTCGACCTTCAGCGACGAGGACGGGACGACGCGGGCCATCGCCACCACCCAGTTCGAGGCCACCGACGCCCGGCGAGCCTTCCCCTGCTGGGACGAGCCGGACATGAAGGCCACCTTCGCCATCACCCTCGACGTGCGCGACGGACTGTTCGCGGTGAGCAACGCGGCCGAGGTCTCCTCCGAGGATCGGGGCGACGGGCATCGACGCCTGCGCTTCGCCGACACCATGATCATGTCCACCTACCTGGTGGCCTTCGTCGTGGGGCCGCTGGAAGCCACCGATCCCGTCGATGTCGACGGCGTCCCCCTGCGCGTCGTGCACCGGGCGGGTCAGGCCGACCTGGCCCGATTCGCCCTCGAGTCCGGGGCCTTCGCCCTCCGCCACTTCACCGAGTACTTCGGCGTCCCCTACCCCGCCGACAAGCTCGACCTGGTGGCAGTGCCGGACTTCGCCTTCGGGGCCATGGAGAACCTGGGCTGTGTCACCTTCCGTGACGCGGTCCTGCTGGTCGACCCCGACCGGTCCACCCAGGGCGAGCTGCAGCGGGTGGCCGACGTCATCCACCACGAGATCGCCCACATGTGGTTCGGGGACCTGGTCACCATGCGCTGGTGGAACGGCATCTGGCTGAACGAGGCCTTCGCCACCTTCATGGAGATGCGCTGCACCGACGCCTTCCGCCCGGAGTGGGACCGCTGGACCGACTTCGGGGTAGCCCGCACCGCCGCCTTCGACACCGACGCCCTGGGGTCCACCCGTCCCATCGAGTTCGAGGTCGTCTCCCCCGCCGACGCCGAGGGCATGTTCGACGTGCTCACCTACGAGAAGGGCGCCGCGGTGGTGCGCATGCTCGAGCAGTACCTGGGTGAGGACCGCTTCCGCGACGGCATCCGCCTCTACATCGACCGCCACGCCCACGCCAACACCGAGACCACCGACCTGTGGGACGCCATCGAGGAGGCGACGGGCGAGCCCGTGCGCCGCATCATGGACTCCTGGATCTTCCAGGGCGGTCACCCGGAGGTGACCGCCCGCCGCACCGAGGGCGCCGACGGCACCACCCTGACCCTCGGCCAGGCCCGGTTCCGCTATGCCACCGACGCCGAGGGCAGGAGAGCGGACGACGGGGCCCGCTGGGCCGTCCCGGTCCTGCTCCGCTGGTCCCAGGGCGGGGCCGACGACGGGACCACCGCGATCTCCGGGGCCCGCACCGAACGGGTGCTGCTCGACGACGAGATCGACGTCGACCTGGGCCCCGACGCGACCTGGGCGCTGGTCAACAGCGGGGGCAACGGCTTCTTCCGGGTCCGCTACGACGACGAGGGTCGCCAGGCCCTGACCCGCGCCCTCGACCAGCTCACCCCGCTCGAGCGCTACGGGCTGGTCGACGATGCCGCCGCCTCGTTGCTGGCCGGCACCCTCGGCCCCGAGGGGATGCTCGCCGTGCTCCGGGCGTGTGGCGACGAGGCCGACCTGTCGGTCTGGCAACGGGTCGTCGGCGTGCTCGGCGCCCTCGACCGGGTCGTGTCCGACGACGACCGCGCCGCCCTGCAGGGCTGGGCCCGGGCCCTGGTGGCCCCGGTGCTCCGACGTCTCGACCCCGAGCCCGGCGCCGACGAGCCGGCCCGCACCCGGGCCCGGCGCGCCGCCCTGTTCACGGCCCTGGGCACCACCGGTGCCGACGATGAGGTGCGCGACCGGGCCCGGGCCCTCCTGGCCCGCGCCGCGGAGGGAGCCGCGGTGGACTCCGATCTGTTCGACGCCGCGGTGCGGGTCGTCGCGGCCGACGGCGACAGCACGGACTTCGAGCGCTTCCAGGCCCGCATCGCCGAGGCCGACACCCCCCAGGAGCGCCTCCGCTACCTCGGCGCGCGGGCCGACTTCCCCGGCGCGGCCGAGATCGACAGCTTCCTGGCCACCACCCTCACCGACGAGGTCCGGACCCAGGACGCGCCGTTCGTCCTCCGTCGGGCCCTCACCAACCGGCGTCACGCCGAGCGCGTCTGGTCCTTCATCGAGGAGCACTGGGACCAGATCCTGGACCGGTTCCCGTCGAACAGCATCGCCCGGCTGCTCGAAGGCATCCGCACGGTGACCGATGCCGGGCTGGCCGACCGGATCGACGCCTTCCTCGACACGCACGCCGTGCCCCAGGGCGCCAAGCCCGTGGCCCAGCACCAGGAGCGCATGCGAACCGGGGTCGCCCTCCGGGCCCGCGCCGCCGACGAGCTGGGTCAGGTCCTCACCCGCTCCCTCGCCTGACCGCGGCCGAGCTCAGCGGCGCCATGACCTGGCGCTCGGCGCGGCCTGCGGCTCGACACGACTGTGGGTCGACCCTCGGGCTCTACTGCAGGGTGTAGGTGAGGGCGCCCTGGAGGTCGCGCACCCGCACCTGCACCTCCTTGCGCTCGTCGCCGTCGACGGCGGCGCAGGTGAAGGTGGCGTCGGGCTCCTCCAGACGTTGGGGTCCACCGGGGCACGACACCTCGACGTCGTCGCGACTGAAGCGGTCGGCCAGGACCTCAACGATGTCGGTCTCGACCCGGGCCGTGACCAGGACGGCCTGCGTCGGCTCGACCCGCAGCGCTCCGGCATCGTCGGCCTGGCGGACGTCGACCTCGAGCGACCCCTGCTCGAGCCGGGCCGAGCAGGCGAAGGTGGATCCGGCCCGGACACGGACCTCATCGGGGCAGCGCACCGAGGACACCTCGATGTCGAAGGTCTCGGCCAGCGAGGAGGCAATCCGCGCCTCGGCCCGGTCGACGTCGAGGACCGCAGGCCGGCCGCACCCCGCGCCGAGCACCGCGCCGACGAGAGCCGTCAGAGCGACGGTGCCGACGCGGAGGGAGGGACGGGCCGGGGCGCGCACGAGCGGAACCTACCGGTGCCGCGCCCACCTCCCGAAGGCGCCCACCCCGGAACTGGTCCCGAGATGGGTCGCCCGAGCGACCAAAGTCGGGACCGGTACGCAGCGGTCGGCCGGTCAGCCAGGTAGGGACAGCACCAGGCCGGCCTGGGCCAGGTGGTAGGTGACCATCACCGCCACCCGCGCCGCCCGGCTGGGCGTCACGAGCCGGTTCCAGCCGAGGGTCGCGTCCGACGCGTAGAACGCCGGTGCCCCGGCGATGCCGACGGGCACGGCGCCGCCACCGCGGCCATCGCCAACGGCGCCGCCGTCGGCCCCGTCACCTCGTGGCCGACGGCGGCCGCGGGAGACGGGGGCGGACGAGGGCGAGGGAGTCCGGGCATACGGTGCGACGGACGAGCCAGGCGTCGAGGCCGGCCAGAGGGACCCAATCGGTGGCCACCACCTCGCCGTCGGGGCAGGTGGGCTCGGCGTCGCTGCCGGCCAGGTAGATCCGGGCCACCTCGCGCACGCCCTCGGCCTCCCACCGCCCTTCCCCCACCTCGGCCAGCGGTGCGACGAGGCCCGCCTCCTCGACCAGCTCGCGGGCGGCGGCGTCGGCCCACCTCTCCCCGACGCCACACATGCCCCCGAAGGCGATGTCCCAGGCGAGGGGCCACACGTCCTTCCACCCCGCCCGCTGGTGGACCAGCAGCCGCTCTCCGGAGCCGTCGAGGACGGCGATGAACACCGTGCGGTGACGCAGGCCCTGGGCGCGCATGTCGGCCCGCGTGACGGTGCGAAGGGCCCGCCCGGCCTCGTCGACCACCTCCACCGCCTCCGCCCCCGCCGACGCCACCCCCGCCCTCGTCGGTTCTGGAGCCGGCGGTCCTGGGCTCGGCCCTCCGAGGTCGGAGGGTCCCGGACGCGGAGGTCCTCGATCCGACGGTCCGGGGCGGGGCCAGTCGGACGGGTCCGCGGGGACCGCCGGGTCGGGGCTCACGCGCCCGCAGCGTCGTTCAGGGCGTCGGCCCAGGCCACCCCGTCGGTCAGCCGCAGCCGCCAGCGGGCCAGGGGACCGGGCCGGTTCACACCCAGAGCGGCGACCACCTGGTCGCCTCGCCGGTAGAGGGCGATGAAGCGTCGCTGCGCCAGGCTCCCGTCGACGATGCGGACCTCGTCAGCGCCCTGGGTGCGACCGGCCAGCATGATCTTGCGGTCGTACTGGTCGGACCAGAACCAGGGCACCGGGCTGAAGGGCAGGGCTCCGTCGCCGGCCAACAGGGCCTCCCCCGCGTGGGTGCCCTGGCCGATGGCGTGGTCCCAGTGCTCGACTCGTAGGGCCTCGCCGTAGCGCTGGTGGGTCCAGCGGGCCACATCGCCGGCAGCGACGATGCCCGGCGCGACCCGACAGGCCGCGTCGGCCACCACTCCATCGTCGAGCATGAGCCCAGACCCCTCCAGCCACCGGGTGTTGGGCACCACGCCAATGCCGACGACGACGACGTCGCAGTCGACGGCGCCGCCGTCGGAGAGGCGCACCCGTTCGACCCTGTCACCGCCCTCCACCGCGTCGACGCCGACACCGAGGCGCACGTCGACGCCCTCGTCGCGGTGGACGTCGCCCAGGGTGGCGCCGACCTCGCCGCCGAGGACCCGTCCCAAGGGCACCGGCAGCGGTTCCACCAGAGTGACCTCCAGGCCCCGGCCCCGGCAGGTGGCGGCCACCTCGGCGCCGATGAACCCGGCCCCCACCACGACGACCCGGCCCGGCCCGGCGTCGAGGTCGGCCCGCAGGGCCAGGCAGTCGTCGAGTGAGCGCAGCACGTGCACCCCGCCCCGACCGCCGTCGTCGAGACGTCGGGGCGAGGCCCCAGTGGCGATGACCAGCCCGTCGAAGGCGAGGTGACCGCCACCGGCCAGGGCCAGGCGACGGTCGGCCACGTCGAGGCCGATGACCGTCTCACCGAGGCGGAACGTGAGGTCAAGGTCGTCGTCGGCGGACGACCCGAGCTGGATGCGGTGAGGCTCCCACGCCCCGGCCAGGACCTGCTTCGACAGTGGGGGCCGGTCGTAGGGGGCGTGGGCCTCGGCGCCCACAAGGGTGACAGGGCCGTCGAAGCCCCGGTGGCGCAGGGCCCGAGCGGCATGGAGCCCGGCGAGCGACGCACCGACGACGACGACCGTTGAGAGCCCGCTGGTTGGTGGCACCGCCGTCAGGGGGAGTCGTCAGGCCTCGAGGGTGATGGCCTGCTTCGGGCAGCGCACCACGGCCTCCTCGACCTTGGCCCGAAGATCGTCGGGTGGCTGCTCCTGGAGGACGTAGAGGAAGTCGTCGTCGCGGACCTCGAAGACCTCGGGGGCGACGGACATGCAGACGGCGTTGCTCTCGCACAGGTCATAGTCGACGACGACGCGCATGGTGGATCCTCTCGGGGTGGCGCTCGGGGTGGCGGTCGTCACCCTATCGGCACGGCTGTCCCCGGCTCGCCGGCGGTCCGGCCCGCGGCCCGGGGTCGGTCGGATCCCGGTCGCGTCCCCGGCGCAGCCGCGTCGTATCCTCTGGCGTCCACGTCCGAAAGGTCCACCGGTGCCCCGCCGCCCCCGTCCCGTCTGCTTCCCCCGCCTGGCCCCGGCCATCGTGCTCGCCGTCCTGCTGGTGATCGCCGCCTGTGGCGGCACCTCCGACGTCGACCAGGAGACCTTCTCCTCACAGCTGTTGGAGCGGACCAACCAGGACGAGGAGGTCGTCCCCGAGGCCGTGGCGAACTGCATCGCCGAGCGGGTCTTCGGTGAGTTCGACCAGGGTGAGGTCAACCGCATCTACCGGGCGGCGACACCGACCGAGCTCGACCAGAGCGTGCGCGACAGTCTCACGATCATCAACCAGGAGTGCTTCGAGGCCCAGCCTCCTCCCAGGGACGGCGCGTCGCCCACCACCGAGGGCGGGTCGACCACCACCAGCGAGGACGCCGGGGGCTGATCGTCCAGCTCCGTTGGGGTCCAACGCTTCGGGGCGGCCCTGGGTCGTGAAAAGGTCGACAGGAACGCCGTCGAGAGCGCAGCTGGATCCGGTCATGCCGTCGTGGGGCAGCGAGCGCATCTCGTCGCAGCGGTACGGCACCACCATCGCGAGGGGCGTCCGGAGGTACGCCGCCCTGTAGTCCCTCTCTTGCCACGCCTGTCCCGCGGCGCCGACGAGGTTCGCATCAGGGATGAGCACCACGGCCCTCGGTCGGCGATCTCCTTCTCCTCGCCGCCGGGCGGCATCACCTCACGGAGACCGGTGCACTCGAACCGGTACGACTGGACCGCCGCGCTGTCCTCGGTGACGCAGCCGTTCCAGGCGGGGTCGTCGTCGAGGGGACCGAGGCGCGTCCCAGGCAGACCCTCGCACGCAGGCGGCGAGGACGGTCCGTCTGCTCCGGCGATGGCGGTCGTCGGGCTCTCCCCGTCTCGGGCCCCGAGGCCGACACCGACGGCCCCGCCGACGATCACCACCAGACCCACCAGAGCGATCACCAGGGAACGTCGCGACACGGGAGCTCCTCGTCGGGCTTGGAGACTGACCACAGATCTGACGTCAGGAGTATGCAGCAGGTTCCCCCCGCCAGGCCATGGATGTCGACTCTCGGCGCGTTGCTGCCCAGTCGGCGGATGTCTCTGTCGTTCTTGTTCACCACGGGCCCGCATCTGTTCCCCCTGGAAGCCAAGAACGCAGCCGACACCGGGCCAGCTGTCCACGGCAACCGATGGGGATTCGCGGGATTCCTGGGTGGAGGTGATGGGATTCGAACCCACGGCCTCTTCGATGCGACCGAAGCGCTCTAGCCAGCTGAGCTACACCCCCGGGGGAGCAGCCAGCATATCCGTCGGTCGGAGTGGGCTCCGCGCACCCGGCCGTCTGGGCCGTACGGACCAGTCTCACCGCTCGTGGCACAAAAATCACTAGGAGTGCTCAACGGCGGGGGTAGGCGCGCCGATGGCGGTGCATGACCAACCACCTCCGCTCCCACCGTTCCCGCATCCTGCAGGTGATCGCCGCCGTCCTCCTGGCAGTGGTCCTCACGGGGTGCCTGTCCTCTGGCCAGTCGTCCGTGGCCGGCGAGCTGAACCACGACCGTGCCGTCCACGGCCGCCGAACGCTTGCCACCCACACGGCGCTGAACCGCAAGGCCCAGGCCGGGGCCGACTACCTGGCCCGCCGCGGCGGCCTGGTCCACTCCAACCTCCGGTCGGGCATGCCCAGCTGCATGCGTGGCGCCGGTGAGAACGTCGGCTACGGGCGCTCGGTGGCTTCCGTCCAGGACGCCTACATGAGGTCCGCGGGCCACCGGGCCAACGTGCTCAACACCTCCTGGAAGTACGTCGGCGTGGGCGCCGCCCGTGCCGGTAGCCGGGTCTACACCGTCCACGTGTTCATGAACGGCTGCTGAGCACCCGACCACCAACCCGACACGATGAGGTCCGGCCCGAGGTGGCTGGACCTCATCGGCGCGTCGGGGGTGGGGTCAGCTGGACTCGATGGCCCGCTGGAGGCGGGTCTGGAGCACGGTGGTGGTGACATCGCCTCGGCTGCGCTCGAGCACAGCCCGGAGCTGGTCGAGGGACCGCCGCAGGCCGTTGGTGAGGGCATCGGGGTAGTCGACGGTCGAGAGCACGTCGTAGACGTCGTCCATGGCGCCGAGCAGGGCCTCGCCTCGCTCCAGGTCACCCTCCCGCAGCCGGTCGAGCAGGTTGCGACGCAGCTCGCTGGCAGCCTCGCACAGCCCCCGCATCCAGGCCGTGGGGGCGACGCCGATCTCGTCGGGACCGGGGGCAGGGTGCCCGCCGACCAGGGCCTCGGTCAGCCGGGCCTCGGCGTACTCCTTCTCGGCGTCGTGCAGGAACCCGGTGTGGAGCAGGGCCGGGAAGGGAGCCAACGCCCGCTGGGCCGTTCGCAGCGCCTGTTCGGACTCGGTGAGGTGGGTGGTCACCAGCCCGGGCTCGGCGCGATGGACCGCCCGGATGGCCCGGGATGCGCTGCGGACGCAGGCTCGGCACGCGGGGAGGGACTCCTCCCGGGCGCCGTTGGCCGCACCGAGGCCGACGCGGATGGTGTCGGTGATGCCCTCGAGCCGGACGCGGGACGCGCCGTCGCTGACCGCGTCGGCCACCGCGACGAGTCGCTCAGCCCGAGGCGGAGCGGCGGACGGTGACGAGCCGCGGCTGGCCCCGGCCCGGCGTCGGCAGGTAGCGCACCTTCTGGGCGGCCTCGGTGGAGAGCTTCCGGAGCTGGACCAGGAGGTAGACGTAGCCGACCAGCGCGACGTCGACGACCAGGTGGACCAGGATGGCCAGGCCTCCGACGACGAGGGCGAGGAGCAGCGTGAGACAGGCCAGCCCGGCCAGGGCGACCAGGACGTCGCGGCGACGCTTGCGGACCGCGGCCCGACCGCGCGGCACACCCGGGCCCAGGGGAGCGGCGGCGCTGCGGATGGGAGCGAGGTTCGCTGAGCGGGAGACCGTGGGTGGGGCCGAGCGCCCGAGGACGTCGAGGCCCTGGCGGAAGGAGGAGACCGACGAGCCCGGGCGGGCCTCCCCCCGGTGCCGCAGGTAGGGCGGCACGAGGACGACTGCCCACACCACTGCTAGGAAGATCAGGACCGGCACACCCATGTCTCCAGGTCAGCTCTCTCGTCTCATGACCGTACCTACGAGGCCACCGTCACTGGGGGATGGTGGCTGAAACCAGTCGGGCGGGTGTCGCGTCCCCTGCGCGGGGCGGGGGAATGTGACAGTTCTACTACGAACGTGACGGTGCGGCCAGCCCTCGAGAGCGCCGAGCGCGGGCATCGGTCACACCTCGGCCGGGTCGCCGAGCCCCGCCGGGCCTATCATCCCCGGGGCGCCTTCTGGCTGTCCGTCGGCGTGGGCTGCGTCCTGGTCGGCCAGCACGGCGTCGATGTCGTCGTCGAGGGCGTCGTCGGGGTCACGGCGGAACACTCCGGAGCGGCCCCCGGTCTTTTCCCAGAGGGCGATGTCGCCGATGGTCATCGACCGGTCGGCCGACTTGCACATGTCGTAGATGGTGAGCCCCGCGACCGAGCAGGCGGTCAGGGCCTCCATCTCCACGCCCGTGCGATCGACGGTGTCGACGTGGGCCTCGACCTCGATGAAGGTGTCCTCGATGCGGAAGTTGACCAGCACCGCCCCGACCAGCAACGGATGGCAGAGCGGGATCAGGTCCGACGCCCGCTTGGCGGCCTGGATGCCGGCCACCCGCGCCACGGCGAGCACGTCGCCCTTGCCAACGCCACCCCGGGCCACCAGCGATGTGGTCTCGGGCTGCATGTAGACCCGACCCCGGGCCACGGCCCGGCGGTGGGTCGGCTCCTTGGGCGTGACGTCGACCATGCGGGCCCGTCCGAGGGGGTCGAGGTGGGTGAGGCCGCGGTCCGACGACATGGTCGTGATGCTAGGGCCGCGGGCACCCTCGCGCCGCGCCGCCGGTGGGTCCCCATCAGGCCCGCCGTCAGCCACCGATCTGCGACATCGACCGGCGGGGTCGGATGAACGCAGGCTGACCGATGAGGTGGCCCGGGCCCTTGTCCCCCACCGCGGCGGCGACCACCGCCGCGATCTCGGCGTCACCGGCGCCACCCCGCAGGAGGGCCCGGAGGTCGGTCTCGTCGGTGGCGAACAGGCAGGTACGCAGCTTGCCGTCGGAGGTCAACCTGATGCGGTCGCAGTCACCGCAGAACGGCTGGGTCACGCTGGGGATGACGCCCACGTCGCCCCTGCCGTCCCGATAGCGCCACAGCGAGGCGGGCGCACTGCCCCGGGGCACCGCATCGAGGGGGAAGACGGCATCGATGGCGGCCACGATCTCGGCCTGGGACACCACCGCGTCGCGCTCCCAGTCGCCGGAGGCATCGAGGGGCATGAACTCGATGAAGCGCACCCCGAGGCCCTTGTCACGCCCGAACGCGGCCAGGTCGACGACCTCGTCATCGTTGACGCCGCGCATGGCGACCACGTTCAGCTTCACCGGGGTGAGCCCGGCGTCGAGGGCGGCGTCGATGCCGGCCAGGACCGTGTCGAGCTCGTCGCGCCGGGTGAGGGCGAGGAAGCGGTCCCGCCGGAGCGAGTCGAGCGAGATGTTGACCCGGCGCAGACCCGACGCCGCCAGGTCGGCGGCCATGCGCTCCAGGGTGGTGGCGTTGGTGGTGATGCTCAGGTCTGTGCCCAGCGCCGCCAGGCGCTCGACCAGCACCGGCAGGTGGGCCCGCAGGGTGGGCTCGCCGCCGGTGAGGCGGATGGCGTCGATGCCGAAGTGCTCGACGAGCAGACGGGCCAGGCGCTCGATCTCCTCGAAGGAGAGCAGCTCGTGGCGCGGCTGCCACTCCATGCCCTCGGCGGGCATGCAGTAGGTGCAGCGCAGGTTGCACCGGTCGGTGATCGAGATGCGGAGGTCGCGGTGGACGCGCCCGTGACCGTCGGCAAGGGGTCGAGGCACATCCCCACCCTACGGGCGATGGTCCACCATCACCCCGCGAGCCCGCCGTGCACCGACCTGCGACACAGCACGACGGTCTTGCTCGCGTGCTGCCGCGGGAACCCGTGGCGACGGTCGGGAGCAGGCGAGGACGGGCGACGGTCAGGAGGGCGACGCCGAGGCCACCAGGGCGGCGACGGGGTCGAGGACGATGACCTCGACAGGGTCGCCGGGAGGGAGGCCGGGCCCGTCGGGCACCAGAGCCAGCCCGGTGGCCCCCGCGGTGGCGACCAGCTGGTGGCTGCCCTGGGCCGAGACCGGCTCGGCCACCGGCCCCGACCCGCCGGTCACGAGCCGGACGCGCACCAGGTGCAGCTTGCCGTCGGCTCGGCGGTCGAGGCCGGCTCCGGCGCGGACCGTGAGGCGGGGTCGGTCCAGGTCGGCTCGGCCGGCCCGCTGGCGGATGGCGGGGCGGGCCAGCACCTCGAAGGAGACCAGCGAGGAGACCGGGTTGCCGGGGAGCCCGAGCAGCGGCACCCCGTCCACCGTGGCCAGGGCGAAGGGCTTGGCCGGGCGGATGGCGACCTGGAACCAGCGGGGGTCGGTCATGCGGTCCAGCACCATCTTGACCACATCGGCCTCGCCCATGCTGACCCCACCCGAGGTGAGCATCAGGTCACACCGGTGGGCCCCGGCCCGCAGGGCGGCGGCCACGGCATCGGGCGAGTCGCGCACCCACCCCAGATCGACGGGCACACCCCCGGCCTCGGCCACCGCCGCCAGCAGCATGGGCCGGTTGGAGTCGCGGATCTGACCCCGCGCCAGGCCCCGGGTGGCCTCGACCAGCTCGTCACCGGTGGAGATGACACCGACCCGCGGACGGGGGACCACCTCCACCTGGGTGGCACCGATGGCGGTGAGCACCCCGACCAGGGGGGCCGAGACCACCGTGGAGGGACGGACCACGACCGCTCCGGCTCGCGCGTCGTCTCCGGCGCCGCGCAGGTGCTGGCCCGCCACCGACGGAGCCAGGATCGCGACCGTCTCGTCGTCGTCGCGGGTGCCGTCGGAGAAGCGGGTGACCTCGACCGGCACGATGGCATCGGCCCCGTCGGGCACGGGCGCACCGGTCATGATCCGCACCGCCTGACGGGCACCCACCTCCTTCGAGGGCGGCTGGCCGGCCATGACCGTCTCCACCACCTCCAGCACCACCGGCACGTCCTCGGTGGCGCCCGCCACATCGCGGGCGCGCACCGCGAAGCCGTCCATGGCCGAGCTGGCGAAGCCGGGCAGATCCGCCGGCGCGGTGATCTCGTCGACGACCACGCACCCCTGGGCGGCCGCGACGGGGACCGACCGCGAGAGAAGCGCCGGGCAGCGGGCCAGGACCTCGTCTCGGACCTCCGACAGCGGCTGCACGAGCGACGACGGTACCGGCCCGAGGACGGGTCGGGGCCTTCTGCGGGACCGCGGCAACCGTCGCCATCGGCGCGGCGGCGACGGGACGACGAAGACCCCGGGTCGCCTCAGGACGCTACGATCGCCCCTGGCGCTTCCCCCGTCTCAGCCGCAGACACGGAGGTCGTCGTCGACATGGTCCTGTCCCAGAAGCACAGAAGCTCGATCTACTCGGGCCTGGCCCCGGTCATCGGGGAGGAGGAGGCCGACGCCTTGCTCTCCCAGCTCCCCACCCGCATCGGCGATGAGCCGGTCACCCGCGACGTCCTCCGAGCCGAGATCGCCGAGCTCCGCACCGACATGCACACCGACATGGCCAAGCTCTGCACCGACATGCACGGCGACATGGCCGATCTACGCACCGAGGTGCACGACCAGATGCGCCAGATGGCCATGTGGATGGTCAGCGCCATCATCGCCGCCATGCTCGGCGGCATGGGCGTTGCCGCCGGGATCGGGTCAGTCCTGGCCTGAACGCACACCCGCGAGAGCGCTGCTAGGTCAGGTCGCGCTGGGCGACGAAGTCGGCGAGGAAGGCGCGGAAGTCGGGGCCGAAGTCGTCGCGCTCGGAGGCCAGCTCGACGATCACCTTCAGGTAGTCGAGGATCTGACCCGTGTCGTAGCGCCCATCGGTGAAGGTGTAGCCGTACACAGCCTGGCGCTGGAGCAGCAGGGCGATGGCATCGGTGAGCTGCAGCTCGCCGCCCGCGCCGGGCTCGATGCGCTCGAGCGCGTCGAAGATCTCCGGGGTCAGCACGTAGCGGCCCATGACGGCCAGGTTGGACGGCGCGCTGGCGGCGTCGGGCTTCTCCACCAGGTCGAGGATCTGGACCAGCCGGTCCGAGACCGGCTCGGGCTTGGCGCAGCCGTACCGGGAGATCTCCTCGGATGACACCTCCTGGAGGGCGATCACCGAGCGGTTGTAGCGATCGTAGGTCT
Organism: Acidimicrobiales bacterium; assembly: GCA_038233075.1. Classification (GTDB taxonomy): domain Bacteria; phylum Actinomycetota; class Acidimicrobiia; order Acidimicrobiales; family Iamiaceae; genus Iamia. Next base: position 133,555 of record JBBSMQ010000004.1, read on the forward strand.
CGATCATGCCCTCGAGGAGGCCGGAGTCGGCGCGCATCCACTCGTCGCCGAGGAGGACGGCGAAGGGGTTGTCGCCCACGTGCTTGCGGGCCACGGAGATGGCGTGGCCGAGGCCGAGGGGCTCACCCTGGCGGACGTAGTGGATGTCGGCCAGCTCGGCGATGTCGACCAGCTCGTCGCGCTGGGAGTGCTTGCCCTTCTGGCCGAGCATGTACTCGAGTTCGAAGTTGCGGTCGAAGTGGTCCTCCAGGCTGCGCTTGCCCCGCCCGGTGATGATGAGGATGTCGTCGATGCCGGCCCGCACCGCCTCCTCGACCACGTACTGGATGGCCGGCTTGTCCACGACCGGCAGCATCTCCTTGGGCTGAGCCTTGGTGGCGGGCAGGAAGCGGGTCCCCAACCCGGCGGCGGGGATGACGGCGGTGGTCACGGCGTGGGCGGTCTGCACGGACCCCGTCCTACTACGCGCGCCCCGGCCGGTTCCCGCGCCGGCGGCTGGTGAGGGACCCGACCGCCCGATAGCGTTGGCACTCGCCCCGGTCGAGTGCCAACCCGGTCGCGGCCCCGCACCCCTCGGGGCGGGAGCCGATCGCCCTAGGAGACCCCGAACCCGATGCCCACCTACGAGTACCGCTGCAAGGACTGCGGCCACACCTTCGACGCCTACCAGTCCTTCACCGACGACGCCCTCACCGACTGCCCCGAGTGCGCGGGCAGCCTCAAGAAGCTGTTCGGCAACGTCGGCATCTCGTTCAAGGGCAGCGGCTTCTACAAGACCGACAGCCGGTTCGGGGCCAAGGCCGACGCCGGGGCGTCCTCCGACAACGGATCTGACAAGGGATCCAAGGACTCTGATGGCTCCGGATCGTCCTCCGACAAGGGCTCGAAGGGGTCCGAGACATCCACGTCGACGTCCTCCGACAGCAAGGGCGGGTCCAAGGACTCGAGCTCGTCCGGCGCCGGCGCTTCTCCCTCCTCCTCGTCGTCGTCGTCGTCGTCGTCGAGCTGAGCGGAGCGGCCATGAGCACCCACGGCACGGGCGACATCGACCTCGCGGTCATCGGAGGGTCGGGCTTCACGGCCCTGATCGATGACGTGGAGGTGGTCGAGCTCACCACCCCGTGGGGCCCGCCGTCGGGCCCCGTGCAGGTGGCCGAGGTCGACGGCCGCACCGTCGCCTTCCTGGCCCGCCACGGCGAGGGACACCGCTTCCCTGCCCACCGGGTGCCCGTCCGCGCCAACCTGTGGGCGCTGCGCGAGCTCGGGGTGACCCGGGTCCTCGGTCCCTGCGCCTCGGGCTCGCTCCACGCCGAGGTCCACCCCGGCGACCTGGTCCTGGTCGACCAGGTCATCGACCGCACCTGGGGCCGGGACAGCACCTACTTCGACGGGCCGACGGTCAACCACGTCTCCCTCGCCGACCCCTACTGCCCCGAGCTGCGGGCCTCGCTCCTGGCGGCGGCCCAGGACGGCCCCCTCCCGGCGCACGACGGTGGCACGGTCGTGGTGATCCAGGGGCCTCGCTTCGCCACCCGGGCCGAGTCGCGCCTCTACCGCGAGCAGGGCGCGACCGTGATCAACATGACCCAGATGCCCGAGGCCGCCCTGGCCCGGGAGCTGGGCCTCTGCTACGCCTCGGCCACCCTGGTCACCGACTACGACACCGGGATCGAGGACGACCCTGACGTCACCCCGGTGACCCAGTCGGAGGTGTTCGCCTTCTTCGAGGCCAACGTGGCCAAGCTGCGCGACGTACTGGTGGCGACGCTGGCCGCCATCTCGGCCGAGCGCACCTGCGGCTGCGCCGACGCCCCCGGAGGCATCACCCCGGACCTCCCCGACCCGGAGACCTGACCGGGTGCCCATCGCCGTCTGCGTCACCTGGTGAGGGGACCCATGTCGGGCGCCGGTGGAAGCGTTGACATGGCCCAGCCGACGGGCGGGTTCAGGCGCGCCGCTGCGGGGAACGGTGGCGCCGACGCTTCCCCCGTCGACCCCTCGACGCGAGGACGCGCCCGTGCTCCCCTCCCGACCCCGCCGTTCCCTGCGGCCCCTCCGCCCCCGACTGCCCCGGCGGGCGCTGCTCTGGTACCTGGCTGCGGCCGCCCTGGCGATCGCCAGCGCCCTGGTCGTCCAGGGCGCCCTCGACCGGGCGGCCCAGGCCGAAGCCGCCTACGGCGAGACCCGTCCCGTCGTCGTGGTCACCACCGCGGTGGAGGCGGGGGCGGCCATCGAGGCGGAGGCGGTGGATGTCCGGGCCTGGCCCCGGGCCCTGGTCCCGCCCGACGCCGTGGCCAACGCTCCCGCCGGTCGGACCGCTCTGGTCGACCTGGCGGTCGGCGAGCCCCTGCTCGCCACTCGGGTCAGTGGGTCGCCGGCGTCGGGTCCGGCCGCCCTGCTGGGTCCGGGGGAGCGGGCGCTTCCCGTCCCGTTGGCGGTGCCGGGGCTGCCGCTGGCCATCGGCGACGAGGTCGACGTCCTCTCCGGGGGCGCCCCCGGAGGCGGGCCCACCGGGGACCTACCTGTGGGGGTGACCACTGCTGATGTGGTGGCCACCGCCGCCACCGTCGTCGGCGTCGGCGACGACGTCGCCATCCTGGCCGTCGACCGCACCGGCGCCAGTGCCATCGCCACCGCCCTCACCACCGGGCCCGTCGTCGTCGCCCTCCGCCCTCCGGGTGGATGAGGGTCGGGCGCGGGATGGGGGCCCCGCGTGAGCAGCGCCGTGCCAGACTCTCGCGACCTGGCCCTCGGATGGCCCGAGCATGGTCGGCACGGAGGTCCCGCATGAGTGACTCCCCCTCGACGCCCCGCCCGACGGCGTCCGACCCCACCGCCGGCTCTGAACTCTTCGGCCTGCCCATCGGCTGGACGGCAGCGTGGATCTTCAACTGCTACGTGATCGGCGATCCCGACGATCGACTGGTGGTGGTCGATCCCGGCCTGCCCTTGGTCGCCCGCCAGGCCCTCGACCTGATCGAAGGTGAGATGGGCCGCGAGACGCGAGACGTCACCGCGGTCATGTGCACCCACGGCCATCCCGACCATGTCGGCGGAGTGTCCACGCTCACCGGGCCGACGGCCGCCGAGGTCCACCTCCCCGCCCGCTGCCGCGACTACCTCGCCGGCGAGCAGCCGCGCACGTTCGGCCTGCTCGACGCCAGCCTGCGCTTCATGCCCGTGTACCGGGAGCAGGAGTTCTCGGCGGCCGCGCTCAGGGAGTTCACCCGCGTCGGCCGCACCATCGGCTTCAGCGGCTCCACAGCGATGACCCTCGACTTCGAGCCCGCCGGTTTCCTCGAGGATGGCGCGGACATGCCTTCTGCCCCGGGCTGGCGGGTGGTGCATGCCCCCGGCCACACCGACGACTCGACCTGTCTGTACCACGGGGAGTCGGCCACCCTGATCTCGGGGGATGCGGTCGTCACCCAGGACGGGCATGCCTGGTTCAACCCCGAGTACGTCGATCTCGATCGGTCCCGGGAGACCGAGGAGCGACTCCGCAGCCTCGAAGTGCGCCACCTGCTGCCCGGGCACGGCCGCCCGCTCGAGGCGAACGACGTGTGGACCGGAGCGAGGAGCGCCAGCGACCGACCCACGGGATCGAGCCTGCTGGCCCGCTGCGCCCGTCGCATCGGACGGTGGCCCGCCGCCCGCTGACACCGTCTGGTGCCCACCTGGTGTCGAAACCAGGGTGGGCATCGGCACCGAAGACCGCGTCCTCCCTCCAGGGCCCCACGACAAGCGCCAGGGACACCGGCGGCCGTCGCTCTCGTGCGTCGAGCCGGGGCCGGGCGGCTCGACACTCCTGCCCACCGGCGTCGGCGGGCAGGGCCGAGCTGGGCTCGGCAATACCATGCCATTGTCCCCACCGCCGATGCCGGGAGCCGGTCATCACCTCCACCTCGTCCCGAGTCGGCGCGGCGCTGGTCGCCCTCGCCCTCCTCGGAGCCATCGCCGGGTGCGGCGGTGACGACGACACCAGCAGCCCGACCACCACTGCCGTCACGTCGGAGCAGACCGACGCCGGGTCGACCACGACGGCCACCACCGAGCCCGCGCCGGGCGACGGTCCTGCGGCTCCCTCGGCTGGGTGTGCCGAGGGCGGCGCGACCGACGAGGTGGTGGCCGAACGACGGGACGTGGCCGGCACCAACGGCGACGAGGGCGCGCCCCGCTGGTACCTCCTCACCGCCCCCGAGGGCAACGAGCCCCAACCCCTCGTCCTCGACTTCCACGGTCTGGCCGAGGGCGCCGAGGCCCACACCCAGATGGGGATGATGGGCGAGCTGGGCCTGGCCCAGGGCTTCGCCACCGCCTTCCCCAACGGCACCGGATCCCCGGTGCGCTGGGCGGCCGGCGGCGAGGACTCCCCCGAGCTGGCGTTCGTCGACGCGGTGCTCGACGACGTCGGCCTCACCCGGTGCATCGACACCTCTCGCGTCTACGCCACCGGCTTGTCCAACGGCGCCATGATGACCTCGCTGCTGGCCTGCTTCCGGGCCGACCGCATCGCCGCCTTCGCCCCCGTCGCCGGACTCACCACCTTCGACGGGTGCCAGCCGCCAGACCCCGAGGCGATCCTCGCCTTCCACGGCACCGCCGACCCCATCCTCCTGTTCAACGGCGGCGTCGGCGACCTCAGCATCGTCACCGGCGACGACCCGCCGGCCGAGGACGAGCCCCTGCCCGAGCCCGACTTGGAGGGCGAGGGCTACCCGGCCGCCGCCCAGGAGTGGGCCGGCCTGCTCGGTTGCGATGAGGGGGCGACCGACGAGGAGATCACCGAGGAGATCCTGGAGCGGACCTGGGACTGCCCCGACGGCTCGGAGATGACCTTCGTCATCGTCCGGGGCGGCGGTCACACCTGGCCGGGGAGCGAGCTCCTGAAGGGCGCCGAGGACATCGTCGGGCCCACCACGTTCGACATCGACGCCAGCGAGGCCATGTGGGAGATGTTCCAGCGCCACCAGCTGCCGCCCTCCTGACGCGGCCTCGTGGCGAGGGCACCGCTCGCTCATCGCTCCTGGCGCGCGGTGAGACGCCCCGGTGCTGTCGACCGGGCTGATCAACGGGCGTCCATGGCGCCGCCGGCCACCAGGCCCAGCACCAGCACACCGAGGGCGATCCGGTAGATCACGAAGATCGTGACCGGGTGTCGGGTCAGGTAGCGGAGGAACCAGGCGATGGCGGCGTAGCCCACCACGAAGGCGAGGACGGTGGCCACGACGGTCTCGGCCGGTCCCGGGCCGTCACCGGCGGCCACGTCGGGAGCGGTCACCACCCCGGAGAGCACGACGGCGGGGATCGACAGGAGGAACGAGAACCGGGCCGCGGACGCCCGGTCGAAGCCGAGGAACAACCCGGCGCTGATGGTGGCGCCCGAGCGCGACACCCCCGGGACGAGGGCCATGGCCTGGGCCAACCCGACGACGAGGGCCGACGGGGTGTCCACGTCGGTGAGGCCGCGACTCTGGCGGCCGACCCGCTCGGCCGCGTAGAGCACGATCCCGAGCACGATCAGGGTGGTGCCGATGAGTCGCAGGTCCCGAGCGCCGGACTCGATCTGGTCCTTGAAGGCCAGCCCCAGGATGGAGATAGGCACCGTGGCCAGGATCAGGTACCAGCCCAGCCGGGCGTCGAGGTTCCCCCGCAGCCCTGGGTCACGTAGGGACCGGAGCCAGGTCGATGCGATGCGCCACAGATCCTGGCGGAAGTAGAGGACGACCGCGAGCACCGTGCCCAGCTGGGTCACCGCGGTGAAGGCGGCCCCGGGGTCCTCCCATCCCATGAGGGCGGGCACGATCCGCAGGTGTCCGCTGGAGGAGATGGGCAGGAACTCCGTCAGCCCCTGGACGATCCCCAGGACGACGGCTTCGACGAAGGACACGATCGGTCATCCTGCCTGACGGGCCGCGCCGACCGGACCAGCGGCCCACGAGACCCGGTCCCGCTCCGACCGGCAACCAAACGAACACCCCTGGGTGGACGGATGAGCGCTATTTCGACTCTCCCCCAGGCAGCGAACCACGGCTCCGAGGGACCGAGGTGGAGACCGACCGGAGGGGTGGACCGCGAGGAAGGCTCAGCGAACCTTGGCCCCCTGAACTGTCCGCTGTCTGCCGACCTCGGGTCGCCCGGCGCAGCCGCTGGGGGTGTGGGGGTCTCCCCCACACGAAGCGGCGAGTGGGCGAGGGACGAGCCCCCCGCCGCTGTGGGCTGCGTGCGAGCGCAGCGAGGACGAACAACTCGTCTGAACGGAGCGAAGCGAGTGACGACGAAACCGTCAGGTACCCGAGATGGTGATGTCGCGGATGACGAGGCTGACGCCGGCCGCGCTCATCGGGAGCCAGTCGACATCGGAGCCGACGGCCTCGACATCGCGCAGCATCCGCTGGAGGGTCGAGGCGATGGTGAACTCGCGCAGCGGCGCCCCGATCTCGCCGTCGGTGATGCGGAGGCCCTCGGCGCCGGTGGAGAAGTCGCCGCTCACCGGGTTGACCCCGGAGTGCATGCCGATCACCGAGGAGATGAGCACGCCCTCACCCACCTGGCGGAGCAGGGCGGGCTGGTCGTGTTCTCCGGGAGCGAGGGCAAGGGCTCGACACCCCACGCCCGGCGTGGACTTGAACCCGCCCCGCACCGCGTTGCCGGTGGAGGCAGCGCCCGCCCAGCGGCCGGTGTAGGCGTTGTGCACAAAGGTCCCGAGCACACCGTCGGTGATGAGGGCGTTGCGCCGGCTGGCCAGGCCCTCGCCGTCTGCCGCCTTGGCGGTGTAGGCGAACGGGTTGGTGGGGTCGTCGACCAGGGTCACGGAAGGCGCCGCGATCTCCTCGCCCAGGCGGTCGGCGAAGGGAGAGCGGCCCTTGAGCACCGACTCGCCCGAGAGGGTGGAGCCGATGATGCCGATGACCATGGCGGTGACGTAGGGGTCGAGGACGATGGTGGTGCGCATGCTCGATGGCTTGGTGGCCCCGAGGAGGCGGGTGGCCCGCCGCACGGCGTCGTCCCGGGCGTCGTCGGGCACCAGGTCGTCGAGCTCGCGGCCGACGGAGAAGCCGAAGCCGGTCTGGGTCTGGTCGTCGGCCTCGGCCAGGCAGGAGACGGCCACGTAGCAGGCGGTGGAGGCCGACTCCGCGCGGATGCCGGTGGTCGAGGCCACGCAGGTCTCGCCCATGGCGTCGACGAACTCGGCCGAGTCCACCCCCGAGATGCGGTCGTCGGCGGCGCGCACCGAGGCCTCCAGCTCCAAGGCGAAGGCGACCTTGCGCTCGGTCGGGACCTCCAGCAGAGCGGGGCGGTAGAGGTCGAGCTCGGGCACGGCCACCCCGTCGGGCTCAGCCAGGCCCACATGGGGGTCGGGGCTGGCGAAGCCGGCGTTGTCACGGGCCTCGGCCAGGGTCTCGGCCAGCACGTCGTCGTCGAAGGTGGCGGCGTAGGCGAAGCCCTGGCGGTCGCCCTGCACCACCCGGATGCCGACGCCCATGGACTCGGCCGAGGACAGCGACTCGACATCGCCGTCGTAGGCCCGCACCTCGGTGTGGCGGCTGCGGCCCACCACGGCCTCGACCGCCTCGCCGTCGCCGGCCCAGCCGATGACCCGGTCGGCGATGTCAGTGAGATCGCCCGCCCCGCTCATCGTCCAGCCCCCCCACGAACTTTGGACGGAACCCGCCGCATGTGGCGCCCTTCCGTACAAGGCCGGGGGTGGCTCATGCCGCGGTGCCGCCGATGGTGAGCGACCTCACGCGCAGGGTGGGGACCCCGTCGCCCACGGGGACGCCCTGGCCGTCCTTGCCGCAGGTGCCGGGCGAGCCCATGGCGAAGTCGTTGCCCAGGGCCTCGATGTCGGCCAGCACCTTGGGGCCGTTGCCGATGAGGTTGCCCTCGCGGAGGGGTTCGGTGATCTCGCCGTCCTCGATCAGGTACGCCTCCCACATGCCGAACACGAAGTCGCCGGTGGCGGTGTTCACCGACCCCCCACCGAGCTGGGCCACGTACACGCCGCGATCGGTGCCGGCGATGATGTCGGCCGGGTCGTCGGTGCCGTTGGTGAGGAAGGTGTTGGTCATCCGCACCATCGGGAGGTGCTGGTAGCTCTGGCGGCGGCCGTTGCCGGAGCGGGGCCGACCCTCCTTGCGCCCGCGGGTGAGGTCCCACATGTAGTCGGTGAGCACGCCGTCCTCGATGAGCACGTTGCGCTGGGCGGGGCTCCCCTCGTCGTCGATGCCGAAGCAGCCCCACTCGTCGGCGACGGTGCCGTCGTCGATGAGGGTCACCAGCGGCGAGGCCACCTGCTGGCCCATGCGGCCCTTGTAGACCGACGCCCCCTTGGCGATGTGGTCGGCCTCCAGGCCGTGACCGCACGCCTCGTGGAACAGCACGCCACCACCGCCGGCCCCGATGACGACCGGCATCTCGCCGCTGGGGGCGGGCCGAGCGACCAGCTTGGTGACGGCACGGTCGGCCGCGACCCGGGCCAGGTCCTCGACCTCGTAGCGGTCGAACAGCTCGAAGCCGACGGTGTGGCCCACGCTCTGGCGCCCGGTCTGCATGCCGGAGTCGCCCGTGGCCACCACCCCGACGGAGAAGAGGGAGCGGACCTGGTCGTCGTCGGCCAGGAGACCGTCGCTGTTGGCCACCAGGATGCGACGTCGGCTGTCGCCGTAGCGGGCGCTGACCTGGCTGATGGAGCCGTCCGCGGTGCGGGCCGACTCGTCGGCCCGACGGAGCAGCTCCACCTTCTGGGCCTTGGCCACGTCCTCGGGGGCGACCGCGACGGTGCTGGGGTGGTGGGTGTCCTGGCGGGTGAGAGCCACCGCGTTGCGGCCTCCCCCGCCGCGCCGGGCGGCGGCGCCGGCCGCCTCGGCCGCGGCCCGCAGGCCGGTCTCGCTGAGATCCGAGGTGTGGGCGTAGCCCGTGGTCTCCCCGCTGATGACCCGCACCCCCGCGCCTCGGTCGCGGCCCGAGGACAGCTCCTCGATGCGCCCGTCGTCGAGGACCGCGGAGGTGGACCGCTTGTCCTCGGCGAAGACCTCGGCGAACTCACCTCCGCCGAGAAGGGCGGACGACAACACCCGGGACAGCACAGCCTCTTCGATCACGCGACACACTTCCGAACGTCGGGGGACCGACCCACGGAGCCGGATCGGTCAGGGTGGGTCAGGGTAGCGACGGACCGCCGCCCTCCGACGCCGGGCGAGCGTTTGCGGCCGGGCCGTGGGCGTGGCTTAGCGTACCGGTGGTGCCCCCCCAGCCCCTGCCCCAGGCGGCCTTCTCACCCGGCCTCTCCGGCTCGGTCAGCCTCGACGTCGCCGCCGAGGACCCCGCCCTGGCCCTCGGCTCGGGCGACGTGCCCGTGTTGGGCACCCCGCGCCTGGTGGGCCTGTGCGAGCAGGCCGCGCTCGCGGCCCTCGGCCCTCTGGCCTCCCCCGACCAGACCACCGTCGGGAGGCGCGTCCACGTCGACCACCTGGCCCCCACCCAGGTCGGCGGCGTCGTCACCGCCGAGGCCACCCTCGAGAAGGTGGAGGGTCGCCAGCTCACCTTCACGGTGACCGTCCGCGACCGGGCCAGCCTGGTGGCGGCGGGACGGGTGACGCGGGTGGTGGTGGAGCGCGGTCGCTTCCTGGCCAAGGCCACGGGCTGAGCGCGCTGACCTCGGCGCGGCCCGTGCCTCCCGACATCGACGTCGTGGGCGTCGATGCCGACGACACCCTCTGGCACAACGAGACCTACTTCGCCGAGGCCACCGCGACCTTTGCCGAGATCCTGGCCCCGTGGACCCCCGACGGCGAGGACGTCGGCGCCCGCCATGACGCCACCGAGCGTCGCAACCTCGAGCTCTTCGGGTACGGCATCAAGGGCTTCACCCTGTCGATGATCGAGACCGCGGTGGAGGTGAGCGGAGGTGAGGTCAGCGGAGAGGCCGTCGGACGACTGCTCGCCCTGGGCCGGGAGATGCTCGGTCAGCCCGTCGACCTCCTTCACGGCGTGGCCGAGGCGGTGGCCCGTCTGGCGGATCGCCGACGCCTGGTGCTCATCACCAAGGGCGACCTCATCCACCAGGAGCAGAAGATCGCCCGCTCCGGTCTGGTGGAGCACTTCGAGCGAATCGAGGTCGTGTCCGAGAAGGACGAGGCCACCTACGCCGCCGTGCTGGCCCGCATGGACGTGGCGCCGTCGCGCTTCTGCATGGTCGGCAACTCGGTCCGCTCCGACGTGCTGCCGGTGCTCGCCCTAGGCGGTCACGCCGTGCAGGTCCCCTACGAGATCACCTGGTCCCACGAGCAGGTGCCGGATGGTGAAGTCGACTTCCCCGTGCTCGAGTCCCTCGACGCCCTGGCCGACTGGTTGGGCTGAGGGCGCCGACGCCGACGCCGACGCCCTCGCCGGAGCGAGCGGGCCGTGCCGGGCTACCGTGGCCGTGTCTCGACTGGTCACCGCCTGGCGCCCGGACGGCGCCGCCCTGCGGCACGAAAGGGGGCTCGGGTCCATGGTCGATCACGGCGCGAACACCACCGACTCCGCCCCCGGCCCGTCTCGGCGCGAGCCCGGCCGACGACGCACCGTCCTGGTCCTGCGCATCGTGGTCAGCGTCGGGATGCTGTGGTTCCTGCTGGCCAAGATCTCCGACAGCAGCTCTGACGCCCTGCCCGAGTGGACGACAGGAACAGCCCTCTGGCTGGTCGGGGCGGCCCTTCTCACCCTGGCCAGCATCGTGCTGTCCGCGGTGCGGTGGCAGACCGTGTTGGCAGCCATGGGCCGACCGGCCCGGTTCCCCCGTCTGCTCTCGCACTACCTGGCCGGCCAGTTCGTGGCCAACGTGTTGCCCACCACCATCGGGGGCGACGTGCTGCGGGTCTCACGGCTGGCCCAGGACAACGGCAGGGTCCACGACAGCTTTGCCTCCGTCGTCCTGGAGCGGCTGACCGGCTGGCTGGTGCTGCCCGTCATCACCTTCGTCGGGCTGGTCCTGAACCCGCCGCTGCAGCAGCTGGGGGACGCCACGCAGGTGGCGTTCGGGCTGGCGTGCGCCACCCTCGTCGCCCTCGCCCTGGTCCTCGGGGCGGTGGCCGCCAAACGGTGGGGCGACATGGAGGCGACGAAGGGGTGGAAGCGGTTCCTGGCCGCCGTCAGCGTCGGCCTCGCGGCCCTGCGGACCCACCCCCGGCAGGCCGCCGGCGTGGTGGCCGTGGGCTTCGCCTACCAGCTCGTCCTGATCGCCGCTGCGGTCATGGCGGCTCGAGCCCTGGGCATCCCTGCGGCGGGACCCACCGCCCTGCTCGCCTTCTTCCCGGCGGTGGCCGTCGCCCAGGTCCTGCCCATCAGCATCTCGGGACTCGGCGTGCGGGAAGGGCTCTTCGCCCTGTTCCTGAAGCCGCTCGGCGTGCCGACCGGCCAGGCGGTGGCGCTGGGCATCCTGCTCTACCTGCTCAACCTCATCGTGAGCCTGCTGGGGGCTCCGGCCTTCGCCATCGGGGGACAGCGCCGGGTGGACGGCGGACCTCGGGGCCCGGTCGACGAGGAGGCCCCCACTCGACCCGACATCGCCACCGTGGCCCGCCGGTGAGCCCGTTCCGCTGCATGGCGCGCCCATGAGCGAGCGCAGCGAGCGAACCAGGACAGCCGAGCCCAAGGACGTCACCTCCGCGGGAGCCCGCGCCACCTCCGGAGCCCGCACTGCCCTCGGCCGCCAGCTGCGCTGGTGGCGCGAGGTGCTCTACGTCCTGGGCTTCTACCTCGTGTACTCGTGGATCCGGAACCAGTTCGGCTCGGCCGGTCCCGGCGCCGCCCGCATCGCCTTCGACCACGCCCGCGATGTGATCGGGGTGCAGGACGCCATCGGCCTCTGGTTCGAGCCCGAGCTGCAGCGGTGGTACCTCGACCTGCCGGCGATGGGCCTCATCCGCGTGTGGAACATCTACTACGGCACCGCCCACTTCGTGGTCACCGCGGGTGCCCTCATCTGGCTGTACCGCCGGCAGCCCGACCGCTACTCGGTCTGGCGCACGACGCTCGCCACCATGACCGCCCTGGCCCTCATCGGCTTCGCCTCGTACTCCCTCATGCCGCCACGGCTGCTGGGCTCCACCTCCCGGTACGGCGCCTGCTACCAGCAGGAGCCGGACTGCCGGGGAGAGAGCATGGTCGACACCCTGGCCGTCCACGGCGGCTGGCTCTCCTTCGACGACGAGGAGGTGGCGAACGTGTCCAACCAGTACGCGGCCATGCCCAGCATGCACACCGGGTGGTCGACCTGGAGCGCCTTCGTCATGTGGGGCCTGGTGAGGCGACGGTGGCTGCGGGCCCTGCTCATCGCCTACCCCGTGGCCACCGTGTTCTGCATCATGGTCACCGGCAACCACTTCTGGCTCGATGCCGTGGGCGGCCTGGCGGCCTTCGGGGCCGGCTTCGTCATCGGCCGCGCCCTCACCCCGTGGACCGAGGCGCGCCTCGGTCGGCGAGAGGTGAAGGGACGAGTCGAGAGAGCAGCGCTGAGCGAGATGTGACCGCGCCCCCGCGTCGGCAGGGCCCTGCGCCGATCAGCGAAGGATCCTCTCTCAGGAGGTCGGCGGGTGCTCCGGCACCGGCGCCGTCACCGTGCGGCCCGGATGTCGAGCCCGTCGACCCACCGCCGTTGCCAGGACGTCTCGATCGCCCGCATGGTGCGACGGGACGGCGCGTGGCGCGACGTCGTTCAGGTTCGGGCCGCGGCGACCTGCGCCTTGTGCTCGCTCACCGCGTCGACCGGGACCTCAGGCTGGTGGGGCACCAGGTCGCGAACCGCCTGACGTCGAGTCCCGCGCTCGGTCACCCTCCACTGGCAGGACTCGACGAGCCGGACGGCCTCCTCCGGCTCGACACAGAGCCGGAACGTCTCGCGACCACCGACCCGGGTCAGGTCCTGGAGGCGCCGATGTTTGCGGTCCTCTGCGGTTCCCGCCGCACGCGGAGGATAGAAGTCGATGGCGAGGCGACCCCCGGTCGCGGTCGCATCCCAGAGCTCGCGCAGCAGCCGGCACACGACATCCTCCTGCAGGTACATCGTCACCCCTTCCACGACGAACAGCACCGGGCGTTCGCTGTCGAGACCAGCCTGTCGGAGCACGGTCGAGATGCCCTCGTGGCGGACGTCGGCCGCCACGTAGGTCGGGCCGGGCAGTCCCAAGTCCGTCGCCACCGCCCGCTCCGCCGTCACCGCCCTCGCCGTCGTCGAGGGCTTGCTCCGCACCATCGCCAGATCGTACCGACCGCCCCACGCCGCCCCGTCGAAGACGGTTCCCGGCTTTGACGCCCCCGCACCCTGGTGATGCGCCGGGGTATGCTCACAGGATGACCACCCAGATCGCCGTCAAGCTGTCGGCTCGTCTCGTTGCGGAGGTCGACGCGCTGGTAGAGGCGGGTGCGTTCCGGAGCCGGTCCGACGCCGTGCGCAGGGGCCTCGTGCTCGCGGCCGAACAGGCGCGGGCAGCCGAGATCGACCGGGCGTTCGCCGAGGGGTTCGCCCGATGGCCCGATCGACCCGAGGAGGTGGCCGAGGCCGCGAGGCTGGCGGTCGAGTCCATCGAGGCCGAACCCTGGGAGCCGTGGTGGTAGCCCGGGGCGAGCTGTGGTGGGGTGAGACGCCGGAGGAGAAGGGCCGGCCCTTCCTGGTGGTGAGCCGCGACGCAGCCAACGAGGTCATGACCCGGGTCCTCGTCGCACCGGTGACCACCCGGGTCCGTTCGGTGCCGAGCGAGCTGCCGGTCGGCACCGACGAGGGCCTGCCGACTGCATCTGTCGCCGCCTTCGACAACCTGCGACCCATGCCCAAGTCGATGCTGGTCCGGCGCCTCGGAGCGCTGGGGCCGGCGCGGTCTCACCTTCTCTGCTCCGTCGCCGCGGCCACGCTCGACTGCTGACACGACACCGGCACGATCCGGCCCCGGGCGCCGGACCCTCCTCGTCGTCGCGTGAATCTCCCTCCAACGACACCGCAACGGTCAGCTGGGCCCCCGAGGCCGATGTGGGGCCGATGGGGACGGGGTTCATGAGCCCGCCGTCGGCCAGGACGCGGCCGTTGAGCACGACGGGCGTGATGGATGGCCGGAGGGCGGCGTGGACGGGCCCCCGCTGGAACCAGACCTCCTTGCCGGCGAGCAGGTCGGTGGCCACCGCGGTAAAGGGGACGGGCAGGTCCTCGATGACAGCATCGTCGAGCAGCTCGCGCACGCGCGCCACGATCTTGCCGCCGCGGATGGCGCCGGGCACCGACAGCGACGGATCGAGGAGCCGGACCACGTCACGCTGGCGCAGACCCGGACCCACTCGGTCCAGGCGGAAGCCGATCAGCCGCCCGCAGACCGCCCACCAACGCTCCCATCGACGAGCCGGCGATGGTGACGATCTCGGCGCCTCGTTCCTCGAGGACCTCGATGGCTCCAATGTGCGCGTAGCCCCGGGCCCCACCGCTGCCCAGGGCCAGGGCAACGCTCGTGGCCCCATCCATGAGGCCGAGCGTACGCAGTCGTTCGCTCGGCGTGTTCGACGGCCTCGGGAGGAGCGGGGCTCAGCTTGCCCGACGGGTGCTGAGGTGATCGACGAGGGAGCCCTCGTCGCCGAAGAGCCGCTCGCGCCACTCCTCCAGGAGGGCGGTGGAGTCGTGGTCGTCGGGGTGGAAGTCGGGGCGGTTGTAGTCGCGGATGCGGCGGCGCACGTCCTTGGTCAGCCAGGGCGACCGGGGGGCCCGCTTCAGGCTGCGACCGAGACGACGCAGGTCGCGCGAGGCGGGATCGAGGGCGAGTGACAGGGCCGTGAAGGCGACGCAGGTGCCGATGAAGCCGACCGTGATGAGGTCCATCACCCGGGCCCGCACCTTGGCGTCGCCCGACACCGCTTGGTAGACGTCGAAGGCGACGGCCTTGTGCTCGCTCTCCTCGATGGCGTGCCAGAGAAGGAGGTTGCGCACCTCGTCGCTGTCCCCGAACTCGGCCCGCGCCTCGGGGCTCGAGAGCAACGTCTCCGCCAGGGTGGCCGTGTAGTGCTCGAGGGCGGCGGTGATGGCCAGCTGGACGTGGGGAGGCAGAATCCGCTCTTGAAGGCGGAACCGCGCCCCGGTGGTTCGATCGATGAGCCGGGTGGGGAAGCCCAGCTGGCCCAGCCGCTGGTTGAAGCTGCGGTGCGCGCGCCCGTGGGTCGCCTCCTGGCCGATGAACCCGGCCACCGGGGCCTTGAGCTCAGGGTCGTCGATCTGGTCGCGGTAGTTGCGGACGGTTCGGACGAAGAAGTCCTCCCCCTCGGGGAACAGGGACGACAGCACGGCGACGACGTGGCTCATGACCAGGTCACCGCCCATGAAGTGCCGGGGCAGGTCCTCGGTGGCGTGATCGAAGGAGATGCGGCGAACCTTGACGGGTCGGGCCTCGGTCGACGGGTCGGGACGGGTGGGAGCGGTGGCGGTGCTCATGGAGCCTCCTCGGGGCCGTCCGCATCCTGGCGGCAGCCCGTTGCTTGTGTGCTACCGACGGTAACACCTGAGCCGTCTCCGGCCGAGAGGACATCGGTCACAAAGATCTCGCGAACAGCGAGCCGCTCACCGAAGGCGGGCCTTGGCCTCTTTCTTGGCCTGGGTGAGCTCCACCCGTTGCGGGTGGTCCTTGTAGAAGGGGTCGAGCGGGTAGCACCCCGACACCAGGCCGTTGCGGGGAGCCGTCGTGCAGTCGCTGAAGGTGCGACAGATCAGGCGGGTCTGCAGCGGCCGCCCGGCGAGGACGTCGGCCGCCAGGTCGGGGTAGGAGAGCACCATCCGCCCCAGGCCCACCAGGTCCATGCCGCCAGCGGCCACCGCGGCCTGGCCCACGTGGGTCAACCACTGCTGGGCGTACGACAGGCCGCTGCCCACGATCGTGAGACCGGGGTGGCGAGAGGTGACCTCGGCCGTGGCCGCCACCTGCCGGGCCACGCCCACGAGGGGGTCCTCGGGCGGCTGGTAGCCATCGGAGGGCGGGAAGTACGCCGGACGCTGGATGTGCGGGTTGTAGTAGGGGCTTCCGGCGGTGATGCTGACGAGCCCGATCCCCAGCTCCTCGCACACGTCGAGCAGGGCATGGGGCTCGGTCAGGTCGATGCCCAGCCCGCTCCCGTCGCCACCGAACGCGTAGGGGTAGGGCCCCTCGCCGTCGGGCTCGCCCACACCGTCGTCGCCGGCGCGGAAGGGCCTGAGGTCGAACACCGACAGGCGCACGGCCACGGCCAGGCCCGGGGCCCGCTCCCAGATGCCGGTGACGACCGAGCGCAGGAACTGCGTGCGGCCCTCCAGGTCGCCGCCGTAGCGGCCGGGACGGTCCCAGGCGCTCAACAGCTCGTGGAGCAGGTAGCCGTGGCAGTGCTTGATGTCGACGAAGTCGAACCCGGCCTGCTGGGCCAGCACCGCCGCCGCCACGTAGGCCTCGACCAGCTCCTCGAGCTCGCCGTCGCTGAGCACGGCCTCGGCCCCCACACCGAGGCGCTCGTCCAGCACCGGGTGGGCGTAGGCGGTGCGGGGAGCCGGGTCGCCGTCCGGTCGGCTCCAGCGGCCCGAGTGGGTGAGCTGGGCGCCCGCCACCTGATCGGGGGCCAGCAGGTCGCGCAGGGCGGCCACCTCATCGACCGTGGTCTCGTCGAGCACCAGCTGGTGGGGGTTGGCCCGCCCGTCCGGGCGGACGGCGGTGGCCTCGCCCCAGACCAGACCGCACCCGCTGGTGCCGAAGCGGGACCAGCGGCGGCGGACGAGGTCCGTGGGGCGGCCGTCGGGCGTGCCATCCCAGCCCTCCATGGGCAGCACCGCGAAGCGGTTGGGCACCGTCAGGGTGCCGGCGCTGGCGTCGTGCACCTCGACGGGCGAGGCCAGCACACCTTCGGGGTCGACCTCGTCGGCGACGGCCAGCTCCACGCCCAGGACGTCGAGGTGGGCCCGCAGCGCGTCGACGCTGTCGAGCTTCTTGATCTGGGTCACCCTGCTCACGACGCCCACGCCTCCAGGCGGTCGAGGATGTCGGCCAGCACGGCACGATCGGCCTCCGGGCGGCGGGGGACGCCCGGCGGAGTGGCATCGCTCGTGGCCCAGCCCCGCAGGACGAAGGCCATGGCCGCGTCGTGGCGGTAGGCCGGCACCGGCGCTCGGAAGGTGAACTGACCCAGGTACTGGAGCAGGTCGTTGATCTCGTGGAAGGCAGAGTCACCCTCGGCCCACAGGCGGTCACGGGTGGCGAAGGCCTCGGGGGCGAAGGTCGACAGGCCGAGCAGGTAGTCCGAGCCGTACATGACCATGTCGATGGCGAGGTCGTTCCCGGTGAAGACGTGGAAGCCGGGCCGCAGCTCGTCGCAGGCGGCGAGGCGGTCCCACTCCATCTGCCGACTGAGCGAGGAGTGCTTGGCTCCGATGCACTGCGGCACCGCGACCATCCCCCGGTAGGCGTCGAGGGAGGGGATGCGGCCGTAGGGGACGAACATGGAGCCCAGCTCGAAGCCGATGAAGCGGTCGACGCTGGCACCGATCTCGGTCAGCGCCGCCACCCAGCCCTCGTCGTCGAGGCCGTTCAGGCCGTGGGACGGGAACACCACCGGCGTGCCCCCCCGTCGGGCGATGGCCTCGCAGGCTGCCCGGTAGGCGTCGAGGGAGAAGCCGTCGCCCGGCCCGTCGGCCACGAAGGCCCCGGCGACGAAGTCCCCGTCGGTCACCGCCGCGGCCAGGTCGAGCACCCGGTCGGCGTCGGCAGCGCTCAGCAGCTGGACGTAACCGGTGTCCATGTTCACCGCGGGGGTGAGACCTGCGGCCGCGGTGCGGGCGATGTGCGCCTCGACCGCGGGCCAGTCGATGGCCCCGTCGGCCGTGTAGGGGAGCAGCACCGCAGAGATCCCGGTGATGGTGCGCCGGGGAACGAGGGTCAGGTGCACCGGCCCGAACCTAGGGCGACTGCGGATCCCGGCGCATGAGCGCAAGCGCAGCGAGCGAACCTGACGACACTGGCGCCGGAGCGGGGCGATGGCGTCATCGGTAGCCTCGGGCGGTGCTGACTCCCCCGGTGTCGGACGACGTGGACCTCGGCGACCACTACGCGCGCAGTCGCGAGCGGCTGTGCGCCCTGCTCCACGAAGCCGGCGAGGAGGCGGCCGGGGTGCCGGTGCCGGCCTGTCCCGGCTGGACCGTGCACGACGTGGTCGCCCACCTGCTGGGCAACATCGAGGACGGCGCCGCGGGTCGCATCCAGGGCATCCCCACCGAGGCCCAGACCGGTGAGCCGGAGCCGAGCCCAGGTCGCGGCCCTCGACTGGTCGCGCCACCCCGAGCCCCTCCTGGACCACCTCTTCGTGTTCGGCCCGTCGCCCCTGCCCATCGACGAGCCCGGGTGACCTGAGACCCGCTCAGGTCACTCGACGGGGTCCTCGACGCCGAGGGCGACCATCAGCTCGTGACGGGCCGGACCGAACTCCTCGTCGGTGACCTTCCCGGCCGCGTGGGCCTCGCTGAGGAGCCGGAAGCGCTCCATGAGCTCCTCGTCGCTGGGGCCTTCGTCGACATCAGAATCGCCCGACTCCCGGTTGTGTCGGCGTTCGCGCTTGGCCGCCTGCTTCTCCTGGCGCTCCTTGTCGATGCGCCGCTTCTCGGCCGACGGACGGCTCTTGCCCGCCATCTCAGCGGTCCGTCGAAGGGGCGGCGGGGGTGATGAGACGGTGGGACATGGCGCACTCCTGGGCAGCGATCATGGATCGGCCGACGCCGATCCAGACGTCCCAGGTTAGGCGGTGGAGCCCTCCGGACCCCCGGCGCGCCGCCCCAGGGCGGGCTCTGGCTCGCGGTCTGGGTCCTCGGCTGAGGGCTCCACACCATCGGGTCGCGCCTCCTCCTCCTCCTCCTCGTCGCGCCCGTCGCTCCGTGGCGACCCGTCCCCGGAGCCGGCCGCTCCTGTCGCTGTCCGACGACGCATCCGCGCCGCGACCCCGACGCCCACCACGACCAGCACCGCCAGCGCGATCAGGCCCAGGGCGGCCACCGGGTCGTCAGGGATCACCTTGTCCTGCACCCAGCTCTGGACCGCGATGCCGCGGTCGATGATCGGGTCGCTGCCGTCGCCGCCGCCCAGCACCCGGACCTCGTACCACCCGTACCAGGCCACATAGGCCCCGGCCACGATCAGCAGGGCACCCGAGGCCCGCGAGACGTAGGGCAGAGCCGCGCGGAGCCTGCCCACCAGCCCCTCTCGCGCCAGGGACACGGCGACGGTCAGGGCGGTCACCAGGGCCCCCATGCCGAGGCCGTAGGCAACGAACACGGCCAGGCCCGACACCACGCCGTCGGCCCGGAACGTGGTCGACGTGGCGGCCAGGAACGGGCCGATGGTGCACGACAGCGAGGCCACGGCGTAGGAGATGCCATACAGGAACATCGACCCCACCGTTCCGTCGCGGCCTCCCTTGTTGAGCTTGGGGAGCCGCAGGGCCATCTCCCGTCCCGAGACCAGGCCGATGCCCAGGCCCACCAGGGCGATGCCGATGACGATGGTGACCCAGGGCAGGTACTCCTCCACCGAGACGGCCAGCGGTGTGATCACCAGCCCGAACAGGCCGAAGACCACGACGAAGCCGGCCGTCATGGCACCGCTGACGGCCAGTGCCCGGGGGACGGCCCAGACGCCGGGCTTGTGGTCGGACCCGATGAACGCGGCCAGGTAGGCGGGCAGGAGGGCGAACCCGCACGGGTTGACCGTCGCCGCCATGCCAGCCGCGATGGCCAGCGCGAACGAGCCGTCGATCACGGGCTCAGGCCTTCAGGGCCCTCATGCGCTCGACCAGGTCCTGCTCGGGGATGGAGCCCACGACCGTCTCGACCTCGCCGTCGGAGCTGATGAAGGCGAAGGCGGGCTGGGCGGCGACGTCGTAGCTCGACCAGATGCTGCCGTCGTCGTCGACCACGTGGGTGAGGCCATCGGTCCCCGTCTGGGACACGAACTCCTCCATCTCCGGCACCTCGCCCCGACCGGCGACGCCGATCACGCTCACGTCGCTCACCTCGGCGGCCGCAGTCGCCACCCCGGGCGCCTCGGCCCGGCAGATGGTGC
This sequence comes from Acidimicrobiales bacterium, assembly GCA_038233075.1. Classification (GTDB taxonomy): domain Bacteria; phylum Actinomycetota; class Acidimicrobiia; order Acidimicrobiales; family Iamiaceae; genus Iamia. The sequence goes on from JBBSMQ010000004.1 coordinate 153,633, forward strand.
ACCAGGGAGCCCAGAACCAGAGCACCGTCGGCTTCCCGGCGAAGGAGGCCGAGTCGACCTCGCCCCCCGCGAGCGAGGCGGCGGCGAAGGCGGGGGGACCGTCGGATGAGGACGACGAGCCGCTGGCGTCGCCTCCGTCACCTCCCCCGCCGCAGGCAGCGAGGAAGAGGGCGAGGGCGCCGAGGACGGCGAAGAAGGGCGACCGAGTTCGTCTCATGGTGGGGCAACCCTCCCACCTCGGCGCGCATTCCTGGGCGCGGCCGGGGGTTCGCACCCGTCAGTGCAGCATCCGGAGGCCGACGAAGCCGGCGGCGAGGGGGGCCAGGCCGATCACCAGCAGGAGCCCCTCTCGGGACCGGCGGACCGCGACCACCGCGAGGGCGGTCGCGACCACCAGGGTGACGATCTGGGCGGCCACGCCGGCATCGGTCCGGGGCAGGAGGACGTCGCGGATCACCCCGGCCAGCACGTCGTCCCCGCGGTCCCTCAGGCCGGGAGACGGCCGGCCATGGCCCGCAGCGAGGCGCGCACCCGGACCGTGGTGGCCACCACACACTGACACCGGCTGCACCGACCCAGGTGCGAGGCGACTCGGCGGCGGCGGGCGCCCGCGAGCTCGCCGTCCACGTAGGCGTCGAGCGCTCGGCGAGGGTGGCCCATCCATCGCATCGCCTCATCAACCCGCACCGGACGGGTGGGATTCCGAGCGCCGGGAATCCTCGCTCTCGGCGCCGGGTTGCGGAGCGTGTGGACGATGTCGGCGCGACCGCGCCCATGGATGCGGAGACGGCGTTCGCCCACTACGTCCTCCCCGAGGTCGACGTGCTTTACCGCGTGGCCCGCTCGATGACCCGCCACGACGCCGATGCCGAGGACCTGGTCCAGGACACGATGCTGCGCGCCTTCCGCGCCATCGAGCGCTTCGACGGCCGCCACCCCCGGGCCTGGCTGATGACCATCATGCGCAACGCCCAGATCAACCGGGTCCGCCGGCGGCGTCCGAGCCTGCTCAACGATCCGGACGTGACCGAGGCAGGTCCCACCGACCCTGACGATGGCCCTGAGGCCCTCGTGGTCGACCAGGGCTTCGATGCCCTCGTCGAGACGGCCTACCAGGACCTGCCCGACACCTTTCGGGGCGTGATCGATCTGGTCGACCTGGCCGGGCTCTCCTACCAGGAGGCGGCCGCGGTGCTCGACATCCCCCAGGGGACCGTCATGAGCCGGCTGCACCGGGGCCGCGGCCGCATCCGCGAGTCCCTGCGGGCGGCGGACCACCCGAGAGCGGCGCGCCCGCGGAGAGGAGCGAGGTCATGAGGGTGCTGGACCGACTGCGGGGCCGTCCCGGCGGGCTCTCGTGCCGTCAGGTGGCCCAGGTGCTGCAGACCTACCTGGACGCCGAGCTCGACGAGGAGGCCGTCCAGAAGGTCGCGGCCCACCTCGACGCGTGCCGGCGCTGCGGCCTGGAGGCCGAGACCTACCAGGCGCTCAAGGCCTCGCTGCGCCGGAGGCCCGAGGGCATGGCCGAGGAGACGATCGCCCGGTTGCGCGCCTTCGGCGAGTCACTGGCGCGCGGCGACCTGGGTCCTGACGACGTGTCCACCCGGTGACCGACCCCGTCGGGACAGTGGGGAAGATCCGGCCGTGCGGCTGGGTTCCCGTGCCATGAAGGTCGTTCATCGGGTCCTCCTCGCCGTGGTCGCTGCCCTCCTGGTCGGCGCCGGCTGCGCCTCATCGTCGGACTCGGAGACGAACGAGGGCGATGGGGCCTCGTCGGCCGAACCGGTGCCGGTGGAGCAGGTCGCCGAGTCCCCCGAGGAGGATGTGCCCTCGGCCCTCGATGACATGACCGCCGACGGCCTCCCCGAGCCGCTGGTGGACCCGTCGGAGGTCCGCTCCGGCGGGCCCCCGCCCGATGGCATCCCCCCCATCGACGAGCCCAAGCTGCTGGCGGCCGACGAGGTCGACTTCCTCTCCGACGAGGAGCCGGTGCTGGCCCTCGACATCGATGGCGACGCCCGGGCCTACCCGGTGCAGATCATGATCTGGCACGAGATCGTCAACGACACCGTGGGCGGCGTGCCGGTCGCCGTCACCTACTGCCCCCTCTGCAACACCGCCGTCGCCGTCGACCGCCGGGTCGGCGACCGCGTCCTGTCCTTCGGCACCTCCGGCAGCCTCTACCAGTCCTCGCTGGTGATGTACGACCGCCAGACCGAGTCGCTGTGGAGCCACGTGACGGGCCGTGCCATCGCCGGCGTCCTCACCGGGACCGAGCTCGAGAAGCTGCTCGTGACCACCGTGTCGTGGCGCGACTGGCGCGACGCCCACCCCGACGGTCGGGTGCTGTCGCGCGACACCGGCGCCGATCGCGACTACGGCACCAACCCCTACCCCGGCTACGACGCGGTGGGCAACCCTCCCTTCCTGTTCGAGGGCGAGGTCGACGGCCGCCTCGACGCCAAGACCCGGGTCGTCGGCTTCGGGCAGGGCGAGGCCCCCACCGCCATCCGCCTCGAGCCCCTCCTCGACGAGGGCGTGATCGACACCGAGGTCGACGGTCGACCGGTCGTGGCGTGGGCCCTGCCGGGCACGGCGTCGGCCCTCGACAAGAGCTCAATCTCCGGCGGCCGCGACGTCGGCGCCACCGGGGTGTTCGACGCCCGCCTCGACGGCATGGAGCTGAGCTTCACCCGCGTCGACGACGGCTTCGTCGACGATCAGACGAACAGCCGGTGGGACGTGTTCGGGACCGCGGTGGAGGGGCCCCTGGCCGGCCAGCAGCTCGAGGCCATCACGCACGTCGACACCTTCTGGTTCGCGTGGGCCGCCTTCGAGCCCCGCACCCTCGTCGTGCCCGAGATCTGACCCGGCGTCAGGAGGGCCGGGCCGGGCGGGCCTCGCGGCCCTGGCTCTCGAAGAAGAACTGGGCCGCGGCCAGCTGGATGGCCATCGACCACGACGGGTAGACGTGCACGGTCTGGGCCAGGCGCCCGGTGAACATCGAGGTGCGCAGGGCCAGCGCCGCCTCGTGGACGAGGTCGCCCCCGGTCGGCCCCACCACCGTCGCCCCCAGGAGACGGCCGCCAGCCGTCCACCCCAGCCCCCGCCGCGGCCCGGCGACGAGCTTCACGAAGCCCTCGGTCCGCCCCGCAGTGACGGCCCGGTCGAGCTCGGTGAAGGGCAGCTCGGCCACCCTGGCGCCGTGCTCGGCCGCCTCGGCCTCGGTGAGGCCGACCCGACCGACCTCGGGGTCGGTGAAGGTCGCCCACGGCACCTGGCCGGCGTCGAACCGCTGGGGCCGCAGCCGGGTCAGGCGACCGGTGGCGTTGGCCACCGCCACCCTCGCCATGCGGCCCGCAGCGTGGGTGAGCTGGAGGCGCCCGGTCACGTCGCCGATGGCCCAGATACCATCCACCGCGGTGGCCATGGTGTCGTCGGTGACCACCGCACCGCGCCGGTCGACCTCGACGCCCACCTCCTCCAGGCCGAGACCCGCCCCAGAAGGACGTCGGCCCACGGCCACCAGCAGCGCCGCGGCCTCCACGGCCTCACCACCGTCGACCTCCAGGCGGACTCCGTGGGCGGCGCGGCCCACCTCGACGACCTGGGCCCCGACCCGCACCGCCACGCCATCGGCGCCCAGCGCGGCGGCCACGACGGCGGAGGCGTCGGGCTCCTCCTTGGGCAGCAGCCGGTCGTCGCCCTCGACCAGGGTGACGGCGACGTCGAGACGGCCGAAGGCCTGGGCCAGCTCGCAACCGATGGGACCCCCGCCCAGGATGGCGAGCGACGCCGGGCGCTCCGAGAGATCGAAGATCGTCTCGCTGGTGAGGTGGGGGACCTGATCCAGGCCGGGGATGGGGGGGACCATCGGCGTGGCGCCGGTCGCCACCACGATGGTGTCGGCCGCGATGGCCGAGCCGTCCACATCGAGGGCACCGGGGGCGGTGACCCGGGCCCAGCCGTGGAGGACGTCGATGCCCTCGCGCGTCAAGGCGTCGTCGTCCTCGGTGGCAGCGACCTGGGCCACGGTGCGATGCACCCGGTCCATCGCCGCCGACCACCCCTCCCCCGCCGCCGCCGCGCTGAGCAACGTCTTGGACGGCACGCACCCGGTGAAGGTGCAGTCGCCGCCGAGGGGGCCGGACTGCACCAGCAGGGTCGACGCGCCACGCCGGTGCGCCTCGCGGGCCGCGGTCAGGCCGCCGGCCCCGCCGCCGACGACGATCACATCGTAGCGATCTCTGGTCATGGGTGGGTGCGGTCGGCGGTGTGGGGCACGCCGGGGGCAACCCCGACGGCGGCGGCCGGCATTCCTGCGCCTCGTCGACCCCCGGAATGGGCGCGGACCGGCGGGGGTTCCGTCGATGTGCGCCAGGGGACCACCACCAGAGCCCAGCGGGACGGGCGCCGGCCTGGGCGACGCTCGGGGGCGAGGAGCGAGGCACCCGCTCCTCGAGGCCACCACCTGGGATCCCGACGAGCGAGCTCTCCGCGCGTCCGGGTCAGGCGACGAGGCGGGCACCGACCTGGTCGCCTTCGTGCCCGGGGACCCGGACTCGCTCGATGTCACTGCCGAGGGCCTGACCAACGCCCGGCTGACGGCGGCGCCACAGGGCGGGACCCTGGTGCTGGGCCAGGCCGCGGGCCCGACGTGGTCGTTCGAGGTGACGGCGCGGTGACCGGCGCCACCGGTCGGGCCGGGCGGAATGCCGTCCGCCGGTTCAGGGTTCGTGGGACCGTTGAGGCTGCGGGTCGGCCTCGAACGCCGACGACCGCCAGGGAGATGTGCTGATGTCGAAGACACGAGTGAACCCGATCAGGAGCCTGGTCCGGGGGGCGGTGGCCGGTGCCGTCGGCACCCTCGCCATGGACCTGGTGTGGTACTCCCGCTACCGGCGGGGAGGGGGCGAGGACGGCTTCGCCGACTGGGACCTGTCGACCTCGACGTCGTCCTTCGACGAGGCCGCGGCCCCGGCGCAGGTCGGACGGCGACTGGCCGGCGCGGTCGGTGTCGAGCTGCCCGACGACGCCGCCGGGCTCACCAACAACGTCGTCCACTGGACCACCGGCATCCAGTGGGGCGCGCTCTACGGCCTCGCCACGGCCGCCCGTCGACCGGTCCACCCAGGGTGGGGACTGGCCCTCGGCCCCACCGCGTGGGGCTCGGCCTACGTGCTCCTGGGCGCGGCCGGCATCTACCAGCCCATCTGGAACTACGACGCCGAGACGCTGGCCAAGGACCTCAGTGCCCACCTGGTGTTCGGCCTGGCCACCGCCACCGCCTACCGGGTGCTGGCGCGCGACTGACCCTCCCGGCCGCCCGTTCGGCGCCCGCCCCACGAGCGCTCAGCCGACGTTGCGGTCCTGGTCCTCCCAGTAGGGGGCTCGCAGGTCGCGCTTGAGCACCTTCATGGCGCCCGAGAGGGGCAGCGGCTCGGTGCGGAACTCGAAGGACTTGGGCACCTTGTAGCCGGCGATGTGCTCCTTGGCCAGCGCCTTGAGCTCGTCCCCGGTCACCTCGGCCCCGGCGCGGGGCACGACGATGGCGTGGACCTGCTCGCCCCAGGTGTCGTGGGGGATCCCGATCACCGCCACCTGGTCCACCGCCTCGTGCTTGGAGAGGGCGCTCTCGACCTCCGAGGAGTAGACGTTCTCACCACCGGTGATGATCATGTCCTTCACCCGGTCGACGAGGAACAGGTAGCCCTCGTGGTCGAGGTAGCCGGCGTCGCCGCTGTGGTACCAGCCGTCGCGGAAGGTCTCGTCGGTGGCCTCGGCGTTGTTCCAGTACTCGCGCATGAAGTTGCCGGCCCGGGCGCAGACCTCACCTGTCTCGCCCCGGGGCACGGCGTTGCCCTCGGGGTCCTGGATGGAGAGGACGACGCCGAGGACCGGACGACCGGCGGAGCGCAGGCGGGGGCCTCCCTTGCGGTGGTCCTCGGCGCCGAGGAAGGTGAGCACCGACGACGACTCGGTCATGCCGTAGCCCTGCACGATGTCGAGGTCGGGGTAGAGGTCGAGCAACCGGTCGAGCAGCGCCGCCGGCATGGGCGAGGCGCCGTAGGAGAGCAGCTCCAGCGAGGCCAGGCGCTCGGGCCGGAACTCGTCGTGGTTCACCATCATGGCGATCATGGTGGGGACCATCATCGTCTGGGTCACCCGGTGGGTCTCGATGAGGCTCATGGCGCCGGCGGGGTCGAAGAGAGGCTGGAACACGGTGGTGCCGCCGGCGCTGGGCGTGCCCATGATCCCGGCCATGGAGGCGGCGTGGAACATGGGGGTCTGGTGCAGGTACACCGAGTCGGGGTCGAAGTCGACGTTCATGCCGACGTGGTAGAGGTTCAGCACCTCGGCCCGGTGATCGAGCACCACGCCCTTGGGCCGACCGGTGGTGCCGCCGGTGTACATGAGCAGGGCCGCATCGGTCTCCTCGGGCTCATCGGGGACCACCGGCTCGGCCCCGGCGAGGAGGTCGTCGTAGCGCAGGTCGTGGGGAACGTCACCGTCGCCGATGAGCACCACGTGGCGGATGGGGCTGGGCTCGTCGGAGCCGGCCATGGCCCGAGCGAAGTGATCGGCGAACATGGAGTCGACGAACACCACCTCGGTGCCGGAGTCGCGCACGATGAAGTCGAGCTCGGCTCCGGCCAGACGGAGGTTGAGGGGGTTGACGACCCCGGCCCCGAGGAAGGCAGCGTGGTACAGCTCCAGGTACTCGTGGCTGTTGGTGGCCATGACCGCGAACCGGTCCCCGGGCGCGACGCCCAGCTGGTGGCGGAGGGCGTGGGCGAGACGCAGGACCCGGTCCCCGTGGGCGGCCAGGGTCCCCTCGTAGCCCTGGTCGAGGATCGCCACCTTGTCGGCGTGGTTCTCGACGGCGGGGAGCAGCAGGCGGTGGTAGATGAGCTCCTTCACGGGGCTCCTTCCAGGTGGGGTTCAGACGGGGGAGGACTGGGGACGCCAGCTCACGGGCCGGGGGTACCAGCGGCGCGCCCAACGGGGAGCCGAGAACGGCTGCCAGTCGTCGGCCGGCTGGGCCAGGCGGTCGCTGACGGCGTACACCGCGGCGGGGTTGAAGCCGAGGCCGCTGTGGCTGCCCCGGACCGCGATGTTCTCGCGACGGGGGCCCTCGGACTCCAGGCACTGCCACCAGCGGACGATGCCGTCGGTCCTGGTGTAGATCGACGTGGCCGGCACCTGGAGCGGGGGACGGGCGTCCTCGGGCGGAAGAGGAGGACGTTGGACGTGCAGGGGGCGCAGCCGCTCGTAGAGACCGGACGCCGCGCTGCGGTCGGCGTCGCCGATGCGGAACGGGCTCCCGAGGGTGATGACCTGGCGCACCTGGTCGGGGGCGCGCCGAGCCAGCTCGCGAGCGAAGATCCCGCCCAGGCTCCAACCGACCACGCTGATGGGCTGGGCATGCTGCTCGTGGAGCGCGGCGAAGCGGGCCGCCAGCCCGTCGATGACGTGCTGCGTGGGTCCGAGGTTGCGCCCCAGACGCCAGCCGTGGGTCCAGTAGCCCTGGCCCCGCAGGATGCCGCGGAGCGGCCCGGTGGAGCGGTCGTCCGCGGTGAAGCCGGGCAGGACGAGCACGGGGTGGCCGTCGCCGCGACGGACCCGCGCCAGCCAGGGCTCCAGTGCGCCGATGGTGCCCCGCCCGACGAGGGCGCGGCCCTCGAGGGCGGTGAGCCAGGGGGACGGACCGGCGCGTCGCCGGGGAGGGCTGCTCACGGCCGACCGGCGTGGGGCACGTCGATCTGGGAGCCGGTGGCATCGGCGAACCAGATGGCGCCCTCGGCGTCGAGGCCCTCGTGCCAGCGCGGTCCCTCGCCGAAGTCGATGCCTCCGACGACGGTTTCCCACGCACTGTCCACGCCCGGAACCTACGTCGCCGTCGCCCGGTCCGCCGACGGACCCACGACGGGCCCCGTTGACTAGACCTGATCCGATGCGTTAGGCATGGTGAACATGCTCGCTCCGTTCCTCGTGATGCTGCGTGAGGGCTTCGAGGCCGCTCTGATCGTGGCCCTGGTCTTCGGCTACCTGCGTCGCCTCGATCGCCTCGACCTGGCCCGACCGGTCTGGCTCGGGGTCGCCGTCGCCGTGGGCCTGTCCATCGCGGTGGGCGTGGTCGTCCGGCTGACCATCGGCGACCTCGAGGGCGCGGCCCGGCTCCGATCATTCGCCGTGGTGTCGATCCTCGCTGTCGCCGTGCTCACCTGGATGATCTTCTGGATGCGGCGTCAGGCCCGCCTCATCAAGGGCGACCTCGAGGCCAAGGTCGATGCCGCCCTCGCCGCCTCGAACGTCCGGGTGGCCCTGGTGGGCGTGGCCTTCGTCGCGGTGCTCCGGGAAGGGATCGAAGCGGCGCTGTTCCTCCTCGCCCTCTCCACCGACGGCGGGGGCCCGCGGCTGATCGCGGGCGCCCTCCTCGGACTGGGTGTCGCCTCCCTCCTGGCCCTGCTCGTCTACACCGGAGGGCGGGCCATCCCCATGCGGACCTTCTTCACCGCCACCGGCGTCATCCTCATCATCTTCGCCGCGGGCCTGGCCGCCCGTGCCGTCCTGTTCCTCCAGGCCGCCGGCGACCTCGGGTCGTTCAACCTGAACGGCGTCTACGACCTGCGCTCCGTCGGTTGGCTCACCCAGGACTCCGAGGTCGGCAAGTTCCTGGCCGCCATCCTGGGCTGGGACCCTCGCCCCTCGATCGAGCAGGTCGCGATCTGGCTGCTGTACCTGGTGCCGGTGCTCTACCTGTTCCTCCGCTCCCCCCGGCCCCGGGCGTCGACCCCGGCCCCACCGGCATCCGCGGTGGGGCCCACCGCCGAGAAGGTGGACGCCTGACACCGCCGCGCTGACGAGCGACGGTCACCGACCGGATGCGGCGGCGACGTCGACGGCCAGGCCGGTCTCGCGCTCGGAGACGGCCCACAGCTCCTCGATGCGCCGGTCCAGGTCGAAGCGGCGCAGCACGGGCCGCCGCACCGCGGGACCATTGGTGGCGAACAGAGGGACGTAGAGCTCACCGCTGCGAGCCTCGGGGTCGGTGGCCGCCCGCAGCTGGGGCCGAGCGCCCTCCTCGGCCGACATCCCGGTCCTGGCCGCCAGGACGTGGGAGATGTTGCCCAGGCGTCCGCCGCCGCCCTCCTCCACCGTCGTGGACTGGAGGTCGGTGTTGGACAGCCCCGGGTGGGCGATGAGGCTGGCGGTCGCGAGCCCGGCGCCGCGGAGCTGCTCGTGGAGGCCGAGACCGAAGTGGTAGTTGGCCAGCTTGGCCTGGCCGTAGGACCGCCATGATCCGTAGGAGCCTTCGAGGTGGGGGTTGGACGGGTCGACGGGGGTGCCGAAGAACCGGGCCGTGCTGGTCACCGTGACCACTCGCCCAGCCTCGGCCCGGAGCACGGCCGGGAGCAGGTGGGCGGTCAGGGCCCAGTGCCCGAGGTGGTCCACCCCGAGCTGCATCTCGAAGCCGTCGGTGGTGCGCCGCTCGGGCATGGCCATGACCCCGGCGTTGTTGATGAGGAGATCCACGACCTGGTGCCCGGCGAGAACGTCCTTGGCGGCGGCGGCCACCGAGGCCAGATCGCCGAGGTCGAGGGCCACCACCTCCACCGAGGCCTCGGGGTGTCGGTCGCGGATCCGGGACTCGGCCGTCGCCGCCTTGTCGAGGTTGCGGGCCGCCATCACCACGGGGGCGCCGGCGCCGGCCAGGGCGAGGGCGGTCTCCAGGCCGAGTCCTCCGTTGGCGCCGGTGACCACGGCGGTCCTGCCGGCCTGGTCCGGGATGTCGGCTGCGGTCCAGGGCATGGGCGGTCTCCTCGTGGCGAACGGTCCGCTCAGGGTGTCCCAGCGGCGAGCGCAGAGCAAGCAGGCGCCGACCGGAGCGTCGGCGGGGCTGACCGACAGCACCTATCGGGCGCTGACCACGAACTGCTCGTCGCGCTGGAACAGCAGGCGCAGGTCCACGGGCCCGCCGAAGCGCTCGCGGCTCTCCTCGGCCAGACGCTGCGCCGACCGGGGCTCACCGGGACTCGACACCAGCAGCTCGACGACCCCCAGGCCGCCGTCGACGTTGGCATCGAGCTCGCGCACCCTCGCCTCGTCGTCCCACTCGACCACCGCCTGGGTCACGGCGCGATCGAGAGCGGCGTCGCGCAGCGTCTCTCGACTGTGGAACGTCAGGGGGACCGCCACCGCGCCACGGCCAGGACGGGGACCGCAAGCCGTCGCCGCAACCCCCGTCGCATGTGGTCGTCGGGACGGAAGCCGGCGAGCAGCAACATGACCGGTCACCACGGCCCCCCGATGGTGACGGCGGACCTGACGACGCGGTGCCCGATGACGATGGGTCGGCCGACGGCGGGTCCACCGACGGCGGGGGCTGAGCCTCCCACCCACCGGGGATCGTCCCGGCCGGCGTGGCAGGGTGGCGGCGGTGACCGCCCACGTCCTGACCCTCACCTGCCCCGACCGGCCGGGGATCGTCGCCTCGCTCTCCCAGGGCCTCGTCGAGCTGGGCGCCAACATCGTCGAGAGCGCCCAGTTCGGCGACGATGCGACGGCGACGTTCTGCATGCGCACGCGGTTCGACTGCCCCATCGGGGATCCGGGGGAGGTGGCCGACGCCCTCGGCCCCCGGGTCGATGCGCTGCACGGCGAGCTGGCGGTGTGGCGCCCGGATCAGCCCCGGCGCACCCTGGTCATGGTGTCGGCGTACGACCACTGCCTCGTCGACCTCGTGTACCGGTGGCACGCCGGCGAGCTGCCCATCGAGATCCCGCTCGTGGTGTCAAACCGCACCGAGCTGGCCGAGGTGGCCGAGAGAAGCGATGTCGCCTTCGAGCACGTCCCCGTCACCCCCGACACCAAGGGCCAGGCGGAAGATCGCCTGCTCGAGCTGGTCGACCACCACGAGATCGACCTCGTCGTCCTGGCTCGGTACATGCAGGTGCTCACCGACGCCGTCTGTCGTCGGTTGACCGGTCGGGTGATCAACATCCACCACTCGTTCCTCCCCGCGTTCCTCGGCGCCCGGCCCTACCACCAGGCCTGGGCCCGGGGCGTGAAGGTCATCGGGGCCACGGCCCACTACGTGACCGCCGAGCTCGACGAGGGCCCGATCATCGACCAGGACGTGGCCCGGGTCTCCCACGCCCATGGCCCTGACGAGATGCGCATCGTGGGACGGGACCTGGAACGGGTCGTGCTGGCCCGGGCCGTCAAGGCCCACGCCGAGGGGCGGGTCTTCCTCCTCGGCGCTCGCACCGTGGTCCTCCCGTAGCGGGCGCGGCCTGCAGGCGCGGTGCGGATCGGACGCGTCGACGGTACCGTCGTCGACTGTGACCGACACCACACCCCGCACGCCAGCGTTCCGGGTGCAGCCCGAGCCCTGGATCACCTTCCAGCCCGCCCTCGACGCCATGCTCGCTCCGCTGGGGCAGGCCGCGCTGGACCGGTGTCGACCTCTCCCGGGGGAGCGGGTGCTCGACGTCGGGTGCGGGTGCGGCACCACCACGCGGGTCCTGGCCGAGGCGGTCGGTCCCGACGGCCACGTCACCGGCATCGATCCCTCCGCGCCCATGATCGCCGTCGCCCGCGACGCCGCGGCCGAGGCGGGTCTCACCAACGTCGACTTCATCGAGGGCGATGCCGGCACCCACCCCTACGAGCCCCATGCCTACGACCTGATCTTCTCCCGCCTGGGCACCATGTTCTTCGATGAGCCCGAGGCCGCCTTCACCGATCTCCGCCGAGCCCTGCGCCGGGGCGGCCGTCTGGCCATGGTGTGCTGGCGCGGTCTGGAGGAGAACGCCTGGACCACCGAGCCGCGCGACGCGGCGGCCGCCATCGTGCCCCTCCCACCCGCGCCCGGGCCCGACGCCCCCGGGCCCTTCTCGCTGGCGCGGGCCGAGCGCATCTCGGACCTGCTGGCCCACGCCAGCTTCGTCGACGTCACCCTGGAGGCACTGGACCTCGACGTCCTGGTCGGCCGGGGTGATGTGGACGAGGCCATCGACTTCTACCTCCGTCTGCTGCCCACCGGGTACCTCATGTTCGAGCCCGACCACCACCTGCTGGACCGGCTACGGGTCGGCCTGCGGACCGTCCTGGAGCGCCATCAGGCCGATGACGGCATCTGGCTGGGCGGCGCCGCGTGGGTGGTCCTGGCCCACTGAGCGTGCGACCCCCTGCACCGCCGACCCACTCCGCCTAAGGTCCACCCGGTGTGACGCGCGTCGCACCGCCCGCAACCCCGGGCAGATCACCCTCGAAAGGCACGCAGATGAGCATCCCGACCGAACAGGTGGGCTCACTCCCCCGGCCCCAGAAGCTGCAGGAGGCGATCGCCGCCTACGACGCCGGCGACATCCGCCAGGACCAGCTCAAGACCGAGCAGGACGCGGCCTGCAAGGACTCGATCCAGCGCATGGAGGCCACCGGGTCGCCGGTCATCACCGACGGCGAGCAGCGGGCCTCGAGCTTCGCCACCTACCCCCTCGCCGACACGCTCGCCGGCACCGGTCTGGCCGACAACCTGGCCCCCGACGGGCAGTTCTTCGCCATCTTCGACGACGGCCACGACCGCCAGCTGCCCCGCCTCACCGGCGGCCCCTTCAAGTACAAGACCTTCGCGTCGGACTACCTCGAGCAGTCGATGCCCATGGCCTCCACGCCCATGAAGCAGGCCGTCATCGCCCCCTCGATGCTGTCGCTGCTGTACCCCCTCGACGAGGAGATCGACGGCTACTCCCGCGAGCAGTTCCTCTCGGACCTGTGCGACGAGGCCGAGAAGGACATCCGCCAGGCCTTCGCCGCCGGCGCGGTGCGCGTCTCGATCGACTTCACCGAGGGCCGCCTGGCCAACAAGAACGACTCCCGCAACCCCTGGACCGGGCGCAACATGCTCCAGAGCTTCATCGACCTCAACAACCGGGTGATCGACCGCTTCAGCGCCGAGGAGCGGACCAACATCGGCATCCACACCTGCCCCGGCGGGGACTGCGACTCGGTGCACAGTGCCGAGGTCGACTACGCCGAGCTGCTGAGCTCCATGTTCGAGATGAACGCGGGCTACTTCCTCATCCAGCTGGCCAGCGAGAAGGACAAGGAGCGCGTCTACAAGCTGGTCGGCGACAACAGCCGCGACGACGCCAACGGCGTTCCCCAGGTCTGCATGGTCGGTGTGATCGACCCGCTCTACCCGAAGGTCGAGACCCCCGAGGAGGTGCGCGACGCCCTCGTCACCGCGGCGGAGTACATCCCCAAGGAGCGCCTGGGCGCCACCGACGACTGCGGCTTCTCCCCCTTCAGCACCGACGTGAAGCCCAAGCACGGCTCGCCCGACTTCGCCCGCGACACCGCGTTCGAGAAGATCACCAACCGGGTCAAGGGCGTGGAGATGGCCTCGGAGGAGCTCGGAGTCTGACCCGCCCGCCTCGGGCGGTACCGGCGTCCGGCGGCCGCCGGGCCTCGCGCGGCGCGCCGTCCGCGGGGTGCGAACCTTGGAGGACAGCGCGGCCAGCAGGATGACGGTGGCGAACAGCACCGAGGTGATGGTGTAGTTGTCGCCGTCCTGGTTGGCGGCGCGCGCCTCGGCGGAGCGCTCGTCGGCCCGGCGCTGGAGCGCGTCGGCCTCGTCGCTGGCGGCGACGACGTACTCGCGCATCTCGAAGGGCGTGCCCGGCGCCTCCTCCGAACGGGCGGCGTTGGGCTCGTGGAACTTCCAGACGGTCATGGTGGCCATGGGCGATGCTCTCCTCACGGATCGGGGGTTGGGTCCAACTGGGCGGCAGTGCAGGCACACCGCACAGGGCGGTCGGTCAACCCCGGTCGGAGATCACCGATCGGCTGTCGCAACTCGCAGCTGAGGTCGTCCCGTCCCCGAGGTCGCCGGCCTACGCTCGCTCCGTGGCCCCTCACCGTCCCGTCGCCGCGCTGGCCATGTGGCCCGGCGTCGAGGACATGCTCTTCACCCCTGCGTCCTGGGACGAGCTCGAGCGCATCACCGACCTGGTGGCTCGTCGGCCCCTCGACCTGGGTACCACCGCCGACGACGTGCTCGCCCCCATCGAGGTGCTGGTGGGCGGCTGGGGCTGCCCCCGCCTCCATCGAGGCGTCCTGGACCGGATGCCGGCGCTGCGCCTCTTGGCCTACGGCGCCGGCACCGTCCGCGCCACCGTGTCCGACGAGCTATGGGCGCGCGGGATCGCCGTCTCCACCGCCGCGGCGGCCAACGCCGTGCCGGTGGCCGAGCTGACCTTCGCCGCCATCGTCATGATCGCCAAGGACGTGTTCCGCGTCCGTGATCGCTACCGGGAGACGAAGGGCCAGGCCATCGTCCTCGGGCAGGGCCCGGCCCGCGACCTCGGCACCTTGGGCCTGCGCGTCGGGGTGGTGGGGGCGTCACGGATCGGCCGGCTCGTCATCGAGAGGCTGGCCACCCTCGACGCCGAGGTGGCCGTGAGCGACCCCTACCTGACCGCGCCCGACGCCGCCGCTCTGGGGACGACGGCGATGGGCCTCGACGACCTGTGCGCCTGGGCCGACGTCGTGAGCCTGCATGCCCCCGCCCTGCCCACGACCCGCCACCTCCTCGACGCTGACCGCCTGGCCTCCATGCGCGACGGGGCGTGGCTCGTCAACACGGCCCGGGGCTCGTTGGTCGACCCGGCCGCCCTGGAGGCGGAGTGCGGCTCCGGTCGCCTCTGCGCCTTCATCGACACCCCCGACCCCGAGCCCCTGCCCGCCTCCTCTCCGTTGTGGGACCTGCCCAACGTGGTGCTGACGCCGCACATCGCCGGCTCCGAGGGTTCCGAGGTGGCGCGCATGGGTGACCTGGCCATCGCCGAGGTGGCTCGCTTCGCCGCCGGGGAACCGCTGGCCCACCCGGTGGTCGCGACCGACATGGACCGCATCGCGTGAGGCCGCAGGGGAGGGCCACCCGATGAGCGGTCGGACGCCCCTGGTCGCCGGGCTGTGCTCGATCACCCTGCGGGCCCTGACGGCGGAGGACGTCGTTGCGGGGGCGGCGCGGGCCCGGCTGGGCGCCATCGCGTGGGGGGCCGATGGCCACGTGCTCCCGGGCGACGTGGCCACCGCCGCCGCACTGGCCCGTCGGGGCCGAGACCAGGGCATCGAGGTAGCGTCCTACGGCTCCTACCTGGGCGTGGGTCCCCCGCCGCCCGGTGTCGACGAGGTGACCCCGGTGCTCGACGTGGCCGAAGCCCTGGGCACCACGACCATCCGGGTCTGGACCGAGCTCGGGATCACGCCCGAGTCACCCATCGCGGAGCGGGACCGGGTGCGGGAACGCACCGCCGAGCTGGCCGACGCGGCCGCGGTCCGCGGCCTGGATCTGGCCCTCGAGTTCCACCCCGGCACCCTCACCCACACGGCGGCCTCGACCGTCGCGCTGCTCGACGCCCTCGACCGCCCCAACCTGCGCACCCACTGGCAGCCCGACCCCACCCTGTCTTCGGCGGCCGCCCTGGACGAGCTGCGGGCGGTCCTCCCTCACCTGGCGTCGCTCCACGCCTTCACGTGGGGCCCGACGGGCATCGATGACCGACGACCGCTGGCCGAGGGCGAGGATCTGTGGCCGGCGGCGCTCGCCCTGGCCGCCCGGAGCTCGATCCCGAACCCCCGGAACGTGCTGTGCGAGTACGTCCGCGCCGACGAGCCCGAGCAGCTGGTGGCCGACGCCGCCACCCTCCACCGCTGGATCGACGAGCTCGATCCCTGACGGGCAGGCCGGTGGCCGCAGGCCGAGGCCCGGCGCTCACCCGTCCTCGGGGATCTCCTCACCCGTCCTCGGGGGTCTCCTCCCACCACTGGCACCACCACTCGGCGCCGACCAGGATCCGCAGCTTCTGGTGCCAGCAGTACGAGATCTCCTGGGTGGGGTCGAGGTAGTAGAGGCAGTTGTCGCACTTCTCCGCCCCCGACGGGTGGCCCTTGAGCACCGCGTTAGACGAGAGGATCTGCAGCTCCATGGAGAGCTTCTCGTCGATCTCTTTGGGCTCCGGCGGCGGGATCTCGTAGTCAGACATCTGGGTGACGGTAGCGAGTCGGTGAGTTGGATGACACGGTGAAACGTCATTCCAACCACTCAATGTGA